>NZ_JBXWOE010000009.1:0-187355 GCF_059610725.1 Ruegeria sp. CDSC045
ACAATCGCATGCCTGCTGGCCAACACCCTGACCGCCGCATGCCGCGCAAACAAACTCCCAGAACCAGAAGGCCTGACGGCTTAAAACGAGGCCGCCGTTGTTCAAACTGCGGCTGTTCTTTTTTCCGTTCTGATTTTGGTAGGTATTGGCGACCTTTTAGGTCGTAACTTGTGCATGGTGATCGTATCCATTGGCGTGTCGCCTACCAATTCCCTCCGATCCCCGTACTACGAGCGTTGTGTGAATCCGGACCGCCACGCTCAGGCGAGATTGAGTGCCTGCGGAACAGCCCGGCTGCAGCCCATCAGGCACGTCAATTCGCAAGGCCGTTCTCAGAGCGCGAGATAGCCGATTCCGGCAAACGCGACGACACAACCAAGCCACTGGCTTGGTGACATACGCTCCTTCAAGATTGCCCAGGCAAGGACAACGGTCAGTAATCCAAAAACCGAAGCCGCGACGGATGCATATTGGGCATTGGGCAACCTACCAGCCGCGACCACACTGAGAATTGCGACGGCGTCCAGTAAACCCATTAAGCACAATAGGGGCAGAGCTTTTGTGCCGGGCCAAATCGACTTGCGAGACGCAAAAGCTATCGCTGCCAGAACCAGAATTGCCGTGAGTCGACCGATTAGAGACACGGTGTATTCGTTGCTGATCTCTGCCGCGTATTGCCCCAGGGCAAATGCTGCGGCGAACCCGGTTGCGGCGAGCAAAGACAAGACAATGGTTAGGCCACGGGCAGGGTAGGTTGTCTCGGTTTTGTCTGAGCGGGCTGCGACGATGGATACTCCGAGGCCGATCGCAATTACGGCCAACCAGTGCCATGCACTGACAGTCGAGCCGCGCCAAATTGCGACGGTGACGGACAAGACTGGATAGCTGGCAACTAGCGGCGCAACCAATCGCACGGGCCCTCGATGAAAAGCCTCGTACATGCTGAGCCCGGCCAAGAGGTAAAAAAAACCTGCTGCAATCGCATAAGCCATCGCGTTGCCCGATATGGAGTTGATGTCGCCCCAGGCTGCAACCATCCCGATCTGCAGGATGGCACCAAAGAGCAAAACAAACATAAGCGAGGCGACCACGCTGACGGACTGGCTGATATAGCGGACCGAGAGATCATGAATGCCCCAGCACAACGCAGCTAGCAACCCGAGTGCAAGGGCGCTCATGTAAGGGAAGATTGTTGTAGTGTCGACCATATTGGCATGTGTTCGGTCCCAGATATCAACAGCGCCAAGATGTCACTGTTGATAAACTAATATTCCTGTTATGCAATAAATTAGGCAATGGAGACCCGGAGAATCCACTATGTCCTCGGCTTTGGATCAACTTGGAGGCGAAGAGAGCCTGCGCGCGCTTGTCGAACAATTTTATGATCGAATGGAGGCCGATCCGGCTGTGTATTCCTTGCACCGGCTGCATTTTCGGGGTCACGGATTGAACCATACAAGGCAAGCGCAGTTCGAGTTCCTCAGCGGTTTTTTGGGCGGGAGAGCATATTACCGGGAACGATTTGGCCACATGGATTTACGGGAAATACATGCCCATGTGCCTATTCGCGAGGCCGATGCAGAGCTTTGGCTGGAAACCTTTGACGCCGCTTTGGAAGATTGTGAACTGCGCGGCCCGACGGTGGATAAAATGCGAACCTCCCTGCGACGTGCGGCATTGATGCTTGTTAACGACGTTCCCGACTGGCGCATCGAGGTGGATAGGGAAAAAGAACAAGAAGTCCCAGAATAGGCTATTTGCAGGGTCTCGAAATCAGTCGTCAAACAACCGACCGTTCAGATTAGATGAAGCTGGTCTAAAGTGTTGAACGTCATAAAGATTTGCTCGATCGCGATATCGTCGATTAGGTGTCATCTCTTGCACAGCACCCTTAGCCCATGCCCTGATTGACTGCTTTTCGGCCGCAAGCCAGGGATGATTCCGATTTCCCAGACAACCAAGGGGCCGCACAAAGCAGCTGTGCAATGCGGGGATTGGGTTCCCGTCTTAAAGCGCACAATTTCAACGGAATCCCCGTTTGACGATATGTGTGCAAAAGACGCGCCTCGATCTTCGCCCGGCGCGTGTTGACTGAAAAAACATCCCGGCGTGATCGTTGTTGGTGAATGAACAACAAGGCCGCGGCACAGGCCGCAACCTCGATGTCTTCCAGTTTTACCAGATCAGATATCCAGCGTGTTTTCCTTTTCCCAGCGCGAGAAATGCGACACGAAGGAATTCCACTCCTGATGCTTCATCTTCAGGAAAGCAGACGAGAATTCGGCGCCCATCATGCCCTTCAGGTCTTTGTCTTTGTCGTATTCGCGCAGTGCATCAAGCATGTTCAACGGCAGCTTTGGTGCTCCGCGCACTTTATGGCCTTCGGCATACATATCGATATCCCAGCGCTTGCCAGGGTCTGCTTTGGATCGGATACCTGACAGTCCAGCCGCAATGATCACGGCCTGAAGCAGGTATGGGTTGGTTGCTCCGTCCGGCAGACGCAATTCAAACCGCCCGGGGCCGGGCACACGCACCATGTGAGTCCGGTTGTTGCCCGTCCATGTCACGGTGTTGGGCGCCCATGTTGCACCCGACATCGTCCGCGGCGCGTTGATGCGTTTGTAGCTGTTCACCGTGGGGTTGGTGATCGCGGCCAGTGCTGACGCGTGCTTCATGATGCCACCGAGGAAGTGCTTGCCACGCTCTCCCAGACCAACCTCACCGGTCGGGCCGTCGCCCTCGCCTGCAAACACGTTGGTCTTGGCCGCATCGCCTGGCGCATCCCAGACCGAGATATGCGCATGACAGCCATTACCGGTCAGGCCTTCCACCGGTTTCGGCATGAACGTCGCACGCAGCCCGTGTTTTTCAGCAACCGATTTGGTCATGAACTTGAAGAAAGAGTGTTTATCAGCAGTGCGCAGAACGTCGTCAAATTCCCAATTCATCTCGAACTGGCCGTTGGCGTCCTCGTGGTCGTTCTGATAAGGTCCCCAGCCCAGTTCCAGCATGTAGTCACAGATTTCGCGCACGACATCATACCGGCGCATCACGGCCTGTTGGTCATAGCAAGGCTTTTCAGCTGTATCGAAAGGATCGCTAATCTGTTCTCCGTCCGGCGTCATCAGGAAGAACTCGGCTTCGATACCGGTTTTGACATGCATGCCTTCGCTTGCAGCTTCGTCGATCAGGCGGCGCAATACGTTACGAGGGGCTTGCGCGACATCGCTGCCTTCCATAACGCAGTTGCCAGCAACCCAAGCCACTTCGGGCTTCCAGGGCAGCTGAATGACCGATGAGGGGTCTGGAACTGCCAGCATGTCAGGATGAGCCGGTGTCATATCCAGCCAGGTGGCGAACCCGGCAAAGCCCGCACCATCTTGCTGCATGTCGGCAATCGCCTGCGCTGGCACAAGCTTGGCCCGTTGTCCACCGAACAGGTCGGTGAACGAGATCATGAAGTATTTGACGCCTTTTTCTTTTGCGAAAGCTGCGAGATCTGTCGTCACGATTGCTTTCCTTTCCCTGTTGAATTCTAGTTTTTCAAAGCAAAAACGCGGCCCCCATCAGGGAGCCGCGCAGCATCGGTTCAGAACCCTTCCTTGCCCGGGTACCAACTGGTGCCCGCCAAGGGGACTCGCGCCATGGCGGCCGCCTCCATTGTCAGGGCACACAGGTCTTCAGGTTCCAGATTGTGCAGGTGATTGTGGCCACATGCACGCGCGATGGTTTGGGCCTCAAGCGCCATCACCTTCAAATAGTTGCGCAGCCTGCGACCCGCAGCAACCGGGTCAAGACGCGAAGCCAGGTCGGGGTCTTGCGTGGTGATCCCTGCCGGGTCCTGACCTTCGTGCCAATCGTCATAAGCGCCAGTGGTTGTGCCCAGCTTCTGGTATTCGGATTCCCATTTGGGATCGTTGTCCCCAAGGGCCACCAGAGCAGCCGTGCCAATGGCAACTGCATCTGCACCCAGTGCCAATGCCTTGGCCACATCGGCCCCGGTGCGAATGCCGCCCGAGATGACCAACTGAACCTCACGATGTACGCCCAGATCCTGCAATGCCTGAACGGCAGGGCGGATGCATGACAGTGTTGGCAACCCGACATGCTCAATGAATACGTCCTGCGTCGCAGCGGTGCCGCCCTGCATGCCATCCATGACGACAACGTCCGCCCCGGCTTTCACTGCCAATGCAGTGTCGTAGTAGGGGCGCGTGGCGCCAACTTTCACATAGATAGGCACTTGCCAATCAGTGATTTCCCGAAGTTCGAGGATCTTGATCTCAAGGTCGTCCGGCCCTGTCCAGTCTGGATGGCGGCAAGCGGACCGTTGGTCAATGCCTTTGGGCAGGGTCCGCATCTCGGCCACACGGTCACTGATCTTTTGACCCAACAACATACCGCCCCCGCCGGGTTTGGCGCCTTGGCCAACCACAATCTCAATCGCATCAGCCTTACGCAGATCGTTGGGATTCATGCCATAGCGTGAGGGCAGGTATTGATACACCAGCTTGGTTGAGTGGCCACGTTCCTCGGGCGTCATGCCACCATCACCGGTGGTGGTTGACGTGCCCGCTGCGGATGCGCCGCGGCCCAGAGCTTCTTTCGCCGGACCGGACAATGCGCCAAAGCTCATACCCGCAATGGTGATCGGGATATCCAGCTCGATCGGCTTTTTGGCAAAGCGTGTGCCCAGCGTAACTGAGGTATCACAGCGTTCCCGATAGCCTTCCAACGGATAGCGCGACACCGACGCACCCAGAAAGAGTAGATCGTCGAAATGAGGAACTTTCCGTTTGGCGCCACCGCCACGAATGTCATAGATACCTGTCGCAGCTGCGCGACGGATCTCAGCATTGATCGGATTGGTAAATGTCGCCGACTGAATCGGCAGGGTGCGGGGGATCTGATCGTCCATATCTTTCATACCCTTCTTCCTCAGTAAGCTGCGGAATTGTCGATGTCGAAATTGTAAAGCTGACGAGCCGAGCCATAGCGTTTGAACTCTTCCGGCTTGGCGTCGCTGCCAGCGCGGTCCAGCAGATCCCTCAGAATATCCAGATGCTCAGGGCGCATTTCTTTCTCGATGCAATCAGCACCGAGGCTTTTGACCGAACCACGCACGAACAGCCGTGCCTCGTAGAGTGAATCCCCCAGCGCATCGCCCGCATCTCCGCAGACGACCAGATTTCCTGCCTGTGCCATGAAGGCGGACATGTGGCCGATATTGCCATGCACCACGATGTCGATACCTTTCATCGAAATACCGCAGCGCGAGCTTGCGTTGCCCTTGATGACCAGCAACCCACCATGGCCTGTGGCCCCGGCATACTGGCTGGCGTCGCCATCGACGATGACCTGGCCGGACATCATATTCTCAGCCACACCCGGACCAACTGAGCCGTGAACCTTGATGGTCGCCTGTTGGTTCATGCCGGCACAATAGTACCCGGTAGACCCCTTGACCGTCACTTCGATCGGCGCGTCCAGTCCGACAGCAATCGCATGGCTGCCTTTTGGATTTACAATTTCCCAGCTGGTTTGGTTGGTCTCAGCGTTTTGCGCCTGCAGGGACGAGTTCAATCCACGCAGTCCGTCTGCCTCTAAATCATAGGTCTGCATTTCAGGCGGCCTTTTCGTGGGTTGTGGGACTGTCGTTGTGCGACCAGAAATATACGGTGGCCGGTTCAGGTTCCCAAACTCGGGCGTCTTCGATTCCTGGCAGGTTCACCAAGGCGCGGTATTCGCTGCCAAAGGCAACATATTGATCCGTTTCTGCCATCACTGCAGGCTTGCAAGCGATTGGGTCACGTACGACGCCAAACCCGTCTTTGGTCCCTACTACAAAGGTGAAAAACCCGTCCAGATCATCAATGCTGGATTCCAGAGCTTCCCCTAAAGTGGCGCCATTCATCATTTTCCAGGTCAGGTATGCGGCACCAACTTCGGTGTCGTTCTCTGTCTGGATGGTAACGCCTTCGCGGCGCAACTTGCGGCGCAACGAGTTGTGGTTGGACAGCGACCCGTTGTGAACCAGACATTGATCGGACCCCGTGTTGAACGGATGTGCGCCCATTGTTGTCACGGCGGATTCCGTCGCCATGCGTGTGTGTCCAATGCCATGAGTGCCGCTCATGCCGCTGAGGCTGAAGCGGTCTGCAACATCCTTGGGCAGGCCAACTTCCTTGTAGATTTCGAGGCTTTCGCCACGACTCATGATACGAACCGTCGGCCGGATTTCAGCCAGCGCGGCGCGCGCGGCTTCGAACTGACGGGCGGGAATTTCCAAGACGGCATGTGTATCATTGTCTGCCTGACCAACCGTCACCCCAAGACTTTTGCCTAGCTCATCAGCCAAGTTGACGAAGTCCGTTTCGGGGTTGGGGGACTGAACTGTAATCTTGGTTTTGCCATCGGACTCAGAGCCGTAGATTGCAATACCGGCACTATCGGGGCCACGATCTGTCATCGTGATCAGCATGTCTGTCAGCATATTGCCCAGTTGGGGCGCAAGAGACTGGTCTTTGAGGAATAATCCAACAATTCCGCACATGGCTGGCAGATCTCCTTATGTGTTTCATTATGATTCGACGGTACCAACAAATCAGTGGGACATCAATAATCATAGGAAAGTTTTTTTCCTAAGAGGCAATGGGCGCGACCTGTGTTTTTCGCGCCCATTGCAAGCATTCAAGGCTGGATCAATATCGCTCCAACTGTGCTTTCACCTTTTCTTCGTCACCGGTGTGGCGCGCCTTTTCCAGGTGCTCAGCTTCGCGGACGAATTGGATGCGATGCCAGCCAACCCAGAAGACGACACCAATGATGACCATTAGAACTTCGTAACCTTGGAAGGGATAGACCGGCCCGACTTCGGCCAGATCCACGGCCCAGTTTGTATAACCATTCGTAGACATATCTTACTCCCTCATTTCGCTGCTACGCCACGGGCGGCCAGTTCTTCTTTATCGGCTTCGATAATGGCAGCTTTGGCGTCCTCATAGGCATGGTGTTCAGCGTAATCGAGACCCTGAAGTTCAACTTCTTCCGGGATGCGCAGTACGCCGGCAGCGGATTGCATTTTCGCCAGAGCCCAGCCTGGCAGGAACCCAAGGACAAAGAACATGATGACGGCACCCGTGATCTGACCGATTGGGTTGATGGTTGCATAACCTTCATATGGTGACGAAGGCACGCCCCACAGGACAAAGCCCGCGATGACCAGCCCGACGACACCTGCATAGCCATGCACGGCTACAGCACCGACAGCATCATCCAGCTTGAACCGACGCTCTACCCAGTAGTGCAGATTATAGACGATCACGACGCCGATTGCGGCAATGATCATCGCTTGGATCGGGTGATACAAATCGTTTCCAGCAGACGCGGTGATGATACCGGCCAGACCGCCCGAGAAGGTCCAGAAGGCATCTCCCTTCGAGACGACATAGGCTGCCATCAACCCACCCGACAGCGACATCAGGAAGTTAAAGGTAATCGCCGACAGCGTGGTCGGGGCCAGATAGATGTTGGTTGCAGTCCAGGTGGCGCCAACGATCTGACCGTCGATAACCTCGGGCGAGATTACAGGCACGTTGCATGCCGCATAGAAACCCCAGAACCCGGTATAGATCAGGAAAATACCGATGGTCAGCAACCATGGATTATGCGGAGGAATATCCCGCGGCGTTCCATCCTTGGCAAACTTGCCAAGTCGCGGACCCAGCACCATGATCACACCAAGTGCGTAACCACCTGCGATTGCATGGATAACGCCTGATGCATAAGCATCGTGATACCCCAAGATGCGCACCATCCAGCCACCATAGTGCCAGCCCCAAGCAGCGTCGATGATCCACCAGACGGACCCGATCATGACTGCATGGACCCACAAAGCCGATGACCTGATCCGTTCGATCACTGAACCAGAAACAATCGAGGCAGCTGTCCACGAGAACAGAAGGAACGCGGCCCAGAAGACCCCTGTGATTCTGTCGTCCAAATTGGTTGCCATTGTGTTCGCCCACGGTAGATTTGCGGCACCTGCTTCGGTGTCGAGACCGCCCCAGAACGGAAAGTTCGGGAACGCCCAGTAGATCCACCATCCAAAGAAGAAGAACGTGACCGTCACCAGCGGGATGATCATGATGTTTTTCATCAATGTGTGCATATGGTTACGGGCCCGGCTGGCGCCGACTTCGTACATGCAAAAGCCCACATGGATGAGGAACATGAAGACGACCGTTACCCAGTAATAAAACTCGGTAAAGACCGTCGTAAGTGCATTTAGATTGCCATCCACTTCGTAGTCTCCCTGTTGTTGCAGCAGGAGGTCTTTCTGCGAAGCATTTCCTGCTGGGAATAATTGTATACTAAGGGGACAATCTCATTGGCGACCTGTCAATAGATATGTGGGGCAAACATCTTTAAGGTCTGTGCTTGAGGTATGTCCTCTCACGTCCAAAAACGCACTAAGCCACAGATAAAGAAAAGAAATATCAATACTCCCGGATGATTTTAGGGTGCAAAAATTGCAGGCAAATATTCCCAACAGGAAAAAATTCTGCACACAAGTGTTGATTTTCAACCCAACATCGGCCTCAATATGGGCAACAAAAACGATCAACGGGAGAACCGAACCATGGCCATTCTTTGGAGGACGTCGGCCCTTGCGCAGCGCCACGCCGAGATCGGCGGCGAGCTTGAAGACTGGAACGGGATGGGGACTGCTTGGTTCTATGACCAAAGCCCTGAACGCGCCAAAGCTGACTACGAAGCAATTCGGACCAAAGCTGGTCTTATGGATGTTTCCGGTTTGAAAAAGGTTCACGTGGTTGGTGAGGATGCCGCCTATGTCATTGATCGTGTCACCACGCGGAACGTCGAAAAGATCATGCCGGGGCGGTCGACCTATGCCTCGATCCTGAATGCCGAAGGCAAGTTTGTTGATGATTGCATCATCTATCGCCTGTCGGTGAACACGTGGCTGGTGGTGCATGGCACAGGCACCGGAATGGAGCAGCTGACATCCGTGGCGGCGGGTAAGAATTGTTCGGTCATCTTTGATGATGACATGCATGACATGTCGCTGCAGGGTCCGGTGGCTGTAGACTTCCTGGCTAAGCACATCCCCGGAATTCGCGATCTGGCCTATTTCGGCATCATGCAGACCAAGCTATATGGCTGCCCGGTGATGATTTCGCGGACCGGCTATACCGGTGAGCGCGGGTATGAGATCTTCTGTCAGGCCAAGCACGCCGTTCACTTGTGGGACAGCATTCTGGTTGATGGCAAGGATATGGGCATCGTCCCGGTCCAGTTTTCGACGCTCGACCTGTTGCGCACCGAAAGCTACCTGCTGTTTTACCCCGGCGACAATTCCGAAACCTATCCGTTCGATGGCGATACCTGTGGTGATACACTGTGGGAACTGGGCCTGGATTTCACTGTCTCACCTGGAAAAACCGGCTTTATCGGCGCCGAGAACCACTATGCATCGCAAGGCAAAGAGCGGTTTAAGATCTATGGCGTCAAACTGAACGGCACGACGCCGGCGGATGAAGGCGCGGATCTGCTGCAAAACGGCGAGAAAGTCGGCGTTGTCACCTTCGGCATGTATTCTGATATCAATGGTCACAATGTGGGTATCGCGCGGATGCCGGTCGCATGTGCATCACCCGGTACCAAGCTGACGGTGCGCAACGGCGATGGGACAGAAATAACGGCAACTGCGGAAGAGATGCCGTTCTACGATCAGGACAAATCGATCAGAACCGCAAAGGGCTGAGTTTCAGGGGGCGCGACGGACACACCGTGGCGCCCTTTTCCTATTGAGGGCACAATGTCAAAGTTCGAATTTCCCAAGTCAATCGCAAGCCGCCCGGTCTGGGGCACGCTAGAGGTTCGCCAGGGCGAACATCATCTCATGATAGCCGAGGCCGAAGGGGCCGAAGCCATTCTCGACATCGCAACACCTGGCCTGATGGCCAAAACCCATCTGATCTACATCCCGAAAGGCACGGATTTCGCGGAAAAGCTAAGGGCATTGAACCCTGCTCAGTTCTATGAAGGCCCGTCTTTCGAGGCGTCTCTGACGCGCATTCGCCGGGTTCTGGAGGACGCGCATATGGGATTGCAGGTCTACCTGACCGGCACCGAAGGCATGATGGGGCAGGCCATGAATGAAGTGATGGCTGTGGGTCTGCCACACACGGCGATCCAGACCGAACATCGCGGATCGGTCGCCCGTCGGATGCAATGCGTGCATTGCAAAGGCATCACCGAAGACGTCGAGATTGACCCGTTTGTCTGTTCACATTGCGGCCTAAACCTGTTTGTGCGCGATCACTACTCCCGCCGTCTTGCCGCCTATCAGGGCGTCCGTATCGACGCCGAGGATCATGGTAATGTGCCCGAGTCGAAGGGGATTTACGAATGAGCGGTGCTGAGAAAATTCAGGTCAAAGTGACCGAGATCACTCCGCTGAACGAATTGGTGACGCGGTTCCGGTTCGAACGTATCGACGGCGCGCCATTACCAACCTTTTCGGGCGGGGCACATACTGTGGTCGAAATGCAGGATGGTGCCATTACACGGCTTAACCCCTATTCGTTGATGTCGGATCCGTTTGATCAGTCATCTTATGCAATTTCGGTTCGACGCGATGATGAGGGCAGGGGTGGTTCGCTGTTCATGCACCGCCAGGTCAAGCTGGGCGACGAGATGACCATCAGCTATCCGGTCAACTTGTTTTCACTGGACTTGCGCGCCCGCAAGCATCTGTTTCTGGCCGGTGGCATCGGGATCACCCCGTTTCTGGCGCAGATCAAACAGTTGGAACTGCTGCACGGGCATTGGGAGTTGCATTACGCGTGCCGAAACACTGCCTTGGCATCTTATGCTGAGCAACTGACAGACAGACATCCGAACGAAACCCATCTGTACTATGACGATCAGAGCCAGGCGATTGATCTGAAAAATCTGCTCAGCGGGCAACCCTTGGGAACGCATGTGTATGTGTGTGGTCCAAAGGGCATGATCGACTGGGTCCGAAACACGGCTGCCGCCGAAGGCTGGCCCGAAGATTGCGTGCACTACGAAGAGTTCCTGGCGCCTCAGCCCGGTAAACCGTTCGAGGTGCGCTTGGCGGCATCGGATAAGGTCATTCATGTGGGTGAAAACGAAAGCCTGCTGGAGGCCATCGAACGTGAAGGCGTGGACGCACCGTATCTGTGCCGCGGAGGGGCCTGCGGTCAGTGCGAAACCGTTGTGCTCGACCATGAAGGTAATTTCGTTCACCGCGATCACTGGCTGACCGGCGAAGAAAAGGCCGCGGGCAAGAAAATCATGCCCTGTGTATCGCGCTTCGAGGGCAAGTCCCTCGTGCTGGACCGTTGAGAGGAGGCCCAACATGACCATTCAATTCAACGACGAATCCTTCCGCGATGACTATACGTTTCACAACTCGGACTGGGCGATCAAACGCTTTCCGTTTCCGTTTCACGAAGACAGCTATATGTATTCGGTCAACATGGAACAGCATCGCGGCGGGCCCAAAGGATCGGTCTACGAGATGCGATTCGACGTCGACGAACACTATGTGTCCGAGATGAAAGACCGCGCCATGGTATTGGATCAGGATCCGTTGCGCTGCCAGTCACTGCCGCATATGACTTTGGCCGGTTGGGACTTGCTGGAGCTGATCATGGTCAGCAAATCCGAAGACTATCCCGATCTGTTCGAACTGCATCGCAATGGCAACCAGTGGCGCTGGGTCAACAAACCGATGGGCATTGATCACAGCTTTACCTTCATGGACGAAACCACGCTTCCGTACGGGCCGATGGAATACATCACCCGTCAGGCACAGGGTGATTTCGCCGTGCTGGATCAGCGTGACGAGATGCTGTGGATGGACGCGGGAATGGTGACGACCCAAGCGGATTGGAGCCTGGATTTTGACATCGGAATGAACTTTTTCGAATGGCACGCGCCGGTTCCCAAAGCCCATGAAATGGGTATTTTTCAACGCGCCCTGAAATTCCTGCTGAACATTCAACAGGGTGCCCCGGCACGGCGTCTGAATTGGACTATGACAGTGAATCCGCTGCTGGATACCAGCCCGGAGAACTATCACAAATGGGGTATCCAGAAGACGACGCTGACACCTGAAAACATAGCGCACAAACAGTATCTGCGGGTCGAGTTGCAAACCTTTTTCCGTCTACCGCGATCCAACGCCCTGGTATTCCCGATCCGCTGCTACCTGTGTAGTTTTCAGGACCTGATGACCGTTCCCAAATGGGGCCGCCGTCTGCATCGGGTCATCCGGGACCTGCCGGTCGAGCTGGCAACCTATAAAGGGTTCATCGATAACCGCCCCATGATGTTGGACTATCTCAGCCAGTTTGACGACGGGTTGCCCACGTCTCCGGGGATCTGGCCGGATTTGGAAACGGAACCACCTTTGTCTAAGTAAGCGAGACTTGCGAAATTTCTCAACTCATATGATTGATCCGGGCGAAGCGCCTTGGCTCATCTCGAGTAACGATTTTGCATTGTATGACGTGCTTGCGCTGCTTCGCGGGTCATTTCAGTACATGGATGCCCGGATCGACCCTCCGTCTTCTATCCATAGTCTGAACGTGGAAGGAATGCAGGTGCATTGTCAGGGTGGCGGCGAAATCTGGGCTGTTGGGCGACCACTTTTCGCGTGTATGTTTCTGACGCCCAAGCCCGACAGTTTGTACCTTGGAAAGCTTGCGGTGAAGGATGGATTGCGGGGTCAGGGTATCGGCCGCAGGTTGGTGGATCATGCTGCACGCCGTGCAGTAGAGCTTGGCTTACCTGCGCTGGAACTGGAAACACGCGTGGAACTTACTGAAAACCATCGCGTATTTTCGAGGCTGGGGTTCACGATCGTAAGCACGGGCAGTCGCGAAGGTTATGACAGACCCACAGATTTCTTATTGCGCAAACCGATCAGTTTGTCTGCGGATAGCTGATCACTGATATATACCGCGCCGGCAGGCTGACAAGCCGTTCGGGCCCATGCGGAGCATCTGCATCAAAGAACAGGGTATCGCCGGGTTTTAGCGGGTAAATCTGGTCCCCGTGGCGGTAATCCACCTCACCGTCCAGCATGTAAATCGTCTCGATCCCGCCATGTTGGAAAGTTGGGAACACATCTGATTCAGCGGTCAGGGTAATCAGATACGGTTCGACGATCACGCCGGATCCGTTGGCACCAATATGTCCCAACAGGTTATACTGATGGTTCGCACGTGTTCCTTCACGCTCCAGTTCGACGCCTTCTCCTGCTTTTGTATGAACCGCCTCGCGGCGTTCTTCAAACTGTCGAAAAAAGCTTGTCAAAGGAACCGAAAGCGCATCCGCCAGCGATTGCAGAGTCGTCAAGGACGGTGACGTATTTCCGTTTTCGATCTTGGACAGCATGCCAATCGAGAGGCCGGTCAACTGGGCCAGCTCTGCGACCGTTATGTTCTGCTGTTTGCGAAAGGCACGAACCTCGCGGCCGATGGCAACTTCAAGAACTTTCTCTCTGTCACCCGAACGAACGGAATGTGGGTCTTGCGTCAGGTTTGTTGCCATTTCTTTGTCGCGTTTTTTCAATTTCATTCTTTCAACGTCTTGCTACACGTGTCCAAACCGGTTCTGCAAGCAGGCGCGGCGCAATACCCAATTCAATTCGGATTACCATAGCATCAGTTTTTCCTGATAGTAATATAATCATGCTGGCAGAAAACAGAATAGAGATCGGATTCTCACTGTTTGACGGCTTTCACGGCTCTGACGCCGATGTCCTAAATCAAGGTTCGGCAGCTGTGGCAAGGATGCTTGGTGCACCGGAACGTCTTAGGTTTTGACCCTTTCATCGGGCACTTCCACAAGAGACCTCAACCAGCGACGCGGATTGACGCCGATCACCCTTAAGAACTCGCGGTTGAAGTTCGACTTGGTGTTAAACCCGCTGGCCAGCATCGCCTCGGTCACCGATTTTCCAGTCTTCATTACGGCGCAAGCGTGAGATATCCGATGCCTATTGATGTAGCGAGACACATTCTCGCTTTTGCCTTTGTTGATTGCGCTTGAAAGCTGCTTTTCTGGAACCTGCAACTTTCGGGCCAACCGGGCCAGTGTGAGATCGGGATCGAGATATGGCTTATGTGTTTCCATATAAGCGTCGAGCTTTTCGACAATAGCGGTGTCACGGGTTTTATCTTGCTTGGAATACGCATCGCGCGTGTCAGAACCAATGCTCTGGCTTTCGATTGCATGCGATAGGCTGAGCGCCCCTAATATGAGCAATGTGATTGCGGAAAACAGGCTTGGCAGCCAGAGCAAGACCTCGGTGTCTCCTGATGCAAGGCGGGCTGCAATGAATATGTCGCTGCCTGCTGAGGCGATCAAAGCGATTGCCAGAACACGCCAAACCCAAACAATCATGCGCCCGTTTTCTAAGCGGCTATGGGGCAAACTATCTTCGCCGCGCAAGAGCATAAACGCGATGGCGATACCGTATGCCGCAAAGATAAAGGGGATCAACACGTCCAGCGCTTCGGGTCGGGTTGCCAGAAAACTTATCGCAAGGGCCGGACCTACCGCATGCAAATACAAGTCCTGTCTGCGCAGATAACCCACCGAGGCCTGACGAAAGGACAGCCACGCGGATGCGGCAATTACAGTCGCAAGAATGGGCTGAACGACCCTGAGACCCGTAAAGCCATAATATTGCACAAGCGCGATAACCGCACTTTGTGCAGCGCAGCATCCGATGAGGACCAAAAGCGTGGGATGGGTTTTGCGGGTCAGAAAGCGATGTAAAAGAAAGCCCGAAAGCAGCAGGGCAGTAATCATTGGTATCGGTAGAACTGGCATCAGGGGGGTCCGTTTTCGTCTGTCATAGGACCTAAATCCTGATCTGCGCGACCTTAAACCGGATTCAGGTCGTATGAAATCCCGACAGCGTCTGAATGTAGGCCGACACTAATGCCACCCTACAAAAAAAGGCGCGCCATGAAACTTCCTCTTCTTACCCTCGTCATGACCCTTTCGGCGGGCACGGAAATTGCTGCACAAGATGTCGGCCTCGTCGAATTGACGATTGCCGCACCTCATCATGATCAGGACATGCAAATGGCTGTCATGTTCCCTGCGGCAGGTCAGCGCCAGACTATGTTTGCAGAAAATGCAGTGTTCTATGGAACAGCAGTAGTCGAAAACGCCAAGCCGGTGCCAGGGCAACATCCGGTTGTTCTTCTCTCACACGGATGGGGCGGCAATTATGCACGAATGGCGTGGCTTAGTGCGGGGTTGGTCTCGCAAGGTGCAATCGTAGTGGCAGTAAACCATCCAGGCAGCACGACCTTAGATTTGGATTTCGATACCGCATTTAATCATTGGACCCGCGCCCAGGACATGTCCGCCGCGTTGGATCACGCGCTGCAAGACCCGGATTTCGCCCCCCTCATCGACACTTCACGGATCTACGCCACGGGCTTCTCTTATGGTGGCTGGACAGCCCTTTCGCTTGCGGGCGTCCAGGGCAATCGTGACGGATTTTTCGATTATTGCGAGGCCGCAGGGGCAGGGTCACAATTTTGCGCAAAGTTGACGGCAGAGGGCGTCGATGTAACCGCAATCGACCAGGAAAAATATGAGGCATCTTACAAGGATCCACGGGTCAGTGCCGTCGCAGCCATTGATCCGGGACTAACTTGGGATCTTGCGCATAAGGATGTGCGGGACGTGACAGCCTCGCTTTTTCTGATTGGATTGGGTGACGGGGCCGACAGGCTGAATGCAACAGACACGAGCGCCCTGGGAAGCAATTTTGAGGCGCTGGTTCCTCAGGCCGCGGTGATGACGATCGCGCCCGCAACGCATTTCACCGCGCTTGGATTATGTAAGCCCGCCGGTGAAGCGATTTTGATCGAAGAGCAGGACGATCCTGTTTGCACTGATCCTGGGGGAACGGACCGCGCCCAAGTCCTTGATATGATAATTGACAGTTTGGCCGCTCACTTCGATCTGAATTAGTGTATTTCGGACATTTACATATCGGCATTGCATCCAATGGTGCGGGCCGACCATACCCCTCAGCGGTATACCAAAAATTCGTAGTTGGCTTGCCGCTACCTGCCACTGGCTTTCTTCGTGCCCCGATGATGGGCGAGATCGATGAGCCGTCTGAATGTTGGGCATTCCAAATGCGATGGCGCCGGGCAATCCGCCACATGTCGCAGGGTATCGCGCAGCGCCGTCAGCTCGCGGATTTGCCGATCCAGCGCATCCGCACGAATGTGAAACTCTTGCCGGGGGATATTCGGAGTTCCATCAAGGCCGAACATCCCCGAGATTTCCTCAAGTGAAAACCCTGCAGATTTGCCCATTGTGATCAGGGCTAGTTGCAATAAGACATCCGGCGTGAACTGCCGACGAAGCCCGTGCCGCGCAACAGACGAAATCAGGCCAAGCTCATCATAGTAACGCAGCGTTGAAGTTGGGGTGCCGGTCTTTTTCGACACCTCGCCTATATCCAAAAGTTTCATGCTTGACCTCAAGTCGACTTGAATTCGTAACGTCGCCTTCTGTAGCGATTCCGACAAGAGGAAAATAGTGGTGCACATCAAATCAAATGCATTGAAGACAACGAGACCCGGCGCTTTGTTGTGTTTCTCCCTGTCCATGCTGCTGGCCTCATTGGGCACCAGCATTGCCAATATTGCCTTGCCTGCAATCGCCCAGGACCTGAAGGCGCCGGTACATCAAGTGCAATGGGTGGTGATCGCATATCTCGCGACACTGACGCTGTTCTCTGTGCTGGCTGGACGACTTGGGGACCGCTTTGGACGACAGCAGATGCTGATCTTCGGGCTTATACTTTTCGCGCTGGCCTCTGCGTTTTGCGGCTTGGCGCCCAATCTCAAGGTGTTGAGTGCCGCGCGGTCTCTTCAGGGAATTGGTGCTGCATTCCTCATGGTGCTGACCGTCGCACTTGTTCGCGATATTTTTGAAACAGAGCGTGTCGGGCAAGCCATGGGCCTGTTGGGCACGATGTCGGCGGTCGGAACTGCACTGGGACCTTCGTTGGGTGGGGTGCTGATTGGAAAACTCGGGTGGCAAGGAGTGTTCTTTGTCCTGGTGCCGATGAGCCTGACTACGGCCATTTTGGCCGTTCGGCTTTTGCCCGCAAGTGTTTCCTCTGGGATAACACCACTGGTCGGACTAACTGCACTGCGAAAGAGCGGCGCAATCCCCGGCCTTGCGGCAAATTTTCTGGTGGCAAATGTGATGTTGACCACTTTGCTGATAGGCCCCTTCTTTCTGGGGCAATCTCTTGGGCTGAGCGCGGCGAAAGTGGGGCTTGTCATGTCGGTCGGACCAATCATATCGATCTTCCTCGGCGTCCCATCGGGTCGGCTTGTGGATGCATGGGGGGCGGCGCGTGTTCTGTCGCTTGGGCTCATTGCTCTGACCACCGGGACCTTTGCACTTGCGGTCCTGCCAGTCGCATTCGGTGTCATTGGTTACATTGGCGCAATCAGCATCCTGACACCGGGATACCAGTTGTTTCAGGCGGCCAACAACACCATGATCATGGTAGGGGTTCGGGCAGATCAGCGGGGGACAGTTTCAGGGCTGCTTGGCTTGTCGCGCAATTTGGGCCTTATTTTCGGCGCCTCTGTCATGGGGACGGTCTTTTCCTTTGGGATCGGCGCCCGCACCGTCGAGGCAGCATCTGCTGAAGCGATTGCCAACGGGATGCAGCTCACCTTTGTAATCTGCGGGGTATTGGCCATCGTGGCGTATTGGCTTTCGCGTCGAACTTCGTTGAAGAGCATCACCAGTAAGACAGTCGCGAGATAATGATAAAGGAGGTCGCAGCCCTACCGATGAACACTTTTAAACCTGTCCCAATAGACGGCTTGAATGTACAGATTTGGGGGCATGGCGATACGCCCGCGCTCATTTTCCATGGGGGGCCAGGGTCGGGTCTCAACCCGCAGCACACAGCCTATTTCGACGCCGACCGCCATCGGGTGGTTCTTTTTGACCAACGCGGAACAGGGTTGTCGGGCAGAGCTGGTCGGGTCACAGCAAACACGACTCAGCACACCCTACGCGATGCCGAGGCCATCCGGATGGCCCTGGGATATAAAGATTGGATTGTGCTGGGTGGTTCATGGGGTGGCGCACTGGCATTGGCCTACGCATCCGCTCATCCTGATCGGGTACGCGCATTGATCGTGCGCAGCACGCATATCTGCCGTCCTTCAATGGACCAGTGGATGTTGCGCGATAGGGCAGAGCGTTTCGAAGCCGGGCAGCGTGCGCGCGGCCTGTTTCTCGATCCTCTCGACGCGACTGAACAGCTCCATCCTGCCATAGCATGGTTTGCCCGTATGGAAGACAATGACGCGCAAGCACGTGAGGCAGCCCGCCGTGTGATGGCCCTTGAAGATGCGTTTCATGGACCGCAACCCGGCACTGTGCGGCTTCCGGCAGCCGTCACCCAAAGCGACATAAATCGCACCCGCGTGTACCTTTGGTACTGGCTTAATAATTTCTTCCTACCTGCTACGGGCCCCGGAGATCCAAATACAATCGCCGTACTCCCACATCGTTTGATCCATGGAGAGGATGACCTAATATGCCCGATTGAACCTGCCCGTGCCTTTGCCCAAGCTGGAAAGCTTCAATTTGAGGAGATTGAGAGACTGGGTCACAACGGTTTGGCACCGCAGATGATCGCTGCTGTGCGTCAAGCCGTAGAAGATTTGAGCGGTTGAGTATCGAGCAGAAGCGCGTTCTCAAATCGGACAATCGCGGCAATTCCGAGTGCGCGCAATTTGGGTTCAGGGCATCGTCATTTTTTTGGCTGCGTGAGGTGGTTGAAGCAAAGCGCGATGCCTGACCGCCTTCGATTCCGTATGCGAGAGACGGGGGACAATTCTGGCTGGTCGTTTCGCTTCGCGCGTCGATGTTGCTCAACAGTTTAAATCGTTTGCCCGGTAATCTTTTAGTCGATTTTTGTGCCAAGGCGACCCATCTCACCCGATTTAAAAAGCTGTTTGTTCTTGCTCTGCGTTCACGTTGTCTGCGGCACCTAACAGCCCAATGGCAGGAATAGTTAAGCTATCTATGAGGCGCATGTTTAGCCTCGCCCGGTGCCAGCTTCGTATGAGGCAGATGATTACAAATCGAAATATTTTTCGAAGCTATTTTTCTGCATATGTGCAATCGAAATAGAAAACTCCGACCACGGGCAATACTGCACCGTACCATCGGGGCAGGATCACTTTAGCCAGCCACAACCTCAAAGGTGACAACGATGGCGGTGTTTTCGCTGCCTTTGGTGTATACGCGCCCCTGATATTGGCCGGGTTCTGCCAGATCATGAATGGTGAGGCTTACGGCAACGTCGACGGCCTGTCCCGGGGGAATACGGACTGCGGAAGGTTGGATGCTCATCTTGTCGGTTGGCAACACGTTGCCGTCGCGGCTGATCATGTCGCCCGGTTCGAACTGCAAGTCGACAACGTCTGCTCCGGCAGGTGCAGCAAAGGACAAGAGAATGGTTCCTGTCTCACCGGGCCTGCAGGGCTTGCGGCAGTGAAAGGGTCCGTCCAGCTGTTGTGTGGTGCTGTTTTCCGCATTCAGAATGCCCCGTGCGATCTGAGATATCGGAAGTGTATCCTGCTCCGGAACGGCCTTGGTGGCCGTGCGGAGAGCGCTGACAAATGGTTTTCGCTCGAAATAAGGCATAGCTTAATGTGCACAGCCTACAGCGTTTAGTAAATGACAAACTTGAAAGGAATGCGTATTGGATTCGGCGGTGGATTCACGGGATTTCGAAATTTAAGATATTGAATATCTACAAAAAAAAATAGGGCTAGTGTTAGACCTGACGCGCCACCAGATAATCCATGAACTGACCAAGAAACGCGCGCGGCGCCGCATTGGTATTTGCAAATACAAGATCGAATTCCCGACGGGCCGCCGCAAGCAGGTCATTTGCTGCGGCCTGAGCATATTCAATGCAAGAATAGTGGTTCATCCGCGCCAATACCCATTCGACCTCTTGCTCCGAACGGGCCGTTCTTGGCTTTTCCAGAAACTCTGACAGTCGGGACTGTTCCTGCCGATCCGCCTGCGCCCCAAGACGTCCCAGCATCAGCGTGCGTTTGCCTTCGTAGATATCCCCGCCGATCTCTTTGCCGTATTTCCCCTGGCTTCCCACAAGATTCAGAACGTCATCCTGGATCTGAAAGGCGGCCCCCAGAAAAAAGCCGAACGCGTTGAAGTCATCCAGATTCAGCGCTCCGGAGGCGACATCGTCCGGGCGCGCGATCAGGGCACCTATACGCATCGGGTGAATGAAGCTGTACCAGCAGGTTTTCTTCAGACACATGGTCAGGTAGTCGGACGGGCTAAGGTCAAGGCGATTGTCTTTTATCCATCCCAATTCAAGAGCTTGGCCCTCGATCGACTCTTTCAGCAGGTGATCAAACTCGTCCACCACGCGCGCGCCGGTCATCGGGCCCAGAGGGCCGAGGTTCTGGCGCAGCAGGCTCAGCGCCAGAGATTGCATGCCGTCGCCGATATTGATCGCCAAAGGCACACCAAGACGTTTGTGCATACATTCCCGACCCCTTCGGAAATCGCTGAGGTCTTCGATATCGTCATGAACCAGAAATGCATTGTGCAGCAATTCGATGACCGCAGCAGCAATTTCGGCATCCTCGGCCTTTCCGCCGAATGCTTCACACGTGGCCAGAAGAAGGGCAGGTCTAAGTCCTTTGCCCGAGGTTTCGATATAGTCTCGCATAGGCCCATAGAGATAGGCTTGCGGCTCACCCGTTGGCATTTTGTCTAACAGTACCTTGCGCGCCTGATCGCCATAACGCGTCAGTTGCTCAAGGAAGCCTTGCGTGGCCGCGGATGCCGGCTGCGCCTTGGGAACAGTCACCTGTCAGCCCTTCTGTGTGATGATGACTTTGCGACCGGACGTGTCGGTTGGCGGTGTGGTCGCCTCGACAATGCCGATCGCCAGATCTTCGGCAAAGTCCGCGCCGGGGATCGGTGTGTCCCGGCCCGGCAGATGCGCGGCCATCAGATTATAGAGCTCTGGAGGTGCCGCGACCATGCGCAACGCGTCCGAGATCGCAGGGTCTTCGACAATTCCGCCAGGCTTGGAGTATTCGGCCGTCAGCGGACCAATCGCGGCCAGCGGTCCTTGCCCACCACGTTTGGTGCCGGTGGCGTCTTGTCCCATGCGCAAAGCGGCCTCGACAGCGATGGCAAAGCGTTCATCCCAGGGCTCACCCGCCTGATATCGGGCATAGTCATAGGCCCGCAGGGGTTGCAGGATGTCGGGCTCATGCAGATCCCAGATTTCACAGGGCTGCGCCTCAGAACCACTGCGCCGTAGGATGGCATTGACGGCTCTTCGGGCAGCCTCATTTGCGCCTTCCATGGTGGCCAGGTCGGTGTTGGTCCGGACGTAGTCGGACGCAAGCATAAAGTTCGGAATCAGCGTCGCCGCTTCGGGCCGCAGCCGCCAGCTGTTAATGCGGTTTACCAACAGCGGTTCGACATTGCTTTCTCGGGCAGGATGATCTGGGTCCTCGACGATGTCGGGATCCAGGAACCAATAGTGCAGTTCTTCATCCCTGAGGACGATGTTGCCATCAACGTTCAGGCTGCGTTTGAGCTGTTCCCAGACTTCTTTGGCGATTTCTTCACGAGAGCTGTCGCGCGCGGTTTTTCCGTTTGTGCCCGGCTTGTCCCATTCGGAAATATCGACCGAGAGCAATCCCTTGGTCTTACCGTCGGCCCAGTTTTCAAAATCTATCTGGGACCAGAATTGTTTTTGCGAAACAGCCGTCAGCGCCCAAGGGCTGTCGATAAAGATCACATGGCCATGGGCCAGTTCAACATCCTTGGTCAGGTAAAACTGTATGCCATTCATCCACTGCACGTCTTCGGCAAGCAATGGCAGCTTGGCCAGACCCGGATCTACCTTTGTCATAGCCGGCGTCACCAAAGGTGCAATGCGTTCAACGGGCAGGGCGCTGATGAACCAGTCGCCGGTGACCTGCTTTTGCGTGCCGTCCTGTTCAACAGTGGCGCTGACAATTCGGCCGTTTCGGCATTCAATCCCGGTCACCTTGGAATCGAAATGGTACACCACACCCCGGCTTTTCAGATATTCCAGCCAAGGCTGAATCCAGACCAGGTTGGTCGGCCCGTTCAGCAGCCTGTTGCTGGTTGCCTCAGGTGTTGCGATCCCAAGCTGCAGTTGAATGGCGACATCGCCAACGGTCTTGGTGCTTGCGGTTGTCGCTTTGGCTGCCACCAGTGACCGGGTCAGGCCGATTGCCAGAAACTTCTGATAGGCCTCGGACCGCTCCGCGGCGCCGATGAATTCCCACCAGCCGATACGTTCATACTCATCGAACCGGCGCTCTTTGCACGAGGTCGCAATGCGCCACATGCAACCAAGGAAATGTTCGATATCCTCAAAGTCGATTTCGTTGCGCGGCGAGATTGTATAGGCAAAGGTCTTGAGCGCATTGGCGACCTCTTTTAGCGATTGTGGAAACCGCTCGGGTACGATGATACCGGGGTGGTCGAACTGGCTGACCAATACCTGGGTTGTCGGAACCAGATTGTCGTAGCAGGTGCCCTTGTCATAATAGGGCGTGCGCGACATCGTATTGGTGATGTGCCGGTAGAAGTTGGGGAAGAACCGGAACCCATGTTCACCGGGCAACCAGGGACGTTTGACACCGGGTGGCAGGTCATAGCCGTGCATCCCGATCCAGTCTTTCAGCGCTCTGATATGTTCCTCTTTCGAACCGTGATCGTCTTCACCTTCAAGCACGGGAATGCTGCGGGCCTTGCCACCGGCGATAAGCTGACGCTCATACACTTCGACTTCGAAACCCCGTTCGATCAGCTCATGCGCGGCGCTCATCCCGCCGACGCCTCCGCCTAATATGACCACCTTTTCAGCCATCGGATGTTCCTTTCGCGGAATAGACGTCAAATCGCAGGGTGATGTCGGACAGGCTGGCCTCTCCGATCCCGAAACCCTGCAGACGGTTGATCCACATATAACGCGGATTCGAGGTCAGATACCGGGGTGCCAGCCGAACCGGGGCACTGGGTGGCAGCTTGCCCTTGGCAAGGGCGGCATAGCCATCCGTACCGAAATCGCAGATCCCGGTATCGTCGAACATGACCGGGGCACCGCCGGTTGTCGGATTGATCAGCGCCTTGGCATGCAGAATACCCACGCCATCAGGGCGCACGCGCATCCAGTCTCCGCCCACGGGCTCGATCGTTCCGTTCAGGTTCGGGCCGGTCACGGTACCGCCTTCTTTGATCGCAAAATGCAGCCATATGCCATCGGGAGTTTCACCCGATGGGTTGAATTTGCCCGAAAACGGCACCTCAAAATGGGCGATATGATCCAGCACCGGACTGGATGTCTCGTGTTTTGGCGCGCGATCTTCTGGTTTCGGCGCGACCGCGTTTCCGGGGTCATAATCGCGCCCGCCCGAGGTCAGAACCGGCCGCCAGGTCATCTGTTTTCCCACAGCGGGAACGGGCAGGGCCGCTGCAAATTGTTGCAACCCCGTTTGTGGATCCTGACCCAGTGGCCACCCACGGACAGCCCGCTCAGGTCCGCCGCCTTCGCGATAGAACAGGCGCAGCGTGTCATGCGGAGATATCGCAGGCCCGGCCTCAACCAGAACCCGCTGTACCCCGGTGGCTGCTTGAAAGGCGGCCTCGGACCAGCGCAGGGTGACCCCGCCGTCGCTGAATTCCCGCATACCCATCGCGCCGGTCAGCACGTGATGGTCGAGATAGCCTGAGCTTCTTTGATCCTAAGGCGGAATTTCTGCTGAACGCGGAAGATATGATCGCCATCTGCCGAGGTCTGCAGATATTTGACAGCAATGTCAGAAGGCACAACAATCTCAACCGGTGCGCCCTGCAAAGACACCAGCACGGCCTTGTTCACCGGAAATGCGCCAGACCGCAGCAGCGGCCCGTCCAGAAATGGCAGAATGCTGTCGCGGGGCAGGACCATCGAGTTTTCCATCGGTGTCGTGACCGCCTGGAACAGGCCGTTACCCATCACACAGGCATAGGGTCCAAGATGACCCAGGGATTCCAGTTGACTGATACCCGCAACCACGGCCTCGAATACCTCGGGGCCGGTAGGCTTTTTCTTGGAACCGCTGGAAATGGGTTGTGCCTCCCCCGCTTCCAGCAGGCCTTCGTATTTTCCACCACCGCTTACGGTATAAACTGGGGGCAGCGTGACGGGTGCGCCGGGCGCGGGTTGGGGGCCTTCACCGGTGCCGGCCTGACCGTTGAAAATGATCTCATCCTCGACCCGTGCGACAATGGCAGCCGCCCGGCGGAACATGATCAGCGCGGCGGCCAGTTCGGGATCTGCAAGCTGTGCGCCTTTGACATGGACGTTCACGGACACTGTCGACAGCCGCGTCGTATCAAAATCATTCACGCCAAAGCGCATCTTTGGACCGGTCGCTTCGGGAACCAGTTCAAGCTTGTTCAGAGGAACCGATTGGGTATCAGCCGGTAGCGGGCCGTAGAGCGGCAGAAAACTGGCAGCAATACGCGCGCGCAACGCTTCATCGTGGACGGCCTTGTTCACAGCGTCCCACTGCTGCTGGTCCAATTCAAGTGCTTCGGTCATCGTCTCCCCCTTCTGGATGGCACTGCGCGGTTAAATCTGGCAGCTATCTAATTTCATAACGTTTTAGCAAATTTGTTCAGGCAATCCAGAGCGCGTTTCTCTTGAACAACTGCCCCGATGTCACGTGCAAGCTGCAGGGCTTGATTTGCCTCGGTGACAGCTTGGTCAAGGTCGCCACGGGCGGCCAATGCTTTGGCGCGCACACGGTGATATTCTGGCTTGTTCAGCATCTCTCCACGCTCCCACCCGGGCGTGCAAACATGTTCAAGCCGGTTCAGGGCATCCTCGATATGACCCTGATCGATCAACAGCTCGGACAGGACAATCTGGTTTTGCGGGAAGGTAAAGTTGCCGCCAGCCTGGGACACAAGGTCCATATAGGTCCCGACACGAGCAGCCCCCCCGATCACGTCACCTTTGCCCGCCTGAGCCAGACCCAGATAGATATCCTGCATTGCGTGAAGATACAGGAACCCTTCTTCGTCCGCGATCCGACGCGCTTCGTTCATCGTATCGTCCAGCAAGTCCCATTCGCCCGCATACGGAAGGAACATCGACGACGCGCCCATAATGTAGACAAGGTTGGGGGCGTGTTCGAACGGCTTGCTGATTTCGATCGACTTCAGGCGGGCCTCTTCGGCCTCGTCGAATTTGCCAAGCTGCCACAGAAGACAGCCCTGAATGGCAAAGAACGACGCGCTGGTCGAGGACTGGGTCATCGGCATCATGGCCATGTCAAGCTCGGGCGTGATCAGGGCAAGGCCCCGTTCAAGCTGTCTTTCGCAATCGGCGAACTCGCCGCGGAAATAATGAGTATAGCTGAGCGCTCGAGCAGCAAGGACGTTTGTAACCGGATCCGGTGCAAGGCTGGCCATGCCGTCAAGGGCCTGCGCCATCTCAAGTGCGCGGTTCATCTGGCCCGACACAAAGAAATGCGTCCATCGGCAGAAGGTCGCGGCAAACAGGGTTTCGCCCGCACCCAGCGCCTGTGCAAGATGCATCGCACGGGCTGCGGTCTGCCCAACCTGTGTGGATGACCAACCGTGTATCGCCATGAACGCAGGCAACACATTCATCTGAACGCCAAGCTCTACCCCATCTCGTTCGGGACCGCCGGGCATCGTTTCGATATTGCGCAATGCGGCCTGAAAAGCGGCAATCGCCGGTAGGTTCGCAAGGCGGCTGAGGGCCTGTTCACCAGCCAGAACCCAGTGGGTAACAGCCTCGCCCTTCAGACCGCCTAGATCGCAGTGATGCGCCACGGTATCCGGTGTAGGGTTACCAAAAGCCTTGTGACCGGCCAGCAATTCTTTGGCGATTTTCAGGTGAATCTGTTCCCGGTCTTCAAGTAAAAGCGACTGGTACGCAGTGTCCTGCACCAGCGCATGGTGGAACGTGTAAGTCGGCGCCCCGGCTTCGCTGGTGATGGATACCAGACCTGCACCGATCAGTTGGATCAATGCCGATTCCACATCCGTGTCCTTGGGTGCTACCGCATGGATCATCGCCGACGTGAAGCTGCGGCCAATCACGGATCCCAACTGCGCTACAGGTCGCGCATTTTCCATCCGGTCCAGCCGCGACATCAGCGAGTCATGAAGAGTTGCGGGGATACTGAGGGTTCCCATTACCCCGGCGTCGATGGGCACGTCCTGCGGCAGTTGATCCAGAACCGCCTTGGTCATTTCCTCGATATAAAGCGGTACACCATCGGCTTTTTCGACAATCTGTCTGACCAAAGTGACCGGCAGGCTGCGCGGTACGGCAACACGGCGCACCAGTTCAGACGCTTCGAGAACCGAAAGAGGTGTCAATTCGACGATTGACGCGCGGCCTTCAAAATGTTCCGGAGGCTCGTATTCAGGGCGGTGCGTCAGAACCACAAGGATGGGCAACTGGTCCAAGGCGTCGATCAGCGCGTCCAAGGCATCCAGCGTGGTTGCGTCCGCCCAGTGCACATCTTCGAATACCAACAGTAATGACCCGCGTTCATCGCAGATGCTCCCGGCACAGCGGATCAGCAAGTCCAAAGATTTGCGGGCTTTCTTGATCGGATCGGGTTCGACCGGAGCGTCGGTTTCAAACCCGGCCAAATCCAAAAGCAGCGCAGCATCTTCTTCGGTCAAACGAGAGGCGTTTTCCGCGTATTTCCTGATCGACTCGGTTACCTTGTCGGTATCAGTCTCATCCCCTGCAAACCGTCGAAGCTCGGCACGCAGCGGGTGCAGGGGCAAACTGGCAAGATGCGGGACACATTGCAGGGTCATAGGCCTTTGTCCCAGCGTTTTGCTGAGGGAATTGATCAGGCGCGATTTCCCGATACCGGCCGGGCCACCAACCAGCGCAACCTGACCCGATCCGCGCAGCACATGATCCCAAAGCCCTGTCAGGCCGGTCAGGTCGTCTTCGCGGGCAACCAATTTGACCGTCGACTTGCCGGTGCGCGCGTCGAACCGGCTGGCGGCGATCTTTTCGTCAATAACGCGGAAGACCGAGCGCTCACCATCAAATCCCTTCAATTCGTGATTGCCGCGCGGTTCAAAGTTGAAGGCCCCTTTTGTCAGGCGCCATGTCTCGGACGAGACGACAACTTCACCGGGATTGGCCAATCCCTGAAGGCGCGAGGCAAGGTTGGCCGTTTCGCCAACAATGAAATCCTGTGTTCCCAGGCTGGCAGAGGAAACAACCCCGACAACGACAACTCCGGTTGCGATTCCCGCGCGCAGGTCCAGGTTTTCACCGAACTTGTTTTCCAGATTCTGAACCGCTTCGATGGTTTCCAAAACCGCACGCACCGCGCGCTCGGTATCATCTTCAGTGGCTTTCGGATATCCGAAATACATCATGATGCCATCGCCCTGCTTATAAGCCAGGTGGCATCCGTGTTGTTTCATCGTGCCGATGGCGGTGTCCAGATACAGATTCATGATCTGCATCAGCTCTTCCGGATCATGCCGCTGTGCTAATTGTGTGGACCCGACCAGATCGCAGAATACAAGCGTCAGCTGTCGCCGTTCGGCCACACGGGACATTGCGGGTTTGTCGGACGCTTCCTGAAGCTTCAGTTCTGCCTGTGTTTGCCGAAAACGTTTCCTTTGACCGACTGTCAAACCCAGATCTCGAAGTTCCGGGTCTGTCAATTCGTCCAATATTACGTCGTCTATCCCTTCTTCGAGAAACCGCGCGCTGAAGTCATGTAGATCGGCGTTTTGCAGAATAGTTGAAAGGCGTGTGGATTTCCCGATGACAGTCGTCATTGATCAGCGCTTGCCCCCTGGTACTTCTTCGGCACATCGTTGCATGCCTCATTCGCGTCAATATCGCGCCGAATCCAAAAGATTGACGTGGTATCAGACCAATTTGGTAACAAGTGTGGCAGATGTCAGGCCGAATTGCTATGATATTGCGGTCAAGCCTCCCAAATGAATGGTTTTGTTGTCAAATCGGAACCAGCCCGGTTTGGTCGGACCACTCAGACGCAATTTCGGTCGGTCCGAGGTTAATTGGCATCAGGTACATGGCCTCAGGGGTTCAGGTAAATCCGGCCGGAAACCAGTGGCCTGACCGGATGGCCGTAAATATGCCGGTTGGTCACAAATGCGTCGCGAGCCCTTTCGCGGGCCATAGCTCTTGGATAAAAGAATAACGCGCCAGCACCGAAACGCCGGCCTTCGATGTCTTCATTGAATTACCGGGAGAATACCTGTGACGTCTTTCCGCCTGGCGAAACTCGCGATCCTTTGTCTTAGCATTCCAACCATGTCCCTTGCGCAATCCGCCGAGGACCCAAGCGCTGGGCTGTTGATGGAACTGAACAATCTGCAACAGGTCGATGGCAACTGCCGACTGTCATTTCTGTTGCAAAATCAGACCGGTGCCGAGATTGAGGCCGCCAATTATGAAACCGTGATCTTCAACGCTGAGGGCAATGTTGTCAGCCTGTCGCTGTATAATTTCCGCGATATTCCTGCGGGACGTCTGCGGGTGCGGCAGTTCAGCATCGCGGACATGAGCTGCGGCGATGTTGGCCGGATTCTGATCAACGGATCCAATACATGTACGGTCGAAGGCGCCGAGAGCGATCTGTGCGACGCGGCCCTGACCCTGAACAACCGAACAGATGTGGAGTTTCTCAGATGAGCCCGCTTGATGCTTTGCGTGAAATTGTTGCCCTTGGCGGGCCGGTGGTTGCGGTCCTGATCGCCATGTCGATCGTGACGCTGGCCGTCACGCTGTACAAGCTTTGGCAATTCACGGTTTCCGGTGTCGGTCGGCACAAGATCCTGTCCCAGGCGCTTGCGGCCTGGGATGCCGGTGACACGCAGGCCGCAAGGGCCAAGCTGGCGGAAAGCCGCAGCTATCTTGCGCCGCTGGTCAGCACTGCCATGGATGCGCCCATCATGCCCGGGTTGGACCAAAGGCTGGATGCCGAGGCCGGGTTGGCCTTGGCGGGCCTTGAACGCGGCTTTCGCCTGCTGGACACCGTGGCACAGCTGGCGCCTCTGCTGGGCCTGTTCGGCACCGTCCTTGGCATGATCGAAGCGTTCCAGAGCCTTCAGACTGCCGGATCGTCGGTTGATCCCTCGCTGCTTGCGGGCGGTATCTGGGTAGCGCTGGTCACCACAGCGGTTGGTCTGGCCGTGGCGATGCCGACCTCGATGGTCCTGTCCTGGTTCGAAAGTCGCACTGCGCGCGAACGGGTTTTTGCCGACAAGGCCTTGAGGACCGTTCTTGTTCCGGGGCGGGGATCGTCAGACTCTGCCCAGGTGGCCGCTGTCCCAACGACAGCAGATCATGCGTAATTCTGCACCATTTGTGCGACGGCCAATGTCGATGACGCCGCTCATCGACATCATATTTCTCTTGTTGCTCTTTTTCATGCTGACCTCGACATTCTCGAAATATGCCGAGATCGAATTAAGCAGCGCCACCGGTGGCGCCTCTGTCGACGAAGTTACGGGTCAGCGGGTGTTTCTGCAGTTGGGCTCAGAGCGCCTGATCCTGAACGGTGTGCCGGTCACATTGGACGACGTGGTCGAACAGGTGAACACCGGTCAGGTCCTGGTCAGCCTCGACCCCGATACAACCTCGCAAAGGCTGGTCAATCTGCTGGTACGGTTGCGTGGCCGCGACGGGTTGAGCGTTCTGGTGTTGGAGTGAGGCGATGATCCGCAATATTCGACCCCGCCGCAAACGCGATTCGACCATTGCTTTGATCAATGTCGTGTTTCTGATGCTGATCTTCTTTTTGATCACTGGAACCATCGCGCCGCCGCTGGATCCGGATCTGCAACTTGTGGATACGTCGGAACTGGAGGGCAGTGAGCCCCCCGACGCGTTGGTTCTGCACAAGAACGGATTGCTCAGCTTTCGGGGCCAGCCGATGACCCCCGAGGCCTATATGACCGGCCGCGACCCCGCGCCGGTGCGGATCGTGCCCGACCGGGATGCGCCCGGTCACCGGTTGATCGAGGTGACAGGTACTCTGCGGCGGTTGGGGGCGACGTCGGTCTTTGTCGTGACCGAAAAGGCGCTGGAATGATCAGGCGCTCGGTTGTCATTGCGACTATTGCGGTGCTGGTGTCGCTGTTGATTCACTTAGGCGGGTTGAGCGTGACAGCGCCCCATCTGACGGAACCCGCAGAACCCGCAGGCCCGGCCGATGCCATTGCGCTGGGCAATGAGTTCGAAGAGATTGCCGATGTCGTTGCGGACCCGGTTGAGCCCGAGCCCGCCCCCGAATCCGAACCGGAACCGGAAGAGCCACTGGAGCCCGAACCGGCACCCGAACCCGAAGAAGTGCCGGTCAGCGAAGCATTGGTCGCCTCTGATAACCCTCAGCAGGTCCCTTCACCCGATCTGGGCAAGTCCGAAATTGTGCGCCCCGTGGTGACGGAAACGGTTGAGCCGTCTGAAACCGCGTCTGAGACACCTTCGGAGACGAATGAGGCCGCCAGCCAAGACACGGATGCCACGCCTCTGGCCGAACCCAGTGAACAGGCCGAAACACCGGAGGGAGAGCCCGAAGCCAGCCCGGCGCAAGCCGAAGAACAGGCAGCGCTTGACCCGGCCTTGACCGAGGTTCCAACGCCCGAACCATCACCGGTTCCAGAGATACCGCTGATAGCTGAGACGCCCGAGGTCGACATCCCACTTGTCGAGCCCGAACCCGAACCTGAGGCGGAGGAAGAGACAGAGACGGCACTGACCTCTTCGGTGCGTCCGAAGCTACCGGATCAACGGCCTAGTTCCAAACCGCAGGGCGTCTTGCCGGGCTCCAACGATTTCAGTGATCTGCGGTTCCCTGAGAAAGAGGTCGAATCCCCGCTGTCGCAGTACAAACGCGCGGGAATTGACCCGTTCACACGCGGCAACACCAGTGCCGGTTCAGGGGGAAGGGGGCCAGGCAATTCCACCAAAACCAATTATGCTGGCCGTGTGCTCATGCATCTGAACCGGGCGCCTTTGGTCTATGTTTCGGCGCGCGGTTTCGCTCAGGTCTTTTTTCAGATCAACCCGGATGGAACCTTGGCCTTTGTCGATGTGGTCGACAGCTCTGGATCCCCCGAAGTCGACCGTGCTGCCAAGGCGCAGGTTCGCGCGGCGTCGCCTTTCCCGTTGCCCCCCGGCGGTGTCAGCCGCAGCCTATCATTTTTCTATAGCAGCAACTAGCATATGGTGCCGTAGCAGGATCGCATCCGACCCGAGGCGCGGCTGGGCATTATGCCGTCTGAATGGGCGTGGTCTTGGACGAGGCAATACCCGGAACGCGGAATCTCAGATTGCGACTCACCTGAAATTGGGCTGCAGTCACAACAGGGCTAGGGACCGAGAATCCCTGAATCATGTGACCTGTCAATAATTCCCGGTTTAAAGAGGTGGTCTGGCTTTTTTGCGTTCAAATTTTTGTAACGTTTCCAATGGGCGAACAAAGTGCTCGAAAAGCTTGAATATCTGCGCCCTGCGGCCTTTTTGCCCGGTGCAAAGTGGCAACACCGTTGCAGGCAGAGGGCGTGGAAAATCCCGTCTCGCTATTGTGCCCATGTTGAAATTATTCGACGAATTTAGCCGCCGCTTCGGTGGCACTACTCCTCTCAAAACTTATGGATTAACCATGAAAAACGTACTCATCGCATCGACCGCGCTGATTGCAACCGCCAGTGTTGCTGCCGCGGAAGTCAAATTCAGCGGCTATGGCCGCTTTGGTCTGGGCTATGAAGAAGACCGTTCAGCAACCACCACCACAACGACCGCGTCTGGTGCGGTCAATTCAAACAACGCCTCGACCGACGATACCATTTTGGTGTCGCGTTTTCGTCTGAACATCGACGCCAGTGCCGAAACAGATGGCGGCGTTGAATTCCAGGGCCGTGTTCGTCTGCAGGCGGATGACGATTCAAGCACCGGCGAGCAGAACGAAGCTGGCCTGAATGGCGCCCGTTTCTCGGTTATCTATGGCGGCCTGCGTGTTGACGCCGGTAACGTTTCGGGTTCGTTCGACAACCTGGATGACTACTTCGGTACCGAGCCGGGCCTGGAAGAATTCCTGGGTCAGTATTCGGGCGTGAACTATTCCTTCCTGGAATACAGCTCAACCGGCACGGGCGCGAATGCTGTGTTCTTCCGCTACACCGTTGGCGATCTGGCATTCTCGGCATCCTATGACCAGGACACGAAATTCCTGGGCGCAGGCATCACTGACGACCGTGATCGCTGGGACGTAAGCGCATCTTACACCTTCAACAACTTCACAGCCTCGCTGGCATATGGTGAAACTGATGAAGGCGCAGGCGTTGACAAGGAAAGCCTGACTGTTCTGACCCTTGGTGCAGAACTGGGCGATTTCTACGGCACCCTGTTCGTGGCTGACGATGACGTCAACAACGACGCCGAAGATGGCACCGCTTATGGTTTCTCGGTCGCCTATGATCTGGGTGCGGCAACCACGCTGCAGCTGGTTTACGGTGACGGTTCGGCTGACGACGACACCCGCAATATCGGTGTTGGCGCCATCTATGACCTGGGCGGCGGTGTATCGCTGCGTGGTGCAGTTGGCGAGATCAAAGATGGCGACGACGACGGCAAGATCCGTGCCGACTTTGGTGCTCAGTTCAACTTCTAAGCTGATCTGAACCAGATTGATCTAAGGGCGGGCCTTCGGGTTCGCCCTTTTTCTGTCTGACTATTTCTTTTCAAAGAACAAAATGACCTCACCCAGCCGGATGCCATAGCGCGAGACATAGGCCCGGTTCAGCAGCCGGTCATCGCTCAGCAGCCACATCCAGTCATCGAAATCGACCCGCATGGTCCCATCCTTGACGGGCAGGTCGATCTTGTAGGTCCAGTTGAACGTGTCACCACGCTCGATCCCGCTGGCGGTGCCCAGCACGCCGGGGGCTGTGCCGGTCCAGGTATCCTCGCCGGTTTTGGTCAGGGTCCAGGCGCGCTGCTCGGTTGCGCCGTTGTCATAGACGAAATCCTCGATCAGGGTCAGCGTCTCGCCATCCCATGTGCCATTGATATCAACAGTGAACCGGCGTGGCAAATTGCCCAGAACATCCTGAAATTGACCATAGGCCACAGTCTGGCCCTCAAAGAACTCTTCCAGGTTCAACTGCCGATCGGACAAAAAGGTCTTGGGGGTTCGGGGTTTGGCGGAGCAGGCAGCCAGAACGGTCAGCCCCAGAACAGCAAGGCCCGCGATGACAAGACGACGTGGTTTCATTGCAGCACCCGTGTTTCAGCGGCGGTGTCATGGCCATTCGCCCGGTCCAGATAGGCTGATTTGGTGGAGGGCGCCGGGCGCATGGTGGCGATCAGCTCGGCGACTTTGATGCCGAACTTTCGCATCTCGGACCGGTTCATGATCACGCCACTTTCCGTCAGGTACATCCAGTCGGTTACGTCCAGCGTGTGTCCCCCTGCGTCCTCGGGCAGGATGATCTTGTAGGTCAGCTTTACGGTCGAGCCCGAGACCGTGCCGCGCCCTTCGCCCACGATGTCATCTGCTGTCGCGATGAATGTGTTTCCTGTGCCCAGAGTCAGATACCATTTGCGGGCCATCTTCTTGCCGTTGGAATAGGTGAAATTCTCGGTCAGGGTGCCTGTGTTGCCGTCCCATTCCCCGACCATACGGGCGACAAAGCTGTTCGACATCTTGCCGTCGGGGCCATAGATCAGCCCTTCGGACAGGATCTCCCCGTTCAGGTTTTCCTTCATTTCAAAGGCGGGGCCGGTACCGCTGTAATCCTCAGGCGATTGGGCCCGAAAGCTAAGATAGCGCCCCTTTGCAATGGACAGGGCGAAGATGATGAGCAGGGCTATAGCAAGTAGTTTCATTTGGCTGAGACCTCAGTTGGCAGCGTCAGGACCATTCCAAACGCGCCGAGTTTCAGGATGCAGGGCAAAATGGCATAGGCGAGGTTGAGCGTTTGCAGCGCCTCGGCTGAATTTGCCTGTCCCGGAGTGAATCCGCTGCGTTCCAGCAATGGAAGGGTGAAAAAGGCCGCCAGGGCCAGCCCCAGCTTGCCCGCGAATGACCAGATGCCGAATGCGGCGGATGCGTTCAGACCTGCGCGTGTCAGAGCGACCGAGAACATGGCCGGCAGCACCACCATATCCGCCCCAAGTGCGGCGCCCGATGCAATGCAGATCAGGGCGAACCCGGCTAGGCTGCCGGTTGACAGCGTCGCGGCGCTGACAAAGGCCGCAATCGACAGCGGCATGGCGATCATTAGGGTCTGTTTCGGGCCAATCCGATTGCTGAGCCGCGCCCAAAGGGGCACGCTTGCCCCCGCGCTGAGGAAGAACAAGATCAACAGCGGTCCTGCCATGCCTGGCAGTTGCAGCCGGTCTTCGACAAAAAACAGAAACAGGGTAGAGGTGATGGCGACCGGCAAGCTGTTGATCAGCGCAAGAACCAGCAGGCGCAGCGCACCGGCATCGCCGAGCCCGGAAAAGGTCAGGGCTTGTCCGTTTATCGGCGCGCGTCGCCAGATCGGGGCCGTCAGGACAAATGTCAGAATGGCGATGAGGCCCAAAAACAGCCCGAACGCAGGATAGCCCTGCGCCTGCGCGCCAAAGGCGACAAACAGCGCGGGGGCACTTGCGGCAAGTATCACGCCGGTTAGCTGCCCGCCCTCGCGATAGGCGGCGAGTGTCATCAGCTCGGACGGGGTGGGCGTTTTGGCCAACGTGGCGCTGCGGCCATAGAGCAGGATGGTTCCCAGGCTGTAGGCTGAAAACAGCAGGATAAGGATGGCCACCAAACTGGCAACGGACGCGCCCTCAGACAGAGTGAACAGCAGCGGGAAGCCAACGGCCAGCCCAAGTGCGGCGAGGGCAGCAAACAAAAGCTGGCCACCAGGCCACCGGTCAATCGCCCAGCCAATCAGGGGATCCTGCACAAGGTCAACCAAACGGATCAGCAACAGGACGGCGCCGATCACCCCAAGGCCAATGCCCAGATTGACCGCCGCAAAACGCGGCAGGTGAATGTAAAGCGGGATGCCTGCAGCGGCGAGCATCAACGCATAGAGACTGACCCGGGGATACAGCATCACTGACCCTTCAACTGCCGGGTAAAGTTGGCCGATCTGGTGTTGCTGCCAAGAAAGATCGATATGAATGCGCGCGTGATGCCCGGGCTCGACAAGGTGCATGTTCTGCTGCCATTGCGCCAGAACCCGATCTTGTCCGGACCCTCCGGGATTGCCAGATAGCTGTCGCCTTTGCTGACGGCCTGAAAACAGGCCTGCAACTGATCGGCGGTTGGTGTCGGGTTGCCCTGTCGCACCATTTCGTCAAGCGTCGACTTGATCAGAGCCTTCTGCGCGATGGATTTGCGGTATGTCAGTTTCAGTCCGAACTCTTGATTCCAGTTAAACGGTGCGCCGCCGGGCGTATAAAGCCTAGCATCGTAAACGGGCAAACCCAGAAACCGGAACGTAGAGCTGCCCAGAACCTGTGGATCGCCCAACCGTTCAGCCAGAGGTGACGCCGCTAAACCGCAGGGCAGCACCATCGCCAGCGCCAGAATGGCCTGGCGCAACAGCTCAAAGATCGGCCGCAACAGGGATGGCCGCGATCTGTTCGGGGGTGCCATTGTCTGCTCCGATGGTTTGCGGGCTGCCAGTGATCCGCTCGACGACATGCATGGCGCTGGCAATCCCGTCTTCGTGAAACCCATGCCGGTTATAGGCGCCCGCAAACCAGGTGCGGTTCTGTCCCTGCATCTCGCGGATTTGCCCCTGTGCCCAAAGTGCGGCCTTGTCAAAAACCGGATGGGCGAATTCGACCTGATCATAGATCTTGTCGGCGGCGATCTCGGATGAGGCGTTCAGCGTCACAAACAGCGGGTCACTGTCGGGAATATTCTGCAGCCTGTTCATCCAATAGGTCACCCCGACATTCCCGGCCTGCGAGCGATAGGTCCAGCTGGACCAGCAGGCCCGGCGTTTGGGCATCTGCGACGGATCGCAATGCAGGATGGCCGTGTTGGGCTGATACTGGATCGCGCCAAGCGCGGCTGCTTCGGCTGGGGTGGCATCCTGGCCCAGAATGGCAAGGGATTGATCCGAGTGGGTGGCCAGAATGATCTCATCATACTGATCCGACTGGCCTTGGCTGTGAACGGTCACGCCTATCTCATTGCGCTGAACCCTCTGAACGGGGCTGGCCAGACGTATTTCGGCCCCGCGGGCACGCAGGGTGGCGTCAATCCGGCGGACATATTCAATGCTGCCGCCCTTGACCGTGTACCATTGGTGCTGATTGGCGCGGCCATTGGCCAGCAGAGCGTGATTGCGAAAGAACTGCACCAGCGACCGCGCCGGGAATTGATCCACAAATTCAACCGGGGTCGACCAGATCGCCCCGCACATGGGCATCAGGTAATTGTGCCGAAACCAGTGCCCCAACCGCAGCTGATCAACCAGCTCTCCGATGGTTGTGTCATCGTCCTTGGCTGCGTCCGGGGCCTCTCTGCCAAAACGCAGGATGTCGGCGATCATCTTGTAATAGGCCGGCCGCGCAAGATTGCGTTTCTGCGCCGTAAGAGTGCGCAGGTTGTTCAGCCCGTATTCGATGCGCCCGTTGTCGATGGTCGCACCAAAGCTCATCTCGGATTTTTCGACAGGCACGTTCAGCGTATCGAACAACCGTGTCAGGTAAGGGTAGGTGGCATAGTTGAAGACGATAAAACCGGTATCGACGGGCTGATCGCCATTTTTTCCCGCCGTGACCGTGCGGGCATGCCCGCCAAGCCTGGGTTCAGCCTCAAAGAGTGTCACGCCATTGTTTTCGGAAAGATAATAAGCCGCTGAAAGGCCTGAAATGCCTGCGCCAACTATGGCGATTTTTTTCCTGCCCCTTTGGGTTTCGTCGAACATGATAGCCTCGTTACGTGACGTTTTGATAATGAATACGCAGTAGGAGCAGGATTGGATCATTCAAGACAGGGGTTTTTCAGGTGCGGCTGCAATTTAGCGGCCTCACCGCGAGCAACCGAAGGTGATCCAAACTGGCCGTGTAACCGTATTGAAATAACACAATTCAGAAATGGTCGGCATGAACAGCTTTGACGGGAAAACTTATTGGATAGTCGGCGCAAGCGAAGGTCTGGGTCGTGCATTGGCGCAGGCTCTAAGCAATCGCGGCGCCCGGGTGATCCTGTCGGCGCGAAACGCGAAACGCCTGGATGAAATCTGCAGCATTCTGCCAAATTCAAAAGCCATTCGTTGCGATGTCGCCGATTTAGACTCTGTTCGACGTGCCGCTTCCGCTGCCGGAAAGGTGGATGGCCTTATCTATAATGCCGGGGCTTATGACCCGATGCGCAGCACCGAGTGGAACACCGAGGCCGCTCTTCGGATGTCCGATGTTAATTTTCAGGGCGCTTTGCGGGTTCTGGGCGAAATACTCCCTGGGTTTGTTAAGGCCGGGCAGGGGGAGATCACGCTGATCGGGTCGCTGTCCGGCTATCATGGCCTGCCATCTGCAGTCGGGTATGGTGCCAGCAAGGCGGCTTTGATTTCACTGGCAGAAACCATGCGGCATGATCTGGCGGGTTCGGGCGTCACGGTTCGGATCGTAAATCCCGGCTTCATCAAGACTCGCCTGACCGAAAAGAACAGTTTCAGGATGCCGATGCTGATGACGCCTCAGGGCGCGGCCCAGCATGTGGTTCGGGCAATGTCCCGCCACAGATTCCGCACAGACTTCCCAGCGCCGTTTTCATGGCTGATCCGCCTTGTGGGCTATTTGCCGGATTGGGTGATATATCGCGGAAGATAGGCCCTAACATTGGGGTTTTGAGCTTCTGCCAGGCTTAACCGCAGGTCAGATTCTGTATGATCCCCGAGCCGTCCACAAAGACGTTCAACCGGTCGATGCGATAATCCTGTGTGGCGATGTCATCGGGGCCTAAAACGCGCGACCGTTCGGGTAATTGCGACTGAATGGTCGATACAGGCTTGCCAATCGCATCGGCAAATGGCTCTCCTCTGCAAAAAGCCAAATCGACCGGGGCGGGTTCAAGTGGCAGTGGCGCGTCCTCAGGAGCGGGCGACTCCGTACATGCGACCAGCAAAATCAAAACAGGGGTCAAACGGCGCATTGGCGCTCCTCTTTCTGGCAATGTCGTTTCTGTAATATCAAATATTTAGCATTGCTGCCATCAAAGCGCAGTTGAAAAAACCCTGCATTTAACGCAGGGTCAGGCCAAATTTGACTGGGAGAAGTACATCATGCGCACCCGTGCCGCTGTCGCCGTTCAGGCCGGCAAACCTTTGGAAGTGATGGATGTGAACCTCGAAGGCCCCAAGGCGGGCGAGGTTCTGGTCGAGATCAAGGCGACCGGCATTTGCCACACCGACGAATTCACCCTGTCGGGTGCAGACCCCGAAGGCCTGTTCCCCGCCATTCTGGGCCATGAAGGCGCAGGTGTGGTGGTCGAGGTCGGCCCGGGCGTGACCAGCCTGAAGCCGGGCGATCATGTGATCCCGCTTTACACCCCCGAGTGTCGCGAATGTGAATACTGCCTGCATCCCAAAACCAACCTGTGTCAGGCGATCCGTTCGACGCAGGGCCAAGGGTTGATGCCCGATGGCACCTCTCGGTTCTCGACGCTGGATGGTGATCCAATCCTGCATTACATGGGCTGCTCGACCTTTGCCAACCACACGGTCCTGCCGGAAATCGCGCTTGCCAAAGTGCGCCCGGACGCGCCCTTCGACAAGATCTGCTATATCGGTTGTGGTGTGACCACCGGCATCGGCGCGGTGATCAACACCGCCAAAGTTGAAATCGGAAGCCGTGCGATTGTGTTTGGTCTGGGTGGCATCGGTTTGAACGTCATTCAAGGTCTACGATTGGCAGGCGCCGACCAGATCGTCGGCGTCGACCTGAACCCCTCCAAGGTGGAAATGGCCACCCGGTTCGGTATGACCGATTTCGTCAACCCGGCTGAGGTTGAAGGCGATCTGGTGCCCTATCTGGTCAACCTGACCAAAGGCGGCGCGGATTACACCTTTGACGCCACCGGCAATGTTGGCGTGATGCGCACGGCGCTGGAATCTGCCCATAAGGGCTGGGGTGAATCGATCATCATCGGCGTGGCACCTGCAGGGGCCGAGATCTCGACCCGCCCGTTCCAGCTGGTCACTGGTCGTTCCTGGCGCGGTACGGCCTTTGGCGGCGCCCGTGGCCGCACGGATGTGCCCAAGATCGTCGATTGGTACATGGAAGGTAAGATCGAGATCGACCCGATGATCACCCACACCATGGGCCTGGACGACATCAACCATGGGTTCGACCTGATGCATAAGGGCGAAAGCATCCGCTCGGTTGTGGTTTACTGAGAAAACCGAAATAGTTTCCGAGGGCGGGCTTTTGCTCGCCCTTTTTGGGTCTTACATTCCTCACTATGAATTAAATTTAAGGTTGAGGATTTCAGGTGACGACAGGAAAGACAGACCGTCTGGCGGTTCTGATCGATGCGGACAATGTCTCTGCAAAACATGCAGCAGAGATTTTCGAAGAAATTGCCACGCTCGGTGAGGCTGGTTTAAGGCGGATATACGGGGATTTCTCGAACGGATCACCGCAGGGATGGGAGGCCAAATCTCTGGCCGAATACGCCATCGTTCCGCATCAGCAATTCGCCAACACATCCGGCAAGAACTCCAGCGACATTGCCTTAGTCATTGACGCCATGGATATTCTACATTCGGGTCGGTTCAGCGGCTTTGTGTTGGTCTCGTCAGACAGCGACTTCACGCGCCTTGCCAGTCGGATACGCGAGCAGGGGTTGGATGTGTTCGGAATAGGAGAACGCAAAGCCCCCAAGGCCTTTGTGGCAGCGTGCAATCGGTTCATCTATATTGAAAATATTGAGAAGCCCGATGCCGGCGCGGCAAAAGCCCAAAAGGGCGAGAGCCCGAAATCGAAGCATAACCTGAACCATGCCTATCAATTGATCCGCAATATTGTTCTAAACACCAATGAAGCCGATGGCTGGGCAAGTCTTTCGTTTGTTGGAAGTCAGCTTGGAAAGATGTACCCGGATTTTGATGCCCGCACTTATGGCCACAAAAGGCTGAGTGATCTTGTACGCGCCATTGATCGTTTTGAGGAAGGAAAAATAAATGGCGGTTTCAAGATAAGGTGCAAAGAGACCTGATGCTACCTTCATTCCCCCGGCCGCGTCGCCCCTGTATCCGATCGGGGTGAGCGGACCCTTAAAACCGGGGTATTGGTCGAGGTGGTGTTCGACCGGCTCTCGCGCCAGACGACGAAGACACCAGATGCGATGATGATGCTGGCGCCGACGGCAACCCAGCCGTCTGGCTTTTCGCCGAAAAACGCCATGCCAAAGATCGTGGCCCAGATGATCTGGCTGTATTGGCTGGGGGCGATGACCCCCGCTGGCGCGGCACGATAAGCCAGAATAATCAGGTGTTGGGCAATGACAGAAAATACTCCGACCAGTGCCATCATGGCCAGATGCAACAAGGACGGAGGCTGATAAACGGCCGGTTGCGCGATGCTCATGACCACTATGGCCAGCAGCATCGGATAAAGGATCAGAACGGCCGAGCGTTCCTCATTGCCGATCTTACGGACCAGAACCGACGCGAAGGCGCTGCAGAATGCGGCCGTCAGCGCCGCCAGATGGCCTAGCGTGATGTCCGTGGTACCCGGGCGCAGAACGATCAACACGCCGATCAGGCCCACGCCAACCGCGGCCCAACGCTGGGCGCGGACCACCTCGCCCAATATGGGGATCGACAGGACCGTGACGATCAGCGGGAAAGAGAACAGGAGTGAATATACCTCGGCCAAAGGTAGGACCGAAAAGGAATAAAATGCGCAGGACATGCCTGTGACCATCAACCCCGACCGCAGCAGGACCAGCCAGGGATGGTGCGGAAGGAAGTTGCCGGTAGAGCGGTCTGTCAGGATTGTCACGGCCATCGGTACAAAGGAAAACAGCGTGGCGAAAAAGATGATTTGCATCACCGAATAGGTTCCGCCCAGCACCTTGATCAGCGCATCGTGGCTGGCAAAGACAGCAAATCCCAGAAACGCATAGCCAAGGCCCCTGAGGGTGGTGTTTTGAGTGCTCATGGGTCTGACCTTGGGCAGCGGAATGGTGGGTTCATCCGTTGCATAAACCCATTTTTCAGAGTCTGATAGCCCTTATTTTACCGCTAACATGACTACCGGTCATGATCTGAGATCATCGCAGGATCGGTGGCGCGTCCTTTGGCTGGCGCGCGGATTGTACACCCACTTTCATCCCTACGCCGATGCGCCGGGCCAGCGCCACCCAGGGCAGCGCGGTCTCGGGAGGCAGGGTGCTATGGGCCACCTCCTCGAACAGGTCCAGCCAATGATCGAACAATTCGGGCCTGATATCGGGCCTTTCGATGTGGATACGCTGCGGATTTCCGTCATAACAACGCTCATGCAGAATGGCGTTGCGCCAGAACGCGGCGATCTTGTTCTCGTGCGGGGGCCAGTCGCTGACATGGTTTGCAAAGACCGGCGCCAGTGCCTCGTCCTGCCGGACGCGGGCGTAGAATGCGCTCACCTGCGACATGATCTGTTCAGCGGTGGCGGGAAACCTCGGAGGAATTCCTGGGCGGGCAGGAGAGGTAGGTTTGGACATGGGCGTTCCGAAACTGAATTGCGTCCCGTTCAGATCGGATTGTAGCCCGTGCTGTCAAGCCACGGCGCCTATATGTCGCGCTGTCTCAAAGAAGCGTTTGCGCAGGAAACGGGTCGGTTCCCCTCGCCGGGTCAGGCATCTTTTGTACAAAGAAGGAGACCTAACATGCACAAAATATCAGCCCTCCCCACCGCGCAGGTTCAGGCCTATCGCCAAGGTGCGCCTGATGGTTATGGCAACCCGCCCGAACGGGCGTTATCGGACGGGGAAGGAAGCCCCTGCCGTCATTGCCTGACCTATATTCCCAAGGGAAAGGAAATGCTGGTGCTGGCCCACCGGCCCTTTCCAGCGACACAACCTTTTGCTGAAACCGGGCCGATTTACCTTTGTGTAGAGCCTTGTCAGCGCTATGAGGATCTCACCAACCTGCCCGAGGCGCTGACCGCCTCACCCAATTATCTGATTAAAGGGTACGGATCGGACGACAGGATTGTTTACGGCACCGGGATCATTACGCCGCAGGCGGAATTGCAAAACGCTGCCGGGGATATCTTTGCCCGCGCGGATGTCGCCTATATCCACATCAGATCCGCGTCGAATAACTGCTATCACGCGCGGATCGACCGCGCCTAAAGCTTAACCCGGTGCAATCCCCGGCGCGGCTGATCAAGATCAGCTGCCGGGACATCGCCAGCCCGGGTCGAGGTCAGGGCCAGGAACACATCCTCAAGATCCGCTTCTTCGGTGCGGACGTCGCGGATGCGGATGCCCACGGCCCTGACGGATTCCAGAACCTGTTCGGCACTGGTCTGGGCACTGCGATAGCGCAGCACCAGGCTGCCATCGTCGCGCAGTGTGGCCTCGACTCCCTCGGCCGCAGGCAGTTCAGTGACGGGGCCATCCGGAATAATTACCATCGTCCGGCCATCCATGCGGCTCAGCAGGTCTGCCGTGCTGTCCTGTGCGATCTTTTCGCCATGATTGATGATGGCGATCTGGTCACACATCTCTTGCGCTTCTTCCAGGTAATGCGTCGTCAGGATGATGGTCATGCCCTGCTGGTTCAGCTTGCGCACGTTGGCCCAGAGCATTTGGCGCAGCTCGATATCCACGCCCGCTGTGGGTTCGTCCAGAACCAGCACTTTGGGGTTATGCACCAAAGCCTTGGCCAACAGCAACCGGCGCCGCATCCCGCCGGACAGGGTGCGGGCATAGGCCTCGGCCTTGTCGCTGAGGCCAACCAGTTCGAGGATTTCATCACTGCGCCGCTGCGCCTTTGGTACACCATATAGGCCAGCTTGAACCTCCAAAGCACCGCGCGGGGTAAAGAAAGGGTCCAGGTTCAGCTCTTGCGGCATAACGCCGATGGCAGCGCGAGATTGGCGCGGGTTGCGGTCTTGGTCATGACCCCAGATCGACACATGGCCTGCAGATTTCACCACCAACCCGGCCAGAATGTTGATCAGGGTCGATTTCCCAGCCCCGTTCGGCCCCAGCAATCCAAAGACTGAACCGCGCGGGATTGTCAGGTCGATGCCCTTCAGCGCCTGCTTTTCAGGCTGGCCCTTGCTGCCGCGATAGGTCTTGCGCAGCCCTTCGATCCTGATTGCCGCATTGTCCATGTGGCTCTTGCCCCCGGTTTGCTCATCGCTCATAAACGCACCTAATGCATGCCCGCGAGGCCGACAACCAGTGAAGGATCGCCAGCCGTGACAATCGAAGCGCCGGAAACCAAGATCGTCGAAACCTCTCGTGTCGCCTGTGATGGCGGCGAAGGTGCATTGGGCCACCCACGTGTCTGGTTACAGATCCCCGAAGACACCGGCTGGGTCGAATGCCCCTATTGCGACTGCAAATTTGTCTTAAAAGGGCACGAGGCCAGCGCCTGATTGTGCAAAGCCGCGGGCAGGTTTGACCTCTGCCTGATCATTGGAGCTGTTGGCTATTTTCTGGCCGCCGCTATCGGAATGCTTCTAACCGGATCGGGAAATCGGGCGCAGGGCGATGATACGATCGAAATCACCTGGTCAGCGGGCCGATCTACAGGCCTCCTGGGTGCCGGGTTTTTTCGACCGAAATCAGTTTTAAGGCCAGAGGGCGTTTCAACGCGCTGCGAACCTGCCATGTCTGGGCCGGTGAGGTGCTGTGGGCTGCGAATGAAGACTTCGGCACAAGGATGCCATTGCCTTACTCGATCACTTTGTCCCGCTTGATAAACCAATCCGGCAAGGTCTAACCTGCCCAACTAATGTCGTGTTCTGACGATAGCTTTGCGCCGGCTCAATGGAGGAAGTGTGTTGATGGACGCCAGTATCCAAAATACCAACCAACCGGTCTTCGGATGGATTGGTTTTAGTGTTTCCGCGATGGCCCTGTTGGGCGCCCTGTTCCTGTTCTGGGCCGGGCCATTCGCACCGCAACAATCGACTGGCGTGTCTTTGGGGGCGCTTGCAGCCGAGCTTGGAAAATCCACCCTGCGCTCGGCCGCCGGGCTGGACCAACCCGAGCCGGTGGCCCGGGTCCGTGATCTGGACGACTTTCTGCAGATCGGCGTAGCCCTTTTGGGAGGATTGGCCGTCATCCTGTCGGCCATAGGCATTCTGCGCCACGAAAAACTGCGCCCGGCCATTGCGGGTATCGCAATCGGCATCGGCGCAATCCTGTTTCAGTTCTTTGCTTTTGCGTTTTTCGCTTTCCTCGGTGTGCTGGTCATCATGGCGCTGCTCAACAGCTTTTCGGATGTATTTGGCGGCCTGTTCGGCGGATAGTTCACCTTCTGTACTGGTCACCCGTGCGCCCCTGTGGCAGAACCATCCCTGACCGACAGGGAGCGCGCGCATGAGCAATTTCGGAAAAGGGTGTCACCTTCATCTTATTGACGGATCGGCCTTTATCTTCAGGGCCTATCACGCGCTGCCGCCGCTGACGCGGAAGTCCGATGGGTTGCCGATTGGGGCCGTGTCTGGGTTCTGTAACATGCTGCAGAAATATGTCGAGGGGAACACTGGGCCAGACGCGCCGACCCATGTGGCGGTGATCTTTGACAAGGGCTCTCATACGTTCCGCAACGATATGTATGACCTTTACAAGGCCAATCGCGAGGCCATGCCCGAGGATCTGCGCCCTCAGATGCCGCTGACCCGCGAGGCGACCCGCGCCTTCAATATCGCCTGCAAAGAGCTTGAGGGCTATGAGGCCGACGACATCATTGCCACCCTTGCCATACAGGCGCGTGAGGCCGGTGGTCGCGTCACGATCGTCAGTTCCGACAAGGACCTGATGCAGCTGGTCGGCGATGGGGTCGAAATGCTGGATGCGATGAAGAACAAGCGCATCGACCGCGATGGTGTGTTCGAGAAATTCGGCGTCGGGCCGGAACGTGTGGTGGACGTGCAGGCGCTGGCCGGGGACAGCGTGGACAATGTGCCGGGGGCCCCGGGCATTGGGATCAAGACGGCGGCGCTTTTGATCAATGAATTTGGGGATCTGGAAACCCTGCTGGACCGCGCCGAAGAGATCAAACAACCCAAACGCCGCCAGACCCTGATCGACAAACGCGACCAGATTGAGCTGTCGAAAAGACTGGTGCAGTTGGATGAGAACACGCCGCTGGATTTCACCTTAGACGATCTTGAGGTGCAAGACCCTGAACCGGACACTCTGCTGGGCTTTCTGGCTGAGATGGAGTTCCGCACCCTCACCAAGCGCATAGCGGACAAGCTGGGGGCCGAGGCACCGGTGATTGCAGACGCGCCTGCGCCCGTTGCAGATGTGGCCGAGGCTGAAGACATTCCATTCGACGCGTCGAAGTATGAATGCGTCCGCGACGCGGGGGCTTTGCAGAAATGGATAGACCAGGCCTATGAGCGTGGCTGGGTTGCAGTGGACACCGAGACCACCGGGCTGAACGAGATGATCGCAGATTTGGTTGGCATTTCGCTCTGCATCGAGGCGGGCGAGGCCTGCTATATCCCATTGATCCATCGTCAAAGCGCCACCGACGATCTGTTCGGCTCGGACGCGCTGGCCGAGGGGCAAATGCCGATTGAACAGGCTCTAACACTGATAAAACCGATGTTAGAGGACCCGTCGATCCTCAAGATCGGGCAAAACATGAAATACGATGCCAAGATTTTTGCCCGCTATGGCGTGGATGTGGCGCCGATTGATGACACGATGTTGATGTCCTATGCGATGCATGGCGGCGAGCATGGGCATGGCATGGACACCCTGTCCGAGCGTTATCTGAACCACACGCCGATTCCGATCAAACCGCTGCTGGGATCCGGCAAATCCGCGATCACCTTCGACAAGGTTCCGATTGATGAAGCGACCGCCTATGCGGCCGAGGACGCCGATATAACGCTGCGTCTGTGGAAACTGTTCAAGCCGCAACTGCACCAGGTGCCGGTGACGACCGTCTATGAAACGTTGGAACGCCCGCTGGTGCCGGTTCTGGCCGAAATGGAGATGCATGGCATCAAGGTTGACCGCGATGTCCTCAGCCGCATGTCCAACGCGTTTGCCCAGAAAATGGCCGGGTTAGAGGCTGAAATCCACGAGTTGGCTGGTGAAAGCTTCAATGTCGGCTCCCCCGCTCAGCTGGGCGAGATTCTGTTCGACAAGATGAGTCTGGAAGGCGGCAAAAAGGGCAAAACGGGTAAGTACTCGACCGGTGCCGATATCCTTGAAGATCTGGCAACCGAGCATGAATTGCCGCGTCGGGTGCTGGATTGGCGGCAGCTATCAAAACTGAAATCGACCTATACGGACGCGCTGCAGACCCATATCAACCCCGATACGGGCCGGGTGCATACATCCTATTCGATCACCGGGGCGAACACGGGTCGTTTGGCCTCGACCGATCCGAACCTGCAGAACATCCCCGTGCGCACCGAGGAAGGTCGTCGCATCCGCGAGGCGTTCATTGCCGAACCGGGAAATGTGCTGGTCAGCCTCGACTATAGCCAGATCGAGCTGCGCATTCTGGCGCATATTGCCGATATTCCGGCCTTGAAGCAGGCGTTTACCGATGGGCTGGACATTCACGCCATGACTGCGTCCGAAATGTTCGACGTGCCGCTGGATGAGATGACGCCGGATATTCGCCGTCAGGCCAAGGCGATCAACTTCGGTGTGATCTATGGCATCTCGGGTTTTGGTCTGGCGCGCAACCTGCGCATTCCACGGGCCGAGGCGCAGGGCTTCATCGACCGCTATTTCGAACGCTTCCCCGGCATTCGGACCTATATGGACGACACCGTCGCCTTTGCCAAAGAGAATGGCTATGTGCAGACCCTATTCGGGCGCAAAATCCATACGCCCGAAATCAATGCCAAGGGGCCGCATGCCGGATTTTCGCGTCGGGCAGCGATCAACGCTCCGATTCAAGGCACCGCGGCCGACGTGATCCGCCGCGCCATGGTGCGGATGCCGGATGCGATCCATGGGTTGCCCGCGAAAATGTTGCTGCAAGTGCATGACGAATTGCTGTTCGAAGTATCCGAGGACGCCGTTGACCCGCTGATCGACGCGGCGCGCGACGTGATGGAGGGGGCCTCGGACCCAGCGGTGAAACTGGATGTGAAACTCAGCGTTGATGCGGGACAGGGCGCGAATTGGGCCGAGGCGCACTAGCGCCGCCGTTCATCAAGCCCTGCGGGCCCTCTTCGCGGCGGGTCAGCCCTGTGGTCTGACCATGCGGTTGACCATCCGTTGCACGCTGGGGCCCAGCAGTAGGATAACTGTGAACGCGATGGGCCAGGAGAAAACCCATGAGCCCATCCAGTCGCCCAGCGTCGCGGGACCGAAGCCGACGGCCTTGGCCGTGGCGATACCGGTGACGATGCAGGACATCATGCCTGACATGATCAGGCTGAACAGGGCGCGGGCATAGCGGGCAGGGATCATCCGGACATCCTTGGTGTGAGGTGGCAATGATCTGCGCCATTTTTCCGGGTAATACCAGTGCGAGCGGACAATCAAAGGTGCATCCAGCCGAGCGTCTCGGCGGTACGTTGGATCGAGGGCTGATATTCGGCACTGACCCAGCCGGTGTAGCCGCTGTCATCAATCGCTCGGAATAGCTCGGCAAAATCCATTTCGCCACGGCCGGGTTCTGAGCGATCCGGTGCCGCTCCAATCTGGGCATGCACGATGCGGGTTTGGAACTGCTGCCAGACCTGCAACGCGTTGCCATGGATCATCTGGGCGTGAAAACTGTCATATTGCAGGCCAACATTGGGCCGGTTCACGCGATCCAAAACCTCGGCGGCCAGATCGTAAGAGTTCAGGAAATATTCAGGCTGTGACACCGGGTTGAGCGGTTCGATCGTGAACGGCTGTTGGGGCGCGTGGTCTGCTGCCCATTGCAGGTTTTGAACAAAGCAATCCATAGCATCCGCGCCCGAGGAATATCCGGACATGATGTGGATTTTTTCGGGCCGCAGCGCCAGAGCATAGCGTAGAACACGGCGGATGTCGGACTGGAACCGCGCCTCACCACCCGGAACGGCGGCATATCCGGGAGTGCCGCCGGTGTAGTTGGGTGGCGGCGCGTTGATCAGCACCAGGTCGAGCCCATTAGCCAGCAGAGCACGGCGGGTTTCCTTGGTAGCCAGATCATAGGGAAACAGAACCTCAACCGCCTTGAACCCGGCCTGCGCGGCAGCTTGAAACCTGTCGAGATAGGGCAGTTCGGCAAAGAGCAATGAGATATTTGCAGCGAATTTGGGCATGGATGGCCTTTGCGTGTCTGTTCGCCGGACCATATCGGTCGGGTGATTTCAGCGAAAGGGACTGAAAACGACAGATTGTCGAAAATCGGCCAGATCACCCAGTTTAATTCAGTGACGTTCGGGACAATGCGGCGAATCATTTCTGGCGCCGCTTTGACCAGAGGTATGACCCATGGCAATGAGCCCTGACCCCGTGCGCGGGACCGCTATTTCTATGTCCGCCAACCGCAACTCCGCCTTGTCTGGCAACGGGTTGGCGGTTGCCTCGATGCTGGCATGGGCCGCAGGCTTTCCGGCGGCAGAGGTCTTGTTGCAAAGCTGGTCGCCAGTGGGCTTGCTGGCGGCACGTCTGGGTCTGGCGGTTCTGGTGCTGCTGCCGATCTGGCTGATGCTGGACGGTCCCAGCCGTATTCTAAGGGCCAGATGGGGATGGGCCATGATCGTCGGAGCGTTTGGCTTTGGCTGCCCGATGTTCCTGCTGATCCTGGCGCAAAAGCTGACCGATCCGGTAACCGTCGTCATCATCGCCTCTTGCGCGCCACTAATCGCAACCCTGCTAGAGCTTAAGGCGGGCACACGTCGGCTGAGCTGGAATTTTGGCCTAGGCGTTCTGGTTTCAATTATCGGCGGGCTGATCGCCACCAGCGCCGTCGCCCCGGCGCAGCTGGGCCTTGGGGCCTTATGCGCGGTCGTGTCGGTCGTCTTTTTCAGCTGGGGCAGCATGACCACAGCGCGCGATTTCCCCGAACTCAGCCAGACCGGGCGCGCGACGATCACGTTGATCGGGGGCTTTGCCATGGCCGTGATCTTGTGCTTTGCCGCTGGGCTGCTGGGTATGGATGTGGTGCCTAAGGTTGCGATTGACGGGCAGCAGATCGGGATGCTGGGGATTTACGCGCTGATTTCGCTGGGGCTGAGCCAGATCCTGTTCGTTGCTTCGGTTGGAAAGCTGGGCGTGGCGCTGGCCTCGTTCCATATGAACATCGCGCCATTTTACGTGATGCTGATCATGATTGTGCTGGGGGATGAGTGGAATTCAACCCGCGCGCTGGGCGCGGGCATCGTGGCGGTCGCCGTTGTTCTGGCGCAGGATCGCAGGCCGCGCTCAGCCCAGATCGGCTGAGCGGATCAGCGGAAAGAACTGACCGCCTGACCATACCCCGAACCAGTCTTCATGGTCGGTGCCGATCTCGACCAGCCGGTAAAAGCTTTTGCGGTCAATGCGCGCCTCTAGATTTGCGCGGATCAGGATATAGGGCGAGGGTTCCTGGGTCTTCGGATCAAACTCAACACGGATCGGGTGATCCGGTCCGGCCTTGGCCGTGTCACCCACATGGGTGCTGAAAGTCAAAATCTGCGCCGCGCCTGAGCCTGTGGCATCAAAGTCGACAGCGACGAACGGGACATCCTCGACCGTGATTCCCACCTTTTCGACCGGGGTCACCAGATAATATTTGCCCTCTTCTTTCTTAAGAATTGAGGAAAAAAGCTTCACAAGCTCGAACCTGTTGATGGGCGAGCCTAAATAACTCCAAGAACCATCTTTTGCGATCCTGATGTCCAGATCGCCACAAAACGGGGGATTCCACAGGTGAACAGGGGGTAAATCCCGTGTTTTCGCGGCTTTGACTGATGCCGCAATGCCATCAGGAGAAGGTGTCACAGGGATTTGTCCGCTCATTACTTTTGCCATTTCCTTTTCGCGCGATACACTTCAACCATACTCGTCCACGGAAGGGAAAGTCATGAGCGAACCTGCCGACCTCGTATCCGAGATCGAAGCGCTGGAAACTAAACTGCAAGAGGCCAAGGCCTCGATCACCCGACGCTTTATCGGGCAAGAGCGGGTCGTGAATCTGACGCTGGCCGCGCTGTTATGCGGCGGGCACGCATTGCTGATCGGATTGCCAGGGCTGGGCAAGACCCGGCTGGTTGAGACTTTGTCGACCGTGATGGGCCTGCATGGCAACCGTATCCAGTTCACGCCGGATCTGATGCCGGCTGATATTCTGGGGTCCGAGGTTCTGGATACGGCCGAGGATGGCAGTCGCCACTTCCGGTTCATTCCCGGCCCGATCTTCTGTGAATTGCTGATGGCGGATGAGATCAACCGCGCCAGCCCGCGCACACAGTCGGCCTTGCTGCAAGCGATGCAGGAACGCACCGTCACCGTTGCGGGCGAGGATCGTGCGCTGGATGAGCCGTTTCACGTGCTGGCCACGCAGAACCCGATTGAACAAGAAGGCACCTATCCGCTGCCCGAGGCGCAGTTGGACCGCTTTTTGGTGCAGATTGACGTAGAATACCCGGATCGTCAGACCGAGCGGGATATCCTTCTGGCCACGACCGGTGTCGAAGAAGACGACGCCCATCAGATTTTCACCAAAGAGGAATTGCTGGCGGCGCAGCTTCTGTTGCGCCGGATGCCGGTCGGCGAGTCTGTGGTCGAACTGATTCTGGATCTGGTCCGCGCGTTCCGCCCTGGCGAAGCAGGCGTGTCCGATCGTGTGGCCGAAACCGTGGCCTGGGGCCCTGGCCCCCGCGCGGCGCAGGCGTTGATGATGACGGTGCGTGCCAACGCCATGTTGCAGGGGCGACTGGCCCCCAACGCCGAAGATGTTCTTGAGATGGCCCGCCCGGTCCTCAGCCATCGTATGGCGCTGAACTTTGCGGCACGGGCGCGCGGTGACAGTCTGGCTGATCTGATTGACTCGACCGCGCTTGGGCTGATCCGAACCGAGGCTGCGGCGTGAATGCCGGGCTGACCCTTCGTGAAAGATCCGAGGCCGAGGCATCTCGGTTGCCGCCCCTGTTGGCGCGGGCGGAACATCTGGCCGGAACCGTCCTGCTGGGTGACCATGGGCGTCGCCGATCCGGGATGGGCGATGATTTCTGGCAATACCGCCCGGCACAGGTTGGCGACAGCCGCCGGATGATCGACCACCGCCGCTCGGCCCGTGGCGATCAACAATTTGTGCGCGAACGCGAATGGCAGATTGCCCAATCGGTGATGCTGTGGGTGGATCAGGGCGCGTCTATGCGCTTTGCCTCGGACGCTGCGCTGCCGACCAAGGCGGATCGGGCGCGGTTGCTGGGCCTGGCAACTTCGATCCTGCTGGCGCGCGGTGGTGAGCGTGTGGGCCTGACGGGCACAACTCTGCCGCCCCGGCGCGGCAACGCACAGATCATCCGGCTTGCGCAGGCCTGGTCCGAGGATGATCAAGCCGACTATGCGCCACCCGAGCACCGCGCCATGATCCCCCATGCGCGGGCGGTGTTCATCTCTGATTTTCTTGGCCCGATGGAAGAGGTTGAACTGGCACTGTCCAAAGCTGCGGATCGTGGCGTGCGTGGGGTGGTCCTGCAGGTGCTGGATCCCGGTGAAGAGAATTTCCCCTATCGCGGGCGTACCATTTTCGAAAGCGTGGGCGGCTCGGCCCGGCATGAAACGCTCAAGGCTTCTGATCTTCGCGACCGGTATCTTGCGCGCCTTGCCGAACGAAAGGATGCCTTGATGCGCTTGTGTCGGGTGACGGGATGGCAACTGGGGCTGCACCACACTGGCGACAGCGCACAGGCGGCTCTGTTATGGCTGTATCGCGCTTTGGACGGGGGCAGAGTATGACGGTTTTGGCTGGGATAGGCTTTACCGCGCCCTGGGTGTTGCTGGGATTGTTGACCCTGCCCATCCTGTGGCTGGTCCTGCGCGCTGTGCCGCCTGCGCCGATCCGGCGAATGTTTCCGGCTGTAACGCTGCTGCTGGGGCTGAAGGACGACGAGAGTGTTTCGGATCGGACACCATGGTGGCTGCTGCTGTTGCGAATGCTGGCGGCGGCGGCGATCATTATCGGTCTGGCCGGGCCGGTTTTGAATCCCTCGCGGGATCAGGTGGGTTCGGGGCCGCTGTTGTTGGTGCTGGATGCCAGCTGGGCAGGTGCAAGCGGCTGGCCATCGCTTCAGGACCAGCTTGATACGCAGCTGACCGAGGCCGGACGCGCCGGACGCACGGTGGCCTTGCTCAACTTGACGGAGCCGGAAGCCCCAGTCTTCCAGGCCGCCGAAGCGTGGCGGGGTCGGCTTCCGGGGGTGACTCCGATGCCCTGGCAACCAACTCAGCTGCAGATGGATCAGGTGCTCAATGTGCTGGATCAGCTTGATGGTGGCTTTGATACATATTGGTTCAGCGACGGTCTGGAATTTGCGGGTCGGGCAACGGTTCTGGCTGCGTTGCAATCGCGCGGGGAAGTGACCGTGTACCAGTCAGGCTCGCCTGTTTATGCGATTCTGCCCGCCGCCTATCAGGATGGTGTCATTCAACTGACGGCCCAACGCGCCACTGCTGGTCCAGAAAACATCCTGACCATTTTGGCACAGGGGCGCGATCCGGCGGGCGCAATGCGTGTTCTGCAAACCGCCAATGTCGTCTTTGCTGAAGGCGAAACGCTTGCTCAGGTGGAGCTGGCGCTGCCCTCGGAACTACGGGCCAGAATCACCCGGTTCGAGATTCAGGGCCAGCGGTCGGCGGGTGCCGTAACGCTGACCGATGACAGCCTGCGCAGGCGTGAGGTGGCCCTGCTTGCGGGCAGTTTGAACCGTGAAGGGTTAGAGCTGTTGTCGCCGCTACATTATCTGACGCAGGTTTTGGTCCCGACCGCGGATTTTGTCGAGGGCGGGTTAATGGATGTGTTGCCCGCCAATCCGGATGTGATTGTTCTGGCGGATGTGGCGAAATTGGCCGAAGCGGAACAACTGGCGGTGACCGAATGGGTCGAACAGGGCGGGCTGCTGTTGCGCTTTGCCGGGCCGCGCATGGCCGCTAGCGATCTGGGGCGGGATGTCGAGGATACCTTGCTGCCGGTGCGCCTGCGCAGCGGTGGCCGTTCGGTCGGCGGCGCGATGAGCTGGGGTGAGGCCAAAGGTCTGGCTCCGTTCCCCGAAACGTCTCCTTTCTACGGGCTGCGCGTGCCACCGGATGTTTCCGTGACCACACAGGTCATGGCGCAACCAGACCCTAATTTGGCTGATCGGGTGATTGCATCGCTGACGGATGGCACGCCTCTGGTCACGCGCAAGGCGTTGGGGTTGGGGCAGGTGGTGCTGTTCCATGTCACCGCTGATGCCGAATGGTCGAGCCTTCCCCTCTCGGGCCTGTTTGTCGAGATGCTGGACCGGCTCGCCGTTGCCTCGGCTGCGAAATCCCGGGAAGAATCGCAACTACAGGGCACGACCTGGGAACCGCTGCAGGTCATGGATGGGTTCGGAGGTTTGTCGGATGCGGATAACCTGGCCGGTGTCGATGGGGTTGATCTGGCCTCGGGCGCAATCGGGCCGGACCTGCGGCCGGGCCTGTATGAAAGCGGCAAGCAAAAACTGGCGCTGAATGTACTGGATGCGGATACGGTGCTGACGCCAGCCATCTGGCCATCTGATGTGCCGATCAAAGGGCAGGAAATCAGCGCCGAAACGCCGGTCGGGGGCATTTTGCTTAGCCTCGCGCTGATCTTGCTGACGGTGGACGTCATTGCGTCACTTCTGTTGTCGGGGCGACTTGGGCTGGCCCGGGCCGCGGCGATGGCGCTGGGTGCGTTGCTGATTGCACCTGACCTTCAGGCTCAGACGCCCGAGGAAACCGATTTTGCCCTGATGGCAACGCAAGAGCTGGTACTGGCTCATGTCATGACCGGAAACGCGCAGGTTGACGATATCGCGGGCGCCGGGATGCGTGGCTTGGCGCAAACTTTGTTCTTCCGCACTTCGGTCGAACCGGCAGAGCCCATCGGCGTTGATCTGGAACGGGACGAGCTGGCGTTTTTCCCGCTGCTGTACTGGCCGATCACGCCGGAACAGCCGCAACCCTCGGACGAAGCCTATGCCAAGCTGAATGCCTATCTCCGCTCGGGCGGCATGATCCTGTTCGACACGCGCGACGCGGATGTGGCGCGTTTCGGTGCAGCAAGCCCCAATGGCCGCAAGCTGCAACAACTGGCCGCCCCGCTGAATATCCCTTCGTTAGAGCCTGTTCCGGATGACCATGTTCTGACGCGGGCCTTCTATTTGCTGCAGGATTTCCCGGGCCGATATGCTGGTACCGAGATTTGGGTCGAAGCCGCCCCGCCGGATGCGGAACAGATCGACGGCATGCCGTTCCGCAACCTAAACGACAATGTGACACCGGTAGTGATCGGCGGGAATGACTGGGCCGGGGCCTGGGCCGTCGACCGAAACGGGCAGGCCTTGTTGCCGGTCGGGCGCGGATATGCCGGTGAGCGGCAGCGGGAATTGGCCAATCGGTTTGGCGTCAATCTGGTGATGCATGTGCTGACCGGGAATTACAAATCGGATCAGGTCCATGTGCCTGCGCTGCTGGACAGGTTGGGACAATGACCGGAACCGTTATCTTTGACCCTCTGATTCCGTGGCCCGTTCTGATGGTCGTTGCCGCGATTGCCATATCAGGCGTTGTTCTAGCCCTGTGGCGGGGCCTGTCTGGCTGGGCCTTGCGCGGGTTGGCCGCCCTGGTCGTGATCGCGGCCATGGCGGGGCCTGTCTATCAGATCGAAGATCGCACTCCGCTGACCGACATCGTGGTGATGATCGAGGATGAAAGCGCCAGCCAGACCCTGTCCGATCGCGCGGAACAGACCGCACAGGCCGCTGCCGAACTGGCGGCCGAGATCGACGCGCGCGACAATACCGAGCTGCGCCGGATCCGGGTGGGTGACAGCGATGGGGATGAGGGCACACAGGTCATGGCTGCGCTGAACAAAGTCCTGGCCGAGGAACCCCGTGCGCGCATTGCGGGGATCCTCGTGCTTTCGGACGGGATCGTGCATGACGTTGATCAGGCCCCTGACCTGCCTGCACCGATGCACCTGTTGCAGACTGGGCGGGCCAGCGACTGGGACCGCCGTCTGATCGTCCGCAATGCACCGGCTTTTGCCATTATCGGAGAGCCGGTCACGCTGACGTTGCGGGTTGAGGATAGCGGCGCAGTTCCTGTTGCGGCTGCGAATGCGCCTTTGGAAATTTCGGTTGATGGCAATGCGCCAGAGCATTTCACCATTCCAATCGGTGTCGATGTCGAGCTACCGGTCAAGCTGTCCCATGGCGGGCGGAATGTCATCCAGTTTACCGTACCCGGCGTCGAAGGAGAGTTGACCGACCGCAACAACACCGCACTGATTCAGATGAACGGTGTGCGCGACCGTCTGCGGGTGCTGCTGGTTTCGGGTGAACCGCATCCCGGTGGACGGACCTGGCGGAACCTTCTGAAATCCGACAGTTCGGTCGATCTGGTGCATTTCACGATCCTGCGACCGCCTGAAAAGCAGGATGGTGTGCCTGTGGACGAGTTGTCTTTGATCGCTTTTCCGACTCGAGAACTGTTTCTGGAAAAGATCAACGATTTCGATCTGATCATCTTTGATCGCTATAAGCGGCGCGGTATTCTGCCTGCGGTCTATCTGGAGAATGTCACCAATTACATCAATGATGGTGGTGCGGTTCTGATTGCGGCTGGTCCTGATTTTGCCAGCGCCGACAGTATCTTCCGCTCGCCGCTGGCGCCGATTCTTCCGGCGCAACCCACCGCGCGGGTCATCGAAGAACGCTTTGTCCCCACAGTTACAGATATGGGGCACCGGCACCCGGTGACCACGGATCTGGGCGATTCCGAGCATTGGGGTGCATGGTTGCGCCAGGTTGATGTCCTGTTCCGATCAGGTGAAACGCTGATGACCGGCGTCGATGACCGGCCGCTGCTGGTGCTGGACCGGGTCGGAGAGGGGCGCGTGGCAATGCTGGCCTCTGACCACGCTTGGCTCTGGAGCCGTGGCTTCGACGGCGGTGGTCCGCAGCTTGAACTGCTGCGGCGATTGGCACATTGGATGATGAAAGAACCCGAGCTTGAGGAAGAGGCTCTGTGGGCCGAAGCAAATGGTCAAATCATGCGCGTCATCCGTCAAACCCTGGGGGATGACGTCGGAACAGTTACCATCACGCAGCCCAATGGCGAGACACTTGAGGTGACGCTGAACGAAGTTTCTCCGGGGCGGTTCGAAGCTCAGATCTTCGGCCCCGAGATTGGCCTCTATCGTCTGCAAGAGGGTGAACATTCGGCGGTAATTGGGTTGGGCCCTGCGGCCCCCAAAGAATTTGAGCGCACGATTGCTACTGATCAGATCCTTGAGCCGGTTCTGGCCGAATTGCGCGGCGGTGTGATCCGGGTCGAGGACGGTTTGCCTTCGATCCGAAATGTCCGCGCTGGGCGGCCAGCATCGGGGCGCGGTTGGATCGGGCTGACCCCGCGCGATGCCTACCAGACCAGCTCTGTAACACAGGCTGGTGTTCTACCGCCCTGGCTGGTGCTTTTGCTGGCCGGTGGGTTCCTTCTGGCGGGTTGGCTGCGTGAAGGTCGGCGTTAGGTCATTCGACCACAACGCCGATTGTGGCCCCAATCACCAGCATCATGTCATGGTAAAGCACCGTTTGAACCGGCTTTGCTGCGTCAGGTTTGTCGTGTAATCCCACACAGTTTTTTTGATCTGAGCGCCTTTCGCGCATTCAGATACCGCAGATTTTGCGTTGAGTAGGAAAAGGCAGGTACCGGCGAGGCAGGCAGTTTTGGACGTTTGCGGCCTCTGAGCCTGCCATTGGTCTGTGGCAACAGGCACGGCTTAAACACTTTTTCACGCTCTGTCAGGATGCTGTGGGCAGATTGTACCGGGATCACCTTTGATGAGTCTTGCAACCAAACTGGCACAGGAAAGACGCGCACGGCTTGCCGCTGAACGTCTGCTGGAGATGAAACAGGCCGAACTATCAGCGGCCAACCGGAAATTGGGCCTGCACGCGATGGCTCTGACTAAACGCATTGGTGAAACGCGGGCCGAGGTTGAGACGGTGCGCGATGAAAATGAAAAAGTTAAATCGGACCTGACATTGGCCAATGCCAAGATCGAAGTGGCCGAACGACGGCTATGGCATTCGATCCAGACCTTCCCAGACGGGTTTGCATTCTTCGACGAAGAGAGCCGGTTGATCGGGGCAAATGCCTCATATTTCAGCCTGTTTGAGGGGCTGGATGAAGTAGCGCCCGGTATCAGCTATGGCAGAATTCTGGAAACCCTCACGCAGGAGGGTCTGATTGATACCGTCGACGAGACACAGGATGATTGGCGCGCCAGGATGCTGGCCCGTTGGAAGTTGTCCAACCCGCCGTCAGAAATCGTCAAACTGTGGAACGGGCTCTATATCAAGCTGATTGATCAACGCGGTGGCGGTGGCGATGTGGTCAGCCTTGCGCTTGATATAACCGCCTCGGTCCGGCATCAGGCCGAACTGACCGCTGCGCGCGAACGGGCCGAGGCCGCAAACCGCGCGAAATCTGCATTCCTGGCCAATATGAGCCATGAAATCCGCACGCCCATGAACGGTATTGTTGGCATGACCGAGTTGATGACCGAAACCGCGCTGGATGAAGAACAACGGCTCTATCTCAACACGATCCGCAATTCCGGTGAAGCCTTGCTGGTGATCATCAACGATGTTCTGGATTACTCGAAGATTGAGGCGGATAAGCTGGTCTTGCACCCCGAACAGTTCGATTTCGAACGCTGTATCCTTGAGGTGGCGATGCTGCTGCAGCCCAGTGTTCGTGACAAGGGTTTAAGCCTTTTAGTCGACTATGACCTGTTTTTGCCAACCCTGTTCGTGGGCGATCCGGGCCGGGTGCGTCAGGTCTTGACCAATCTGGTAGGCAACGCGGTCAAGTTCACGGCGGAAGGGCATGTCTTGATCCGCGTCACGGGGGTCCCCCGCGCGGAGGCCCAGGCCTGTGATATTCATGTTGCCATAGAAGATACGGGTATCGGTATCGCCGAGGATAAAGCGGCGCATATCTTTGGTGAATTCAATCAGGTCGAGGATGAACAAAACCGACAGTTTGAAGGGACCGGGTTGGGTCTGGCCATCACCAAACGACTGATCAAATTGATGGACGGTGCCATCTGGGTCGAAAGCGAGCCGGGCCAGGGGTCCTGTTTTGGATTTCGGATAACGCTGCCGACGGTCGAAGGTCCGCAACCCGCCCCCCCGAATCTGGAAGGATGTCTGCGCCATGTGGTCGTGGTTGAAGATCTGGCTGTCAATCGAGCGATCCTGTCAAAGCAACTTGGTCGCCTAGGTGCCAAGGTTACCGAATGTACCACCGGAACCGAGGCGCTGGCTACGCTTGATGACACGGTAGATCTGGTGCTGTGCGATCACGATCTGCCGGACATGGACGGGCTGGATTTGGCGGCCACGATAAAGGGCCGGGGGTGGACGGATACCTCTGTCGTGGTCATGTCAGCCAATCCCGGCGTGATTCATGCTCATCCGGCCTGCCAGCTCATTGACGGAGTGTTGCAAAAGCCGATCCCTCGTTCAGAATTATATACACGTCTGACCGCTCTGGGACGATCAGCGGATTCGATATCGAATGGTTCCGACACGCAAAACCCAACGGTTGCGCAGGTCAGACCGATTGCCGGGGATCAAAGGCTCATGCGGGTTCTGGCTGCTGAGGACAACAAGACCAACCAGCTGATCCTGCGCAAAATGGTCAAGGATCTGAACATTGATCTTCGCTTTGCGGGCAACGGGCTTGAGGCGGTCGCCGCCCATCTGGAATTCGACCCGGATTTGATATTCATGGATATCTCGATGCCCGGAATGGATGGTAAACAGGCCACAGGTGAAATCCGCCGCCGCGAGGTTGAAACCAATCAGCACGTCCCGATCGTAGCCCTGACCGCACATGCAATGAGCGGAGATGATCAGGGTATTTTATCGGCTGGATTGGACTACTACCTGACCAAACCGCTGCAAAAACAGAAAATCCACCAGATGATCCTTGACCATCGGCCAGACGGAACGCAACCGGTTCTTGATGACGAAACCCGAGCGTTCTAGGCTGCCGACATGACTGATGACCGTGGATTTCACCCCCGCGCGCTGGGCGAGATTGCCATTCGCTGCGCAGATATGGCCGCTATGGTGCAGTTCTATGAACAGGTGATCGGCCTGCAGCGTCTGAGCGGTGACCATGACAGCGCTATAACCTTCTTCCGGATAGCCGAGGGGTTTGGCGGCCATACGCAAGTTCTGGCCCTGTTTCACCACAGCACCGCGCCACGACCGGGGCAACATCGGGCCGGTGCAGAAGGTCCCGTAACAGGAGCGGGATCGTCGCTGCATCATATCGCATTGTCGCTGCCCTTCGACGAGCAGCCGGCGGTCACGAGTTGGTATGACAAGATCGGCCAACCCTATCGCGTCGAGCAGTTCGGATGGGTTGGTTGGCGCGGAATTTTCACCGAAGACCCGGAAGGCAACACAGTTGAACTGGTCTCTTACGACCCGTCGATGCTGGCTGAGGCCTGATAGGGCCGGATAAAGACCGGCTTGTCGTTCTCTGACAGGTCGGGGCGGTATTCATAGCCGCCCGAGTCGAACTCTGTCAGGCTGGCGGGATCGGACAGACGGTGTTGAATGACATAGCGTGCCATCGCCCCGCGTGCCTTTTTGGCAAAGAAGCTGACGATCTTTGGTGTGCCGCCCTTGTCTTCCATGAAGACCGGCGTGATGACCCGTAATTTCAGCGCTTTGGGGTCTACTGCACCGAAATATTCCTGACTGGCGCAATTCAACAGCACATCGCTACCGATCCCGGCTGCCTGAGCGTTTAGCGCCTTGCTTAGTTGGTCGCGCCAATAATCGTACAGGTTCTTGCCGCGCCGGGTCTTCAGCCTACTGCCCATCTCAAGCCGATAGGGCTGAATGGCGTCCAGCGGACGCAATATGCCATATAGTCCGGACAGGATACGCAGGTGATCCTGGGCCCAGGCCATCTCTTCCGCATCCAGCGAAGTCGCTTCGAGCCCCTGATAGGTGTCTCCGGCAAAGGCCAGTGCGGCCGGGCGTGTCGCCACAGCATCGGGGGCGTCCGAAAAGGCGCGATAACGGTCGCGGTTCAGGCGGGCCAGATCTTCGCTCAGATCCATCAGCTTTTTCAGGTCGCCCAATGTCAGATTGCGGGCGGTTTTCGACAGGCGGATCGCGTCATCCTGAAAGTCGGGTTGCGTGACCTCAACATTCCGTTCTGCCCAATCCAGCCGTTTGGCCGGGGAAATCACTACCAGCATAGTCGCCCTCGTTTCTTGCCTGTTGGTGGGTATCTAGCTTGCCATACGCAGCACGTCCAGAAAGGCGGCGCCAAACCTTTCGTGACGGCGGTCACCCAGAACCTGTTCGATGGCGCGCGGGTCGTCTGATCGCAACTGCGCCACCTTTGCCAGTTGCGAGGCGGTACAGGTCAGCGGCTTGTCGATTCCATCAGGGCCGCGCGACAGTTGCGACTGAACTTCGAGCAGGCGGTCGTAAATCTCGCCCTGATCGCGCCCGGCCAGTTTGCGGCGGGCCGGGTGCAGTTCTTCGACCGCGCCGGTCAGAACCTCCAGAAACGTGGCCCCGTAGCGTTCCAGCTTTTTAGCACCGATCCCGCTGATCCGGGCCATATCGTCCAGCGTTGCAGGGCGGGTTTCCGCCATTTCGATCAGGGTGCGATCGGGAAAAATAACATAGGCCGGGACCCGCGCGGATTCGGCCAGCGCACGGCGTTTCGCCTTCAGTGCGCTCAGCAGCGGTGCGTCTTCTTCGGATACCATCTCTTTGACTGCAGGCCGACGGGTTGCTTTGCGGATCGTGTCCTTACGCAGGTTGATCTGCGCCTCGCCTTTCAGGATCGGCTTGGCGGCCTCAGTCATGCGCAGCGCACCGTGGCGGTCGGGATCAGGACGGACCAGATCATGGCCCATCATCTGCCGAAAGATCGCCTGCCATTGCGGGCGCGACCAGTCCTTGCCGATACCATAGGTGGACAGCGCATCATGGCGGCGGGCGCGGATCTTGTCGGTCTCGTTGCCCAGCAGGATGTCGATCAGATGGCCTGCGCCGAACCATTCCTCGGTGCGCAGGATCGCGGACAGGGCCATACGAACCGGGGTGGTGCCATCGAACACTTCCGGCGGGCTGTCACACAGATCGCATTTGCCACAGGGTTCGGTCTGTTCACCGAAATAACCCAGCAAAGTCTGACGGCGGCAGGCCAGCGCCTCGGCCAGGCCAAGCAGGGCGTTCAAACGGGCGTGATCGGCCATCCGCCGGTCAGAGGGAGCAAGCCCCTCGTCTATCTGTGACCGGCGCAGGCGAATGTCATCTGCCCCAAACAGGGTCAGGGTTTCTGCCGGGGCGCCATCACGCCCGGCGCGGCCGATTTCCTGATAATAAGCTTCGATGGATTTGGGCAGGTCCGCATGGGCGACCCAGCGGATATCGGGCTTGTCTATGCCCATGCCAAAGGCAACCGTGGCCACCACGATCAGACCATCCTCGCGCGCAAAGCGGGTCTCGACGATGCGGCGATCCTCGGGATCCATGCCGCCGTGATAGTGACAGGCGGTGTGGCCTTCGGCACGCAGGGCCTGTGCCAGAACCTCGGTCTTGTTACGAGTGCCGCAATAGACAATGCCGGATTGGGTTTTGCGCGCGGCGGCAAAATCCAGGATCTGTTTGCGGGGCCCATCCTTGGCGGCAAAGGCCAGGTGGATGTTGGGCCGGTCGAACCCGCGCAGAAATTTGCGCGGGGCCGTACCGTCAAACAGCTTTTCGACAATCTCGTCCTGCGTTTCCGCATCTGCTGTGGCGGTGAAAGCGGCCAAAGGCACATCCAGCGCACGTCGCAGCTCTCCGATCCGAAGGTAGTCGGGGCGGAAATCATGGCCCCATTGACTGACGCAATGCGCCTCGTCCACCGCAATCAGGCTGACATTGATCCGCCGCAACATGCCCAGCGCCGATCCGGCGGCCAGACGTTCGGGAGCCATGTACAGCAGCTTGAGCCGTCCGGACTCCAACGCTTCCCACACAGCATCGGTTTCTTCGGGGGTATTGCCGGATGTTAGCGCGCCGGCCTCGACGCCTGCTTCCTGCAAGCCGCGCACCTGATCGCGCATCAGGGCAATCAGCGGAGAGATCACCACCGTGACCCCATCGCGCATCAGCGCAGGCAGTTGGAAACACAGGGATTTGCCACCGCCCGTGGGCATGATGGCCAGCACGTTTTCGCCCAGCGTGACGGCATCGACGATCTCTTCCTGACCGGGACGGAAGTCGTCGAATCCAAAGACATCTCGCAGCAAAGGCGCGGCGTCAAACATGTGCGGGGGTGCCCTGTTTTAAGGTTTATCTGCTCTTAAGACAGGACAATCACATACTAAGATTCACTGAACAAGAGGGAACACCCGCTCACATGAATCCGAAGATCGTTGGCAGGATGTAATTCTGCAGTGAGATGACAATCACCAATACCACAAGAGGCGTCAGGTCGATCCCACCGAGGTCGGGCATAATCCGGCGGATCGGCCGGTAAATTGGTTCTAGGATCTTGTTGATTCCATACCAAATCTGAGCAACCACCTGTTGATGAAGGTTCAAAACCTGAAAGTTGATTAGCCAGCTCATGATCACGTGAATGATGACAAACCAGTAGACAATGCTAAGGACAAGCATCAAGGGACCGTAAATTGCCATCATATTCGTGAACTCCGAGTTTGTTACGCGAGAGGTAGTAGTTAGCACGCAAAAGAGCAAGTCCGCGCCAACAGAACGCTTGCGAATTGAACCAAAGCCCCGTCTTATGACGCCAACAATAAAAAACGGGGCAGGTATGGCAGAGATTTCCAAGCGCAAACGCATCTGGGGCTGGTGGTTCTTCGACTGGGCAAGTCAGCCCTATCACACGCTGTTGGTGACCTTTGTTTTTGGGCCCTATTTTGCCGGAGTAGCCGCCGAGTATTATCTGAACGCCGGTCTGGGCGCCGATGCCGCAGACGCACGGGCGCAGACGGTGTGGGCGAACTGCATGACCATCGTGGGGCTGATCATCGCCTTCGGTGCCCCGCTGATGGGGGCGATGGCGGATGTTTCGGGCCGTCGTATACCATGGATATTCGGCTTTTCCATCATGTACGCGGTGGGCTCTGCTGCGCTGTGGTACACGTTGCCGGACGGGTCAAACATGTGGCTGATGCTGTCGGCCTTTGGCCTGGGTTTTGTCGGGGCGGAATACGCGCTGATCTTCGCCAATTCTCAGCTGCCCGATCTGGGTGATGACAGTGAGGTGGGCGAGATATCGGGTTCGGGCTTTGCCTTTGGCTATTTCGGCGGGCTGATCTCACTGGCGATCATGCTGGCCCTGTTTGTGGAACAGGGGAACGGCAAGACCCTGATCGAAATGGACCCTGTCTTGGGTCTGGACGCCGCAGCACGCGAAGGCACGCGATTTGTCGGGCCGTTCACCGCCGTGTGGTTCATTCTGTTCATGATCCCCTATTTCCTGTGGGTGCGCGACGATCCAGATGTCGAAAAGAAAGGCAGCGTCAAAGAGGCGCTGCAGCTGCTGGTCAAATCAGTCTCTAACCTGCGCAATCGCGTCAGTCTGGCCAGCTATCTGGGCTCGTCCATGTTCTATCGAGACGCATTGAACGGGCTGTATATCTTTGGCGGGGTTTATGCGGGGCTGGTGCTGGAATGGGATCTGATCAAGATCGGCGTATTCGGGATTGTCAGCGTTCTGGCTGCGGCAGCCTTTGCCTGGCTTGGCGGCAAGCTGGACAAGAAATACGGCCCCAAACCTGTCATTCTGGTTGCGATCTGGGTGCTGATCTTTGTCTGTATCACCGTCGTGATGATGGACCGGACCCAGATCTACGGAATCACCCTGCCCGAAGGGTCGGGCCTGCCGGATCTGGTGTTCTTTGGTTGTGGTGTTCTGATCGGCGGCATGGGGGGTATCCTACAATCGGCCAGCCGTTCTCTGATGGTGCGCCACACCGATCCCGCTGCCCCGGTCGAGAGCTTTGGCCTGTATGGCTTGTCCGGCCGCGCCACCGCATTTGCGGCCCCGTTGTTGATCGGGATTGCCACAACCGTGACCGGTAGTGCGCGACTGGGGGTGTCACCCATAGTTCTGTTGTTTATTCTGGGACTGTTCCTAATGCGCTGGGTGAAACCGGAAGGGGATCAGAGCAGATGATTTTATTACGTTTTTTCGCGGTCATTGCCGCAATCACATTCGCCGGTACCGCAGGTTCCGAGCCGCTGGCCAAGCAGTTATTCGGAGGCCAAAAGCAAAGTTCACAACAAAAACCGGCCGCTTTCGGCAGTTATTCGCGCGGCTGTGCGGCGGGGGCGGTACAACTGCCCGAAACCGGACCCACATGGCAGGCTATGCGCCTGTCACGCAACCGCAACTGGGGCCATCCGCAGGCGATCGACTATGTCCAGGATCTGAGCCGGTTTGCGGCCAAGCAGTCAGGATGGAATGGTCTCTATATAGGCGATATCAGCCAGCCACGCGGCGGGCCGATGACATCGGGCCACCGCAGCCACCAGCTGGGTCTGGACATCGATATCTGGATGCTGCCAGGTGACAACATGCGTCTTTCCCGCAAGGCGCGCGAGAATATCTCTTCGATTTCCCTGCGCCGTTCCAATGGCGCCTTCGTCAACGGCAACTGGTCCAAACAGCATCACGCCGTCCTGCGTGCGGCGGCAAAGGACAAGCGTGTGGCGCGGATTTTCGTCTTTCCCGGGGCCAAGGTGCAGATGTGCAACGACGAAAAGGGCAACCGCGCTTACCTGCGTAAAATCCGGCCATGGTGGGGCCATCACTATCATTTCCACGTGCGGCTGGCCTGCCCCAGAGGATCAAGCGGCTGCGTGAACCAGGATCCGCCGCCCAAGGGTGATGGTTGCGCCGAAGCACAGCAATGGGTGAACAACATCCTCAACCCGCCACCGCCCGATCCAAACGCGCCAGCACCCAAGAAGCGACGCGAATACCGGATGGCCGATCTGCCCAAGCAATGCACAAACGTCTTGCAATCCAACTGATCGCGGCGCTGCTGCTGACAGGAATGGTCTGGGCGGAGGGGGTAAAGTCTGCCGCTTTGCTGAACAATTTTGCCTGGCGACATCAGGCGGATTGGTTCGGCGGATATTCCGGAATTCACATCTTTGACGGTGGCACCCGCATGATCGCGCTGAGTGATCGCGCAACGATGTTGGACGCTCGTATTGATCGAAACGAGGATGAGATTACTGGCATCGAGATCCAGCGGCACTGGCCCATCCTGTCCAGCACCGGCAAGGTTCTGGTGGGCACCGCTGGCGATTCCGAAGGCTTGGCAATCGCCCCTGACGGTGGGGTCTATATCTCATTCGAGGGGGTGCACCGGGTGGCCTATTACCCCAACCCGACCGGCCCGGCGCAGGTTCTGCCACGCCCCAAAGCCTTTGAGGTTCTTGACCATAACGGCTCGTTCGAGGCACTGGCCATTGACGGGCTTGGACGGCTGTACACCCTGACCGAAAAGAGCCGTACCGTATCGGGGGACATACCGGTATATCGTTGGGATGGTCAGTCGTGGTCGACACCTTTTGTCCTGCCGCAACGGGGCAAGTTCCTGCCAGTGGCCGCGGATTTCGGCCCCGACGGGCGGTTCTATGTGCTGGAACGATCGGTGTCCCTGACAGGCTTTCGGTCGCAGCTCAGGCGTTGGGAGCTGAATGGTGACACACCGCAATCCGAAGAGATCTTGCTGCAAACCGCGCGTGGGACGCATGACAACCTCGAAGGCCTGTCGGTCTGGCGTGACGATCAGGGAAGGTTGCGGGTTACGATGATTTCGGATGACAATTTTCTGGCCCTTCAGCGGACGGAACTGGTGGAATATCTGCTGCCCGATTGACAGGCCTGAAACAAAGGTCTAAACGCACGGCTTGCCTTGGGACGGTCCCTTGGCCAAGTCGCCGCTACCTTGTCAAAACGGGCATCAAAATATGCAACGCGCTTTTATTCCCGGCATTCTTGCCATGGCCACCATCGTTGTGGCTTCGAACATTCTGGTCCAGTTCCTGATCCTTGACGGGCTGTTGACCTGGGGTGCTTTCACCTATCCGCTGGCCTTTCTGGTCACCGACATCATGAACCGCGTCTATGGCGTGGCCACCGCCCGCAAGGTCGTGTTGGCCGGGTTTGTCACCGGCATCATCTGTTCGCTGATCGGCAGCCAGATCATGCTGCAGGGGGATGGGTTCACCTATGCCGCTGTCCCGCTGCGGATCGCCGTGGCCTCGGGAACCGCGTTCTTGATCGCGCAGCTGACCGACGTCACCGTGTTCAACGCCATGCGCGGGGGGCGCTGGTGGCGCGCGCCGCTGGTCTCAACCCTGGTTGGGTCCGCACTGGACACCGCGCTGTTCTTCACCATCGCCTTTTCCGCCTCGATCGCGATCTTTGGCGCCAATGCAGACGCTGCGATCGGCTGGGCGTGGGAGCCTGTTCCCTTCATGCTGTCTGGCCCGATGGCACCCCTGTGGGTCACGCTGGCCTTTGCCGACTGGCTGGTGAAACTGTCGCTGGCGCTGGTGGCGCTGATCCCCTTCAAGGTGATCGTTGCGCGCCTGACCGCGCAGCCCGTGTAAAAAACGCTTTGAGAATGGCACAGCTTGTGTCACCATCCTAGTTAACCGCAACAGATAGAAAAGGAGGTGATCCAGTGTCGAGAAAGAGATTGGAGAGAGGTGTTGGAACAACCGGGGGGATCGCCCGTTAGGGCAGCCCTTGGCGGAGCGCTCGCTCCGGCTGGTCGATTGATCTAACCGACCCAACCTCCTGAACTTTCGAAGGGCCGTCCTGCTAGGGCGGCCCTTTTTGTTTCCGCGCAGCACTTGTAAGGTCCGCCCCATGTTGCGGATCAATGACGATATCACCCTGCAAGACTGGGAAATGACCGAAAGCTTTGTGCGCTCTTCCGGCCCTGGCGGGCAGAACGTGAACAAGGTTTCGACCGCAGTCGAGTTGCGGTTCGAAGCGGCGCGCTCGCCCTCACTGCCTGATCCGGTCAAGGCGCGGCTGAAACGGTTGGCTGGGCGGCGCTGGACCAAAGAGGGCGCGATCATCATCCAGTGCGAGGAAACGCGTAGCCAGGCCCGCAACCGCGAGATTGCGCGGGTGCGATTGGCTGAACTGATCACCCGCGCGCTGGTCAAACCCAAACGGCGTATCGCCACCAAGCCCACCTATGGCTCGGTCAAACGTCGATTGGCCGCCAAAAAGGCCCGTTCGGATGTCAAATCTCTGCGCGGCAGGGTCGACGAAGATTGATCTGGTAACTTCTTTGCGCCTTGCTACTCTGCCCTGACAGGCGACAAGGAGGCAAAGCTATGAGGTTGGAGGGAAAAACCGCAATCGTAACAGGCGGCGCGTCCGGGTTCGGGGCCGGTATCGCGCAGAAGTTCAATGCAGAGGGCGCACGCGTTATGATCGCGGATATCAACGGCGCTGCGGCCCGCGAAATGGCAGAAACGCTGGGCGCGCAGGCCATCGCGCAGCAGGTTGATGTGGCCAGCACGGCATCGGTTCAGGAAATGGCGGACACCGCCCACGACGCCTTTAGCAGGCTCGACATCCTGGTCAACAATGCCGGAGTGACCCATCTGCCTACACCGCTAGAAGACGTCTCCGAAGAGGATTTCGACCGTGTCTTCAACGTGAACATGAAATCCGTCTATCTGACCGCCCGCGCCTTTGTGCCGATGATGAAGGCACGCGGAACCGGGGCGATCTTGAACGTCGCCTCAACCGCCGGGCTGTCCCCGCGCCCCAACCTGAACTGGTATAACGCGTCCAAGGGTTGGATGATCACCGCAACCAAAACCATGGCGGTGGAACTCGCCCCGTCCGGCGTGCGTGTCAACGCGATCTGCCCCGTTGCGGGCGAAACCCCATTGCTGAAATCCTTCATGGGCGAAGACACCCCCGAGATTCGCGCCAAATTCCTGTCGACCATCCCATTGGGTCGCTTCTCGACTCCCGAAGACATGGCCAACGCCGCCTGCTTTCTGTGCTCGGATGAAGCCAGTATGATTACGGGCACCACGCTCGAAGTGGACGGGGGCCGATGCATTTGATCCGGACTTCATTTGGCTCAAAATATCTCCGCCAGAGGCAGCGCGCCGAGGCGCGCTTCCCTGCCCAACGTCAGAGGTTTCGATGACTCCCGGATCCAAAAACCTGATCACCGATGTCCCAGGGCTGAAGGTCGGCAACGCGCAGGACGAGGCGTTGAAATCGGGCACAACTGTTCTGACAGCGGACAAACCCTTTGTTGCTTCTGTCCATGTAATGGGGGGCGCGCCGGGCACGCGTGAAACTGACTTGTTGGCACCGGATAAAACCGTTGATCAAATCGATGCGATCGTGCTGTCTGGTGGCTCGGCTTTCGGGTTGGACGCCTGCTCAGGGGTTACGGATGGTTTGCGGGCCGACGGGCGCGGCTTTGCTGTCGGGAATGCGATTGTGCCCATCGTGCCGGGAGCAATTCTGTTCGATTTACTCAATGGCGGCGATAAAACTTGGTCCGAGAATCCATACCGCGCTCTCGGAAAGGCAGCCTACCACGCTGCCGCAGAACGTTTTGCGCTCGGTTCAGTCGGGGCAGGAACCGGCGCATTGGCGGCTATGCAAAAAGGTGGCCTGGGTTCTGCATCGTTGGTTCTGGACGACGGCATCACTGTAGGCGCGCTTGTGGCAGCCAATCCGGTCGGCAGCGTCACGACACCTGGGGATCGCCACTTTTGGGCGGCGCCATTCGAGATCGACAACGAATTTGGCGGCCTGGGGCCAGACCTCTCATCGGGTCAAGCACAGATTCAGCAAAGCCGCAAAGCTCTAGCTATGGGGCAGGTTGACCCGGACCGGGCCAACACGGCCATTGCAATTGTCGCAACTGATGCAGCGTTAACCAAGACACAGTGCCACCGCCTGGCGGTGACAGCTCATGATGGCATCGCTCGCGCGATTGTGCCTGCGCATACTTCACAAGATGGTGATCTGGTTTTCGGCATCAGCACCTCCGGTCAAGCTGTTGACCCAAGCGTGCTGCCTATGATCGCGCATGCAGCCTCGGTTTGCCTGTCGCGGGCGATCGCCCGTGCGATTTATCTGGCGTCACCCAGTGCAGGCGATCTTCTGCCCTGTTGGGCAGACGTACATGACTTAAGTTAAGGACGACCCGATCCCGGCTGTGACACAGTGCCATCGCGCGGCAATCTGCGCGTTGACTCTCTGCTGCGCCAGAGGTCCTTTCTGTGCAGCCAATTCGTATCGGAGCAAAAGTTATGAATCGTATCCTCGCGACCGCAATTGCCGGCCTACTGGCCCTTCCAGTCTATGCTGAAGGTGACACCGAAGCTGGCAAGAAAGCCTTCAACAAATGCAAATCCTGCCATCTGATTGCTGATCCCGATGGCGAGGTGATCGTAAAGGGCGGAAAAACCGGCCCGAACCTCTATGGGGTTGCAGGCCGTACTGCTGGGACGGTCGAAGGGTTCAAATACGGTGACAGCATTGTCGAAGCCGGTGAAAACGGTTTGGTCTGGGACGAGGCAGCCTTTGTCGAATATGCCCAGGACCCCAAAGCCTTCCTGCAATCCTATCTGGATCAGACCTCGGCCAAGTCCAAAATGACCTTCAAGCTGAAAAAGGGCGCTGAGGACGTTTACGCCTATATCGTCAGTGTTTCGGGCGAATAACCTGGGAAACCACGCAATCGGTAAGACCAGAAAAGGCCGCAGCCCCTGCGGCCTTTCGTGCGGTTGATAACCGGATCAATAGACGCCAGTTTGGAATCGCGTGGTGCATTGCCCGCTTTGCACCACAGCCAAGCCTATCAGGCCAAAGCTATTCCGGAATTCCCGGTCGCACAGGCGGATCGGCAGCAGGAGACGACAAATGGGAATCATGATCCCGGCCTGGGTTGATGGTGAATTGACCCCCGTTGAAAAGCTTGAAGCCCATGAAAAGGGTCTGCGGCACAAGGCGGTGTCGGTCTTTGTTGTGCGCGGCACCGAGATTTTGCTGCAGCGCCGGGCGATGGGCAAATACCACACGCCCGGCCTGTGGGCGAATACCTGTTGTACCCATCCTGACTGGGGTGAGATGCCCTCGGTCTGTGCAGTGCGTCGCCTGCAAGAGGAACTGGGGATCACTGGGCTGTATCCCGAATATCGTCACCGGCTGGAATATCATGCCGATGTCGGCAATTCCCTGATCGAGCATGAGGTGGTGGATGTTTTCCTCGCTCATGTCCGCGGGCCATTGAAGATCGAGCCGAACCCCGAGGAAGTGATGGATATCCGCTGGATCGACTACCACGATCTGCTGGCCGAAGTGCAGCGCCATCCCGACCGGTTTACACCCTGGCTGAAGATCTACCTGCACAACCACGCCGACACGATTTTCGGCCCCGATCTGATTATCTCGGCCAAATCCTGATGCACCTGCTTGCAAGGCCCGCCCAAGGGGCCTAAATCAACCCGTCATGGCCAAGCAGAAGACAGACCCGAATTACAAAGTCATCGCCGAAAACCGGCGTGCCCGCTTCGATTACGCGATCGAAGAGGATATCGAGTGCGGCATCATGCTGCACGGGTCCGAGGTCAAATCCCTGCGGGCAGGCGGTTCTAACATCGCCGAAAGCTATGCCACGGTTGATGACGGAGAGCTGTGGCTGGTCAACAGCTATGTCGCCCCTTACGACCAGGCCAAGGTCTTCAAACACGAAGAACGTCGTCGCCGTAAGCTGTTGGTGTCGCGCAAAGAGCTGTCAAATCTGTGGAACGCGACCCAACGCAAAGGCATGACGCTTGTGCCGCTGGTCCTGTATTTCAACCACAAGGGCCTGGCCAAGATTAAGATCGGCATCGCTAAGGGTAAGAAAAACCACGACAAGCGCGAAACCCAGGCCAAGCGCGACTGGTCACGGCAAAAGCAACGCTTGCTGAAAGATCACAGCTAAAGGCGCTCGACTATCGGTTGTCGGATGGATTTGATCCTCGCGTTCTCAATCAGGCTACCGGGGCTACAGATACGGCAGATGTCAGGTTTGAGCCCAAAACAACGAATGCTGCAACCTGCACCAATGGCTGCTTCGAGATTATCTGAAAAAGCGGCCAACGAGCCTCCGCTATGTTGGCTGGGCGACGTCTATCACCCAACCAACCTGTCGAGGTCCGCGGATCAGAAGGGCGCAAACCCGTCCGATGGATCGGTCGGGACCGTCCAGCGCGCGCGCGGATCGATTGTGGGCGCGAACGCACCAGGATGCGGGATCTGGCCGTTTTGACCGTAGAGCCACAGCACGAAATTGGAGCGTTGACCTTCGGTGATCGGTTCAGACGCATGGGGGACGCTGCCGTGGTGGATCAAGGCCGTGCCGGGCTCAAAGTGCAGTTTTTCGACCCGTCGCGACGCGGGATCAATGAAGCTGACAGCGGAGCCAGAAAAGGCCTCGTCCGGTAGATTTAGATTGATATTCAGCGTGACCGATGATGCGTCTGAGTGAGGCCGGAGCGACGTGTCCTTATCTGCTTGCCACTGGATGGAAAACCCGAAGGTCTGCGTGTCGTATCCTATCACATCCGGGAACAAGAGCCGTGAGATGGGCCGCATATAGGTGTTCATGAGGTCGCGGTAGAACGCCTGGAAGGCTGAGGCCCCAAGATGCCCTTCCGAGCGCGGGTCAAGCATTGCACCGCCCCGGTTGAGGGAAATGCCATAGGGTGGGCGCAGCGGAATGCCTGCATCGGCGACGCTGTCCAGATAGCTGCGCAAAACGAACAGCCGTTCGGGGTCAAAGAACTGGGTTTTGTAGACACCGGGGAAGACCTCTTCCCATAGTTTTTTCACTTCGCCTTCGGTTGCCGGGTCTTTCCAGGCCCCCTCGACCGCTGCGCGGAGACGGTCGTCATGAACAGATGCATCCAAGGCGGTTTGATTGGCCTGCTCCCATTCCTTCCATGCGTGTTTGAACAGCTCCTGGTTGTCATTCCAGAATTGCGCGACTTGCGGGGCGCGTTGCAGCATTGCTTCGCGTGTGGGGCGTTCCACGGCGCGTGCGCGCTCTAATGCAGATTGTGTCATGTCCTGTCTCAACTTTCTGATGGTCAAGCCTGTTGCTTCCGAGACATCAGATATTACGCTTAGATTGCGTATGAATGGACATATTTTTGATAACAGAATTCGTTTTCTCTACATAATAGAGGTGTGGCGCCTAGGACCCGGCCCAAGCCGCTGACCGTCCGATCTGTTGGATCAGATAGTCCATGAAGACGCGGACCTTTGCGGAGACTACGTTGCTTTTGGGGTAGATCAGCCAAAGCGCCGGATTGTCCGCCAGTGTGTACCCGGGCAGCACCTGCACAAGGGACCCATCATTCAGCTCGCTGTGGACTGCCCAGAGGGAGTTAATCGAAATGCCGGCACCCTTGAGCGTGACACGCACTTGTGTCAGCCCGTCGTTCACGATCAGCTTGTGGGAGGCTTTGTGGAGGTCGAATGTTGCTTTGGCTCCGTCATCTGACACCAAGGCGCGCGGCTCCAGATCCTTGAAGGCGACCAGACGGTGCGCCGCGAGGTCATCCGGTGTGCCGGGCACCCCATGTGTTTCCAGATAGTCTGGTGCTGCACAAAGAATACGTGTGTCGTTTGCCAGTTTGCGCGCCGTCAGACTGCTGTCCTCCAGAATAGAATTGCGGAGGGCCAGATCATAGCTGCCCTCAATCAGGTTGAACTGGGTATCTGATAAATGCAAATCGAGCGTCAGGTCTGGATAGGCATCCATAAAAGCGGGCAACAGGGGCGCGATATAGAGCTGGGCAAAGGTGCTTGGAGCGGCAAAGCGCAATGTCCCGCTCACCTCGGCCTTGCCTTTGCCGAATGCGGCGAGGGCCGCTTCTTCCTGTTCGATCATCTCTCGGGCGTACGGCAAGAAGTCCTGCCCCTCTAGGGACACCGAGACTTTCCGCGTGGATCGATGCAACAATTCGGCGCCCAGCAGTTTTTCAAGCTTTGCGAGCCGCGCGCTGGCTACCGCCGGTGCCATCCCTAGCGTTCGGCCCGCCGCGCTGATGTTCAGCGTTTCAGTAGCAAGGACGAAGAGGCGGAGGCTTTGCGTATCCATATTGTATATTTTTCCAGAAAACTGAATTCGATTATCTACCGTTTATATATCTACGCAGCGGTATAGGTCAAAGCTCAAGACAGAGCGGAGAGCGGAATGACTCAGACAGCGACAGTGAATTATCACGTCCACAAACCGGAGCGTCAGGCGTTCGAGCTTGATGCCGGTGGCATCGTTGGCAATCTGATCGCGCCAGAACTCACCCCAACCGAAGTGAAAGTGCGCGACGCGCGCAGGTCAGCCACAGACCCATCATTCGAGGATGACGCTGTCGCGTTTTCTTTCGTCCCAACAGCGGTCTCGTTCGCGCAAGACGATGATGCCTGGCAAGCGGAGTACGACGCAGAGCTGACGTCGCTTCTGACGACCAAGCTGGACGCGCAGGAGGTGATCATCTTTGATCACACGATCCGGGTGGATGACCCTGACGCCGCGCGCAAGCCCGCGCGAAACGTCCACAGCGACTACAGCCCTGACGGCGCAGAACAGCGACTGATCGACATTCTTGGTGCTGATACAGCGGCAAAATGGAGCGCGGGGCACTACGCCTTCATTAACATCTGGCGACCGATCGAGGCGGCGATCAACTCAGCCCCGCTCGGGTTTATCCTGCCGTCGAGCGTCGCCCCGGAAGACTGGATCCTGCTTGATCTGATCTATCCCGACCGCAAAGGACAGATCATGGGGTTGGCGGCAAACCCGATTCATCAGTGGATCTACATGTCGAAGATGACCCCGGATGAGGTCGCCTACTTCAACATCTTCGACAATCAGGGACGGCCCTCCATCGGGCACTCCGCGTTGGACATGGTCGAAGACCCAAACGTCATGACCATCCGCAAAAGCATTGAGAGCCGCACCCTAGTGCGTTTTGCCTGATCCCATCATCGGACCCACGAAACACGAGCAAACGGAGAGAGACAATCATGACCAAGACAATTCTTATCACCGGATCAACAGACGGCATCGGTCTTTTGACGGCGCAGACCCTCGCAAAAGAGGGGCACAAAATTCTGCTTCATGGACGCGGTGCAGCCAAACTGGAAGCCGCCGTCAACGAGGTCGGCGGCGACGTCGAAACCTATGCCGCTGACCTGTCGCGTATGGCCGATATCCAAACCTTCGCGGCAGAGGTGCGCGAGAAACACGACCGCCTTGATGTGCTGATCAATAACGCGGGCGTGCTGAAAGTCGCGGAGACCCAGACCGAGGCCGGCCATGATGTGCGGTTCATGGTCAACACCTTGGCGCCCTATGCGCTGACCCGCGCGCTTCTGCCGATCATTCCGAAAGACGGGCGGATCGTGAATCTATCCTCTGCCGCGCAAGCGCCGATTGATTTGGCTGCCATGCGCGGGGAAAAACAGCTTGGCCACAATGACGCCTACGCGCAAAGCAAGCTCGGCATCACGATCTGGACCCGCGAATTGGCGAAGGAGTTGACCGACGGACCCGTCGTCGTCGCCGTCAATCCCGGATCGTTGTTGGCTTCGAAGATGGTCAAGGAAGGCTACGGCATCGCGGGCAACGATCTGTCCATCGGCGCGAACATCCTGCGTGAAGCGGCGCTCGGGTCGTCGTTCGCGGATGTTTCGGGCAAGTATTTTGACAATGACAGCGGCCAGTTCGCGCAGCCACATGCGGCTGCACTGGACGCAACTCATTCGGCGCAGGTGATGCAAGGCATCGAAGATGCTTTGAAATCTCTCAGCTGATCCCACTGACGCCCGTCTGACGTCGGGCGTCTTTTACACCACCTGAAGCTGCAACCCTCCGGCGACATGCGTTGTCCGGACCCAAGAAAGGACTGACTGATGAAATACGAGAATTTTCAAACCTTTGACGTGAAGGTCCAAGACGCCATCGCAACGGTGGCATTCGATTTTGGAACAGTGAATGTGCAAGGCCAGGAAATGCTGGCCGACCTCAACAGCCTTGCCATGCGGCTGGAGCGGGACCGCGATACCAAGGTGGTCATCTTCCAATCCGCGAACCCCGAGGTTTGGGTCTGCCACTACGACACCGAGCTGCTCAAGGACATGTCGACCGAAGCTGTCTCCCGCGATGAAGCCCAGCTGCTCGATTTGCAAGCGGTCTGCGAACGCATTAGCAAGGTGCCTCAGGCCACGATCGCGAAGCTGGAAGGCTTCGCACGCGGTGGTGGCCACGAGTTGGCCCTGGCGCTGGACATGCGCTTTGCGGCGCGTGGCAAATTCAAGTTCATGCAGATGGAAGTCGGCATGGGTATCCTGCCCTGCGGCGGCGGTGCGTCCCGCATGGCCCGTCAGACCGGTCTGGGCCGCGCGCTGGAAATCATCCTGAGTGCCCGAGACTTTGACGCCGATGAAGCCGAGGCAATGGGCACGATCAATAAAGCGTTGGATGCTGATGAGATCGACGACTACGTAAACACCTTGGCGCAGCGGATTTCCAAGTTCCCGGCAGAGTCCATCAATGCCTGCAAGCAGATGGTCTACGAGTCGATCGACAAGCCTATCGATGAGGCCCTGAAGGCCGAGGCCTATTGGCTCTACCAGGCAACGAGCAAAACATCAGCCGTTAAACGCTTCACGATCGCAGACGAGCAGGGCCTAGAGCACGACATGGAAAACCAGCGGAACTGGGAAAACCTGGTCATGGATGTTCAGGATATCAACTGAGATTGATTGGATTAAGCGGACATTCGGCCTTGTGCGTCGGATGTCCGTTTTGTCCCGCGGTCCCGACATTGACCAACAGCCTTACTCGCAGCACTGACTTGCCGTAGAAATTCACCGTTCGCACGGGTGGCCCCATAAGAACCCAAGTTTGAACAAAGCAGAGCCCAAATGCGGCTGCGATCAGAACGCCATGGCCGCCTGAACAGCGCGTTGCCAGCGGTCATAGGCGGCGTCGCGTTCCTCTGTGGAGAGTTTGGGTTCGAACCGGCGATCCAGCGCCCAGGTTTCCGCGAACTCCTGTTGATCAGGGTAGATGCCTGCGCGCATACCCGCCAGCCAGGCCGCGCCCAGTGCGGTGGTTTCCTGCATCACGGGTCGGTCGACCTCGGCGCCGAGGTAATCCGACAGGCCTTGCATCGCCCAATCAGATGCGCTGGCACCGCCGTCGACGCGTAAGATGACATCGGTATCTGCGCCCCAGTCGCCCTGCATGGCATGCCAAAGGTCTCGGGTCTGATAGGCGATGCTTTCCAGTGTTGCCTTGGCAAATTCTGCCCGCCCGGAATTGCGGGTCAGGCCAAAGACCGCGCCCCGACAATCTGGTTTCCAATAAGGCGCGCCCAATCCGGTAAACGCGGGCACCAGCACAACATGCTGGTTGGGGTCGGCCTGCTGCGCCAGCTCGCCACTTTCCGGGGCGGTTTCGATGATCTGCAGCGCATCGCGCAGCCATTGGACTGCTGCGCCTGCGACAAAGATCGAACCCTCAAGGGCATAGGTTTTTTGCCCGTCCAACTGATAGGCGATCGTCGTCAGTAGGCGGTTCTTCGAGGCGACCGGCTGTGGCCCGGTATTCAACAGCGCAAAACAGCCTGTCCCATAGGTCGATTTCATCATGCCGGGCTGAAAACAGGCCTGCCCGATGGTTGCGGCCTGCTGATCGCCCGCAACACCCAGAATCGGGATTTTTCCCCCAATCAGAGTCGTTTTTCCGAAATCCGAGGCGCAATCCTGTACCTCGGGCAGCATGGACATGGGCACATCCAACAGATCGCAAATCTCGGTGCTCCAACAGCCTTTGTGGATGTCGAACAGCAGTGTGCGGGCAGCGTTGGTGGCGTCTGTCACATGGTTGCGGCCTTCGGTCAGGCGCCAGATCAGGAAACTATCGATGGTACCGAACAGTAGCTCGCCTGCCTCGGCGCGATCGCGGGCGCCGGGGACATTATCCAGTAGCCATTTGACTTTGGTGCCCGAAAAATACGGGTCCAGCAAAAGCCCGGTCTGCTGGGTTACGTCATCCTCGCAACCGGCCTGCTTGTAGCGGGCGCAGATATCGGCGGTGCGGCGATCCTGCCAGACGATAGCATTGTAAATCGGCTTGCCGGTCTGCTTGTCCCAGACCACGGTTGTTTCACGCTGGTTGGTGATGCCGATACTGGCAATCTGATCGGGGGTTGCGCCAACGCTCTGCATCACCTCGCGGCAGACACGTAGGACGCTGTCCCAGATTTCCTCGGGATCGTGTTCGACCCAGCCTTCTTGTGGGAAATGCTGCGTGAATTCATGCTGCGCGGTGCCTGCCCGTTGCATGTCCGCGTCGAACAGAATGGCCCGTGATGATGTGGTGCCCTGATCAATGGCAAGAATATAGGTCACGCCTGCGCCCCCCTTCGCATTTGGTTTTGCGAGACTTTAGCGCAAACAGTCGGTTGCGTACCAGAGTGTTCAGACGGGAATATTGTCGATTAGACGCACTCCATCCGCCCAGGCCGCGGCAAACAGGCGGGCGGGTCGGTCGGCATGTGTCAGCGGGTTCAGAGATTCCGCACAGCGCAGTTGGATATATTCCACTTGTGTAAAACCTGCGGCCAAAAGATCGGTACTGGCCTGTGCTGCCAGTGTGTCGAACGGGGCGCCGTTCTTTAGCGCGTTGGCAAGATCCAGCATGATGCGGTGTTTGTGCGCTGCAATCTCCATCCCCTCGGGCGAGAGGCGCTGATTGCGTGAGGACATGGCCAGACCCGAGGGTTCACGCACCGTGGGGCAGCCGATCACTTCGATCGGGATATCCAGATCGCGCGCCATGCGGTGCACGACAAGCAGCTGTTGATAGTCTTTTTCCCCAAAATAGGCTCTGTCTGCCTGGGTTTGCAGGAACAGTTTGGCGACCACAGTGGCGACGCCATCGAAATGACCGGGGCGGAATTCGCCCTCCATCACATTGGTCAGGCCAGTTACAGATACGGTAGTGGCAAAGCCTTGCGGGTAGATCTCGTCCGGGTCCGGCACATAAATTGCATCAACGCCATAGGGCGCCAGTTTCTGAGCATCTTCGATTTCGGTGCGCGGATAATTGGCCAGATCCTCGGGGTTGTTAAACTGCTTTGGGTTCACGAAAATCGTCACGATAACTCGGTCGGTGCCATTTTTGGCCGCCTCAACCAGAGACAGATGCCCCGGATGCAACGCGCCCATAGTTGGGACGACGCCGATTGCCTCACCTTTCTTGCGCCAGTTGGCGGTCAAGGCGTGCAGATCGGAGAGGCGACGCAGGATCGGAGCGGTCATTTAGCTGAGCCCTGTGACGGAGCCTGATCGGCAAAGACATGTTCATCGGCGGGGAAAGCGCGTGCGCGCACTTCGGCGGCGTACTCGGCGATGGCGGCTTCGGCCAGTGGCCCTAGCTCGGCATAGCGTTTGACGAATTTGGGTTTGAAAGCGGTGAAAAAGCCGACCATGTCGTCCACCACAAGTATTTGCCCGTCACATCCGGCGGACGCGCCAATGCCGATAGTAGGGATAGCGACCTCGGCAGTGATTTGGTCGGCTAGACCCTGCGGAACCTTCTCTAACACAAGGGAAAAGGCGCCTGCTTCAGCCACGGCATGGGCATCGGCCAGTACCGTCTGTGCCTGATCATCACGGCCCTGCACCTTGTATCCACCCAGCGTGTTGATCGACTGTGGGGTCAGGCCGATATGCGCCATCACCGGGATGCCGCGCTTGACCAGAAAGCGGATGGTCTCGGCCATTTCGACACCGCCCTCAAGCTTGACGGCACCGGCACCGGTTTCCGCCATCAGGCGGGCAGCATTGCGGAACGCCTGTGCGGGGCTTTCCTCGTAACTGGCAAAGGGCATGTCGATGACCATCATCGCCTTGTCCAGCCCGCGAGCAACAGCCTGACCATGCAGGATCATCATCTCCATCGTCACGCCAAGTGTGGATTCCAACCCGTGTAGCACCATGCCGACACTGTCACCGACCAGAACAAAGTCGCAATGATCATCCATCAGTCGGGCCATCGGAGTTGTATATGCGGTCAGACTGACCAGTGGCTCGCCACCTTTTCGGGCGCGAATATCCACGGCATTCGGGGCTCTTTTGCGGGCGGTGGCGCTCATGCTCGCTCCTCGCGGTTCATGTTGCGGTGCGGCATAGCAGATTGGACCGGGCCAAAGATAGCCCGGTTGCGCGAACATTTCCTTGATTGACCTAGGGTTTAAAGGGACATTGGTCCGCAGACCGGTCCGCGACATGCAGGACCACGCAGTTTCAGTGGGGAGACAACGATATGACAAAGCAGATGTTTCGGTCTTTTGCATCGGCGCTGGCGATTGGAGCCAGTTTGATAGCCACCCAAGCCCTGGCCAAATCCGACATCACCATCGCAATGCAGCTTGAGCCGCCGCATCTGGACCCGACCAGCGCTGCGGCACAGGCCATCGATTCGGTTGTCTATACCAATATCTTCGAAGGTCTGACCCGGTTCATGGGCGACGGATCGGTCGTGCCCGGGTTGGCGGAAAGCTGGGAGATTTCAGACGACGGCACCGTCTATACCTTTAAGCTGCGCGATGGTGTGACCTTCCACGATGGCACCACCATGGATGCCGAGGACGTCAAATTCAGCCTCGACCGGGCCCGCGCTGAAGACAGCGCCAATGCACAAAAAGCCCTGTTTGCCGGGATCGAAAGCGTTGAGGTCGTGGATCCGCTGACCGTCAAGGTCACCCTGTCAGGGCCAAACGGGAATTTCCTGTTCAATATGGCCTGGGGGGATGCGGTGATTGTCGCCCCCGAAAGCATAGAGGCGATCAAGACCAACCCGGTCGGCACCGGCGCGTTTGCCTTTGGGGACTGGGTGCAGGGGGACAGCATCACGCTGACGCGAAACCCCGACTATTGGGGTGATCAGCCCGCGTTAGAGTCTGCTACATTCAAGTTCATCTCGGACCCGACCGCCGCCTTTGCCGCCATGATGGCCGAGGATGTGGATGTGTTCGACATTTTCCCGGCGCCTGAGAACATGCCGCAGTTCGAGGCTGATCCGCGCTTTCAGGTGCTTGTCGGCTCGACCGAGGGTGAGACGATTCTGTCCACCAACAACAAACAGCCGCCCTTTGACGACATCCGGGTGCGGCAGGCGCTGGCCCATGCCATCGACCGTCAGGCAATTATTGACGGCGCGATGTTCGGCTATGGCACGCCCATCGGAACGCATTTTGCCCCGCACAACCCGGCCTATGTCGATCTGACCGGCAATTCGGCGTATGACCCCAAGAAGGCCGCGCAGTTGCTGGCCGATGCGGGCTATGCCGAAGGGTTCAAGACCACTCTGCACCTGCCGCCGCCTTCTTATGCTCGCCGCGGAGGCGAGATCATCGCCGCGCAACTGGCCGAGGTCGGGATCGAGGCTGAAATCATCAATGTCGAATGGGCGCAGTGGCTGGAATCGGTGTTCAAGGGCAAGGATTTTGGTCTGACTATCGTCAGCCATACCGAGCCGATGGATATCGGCATCTATGCGCGGCCCGACTATTATTTCCAGTATGACAGCATCGACTTTCAGACGCTGATGGAGACGTTGAACGCCACCACCGACCCTGATGAGCGTACCCGCCTGTTGGGCGAAGCGCAGCGTCTGATCGCAAATGATTACGTCAACGGGTATCTGTTCCAGCTGGCCAAGCTTGGCGTTGCCAAGGCTGGCGTTCAGGGCCTTTGGGAAAACGCACCCACAGCGGCCATCGACCTGACCGCCATCAGTTGGGTGGAATAAGACCATTTCCAGAGAGGAGACCGGCGCATGAGAAGATCAACCCTCGTTGCGTTGATGATCGCGGTTTTAGCCGTGATTGCGCCGGTCGCCAAAGGGGATACGCCGCTTGAACAGGCGGTGACACTGTGGCTGGAGGGCGATGATGAACGCGCTCTGCCTCTGCTGGCAGAACTGGCGGCTGATGGTGACGCGCAGGCACGTCTGCTGTTGGGGCGAATTGAAACCGCCGATCTTGGACCATCTCCGTTCCGCCAATCGCTGGGCCGAAAGGGTTCGCGCAAGCTGTTTCGTCAAAAAGACCTGACGGCCTTTGGCCGATCCTGGCTGTTGGTTGAGGCGAAAGGTGGAAATGAGCTTGCCCAAGCGCTGTTGGATGCCAAACGCCCCACACCAGACCCGAAGCTGATTGCACAGCTCAATGCGTTGGGAGAACATCAAGCTACGGACTACCCGACGCGAATTGTGGCGCTCTATGGCGATCCAGAAATGCGCGGCGATCTGTTGGCGGATGGGCAGCTGATGCAGGACCTCAAACCTTACCTGAGCTATCTGACGGTCGATCCCGAGCCGCGCGGCGACGGTCTCGCCGCGCTGCGCCACATTCAGCCTGATCCAGTTGACATGAATTCCGATCAGGCGCTGGGCATGGCGGGATTGCTGGCCCTGGGGCTGGGATATGGCGATCTGTCAGTGGACAATAGCTGGCGCCCGGCGGTGGAAAACTGGTTGATGACATCCCAGTCGACCCGCCCCATCGCGCAGCTCTGTTCTGACCGATGCGGGGCCGAGGCACCAAACTGCGCCTTTGCCTTCCTTGCCCTGTTTGGCGGCTATTTCGAGGTCATCCGCATCGACAGCCCGCTGGAAACGCTCATCCCGCAGGAGCAGTTTCTGGACAGTCCTCGCGCGCGCCTGATGGTCCTTCGTCGGGCGGCACTAGCCCGGACCGAGACAAATCTGGAAACGCTGGTGGACAGCGCACCCGCGGCGAAGCTTTCGACCTGCGCGACTGATTTGGTCCGGCAAGAGCAGCAGTCCTACAAGTAGCTGTTGCGTATGCGCGGCTCGCACCCGTAACCTGTTTGTAATGCTACGCTATGCCCTCAAACGTCTGATTTCGCTGGTGATCAGCCTGGCTATCGCCTCGGTGGTCATTTTTGCAGTGATCGAGGTCGCGCCGGGCGATCCGGCATCCTTCATGCTTGGCGTCAACGCGCAGGCGGACACGCTGGCCGCGCTGCGGGTCGAGCTGGGGTTGGATGTGTCCAAACCTCAGCGCTATTTCAACTGGGTCAGCGGAATGCTGGTCGGGGATTTCGGCACTTCATACACCTATCGCACGCCGGTGTCGCAGATGATTGCGGACCGACTTTGGGTGTCGCTGCCGCTGGCGCTTTATGCACTGACCCTTTCAACCCTGATTGCCTTTCCCGCAGGGATTTACGCTGCTGCGCGCCGGGGGCGGCCCGGCGATGTGGCGGTCATGGGGGCCACACAGCTCGGCATCGCCGTGCCAAATTTCTGGTTTGCCATGATGCTGGTGCTGGTCTTTGCCATCAATCTGCGCTGGTTCAACGCTGGAGGGTTCGCAGGCTGGGACGACGGGTTTTGGACCGGTCTGCACTCGCTGACCCTGCCAGCCATAGCGCTGGCTCTGCCACAGGCGGCGATTCTTGCAAGGGTCATGCGGTCGGCCCTGCTGGATATTCTGGGTGAGGATTTCATGCGCACCGCACGGGCCAAGGGCCTGTCCCGCCGACAGGCGCTGTGGCGTCACGGGGTGCGCAATGCGCTGATCCCGGTGCTGACTATCATCGGGCTGCAGTTTTCCTTTCTTCTGGCCGGGTCCATCATTATCGAACAGGTGTTTTACCTGCCCGGCCTCGGGCGGTTGGTGTTTCAGGCGATCTCGGCCCGCGATCTGATCGTGGTGGAATCGGTGGTCATGTTGCTGGTTTTTGCAGTGATCACGGTGAATTTTCTAGTTGACCTCGCCTATGCCGCCGTTGACCCCCGTCTGAGGAGCAGGACATGAGCCGTAACCTCATCCTTGGTGCAGTACTCTCCTCGCTGGTGGTCTTGGCGGCGGCACTTTCCTTTGTCTGGACGCCCTATGCGCACGCCGCGCTGAATATTCCCGCCAAGCTGCAACCACCCAATGCGCAGCACTGGTTTGGCACCGATCATTTTGGGCGGGACATGTTCTCAATGATCATGGTGGGTGCGCGCACTTCAATCGCTGTGGCCTTGGTGGCGGTGGGGATCGGCATGACATTGGGCGTGCCACTTGGTCTGGCGGCAGCGGCGCGCAAAGGCACGTGGCTGGATGAGGTGATCATGCGCGGCAACGATCTGGTTTTTGCTTTCCCGTCGTTGGTCATCGCTATCCTGATCACTGCCGTTTTCGGTGCCGGGGCGGTCAACGCCATTATTGCCATCGGTATCTTCAACATTCCTGTCTTTGCCCGTATCACCCGTGGCGCTGCGCTGTCCCTGTGGGAGCGAGAGTTCATCCTGGCCGCCCGGGTCTCGGGCAAGGGCGCGGCGCGGATATCGGCGGAACATATCCTGCCGAATGTGGCGAACTTGCTGATCGTACAGGGCACCATCCAGTTCAGCCTTGGCATTCTGGCCGAGGCAGGCCTGTCCTATGTCGGGTTGGGTGCGCAACCACCTACACCCAGTTGGGGCCGGATGTTGGCAGATGCGCAGACGATGGTCAGTTTTGCCCCGCATTTGGCTCTGATTCCGGGGCTTGCAATCATTGTCACTGTTTTGGGGCTGAACCTGCTGGGCGACGGTTTGCGGGATTGGCTGGACCCCCGAATACGGGTGGCGCGTGCATGAGCTTGCTGGAAATCGAAAATCTCAACCTGTCGATTCATGGCATGGACATCCTCAAACAGGTCAGCCTGTCTGTTGCGTCGGGTGAGATCGTCGCCGTCACCGGTGAAAGCGGTTCGGGCAAGTCCATGACGGCGTTGGCGGTGATGCAACTGCTGCCAAACGGTGCGGATGCCGCGGGCGCGATCCGGTTGGACGGGCTGGACCTGCTGAACTGTTCCGAGGATGAGATGTGCGCCCTGCGTGGCGCCTCGGTCGGGATGGTGTTTCAGGAACCCATGACCGCGCTCAACCCGGTCAAAACCATCGGGGATCAGGTGATGGAGACAATCCTGATCCACAAAGCCATGCCTACTGCACAGGCCGGGTCCCGTGCCGAAGAAGTGCTGACGCGCGTCGGCCTTCCGCCCGAAAGGTTCCCTCTGTCCAGGTATCCGCATGAGCTGTCCGGTGGTCAGCGTCAGCGCGTGGTGATCGCCATGGCCATCGCGTTGCGCCCAAGGTTGTTGATCGCGGACGAACCTACGACGGCGCTGGACGTCACTACGCAGGCGCAGATTCTAGACCTGCTCACGGGGTTGGTGCGCGAATACGACATGGGATTGCTAATGATCACCCATGATCTGGCGGTTGTGGCCGATATGGCCGACCGGATCATCGTCATGCGCTATGGCGAAGTCGTCGAGGCCGGCGCCACCGAACCCTTGCTGCGGAACATGCAGCACCCTTATACACGCATGCTGTTCCGGGCTTCGGGCCATCAGGTCGACCTGCCGGAACCCAAGCCAGCACAGCCTTTGCTTGAGGTTGCACAGGTGGTCCGGGATTACCGTTTGCCCCGAAAGGGCTTGTTTGATGCGCCGCGACACCACAGGGCTGTGGCTGGGGTCAGCTTTACACTGAACAAAGGCGAGCGCTTAGGCCTGGTCGGAGAGTCTGGGTGCGGAAAATCGACCCTAACACGGGCTATCCTGGGGCTGGAAGAGGTGCAGAGCGGCCAGATTCTGCTGGACGGGCAGCCAGTATTCACCGGGCACAAACCCAATCTGGCCGTCCGGCGTAAGATGCAGGTTGTGTTCCAGGACCCCTATGGCAGCTTCAACCCCCGACACCGGGTTACGCGCCTGATCACCGAGCCGTTTCACCTGCTCGAACATCCCCCAACCGGGTCCGAGCGGCAGGATCGGATCGCCGAGATTCTGACAGCCGTAGGTCTCAGCCCCGATGACGCGGGTCGGTACATTCACGAATTCTCGGGCGGGCAGAGGCAGCGTATCGCCATCGCCCGTGCGCTGATCATCCGGCCCGAACTGATCTTGTTTGATGAGGCGGTCTCGGCCCTTGATGTTTCTGTCCGAGCGCAGATCCTTGATCTGCTGGCCGAGCTCTGCGCCGCCTATGACCTGACTTATCTGTTCATCAGCCACGATCTAAGCGTCGTGCGCACCATTACCGACCGGGTTTTGGTGATGCAGGCGGGGCAGATTGTCGAACAGGGTGAGACCGAACAGGTCTTTTCCAACCCGCAGCACGCTTATACCCAAACCCTGATTGCCGCTGCGCCTATCCTGCCGGATGTCGGTCAGGATGTGGCGTAAACTTCAATGTTAGAGACGAAATGGAGCCTGACATGACCAACCCCTTGTGGTTCGATCCCAGCTTGTGCCTGATTGGCGGCGCGTGGCAGCGGCCTGCGTCTCAGGCCGGTTTGCCGCTGATCAACCCGTCGGACGGGTCCGAGCTATGTCGGATCGCGCGCGGGGATGCTGATGACATCGACGCAGCCGTGGCCGCGGCCCAAAAAGCGTTGGATGGGGACTGGGGCCGCAAATCCGCGTTAGAGCGCGGGCGCATTCTGACCCGGTTGGGTCAGATGGTGCTGGAGCGTGTCGATGATCTGGCCGCGTTGGAGGCGATGGATGTCGGCAAACCCCTGACACAGGCGCGCGCCGATGCGGTGGCACTGGCGCGGTATTGTGAGTTTTACGGAGGCGCAGCGGATAAGGTGATGGGCGAGACAATCCCTTATCTGGATGGCTATACCGTCTACACGCTGCGCGAACCGCATGGTGTGACGGGCCACATTGTGCCGTGGAATTATCCTATGCAGATCATCGGCCGTTCTGTCGGGGCGGCTTTGGCGATGGGCAATGCCTGTGTGCTGAAACCAGCGGAAGAGGCCTGTTTGACCGCGCTTGCCTTTGCCCATCTGGCGCAGCAGGCCGGGTTGCCGGCGGGCGCTTTGAACGTGGTTCCGGGGCTGGGGGCCGAGGCCGGGGCGGCGCTGTCGGCGCATCCGGGGATTCAGCATGTATCCTTCACCGGCTCCGTTGCCACCGGCGCGTTGGTGCAACAGGCCGCTGGGCATAACGTGGTGCCAGTGACGCTGGAGCTGGGCGGGAAATCCCCGCAGCTGGTGTTCGATGATGCAGATCTGGATGCGGCCCTGCCGTTTCTGGTGAATGCGGGCGTTCAGAACGCAGGGCAGACCTGTTCGGCCTCCTCCCGCGTTCTGGTGCAACGCGCAGTGTATGAGCAGGTCAAATCGCGCATGGCCTCGGCCTATTCCGAGTTGACCGTTGGGCCCGCGTCCGAAGATTTGCGCCTGGGGCCCCTGATTTCAGCACGTCAGAAGGACATCGTGACCGGATTTATCGACAAAGGCGCAGATCTGAATATCGTGGGCGAGGGGCCGATTGTTGGCCACGCACCCGAGACTGGTGCCTATGTGCAACCGACCCTGTTTGCCGACGTACCCGCTGATCATGTTTTGGCACAGGATGAGATTTTCGGCCCAGTCCAAGTGCTGATCCCCTTCGAGACCGAGGAAGAGGCCCTGCAGATCGCCAACTCCACCGATTACGGGCTGGTTGCCAGCATTTGGACACGCGATGGTGCGCGGCAGATGCGGCTGGCAAAGAAGTTGCGGTCGGGGCAGGTGTTTATCAACAATTACGGCGCTGGCGGAGGTGTGGAGCTGCCCTTTGGCGGTGTCGGGAAATCCGGCCATGGTCGCGAAAAAGGGTTCGAGGCGCTGTACGGATTCTCACAGGTGAAAACGGTAGCCGCGTTCCATGGTTAGGGCCTAAACGATGACCTCGATTGGCTGTTGCACGCCAACGCCAAAGACACGTTTGTAGCGCTCGATCTGATCCGCCGGACCCATCGCTTTTTCCGGGTTGTCCGACAGTTTGACCGTCGGGCGACCATTGGCCGAAATCGCCTTGCAGACCAACGAGAAGGGTGCCAGCGCGTCATCGGGAACCAGCCCTCTGAAATCATTGGTCAGTAGCGTGCCCCAGCCGAAGGATACTTTGGTGCGGCCCGCAAACTGACTATGCAGTTCGCGGATTTTGTCGACATCCAGACCGTCAGAAAAGATCACGCGTTTCTGTTTGGGATCCTCACCGCGTGATTGCCACCATTTGATCGCAGTTTCTGCACCGGTTGCCGGATCACCGCTGTCGATTCTGATGCCAGTCCATCCCGCCAACCAATCTGGCGCGTCGTCCAGAAAACCCTTGGTGCCATAGGTGTCAGGCAGGATGATCCGTAGGTTGCCGTCATGTTCCTCGTGCCAATCGCTAAGCACGTCATAGGGTGCCTGCGCCAGTTTCTCATCAGTATCAGCCAGCGCAGAGTAAACCATGGGCAACTCGTGGGCATTGGTGCCGATGGCCTCGACCTCGCGCCGCATGGCGATCAGGCAGTTCGAGGTGCCGGTAAATGCAGGGCCCAGACCTTCGATCATAGCTTGGACGCACCAGTCCTGCCATAGAAAAGAATGCCGCCGTCTGGTGCCGAAATCGGCGATGCCCAGCCCCTGAATCCCTCGTAGATGTTCGATTTTCTCCCATACACGGGTCATCGCACGAGCATAGAGAATTTGTAGCTCGAACCGCCGCATCGCATTCAGCACCGAGCGGGATCGCAGCTCCATCAGGACTGCCAATGCGGGAATTTCCCACAGCATGACCTCGTGCCATTTGCCTTCAAAGGTCAATTCGTACTGATCACCTTTGCGTTCAAGGTGATAGGGCGGCAGTCGCAGGTTCTCGAACCACCCCATGAAATCCGAACGGAACATCTGACGTTTGCCATAGAAGGTATTGCCGCGCAGCCAAGTGCTTTCCCCCCGGCTCAGGCTGAGTGACCGAATGTGGTCCAGTTGTTCGCGCAGCTCTCCCTCATCAATCAATTCAGCCAATGGAATGTGATTCGACCGGTTGATAAGTGAAAACACCACATCCGTTTGGGGCTTATTTCGAAACACTGACTGGCACATCAGCAGTTTGTAGAAGTCTGTGTCGATTAAAGACCGGACAATCGGGTCAATCTTCCATTTGTGATTGTATACTCGCGTCGCAATATCGACCATTGGGAACTCCTGCGATTTCCGTTGTTAGATCAATAGGTGCGTGGAATGGCAAGAGTCGCTAAATTGATGACAATGACAAGGTCAAGTCACAATGCGAGCATATTGTGGGGTCTTTTCACCGGTTAGTGGAAAGAGGGGGATGGATAGTCGAGGTTTAGTTAGTGAATGGTTCTCGAGTACGACTTTGATATTGTAACGATCGCTTCGGGGGAAAACGATCCGGAGGCGACCCCGTCAGGGGCGCAAAACGGACGCAAAGTGCGTGCGCTGTTTCGGAATGTGAAAACAGCCGATGCATTGCGGGCAGCGTCACCCAAAATACGCAAAATTTTTCATGATGCCGGTTTTGGTCTGGATTCGACGCGCAGCGAGATTACCCATGGATATTACCGTCCACAGGATACGGCGGACAGGGATCGCATTCTGCGAGCCTTGTTTCACAATATCCGGACGACGGGAGTCAAAGGCGAATATTGCGGCGAGTTTGATTTCCTGAAGTTCATGAACGATGTAAAAGCCGCCAAGCCGCGCGCCGGGTTGCCCAAAGAGGTTCCAATGTGGAAACCCAGGCCACAGCAGGCGGAATCGGCCGGACCAAATCGCCGAACTGTACCAGGCCGGGTTGGGTTTGCTTTGGGGTTGGCGGTGATTATCTTTGCGCTGCTCAAGTATCTGGCGGCTGCGGGGGCAACCCCTTAGATCAGCCGAACGCCAGCATCTTTCATCGCGGTCTCTGCCGAGGCCAATGACCCATCCAGGTTAATTGCCCGGCAGGCTCTCATCTGAACTGACACGTCGAAACCCAGCCGCGCTGCGTCAACCGCAGAGTAGTAGACGCAGAAATCCGTGGCCAGTCCGACGAGTGTCAGTCTCTCGATTTCACGGGTGCGCAGATACCCTTCCAACCCGGTGGGCGTGGTCTGGTCGTTCTCAAAGAACGCCGAATAGCTATCGATGTTGCTGCGGAACCCTTTGCGCAGGATCAGATCGCCATCCGTACGCAGGTTCGCATGAAATGCTGCCCCATTTGTTCCCTGCACGCAGTGATCTGGCCACAAAACCTGAGGCCCATAAGGCATCTCGGTCATGTCATAGGGGTTTTTGCCCGCATGGCTGCTGGCAAAGGACGAATGCCCCGCAGGGTGCCAGTCTTGAGTCAGGATCACCGCGTCAAAATCTGGCATCATCGCGTTGATCGGAGCCACGATCTCATCCCCGCCGGGAACCGCCAACGCACCGCCGGGACAGAAATCGTTCTGAACATCGATCACAATAAGGGCATGGGTCATGGGGACCTCCTTCGGTTGCGTTATCGGTAGTGGGCGCGACAAGGGGCGTCAATCCGGTCTCTTGCGACTCTGTCCGCGCGGGTTTAGACCGCGCGCATGTATACGATCGCTGCTCTCTATCATTTCACCCGGTTCGCCAACCACGAAGCCCTTCGTGCGCCCTTGCTTAAGCTGTGCCGCGCGCAATCGGTCAAGGGGACGCTCTTGCTGGCACAGGAAGGGATCAATGGCACTATTGCCGGACCCCGCGCTGGCATTGACGCGGTTCTGGCCCATATCCGTGCGCTGCCCGGCTGTGCTGATCTGGAGTGGAAAGAGGCCACGTCTGACCAACCGCCATTTGGCAAGATCAAGGTACGCCTGAAAAAAGAGATCGTGACCATGGGCCAACCGGACATCGATCCGCGCGCCCGTGTCGGCAATTATGTCGAGCCCGAAGACTGGAATGATCTGATCCGCTCGGATGATGTGGTGGTGATCGACACCCGAAATGATTACGAGGTGGCAATCGGTACGTTTGAGGGCGCGTTAGACCCTGAAACAAGCAGTTTTCGTGAATTCCCCACCTGGTGGGAAGAAAACAAGGACCGGTTCCACAATAAGCGTGTGGCGATGTTCTGCACGGGTGGCATCCGGTGTGAGAAATCCACCAATTACCTGTTGGGTCAGGGGGTCGAGGATGTCTATCACCTGAAAGGTGGCATCCTGCGGTATCTCGAGGAAATGCCCGTCGAGAACAGCACCTGGCAGGGTGAATGCTTTGTGTTCGACAACCGCGTATCCGTTGGGCATGGGCTGGTCGAAGGGCCGCACAACCTGTGCCATGGCTGCCGTCGCCCGATCCTGCCTGAGGATGTGAAACGTGCCGAATACGAACACGGCGTGTCCTGCCATCAATGCATAGAGGAAACCTCTGAGGTCGACAAAACCCGGTTCCGGGAACGTCAAAAACAGATCCTGCTGGCACGTCAGCGGGGACAGGAACATCTGGGCACGGACTGATTTTCTGAAATCTGGTTGCCACGCAGGACAGTCCACCGGATAATCCCGGAGATTTCAGCGCGTTGGAGGTTCCATGTCCCGAAAACCCACGACTTTGGAAGAATGGAAATCTACGCTGCTGGCGGCAGCCGCAATGGTGGTTGCCAGTTTCCTCGCATGGTTCGGTCTGTCCCGTCTGAGCGAGGGCACCGCAGGTGACACGATCGGTACGATCGCCTCTGTGGGGCTGGTTGTGTGGATGGTGTCTCAATCCTGGTTCTATATGACTCAGGTGAAATCACCGCGCCGCATTCTGTTTTTGATGGGTGTGTCCTTTATTCAGGTCGTTCCGTTCCTGTTCGCCGCTGCCTATGGCGCATTCGGGTACCAGGATAACTGCGTCATCGGGGCGCAAGGGCCCGCTGATATCCTGTATTTTTCTTATGTTACATTCACCACCGTTGGGTACGGCGATATGTCCCCAACCGGGCTGTGCCGCGCCCTGGCCGTGGCCGAGGCGGTGACCGGCTATATCCTACTGGGCCTGTTCGTCGCGGCGGCGGTGGCGTTGTATGCCCGCAATCATAGTCCGGATTAGGCTCTGATTTCGTCTATTTGTTTTGATCTATCCAACGCGACATCATCTGTTTGTCGCGAAAGCACTCCGACGGGATTGGGCGGCGTTTGCTGCGCGAGATACGTTCGGCAAAGGTAACCTGCTTGCCGGTCGGGTAATTTGCAAATGGCGAGGGATCATCAGGTTTGTGTTTGGAAATCCAGGCAGACATGGACTGACGGTCGCGCTGCGCCTCGACCGGAATCTCAAGAGCAGTTTGCTCCGCGATGGCGCGGGCATAGCGTATCTGCCGATCGGTGGCGGGCAGCAGGTGATAGTCGTTTGTCGGGCCGTGCGGGGCGGTGTTTCGCAATGAATGGGCCATCGGTTGATCCTCTGACTATGTAGAACATAAATAGAACATTAACCGAAAATTTCAAGCCGTGGCCTGTTGGAATTGGCAGGAAATCGCTCTGAATCAGTTTTATTGACTGCTGAGTCAATAAAATATAAACGCGGAGGAAACAGCTTCTGATCAGGGAATCCCCACAATGAGATTTCAGCCCAAGGCGAGCCATTTCATCAACGGTGAATATGTCGACGACACGACCGGAGCACCCATAGACGTGATCTACCCCGCAACAGGGGAAGTGATCGCACGGCTGCATTCTGCTACTCCGCAGATCATAGATCAGGCTCTAAACAGTGCAAAATCGGCACAGGCAGACTGGGCCGCGATGTCTGGGACCGAAAGGGGCCGTGTTCTGCGCCGCGCCGCGGACATAATGCGCGAACGCAATCGTGATCTGTCGATCATCGAAACCCACGATACTGGAAAACCGCTGCAGGAAACTTTGGTTGCCGACGCTACTAGCGGGGCTGATGCGTTGGAGTATTTCGGAGGTTTGGCGGCCTCGCTGACCGGCGAGCATATCCCGCTGGGTGGTGGGGATTTCGTCTATACGATCCGTGAGGCGCTTGGGGTTTGCGTCGGAATCGGCGCGTGGAACTATCCAACCCAGATTGCCTGCTGGAAAGGCGCGCCGGCTTTGGCCTGCGGCAACACGATGGTATTCAAGCCTTCCGAGACCACGCCCTTGTCTGCTCTGCAAGTGGCCGAAATCCTGGTCGAGGCCGGGGCACCAAAGGGTGTCTATAACGTAATTCAGGGTTATGGCGATGTGGGCGCATCACTTGTGACGGACCCCCGTGTTGCCAAGGTCTCGCTGACCGGATCGGTACCGACAGGGCGCAAGGTTTATGCCGCAGCAGCCGATGGCATGAAGCATGTCACGATGGAACTGGGCGGCAAGTCCCCCATGATCGTGTTCGACGATGCAGATATCGAAAACGCCGTGTCTGGCGCCATTTTGGGGAATTTCTACTCCTCGGGTCAGGTCTGTTCCAACGGCACCCGCGTTTTTGTACACAAAGGCATCAAAGAAGCCTTCCTCGATCGCCTGTCCCAGCGTCTGGCGAATGTGAAAATCGGCGACCCGATGGATGAAGAGGTTAATTTCGGTCCGATGGTTAGCGAAAACCAGATGAATATCGCTCTGGGTTATGTTGAAAAAGGCAAGGCAGAAGGTGCGCGTTTGGTCTATGGCGGTGCGCGTATCGAAGGCGACGGGTTCTACATTCAGCCCGCCGTCTTTGCCGATGTGACCGATGACATGGCCATCGCGCGCGAGGAAATCTTCGGCCCGGTTATGTCAGTGTTGGATTTCGAAACCGAGGAAGAGGTGATGGCCCGCGCCAATAACACCGAATTCGGTCTGGCAGCCGGTGTGTTCACCAAAGATCTGACCCGAGCCCATCGTATCGTGGCCGCGTTCGAGGCGGGCACCTGCTATATCAACACCTACAACCTCGCACCGGTTGAAGCCCCGTTTGGCGGGTCAAAAATGTCTGGGGTCGGGCGGGAAAACTCGAAATTGGCAATCAATCATTTCAGCGAGATGAAAACGGTCTATGTCTCGATGAATGACGTCGAGGCGCCTTACTGACTAAATCCACCAATTCAGGCTCTGTTCATGGGGTTTTCCCTCGGGAACAGGGCATTGGATGCCGCGGTTCGTCAGGAGATCAGCCCTGACTAAGTGGCCACCCTGAGTTTTTCCCAGACGTTTCAGTCCGCCCTCACAAGTGCGAGAAGCTGAGCGATGTTCTCTCGGGCGTTGGCCGTGTTTTCAAGCAGGGCAGTTGCATCCGCCAATGGTCGTTCTTCAATCCTGGTTACAGGTTCTGCCAATGCCAGAGTCGCCCGCCTGACCTGTCCGAATTTTTGGTCGACCTCAGGCTGCGGGACGTCTTCCATATCAGAAAGCCAGAACAATCTTTCTGCTTCGTTCACCCTGTCAAACTGCAACAATACCCGCCCTGCATTTTCAAACTCACCTATATCCAGATCGGCCTGCGCCCGCAGTGACATGGCCTTGTCCGAGGGGTCATCCCCTAACTCCAGCAAGGCTTTGTGTGGCTGGCCGGACAACAATGCCGCCTGCGCGCGCAAAAGGGCTCGGTCCTTTCGCCTGATAGTGTCCTGAGGTCGGTTGGACCAAAATAGCGTTGGACGGGCAAACCCCAGCGATGCCAACCTTTCGGCAATGGAGATTGCGGTTTCGGTTTTCAGCGATTGTGCCATCGGTTCGGGCAGGTTGAAGATGCGCCGCAAAAAAGTATCGTCGTCGGCGCGCGCAGTCAGTACTTGAACGGCCCGGTCCAGCGTTTCAGCTGAATTCGGAATATCTTCTAACAGATCAAAAGACTGGTCGAACTCTTGGCCCAAACTCAGCGCCAGCGCATATGTCCGTTGCATAAGTGGGCCGATCTCAGATCGGCGCAATTCGACCGTGTAAGATGCGGCAAGTTCGAGCTCCCGGGCGGAGGCTGACCCGCGTTCCGCCCACCGCTGTTCAATCAGTCGCGCCAGCGCCAGAGGCGCTTCGAGCCCTGCTTCCGAGCTGCCCACCACGTCTTTCAGCAAGGTTTCGGATTTCTCCTGATCGCCTTCGGCCTTTGCAACACCGGCCTTGGCCTGAATCGCGCCGGGGCTGGGTTTGGTTTCGATGCGATTAACAGCCCGCAAGACGCGCCGCGCGGCTTCAAGTTTTTGGGCTGCAACGAAAATGTCGGACAGCATAGGTCCGACTTGCCGGCGCAGATGATCCGGTAGTCGCGCAAACGATTGTTCCATAACCCTTATCTGGGCATCTTCGGCGAGCTTACCCTCGGTCAGAGCGGCCCAGATTGCGGCGTCACTTTCGCAACGCTGTAGGTCGCGGAATGGATTTGACCCTTTCAGTGGCCGGTTGTCCAGAACAGCGGCAATCGCAGAAATCCGGTTCGTTTCCGGCGTCTCTTCACCAATCCAGCCAAGGCTGCGAACCGCCTCGGCACCGAAGCCGAAATACGCATAGAGCTTGGCAAGCTTCATGGCCCGTCCTTTGTCAACGCGATCAAACTCCTGAAACAGGCCAGTGCGCAGCTCTGCCACCTGTTCGGGGAACAGGCGCCCATCGGACCAGCTGTCAAAGCCTAGCTCGGCGCTGGAAATGCAGGCCGGTTTCTTCTCCAGTTGTGGAATGGATGGTCCCAGCAAGCCATCCAGATCATCCAGTACCGAAGTGACCGCGATGTTCAGGTCCATGCGTGGCGGCATGTTCAGTGATTGATTGCCGTTCGAATCTCGTGGGCCGATCTGGGACAGTTCAAGATCAACCAGATCTCGGTCAGCGCCCTGCAACAATCGCGTCGATAGCTGGTCCTCAATTACCTGCGCATTGAGATTCAAAAGCGGCAATACCAGAGGATCAAGCGCCTGTGGCCCGGGCAGCGGGGCGTTTACCACTGCCGTTTTGGGCAGCGTTGGGGGTGGAATGTCGCTGCTGATCGGTGGAAGGGCTGCCCCCGGCGCAATATCCACAACGATCATCGTGTTTTGATGCAGAAATGCGGTGGCAAAGCAGTCGCAGCCGAATTCCATCTCTAACGCATCACCCGGGTTGGTCTGTGAGATCGCAGACAGACGGTTCTGCGACAGCCGCTGAAACACTGCCCCGGTCTGAAATTCGGCATCAAAAAGCGCTATGTCGAGTCTTGCGCCATTCTTCGTTTGCTTCAGACCCCATTCCGTTCCCGGGGGCACCTGCACAACAAGACGCGTATATCCGTCATGCTCGCCCGATCGCACAGAAATGTCGCGCGCGCCAGCCTGTCCAGCGGCCGTAAGCGCCGCTGAAACCATTAGGGCGTATCGGATCATGCCGCTGCCTGCTTTAGCTCTTTCAAGGCCTCTTCAAGTTCTGAGAAACCCGGCCTGTTATGGGTGGGAGTGTTCTGCCGTCCGACTTCGATGCACATGGCAGGGTTGTGGTTGTGCAGGTTGGCAACCAGAACCTCTTTGATCAACTGATAGAAATGATTGTCTTCCTCCACCACGGATTTGAGTTTTCCTGCAAATGGGCCGACCAACCCATAAGCCAGAAAGACCCCCAGGAACGTCCCGACCAGAGCGCCACCGATCAGCTTTCCCAACACTTCTGGGGGTTGATCGATCGAGCCCATCGTTTTGATAACGCCCAGAACTGCCGCAACAATTCCAAGTGCGGGCAGGCCGTCAGCAACAGTCTGTAGCGCGTGGCTAGAGTGCATGGCGTGGTGAAAATTCGCCTCCATCCGCTTTTCCAGCACCTCTTCGACCTGGTGGGGATCGTCATAATTCAAAGAGGCAGCCCGCATCGTGTCGCAGATCAAATCGACGGCTTCTTTGTCGGCCTGAATTTTCGGATAAGTCGAAAACAGAGGCGAGTTTTCGGGGTCTTCGATATGCTGTTCAACCTCGACCGGGTTGGCCTTGGCGATACGGATCAGCGAAAACAACAGGCACAGCAGGTCACGGTAGTCATCCGGTTTCCATTTCGGCCCTTTGAATACTTTTGCCATATCCTTGATCGTGTGCTTCACGGCGCTTAGGTCATTGCTGATCATAAATGCGCCGACCGCAGCGCCACCAATCATCATCATTTCGAACGGCAGGGATTTCATGATGATGGTCATTTTCCCGCCAGCCGCCAAATAGCCGCCGAACACCATGACGAAAATAACAACAATTCCGACAATTCCGATCATAAGAGGTCTCCGGCGAATTCCGATGCAGGGTTGAAAATCATGGGGGTTACTCCTGCGGAGCCGAAGCGTTTCGCCCGGCCATAATCACGCTGATTGTATAGGCAGCCTCGGGGTTCAGGCCTGCCAAAACACCGGCTGCGGCATCGGGCGGCATCCGTGACAGGAATCCGGCGGCAAAGGTCGGGTCCATCGTTTCAAACAGGGCGGCCGCGTCTTTCGGCTTCATGTTCTGATAGACATCCGTCAGGCGCGTCAGGTCTGTCTCAGCCGCTTTTTCTGCAATGGCCAGCGTCTCACGCAGCGCCTCTTCTGCCTGCTGCAGGGCGGCCAGGCGGGTCTCGATGGCCTCATCGGCAATGGCCAGCGCCTTTTCCCGATCAATGGCTGTGACTTCGCGTTTTTTCAACGCTTCTTCGCGCCGCAGCAATTCGGTCAGCAATATTCGGGCTCCGGGCAGCTCTGCTGGGGTCTCTTTCGGTTTTGATTCTGCCTGTTCGGCCCCTTTTGCCAGGGCTGGTGCAGCCTCAAACCCCAACCGAATCGCGGCTGATCCAAGCATCAACAGTGAGATCACTGTCAGCACACCGCTTCTTGGTCGTTTCTCTACAACGTGTCCGCTCATGTCGCGGCCTCTCCGCTATTGCGGTCGTGGCGGAAAAACATCAGCCCGCCCGGGCGCTTTTCCTGAGTGTCCTCAAATTTGGGCGCAGCAGGAGCCTCTGGCTTTTCCACCGCCTCGATTGGAACCTCTTCAGGCACAGGATCCGTCGTTGGTTCCTCGGCCTTGGGTTCTTGCGGCTTGGGATCTTCAACCTTGATGTCATTGGCGGGTTCTTCGGCCGGAATGACATCATGCATCGAAGCCATCATCAGTTCGAGCCGCTGAGCAACCGATTCCGCCCTTTGGGTCAGCGCCTCAAGCGCAAGGCCCGATTGGTCCGAGGCAGTCCGCGCCGAATCAAGCGATTTCTTCAGTTCATCTGCCTGGGATGACAGGACCGCGACCGCGCCACCGACGCCCTGTTCCAGATCCGTGAATCGCTTTAGCCGACGGGACAGCACGAAACAGTAAAGACCCGCACCCAGCGCACCTGCGACCAGCAAAATATCTGCAATCAGCTCCATCTCGGCCTCCTAATTCAATACGAATTCCATCACGAGGACATCGCGCACGCGCCCTTCCCCGACGACGATTTCAATGCGACGCAAAAGGTGACCACGGATACGCATCAGTGCGAGCGAATCCTCCAGATCCGACACTTCGACCGCCCGCAGGTACCCGTTCAGAACATCCATGATACGAGGCTTCATCTTCTCGACATCCGAGGCGTAGCTGCTGTTCACCTCAAGCTGGGCGCGGAATTTCAGGTGCCGCGAATCGCCAGCATTGACCGAGACGATCACCGCCGGCAGGTCGATAAAACCAACCTCAGGCAGGGCTTTAACCTCGGTCCCTTTGTCTTTTTCCTTGGCGTCTTCCGCGGCTGGTTGGCCGCCAAATGGCAGGAGTCCAGAAGTGGTCAGGAAATACCCGCCCGCAGCCCCGGCAACGGCCAGAATCACCCCTATGATCAGTCCCTTTTTCCCCGATTTTTCTGGGGCTTCTGCCTGTTCTGCAGTCGCGTCAGTCATGACGTCCTCATTCATTCAGTCTGGGGATGTCATAACCCGGCAGGGACTAACCGATTGTTAAGGGCAATCGTCCAAACAGGGGATGCGCCGGGCAGAATGTCGGCGAGTCGGAGGTGAGCGTGCAGCAGATCGGAACTGTCTGGGCAAGTTTGGACAGGCGAAAGCAAATCATTGTCGCCGGTGCAGTCGTGCTGGTGTTTTTGGGGGTCCTAGCGATGTCGCGGTTGGCGACGGCGCCGTCGATGACCCTACTCTATGCCGGGCTGGAAAGCGGCGCGGCGGGGGATATCGTTCGATCACTGGATCAGCGCGGCGTACAGTATGAGATTCGAGGCGGTTCGATTTACGTGCCCGGCTCGCAGCGGGACGAATTGCGCATGACTCTGGCCAGCGAAGGCCTGCCTGCGAACGGAAACCGCGGGTATGAGCTTTTGGATTCACTCAGCGGCTTTGGCACCACCTCGCAAATGTTCGATGCGGCCTATTGGCGTGCGAAAGAAGGTGAGCTTGCGCGCACGATTGTCGGCAGCCCTCACATAAGTCAGGCGCGCGTGCATATTGCCAACGGGTCGACGAATCCGTTTCAGCGCAGCGTCGCGCCGACGGCTTCGGTCTATCTGGTGTACTCGGGTGCGGATATCACTTCGGATCAGGCCAAGGCGATCAGGTTTCTGGTTTCCTCCGCCGTCAGTGGCCTCGCGCCCGAGAATGTCGCGGTGATTGATTCCAATGGGGCGGTGATTGGCGCAAAAGAGACTGCGGTTGCGGCAGATACTGCGGATGACAAGTCGCGCCAGCTGCGCGAACGGGTCCTGCGTCTGATTGAGGCCCGAGTGGGGGCCGGAAATGCAGTCGTTGAGGTCAGTGTTGATACGGTCACTAAAACCGAATCCATCCGTGAAAGGCGCTTTGATCCTAAGGGGCGCGTGGCCATTAGCACCGATGTCGAGGAACGGTCTGACAGCGCCCGGAACCAATCGTCCGATGTCACGGTGGCGTCGAACCTGCCCGATGGCGACGGCGCAGGTGGGGATGCATCCAATTCGAATGCCACACAGACACGGGAACGGGTCAATTATGAGGTGTCCGAGACGGAGCTAGAGGTTCATACCGCACCCGGTGCGATCAAGCGCCTGACCGTTGCAGTTCTGGTGAATGGAACGCGGACGGTTGATGCCTCGGGTGCCGAAAGCTTTACGCCCTTGCCCCAGACCGAGCTTGATGCATTGGGTGAGCTTGTGGCCTCGGCCGTTGGGTTCGATGCAGAACGAGGTGATGTCATCACCCTGAAATCGCTGGATCTGCCCGCAGTAGAGCCTGGTGGAACTGTGGTTTCCGCTTCGATCTGGCAGCAGATTCATTTCGACGCCATGTCGCTGGTTCAAATGGCGGTTCTGGCGATTGTGATGCTGGTGCTGGGATTGTTCGTGATCCGTCCGATCCTGATGAAACCGGCCCTTGCCCCCGCCCTTTTGCCAGCAGGATCGCCGCCAGAGCCCGAGGCGGTTCTGACCGGTGAGATCGCGACCGAAGAGGACGGGCAATTCGCCGCTATTCCGGGACATACCCCGGGGGATGTACCCGCGCTGGCGGCAAATCCGGGCGCTGATCCGGTTGATCGGCTGCGGGCCATGATCGGCGACAAGCAGGAGGAGACCGTGGAAATCCTGCGCAGTTGGCTTGAAGAAAGCGAGGAGCGTGCGTGATGTCGATAGCCCATCTTCTTGAGGATTTCACCGTACAGGCAGGCGGCGGCAAAGTTCATTTACTGGACGAAGAGGCGCTGGAAGAACAGCGGCTTGGAGCCTTCGAACACGGCTATCGCGCCGGATGGGACGATGCCCTTCAGGCCCAAGAACAGGGTCGTGGACAGGTATCAGACAACCTCGCCCGCGCGCTTGAGGATATGTCCTTTACTTATCACGAGGCGACGAGCCGGATGACACTGTCGTTGGAGCCCATGTTCCAAAGCCTGGTCAATCTGGTGTTGCCGGACACCCTGGATCGGGGGCAGGCCCCGCGGCTGGTCGAACAGCTTACCGAAATGGCCCGGGAACAGATTGGTCAGCCGATGCAGGTCTTTGTGCCTTCGGGTTTCGCGGATGCGGTCGAGGGGCTGTTGCCCCCTGAATTGGCCACCCCGACACGGGTTGTCGAGGACCCGTCTCTGGTGCCTGGTCAGGCGCGTCTGCAGGTTGGTACCTCGCAGCGAGAGGTGGATAGCAGCGCCTTGCTAGAGACAATCCGTTCAGCATTTGACGCTTACGTGTATGAGGCAAAAGAGGCATTGAACAATGAGTGACCCGCAATCCCCCAAACCCGAAAAAGCCAGCCCGTTTGATTCCGTTCCGATCGAGGTAACCGTGTCAGTCGGTCGGGCGCGCCCGCTAATCCGAGATCTGCTGAATATGGGGGAAAACGCTGTTCTCACCCTGGACAAACGGATCGAAGATCCTGTGGACCTATATGTTGGCGATCAACTGGTGGCGCGCGGTCTGCTGGAAGAGATGGAGGGTGATCAAGCCGGGCAACTGGCCGTGCGCCTAACCGAAATCGCGGATCTGCAGAACGGGATCGGGTAATGCGTTTCCTGTTTTGGGTGGCGGTGCTGCTGACGCTGACGCCGTCTCTGGCCGCCGCGCAAGAGGTGTCGCTGTCACTGGGCGAAGGCGGGTCGATTTCCGCGCGCACCATTCAGTTGATTTTGCTTATTACCGTGCTCAGCCTCGCGCCTGGGCTGGCGATCATGATCACCTGTTTCCCGTTCCTGATCACCGTTCTGGCCATCTTGCGGCAAGGGATCGGATTGCAGCAATCCCCCCCCAACATGCTGATCGTCAGCCTCGCACTGTTTCTGACCTATTTCATCATGGAGCCGGTCTTTTCGGAGGCCTGGACCACAGGTATTCGCCCCATGGTCGAAGAAACGATGGAGGTCGAACCAGCGTTGGAGCGCGCGTTGCAGCCGTTTCGTGCCTTTATGGCAGGGCGAGTTGATCCGGATACTTTCCACGCCATGGCAGCATTGCGACCCGGGGGTGATACGGTTTCCTTGTCGGCCGAGGCACCCTTGTCGATCTTGATGCCGTCTTTCATGCTCTCTGAGATAGCGCGGGCCTTTCAGATCGGGTTTCTGATCTTCCTGCCGTTTCTGATCATTGATCTTGTGGTGGCCGCTGTGCTGATGTCGATGGGGATGATGATGGTTCCGCCTGCAACAGTGTCGCTGCCGTTCAAACTAGCCTTCTTTGTCATTGCCGACGGCTGGTCGCTGATCGCAAGCGCGCTGGTGCGTAGCTATATGACATGAATCGTCACTGCCTGGTGATCTGCAGACGTGCGCGCAGGCCTTGCTCTCCGGCTTCGAAGCTGAGGGTGCCGCCATGCTGTTCCGCGATTGTCGCCGCGATTGTCAGACCCAGACCAAACCCATCCGAAGACCCGGTGTTTGACCCGCGCCGGAACGGGGCCATCAGGGCTTCGATATCCGAGACGGACAGATCGGCCCCTTTGTCCTCGACGGTGATGGTTGCTATTTTGGCATCGGTTTCCAGCTGAACCTCGGCATGGCGACCATATTTCAGCGCATTGTCGATCAGGTTGGTCAGGGCGCGCTTCAGCGAAATTGGCCTGCCGACGACCAGCATTCTCCGAGTCTCGGGCAGGGATCCATGCCCTCGGCGCGACATGAAAACGGAGGTGCCCCCCTGAACCGCCACCGGGGTCAGCTTTTTCAGGGTCACCGGCAGATCCATATCCTGATAATCCGCCACCAAGGCTTCGACCAGCGATGTCAGTGAAATCTGGCGCGGTTCTTCGATGCTCAGCTCGGACCTTGTGTAGGTCAGAACGCTTTCGATCATGCCGGTCATCTGATCGACATCGGCCTCAAGCTTTTCGCGCAGCTCTACATCCGGGATCAAAGCGGCACGCAACCGGACGCGGGTGGCCGGGGTGCCCAGATCGTGGCTGACACCCGACAAGACAGTGGCGCGCTTTTCCAGCTGCATGCGCTCGGCGTCCAGATGCTCGTTCACGGCCGAGACGATGTCGCGCAACTCGGCCGGGCCATCGGCCTCATAGCTGTTCGGCCCGCCCCGTCTTTTGCGGTCGCGCAAGGCAGTAGAGAAGCGGGTGAAACTGTCCGATACATTGCCGACCGAGGTAAGGATCACCGCCAGCGCGACAATGGCGACCAGAATCGTGGGCAGACGCAAGTCGGTTGGGGCTGCACGGCATCCCCAGATATCTGTCCCGTCCACCTGTTGCCATGCGCCGCGCCCATAGCGGGCGATCAGTATCGGTTCGCTGCAATAGGTCGCCAAAAGCCGGGTCAGGTTGCCCATTTTCTCTGGGCCGGTCTGGTCGATGCCGGAGAGGATGTCGGACACCGGGTAAACCAGCCGGTCTGACATCACAGCCAGCGTCAACTCTCGGCCCGAAACCGGTGCCGAGCTGTCGGTCAGGATCGACAGGTTGGTGACAAAGCTGCGATCCGAAAACCCGGGGAGTTGTTCGAACTGCCCGGCGTCCGCCAGGCTGGCGGATTTGGGTGGCAATGGAGTAATGGTGATGCCCGGCGGTGGGGATTTACCGATGCGCAAATCCTCATAGACCGCGAACCCGGCAACATAGGCGCGTGTCTGGAATTCCTGCCATGCGCGGGCCGAGGCGAACCAAAGGCCTGCGGCCAGCAACCCCGAGGTAAAAGCGGCGCAGGTCCAGATCCAGCCTAGGCTGCGCAGGCGCGTGGCGCGGACGGTCATGCGGTTTCGTCCACAGACACCTCTGCGGCAAAGATATAGCCCACACCGCGTTCGGTCTTTAGCATTTGCGGGTCTTTGGGGTTGGCCTCGATCTTGGATCGCAGCCTCCCGACCAGCATGTCGATGGCGCGTCCCTGGCCTTCGCTCTTGTCAGTAGCGCCTGTTACATCCAGGGCCGCGGCGATTTCATCCCGGGTCAGGGGAATATGCGGGTTGGCCAGAAAAACCTTGAGCATTGCTGTTTCTCGCTGGGACAGGGATACCAGATATCCGTCCGGCGAATGCACTTCGTCCCGTTTGCCGTCATAGAGCCAGCCGTCAAACCTAAAGGTGCGGGTGCGGCGGCGATAGGCAAGCGAAGGTGTACGACGCGCCCGTTGCATGACGGCGCGAACGCGAGCCAGCATCAGTTGCGGATTAAAAGGTTTGGCGATGTAATCGTCGGCGCCTACCTCATACCCGGCCATGCGTTGATGATCGGCGGACAAGGCCGAGACCAGAATGATCGGCACGTCCTGTTCGGCCCGCAGGCGGGCACAGATATCAACGCCGTTTTCATCCCCCAGCATCACATCCAATAGAATCAGGTCGATCCGACCCGACTTGAGATGGGCGCGGATTTCGCTTTCGGAACTGGCGGGCAGCGCAATGAAGCCATTCTGTTGCAGGAACTGGGTCATCATCGACCGCATTTCAGGGTCGTCATCCACCACCAACAGCCGCGGAATGCTCACAGTGTTCTTCCTCCTGTTCTCTGGCCCCAAACTTCGTCCATTGTAACGAACGGAAACAGATTCAATGCTAACGTAACACGCTGTAACAAAAGCGGTGAAAATTTGCGCCTTTCCCGGGTATTGGCCCGGATTAAGCGTTGTCAGACTCAGATAGGGGCACAGTATTGCGGCATTGCCAATTTGACTGGCACCGAATTCTCAGGGAGGAGAAAACATGAAACGATTTTCTTTTGCGACTGTGTCCGCATTGGCCGTCGCGGCCGGATCATCTGTGGTGGCCGAACCACAGGCGGAGGTCTTGCATTGGTGGACATCCGGTGGCGAGGCCAAATCGGTGGCCGTGCTTCAGGAAGAGTTTGCCTCGAACGGGGGCACATGGACCGATATGCCTGTCGCAGGCGGCGGCGGTGATGCAGCCATGACGGCGCTGCGGGCGCGGGTTCTGGCAGGCAACGCGCCGACAGCGGTTCAGCTGAAAGGCCCGGCGATTCAGGAATGGTATGAAGAGGGCGTTCTGGCCGATATCTCGAACGTGGCCGCCGCCGAAGGCTGGGCCGACGTTCTGCCCGCGTCGATCGCTGGTCACATGATGTGCGAAGGCACTTGGTGCGCGGCGCCTGTGAACGTTCACCGCATCGACTGGATCTGGGCCAATGCCGATGTGCTGGCTGCGAATGGCATCGAAATGCCCACCACATGGGATGAGTTCAACGCCGCTGCCGAGAAACTGCAGGCCGCCGGTGTGATCCCACTGGCCCATGGCGGTCAGGCCTGGCAGGACGCCACGGTTTTCGAAGCCGTTGCACTGGGTCTTGGCGGACCCGAGTTCTATCAGAAAGCCCTGGTCGATCTGGACCCCGAAGCACTGACCTCGGACACGATGATCCAGGTCTTTGACCAGATGCGCACCCTGCGTGGCTATGTGGACGAGAACTTCTCGGGCCGTGACTGGAACCTGGCCACCGCGATGGTGATGAACGGCGAAGCGGCCTTTCAGATCATGGGTGACTGGGCCAAGGGCGAATTCCTGGCAGCGGGCAAAAAGCCTGGTGAGGATTTCCTGTGCGCCTCGACCCCCGGCGATGGATATCTGTACAATGTCGACAGCTTTGCCATGTTCGAGGTTGAGGGCGACGACAATCGCGCCGGTCAGGAATTGCTGGCCAAGCTGATTGTTGCACCGAACTTTCAGGAAGTGTTCAACCTGAACAAGGGTTCGATCCCGGCCCGGACCGATGTGTCGCTGGATGCCTTTGACATCTGCGCGCAAATCTCGGCCGAAGACATGGGCTCGACCTCGGCAGGTGGTTCACTGCTGCCGTCTTATGCCCATGGCATGGCGCTGCGCGGGTCGCAGGCTGGTGCGATCACAGATGTTGTGACCGCGCATTTCAACTCGGATATGTCCTCGGCTGACGCGGTTCAGCAACTGGCGGACGCGGTGGCCAACAGCTACTGATCCAAAACGCTCTGCCCCCCAAGGTGTGGGGCAGAGCATCTTTCCCCGGAGGAAAACATGTCCGAATGGCTGGAAAACCACCTGCCCAAGGTGGTGCTGGCACCGTCGTTCATCGCCGTATTGATCTTTGTCTACGGATTTATCGGATGGACCGCATGGGTGTCGCTTACACGCTCAAAACTGCTGCCGAAATACGAGATCCATGGCTTCATCCAATATGAGCGCCTGTTCGACTCTCCTCGCTGGGATACGGCGATTGGCAACCTGTATATCTTTGGTACTCTGTTCATCGTGATCGCGATGCTGCTGGGCCTGCTGCTGGCCATCCTGCTGGATCAGAAAATCCGCGTCGAAGGAGCGATCCGAACAATCTATCTCTACCCCATGGCGCTGTCGATGATCGTCACGGGCACGGCGTGGAAGTGGATCCTGAACCCCGGTCTGGGGATTGAGTCCATGGTGCAGGGTTGGGGCTTTCCCAACTTCGAATTCGATTGGCTTGTGAATCCCGATTACGCGATCTACACCATCGTCATTGCCGCACTCTGGCAAAGCTCGGGCTTTGTGATGGCGCTGTTTCTGGCCGGTCTGCGCTCGGTCGATGGCGAGATCATCAAGGCCGCACAGGTCGATGGTATTCCAACATGGCGTATCTATACCGCGATCATCATCCCGTCGATGGCCCCGATTTTCCTGTCCGCTTTCATCGTGTTGGCGCATCTGGCAATCAAGAGCTTTGACCTTGTCATCGCCCTGACCGGAGGCGGTCCGGGCTATGCGACCGATCTGCCCGCCACCTACATGTATGCGATGGCCTTTTCGCGCGGCGATATCGGTCAGGCGGCGTCTTCTGCAATGATCATGATGCTGGTCGTCTTTGCCATCGTGGTTCCCTATCTCTACTCAGAATTGAGGGCTAAAAATGACTGATCTGTCGATGCCCCACACCCAAACCCGCAGCCAAAGTAACATGAGCAAAATCGCCCTGCGCTGGCTGCTTTACGTGGTGCTGTGCCTGTTCGCGCTGTATTACCTGATGCCATTATTTGTGATGTTGACGACATCGCTCAAAAGTCTTGAGGAAATCCGTACCGGTAGTCTGATATCGTTACCGCGTGAGGTGAGTTTCGAGGCCTGGAAAACCGCTTGGTCGGGCGCCTGCACGGGTATCCAATGCGAAGGTCTGCGGCCTTACTTCTGGAACTCGGTCCTGATTGCGGTGCCTGCGGTGGCTATCTCGACCCTGCTGGGCGCTCTGAATGGTTACGTTGTCGCGCAGTGGCGGTTCAAAGGGGCTAACATCATCTTCTCGCTGATGCTGTTTGGTTGCTTCATTCCGTTTCAGGTCGTCCTGCTGCCGATGGCGCGCCTTCTGGGCATGATGGGTATTGCCGGAACCATTCCGGGCCTGATCTTTGTCCACGTAATCTATGGTCTTGGCTTCACCACGCTGTTTTTCCGCAACTATTATGTCTCTATCCCGGCCGAGCTAACCAAGGCCGCCCGCGTCGATGGGGCCGGGTTCCTGCGGATTTTCTGGTCGATCTTCCTGCCACTGTCACTGCCGATCATCGTGGTAACCGTGATCTGGCAATTCACGCAGATCTGGAATGATTTCTTGTTCGGCGTGTCGTTCAGCCAGGCGGGCACACAGCCTGTGACCGTGGCGCTTAACAACATCGTAAACTCCACCACCGGTGTCAAAGAATACAATGTCGACATGGCCGCCGCGATCATCGCGGGTCTGCCGACGCTGCTCGTCTATGTCGTTGCCGGTAAGTATTTCATCCGCGGCCTGACCGCTGGCTCTGTGAAGGGATAGAATGATGGCTCCCATCCTTGATATCAACAAGCTGTACAAGAATTACGGCGCAACCGAGATCCTGAAAGATATCAATATCTCGATCGAACCGGGCGACTTTCTGGTGCTGGTTGGCCCCTCGGGTTGTGGCAAATCCACCTTGCTGAACTGTATTGCCGGGCTTGAACCGATCACCGGCGGCACGCTGGCCATTGGCGGCAAGGACATGACCCATGTCAGCCCCAAGGATCGCGACATTGCCATGGTGTTCCAGTCCTATGCTCTGTACCCGACCATGTCGGTGGCCAAGAACATCACCTTTGGCATGAAGGTGCGCGGGGTTGATCAGCCCACGCAGGACGCCAAGCTGAAAGAGGTCGCGTCCCTGCTGCAGATTGAACCCTTGCTGAACCGTCGCCCCAGCCAGCTGTCCGGTGGTCAGCGTCAGCGGGTGGCGATGGGTCGGGCGCTGGTGCGCGACCCCAAACTGTTCCTGTTTGACGAGCCGCTCTCGAACCTCGACGCCAAGCTGCGGGTCGAGATGCGGACAGAAATCAAGAAGCTGCACCAGACTCTGGATGCCTCTATCGTTTATGTGACCCACGACCAGATCGAGGCGATGACGCTGGCCACCAAGATTGTGGTTCTGAAAGGCGGGATCGTGCAACAGATCGGCAGCCCGGCCGAGATCTATAACAACCCCGCCAACCTGTTCGTCGCCGATTTCATGGGCTCACCTGCGATGAACCTGATCCCTGCAAAGGCAACCAAGAACGGCACGGGCACCGAAATCGCCATTGAGCGGTCATCCGGTGAAACGCTAGTCCTGAAGGATGCCCGTGATCTGTCACTGCCGCAGGATGTCATTCTGGGCCTGCGCCCCGAGGATATCGCCGAAGCCGGTTTCCGCGCCGGAGACGGTGTACAGGAAGCGGTTTGCATGGTCGACATGGTCGAACCTGCCGGAGCTGACACCTATGTAGTGTCCGAACTGGGCGGCAAACAGGTCACTGCGCGCCTGCACGCGGAAACCAGCGCCCAGGCCGGGCAAGAGCTGAACCTGGCCTTTGACATGAGCAAAGTGTCCTATTTTGCCAAGGAAACCGGCGAGCGGTTGAACTAGCGCACTGCGCAGGACTTGTTCTTGCTAAACTCGGGCAATTTCGCCAAGTACCGACGCCATGTCAGGCCAACGAGATTGCCCGGGGAATATCGATGATACTGGAAATTCGACATTACACACTAAAACCGGGCCGCCGAGAAGCGTTCATAGAATTCTTTGAGAAACACAATCGCGCTGCGTTGCGGGATGCAGGAATGCTTGTGTTTGGGCCGCTCAGAGATCTGGAAAATCTTGACAAAGTGCATTGGATGCGCGCGTTCTCTTCGTTGGAAGAACGCGACAGGATAAAGGACAGCTTCTATGGTGAGGCGGTCTGGAATGACCAGATCGAACCCATTGCAATGCCAATGATCGCACACTATGAGGCCGAACTGGTCGAAACTACGTGCGGATTTGAAAGTTTTGACTGCAGCAAATCGCTGTGAATTCACCCGGTTCGCTTCATATCTTTGATCAGACGGTTCAGATCACCGCCGCGCGCGTCCAGCATGGCGCCAATCTCGGTACGTTCGGTCAGCAGCATGTTCACGCCTTCGATAAACATGTTGAAGAATTTGTCGCGGCCGGATTTATCGGACACCAGGAAGGTCACCTCGAAGGGCGAGGAGCCTTGCAGCTTGACCGAGGTACGCACCTCGTATCCGGCTTTGATCTTGCGCGCATTTCGAACGGTCACCTCGCCGCCAATGAACTCGCGAAAGCGACGTCCGTATTTGTTCGAGATATAGCCCTGAAACGCGTCGGTGAACTGCTTTATCTGTGACGCACTGGCCGAGCGGCCATCGGCCCCCAGCACATAGCGGGCCATGATCGGAACGTCAGCATATTGCACGAAGATCTTTTCAAAATCGCGGATCATGCTCTTTTCGGATTTTCCTGAACTGATGACGCGGTTGATGTCATCCACAACGCTAACGACCAACGCTTTTGCACTGGCCTCTGTCTGGGCAAAGCCTGGCAAGGGGAGGGTGGCTAGCGCCAGGCCGGCGATGCCAGATGCAATAAACTCTCTTCTCTTCAAATAATTACTCGGCATATGGATCCTCGTAGGGGTCAAGGTAGGGGTCTCTGACAGGGTCGGTCCCGATATCTGCATAGGGATCGTCATACAATCCCAGATAGGCGTCCTCATCATCGCGTGCCAGTTCGAAACGTCGATTTTGCAGGTAAATTGTTTGTGCCTGCTTATAGCTGTCAGCACTTTCATAGAGGATGGAATCGACTGTGTCCGAGAACCGTCCACGGTCGCCCATCCGCCTTACGATTTCGGCGTAGACGCCGATATTCTCGACCGGGCGCACCGGTGTGAAGTTGATCGGGTTCGAAAACAGGTTGACGACGACGCCGACCGCATCCCTGGATGTTGAGGGGCCATAGAAAGGCAATTCCACATAGGCGCCTTCGCCAAAACCCCAGACGTGCAGGGTTTCACCGAAATCGGTATCCACGGGCGGCAGGTTCAATTCGCTGGCCGGGTCAGACAGACCCGCGCCACCAACGGTCGTATTGATGAGGAACCGCAGCAGGGCATTGCCCGACTGCTTCAGATTGCCCTGCAGCAGATAATCCAGAGCCTGACCCGGCATAGTCAGGTTTTCGGCAAAATGGTTGAAACTGGTCACCATCGGATCGGGCACGATTTTCACATAGCCCTTCGAGGCCGGACGGAACAGGAACCGGTCGACGCCCAGATTGAACTTGTGAATGCCGCGGTTTGTATTCTCGTAGGGATCGAAAGTATCGCCGCGCGCGGCCTGATCGGCGGGTTGGGACGCACAAGCGCCAAGAACGGTCATCAGGGTCACGACAATCAGGGGCTTGAATCTGATCTTGCTCAACACGGTATTTCAACTCCAAACGCGCCAGCCGTTTTGTGAGTGGGGCTGGACGCTCAATCAATAATGCCTGCGGCCATTTTGCGGCTCAATCTGTCGTCACATAAAGGTTTTGGGCCCATTTTGAAACAGTTCGCGTTTAACCCGGCCGACTGCATCTGGTAAAGTGACACAAGTTCAACACCTCGGGATAAGAGAAGTTACGCTTAATACGCCACTGACCGCAGTTTTACTGGTTTCACACTTTTCCAGCCGAACGATCCCGGATAGCGTCCCGCCGAGTCTATATCAGGTGAGGATCAACAGATGAGTATCGCAGCAAAACTGGAAAGCTTGGGAATCAGTCTGCCGGACGGGCCGGCGCCCGCCGCCAACTATGTGCCTTTCGTGCGGGTCGGCAATATCGTCTACGTTTCAGGACAGATTTCCAAGGATGCGGAACTGATCACCGGCAAGCTGGGTGATAACATGGATGTTGCAGCCGGTGCTGCGGCTGCCAAGGTCTGCGCGATCAATCTTCTGGCGCAGGTCAAGGCTGCTTGCGGTGGCGATATAGAAAAGCTGGTGCGTGTGATCAAACTGACAGGGTTCGTGAATTCAACCGCCGATTTCACCGACCAGCCGCAGGTGATCAATGGTGCGTCGGACTTTCTGGTCGAGGCGCTGGGCGAGGCTGGTCGCCATTCGCGCTCGGCCGTGAGTGCAGCGTCGTTGCCGTTGGGCGTCGCGGTTGAGATCGAAGGCATCTTCGAGATCGCATGACCCCGGTACTGCCCGCTACGTTCCTACAGGCCCCGATCACGCATCGGGCCCTGCACGACAAATTGGACAACCGCCCGGAAAACAGCCGGGCGGCGGTTCGTGCCGCTGTTAAGGCCGGTTACGGGATTGAGATTGATCTGCAGTTGAGCGCCGACAACCGGGCTTTGGTCTTTCACGACTATGACCTGGGGCGACTGACCGGGCGACCGGGGCCAGTTCGGCAGATTTCGGCGCAGGTAGCGTCCGAGACACAGCTGTTGCACGCTGATGACGGTATTCCGACACTGGATGATGTGCTGGAAATCGTGGCGGGCAAGGTGCCCCTGCTGATCGAGCTTAAGGATCAGGACGGTGTGATGGGCCCGAATGTGGGCCCGCTCGAGCGCGATACTGTACGAGCCCTTGAGGGTTATGAAGGTCCGGTGGCGCTGATGTCGTTCAACCCCAATTCGGTGGCTGAACTGGCGCGGTTGGCGCCGCATTTGCCCAGGGGGATCACGACCTGTTCGTATCAGCCCAAAGTCGAACTTTTGCCTGCGGCGGTGTGCGATTACCTGCGGGACATCCCGGATTTCGCAAGGGTCGGGGCCAGTTTCATCAGCCACGAAGCCGAAGACCTGTCCCGCCCAAGGGTTGCCGAGCTGAAGGCGCAGGGTGTTCCGGTCCTGTGCTGGACCGTTCGCTCGGCTGCGCAAGAGGCCGAGGCCCGCAAGATTGCCGATAATGTGACTTTCGAAGGGTACTTAGCCGCGCATCCGGGTTGAACCGCGCCCCTTCCGTCACAGATAAAGATGAAATGCAGAGGGCACATGGATCAGGCACAAATCGAGGTTCGGGTACTTGGATCGCTCTCGCAGATTATTGCGGCAGAGTGGGACAGCTGTGCCTGCCCCGAGGCTGCGGATGGGGGCCGTCCGCTTGATCCCTTTACCACTCATCGCTTTCTTTTGGCTTTGGAGGAAAGCGGGTCGGTCGGGCCGGGTACCGGTTGGCAGCCGCAATACCTGACGGTTTATCTGGACGGAATGTTGATCGGGGCCGCCCCGATGTACGCAAAATCGCATAGTCAGGGTGAATATATCTTCGACCACAACTGGGCGCATGCCTATGAAAACGCCGGCGGGCGGTATTATCCCAAACTGCAGATTGCCGTGCCGTTCACCCCGGCCACCGGGCGCCGCTTTCTGCTGCGGCCGGGATATCAGGCGGTGGGCATGTCCGCCTTGGTGCAGGGGGCGGTGCAGCTGGCGGTGGATAATCAGGTATCGTCGGTCCATGCGACCTTTTGCACTGAAGATGAGGCGTTGGCGGGCGCGCAGATGGGCCTGATGCTGCGCCATTCCCAGCAATTTCACTGGCTGAACGACGGGTATGCGAATTTCGATGGATTTCTGGCCGCTTTGTCCTCGCGCAAACGCAAGAACATTCGCAAGGAACGCGCGCAGGCCTGCGCCTTTGGCGGTGAAATCCGCGCGTTGACCGGTGATGACCTGCGCCCTGAACATTGGGACGCGTTCTGGGAGTTCTATCAGGATACCGGCGCGCGGAAATGGGGCGCGCCTTATCTGACGCGGCAGTTCTTTGATATCGTTCAGGAAACCATGGCCGACGACATGGCATTGGTGCTGGCGGAACGCGGCGGCTATCCGATTGCGGGGGCGCTGAACTTTATCGGGCGTGAGACGCTGTATGGCCGCTACTGGGGCTGCGTCGAACATCATGCCTGCCTGCATTTCGAACTGTGCTATTATAGGGCAATCGACTTTGCCATTGCCCAAGGCCTGGCCAGGGTCGAGGCTGGGGCGCAGGGCGAACACAAGCTGGCGCGCGGCTATCTTCCCACGCGCACGCACAGCCTGCACTGGGTCAATGACCCCGGCTTTGCCGATGCGATCAAAAAATATCTGGACGCCGAGGCCCATGCAGTGGGAGAAGAAATCGAGATTCTGACTGATTATGGCCCGTTCAGAAAGTCGAACCCGGAGGAACACCAATGACCGAACTTCTGTCGACCGAGACCCGTGGCCCCTTGCTGGACCCGCTGTTCAAAAGCGGCTGGACCATGGTCAAGGACCGGGATGCGATCACCAAGACCTTTATGTTCGAGGACTTCGTCCACGCCTTTGGTTGGATGACCCAAGTGTCCATGTTTGCCGAGAAATGGAACCATCATCCCGAATGGTTCAATGTCTACCGCACGGTCGAGGTGACGCTGTCCACCCATGATGTCGGCGGGCTTTCGGCGCTGGACGCCAAGCTGGCCCGCAAGATGGACAGCCTGGTCTAACCGCTGTCACCGCGTGACCCGACACCTCCGGCAAGGCTGGCAACCTGACCCAGCCGCCTGAACTCGGCTGGGGTGACCAGGTTGTCACTAACGTCGATTTCGGCAGGTATCCGGGTAGTTCTGTTGCCGATCATGCGCACGGACCGTGCTGCGGGGTTGATGTCGAGACAACGCCGGTCATAGCAGGTCAGGCCATTGGTACTGATCTCTATCCTCGGTTGGCCATCAGGGCCGGTCACAATAGGGGCCTGCGGCACATCACATGCAGCAAGCAACCCCAACGCAAAAAGAGCACTCCATTTGGTCATTGCATACTCCTGTCTGGCCCAAGGCCGCAGAGCCTAGTCCAGTTGACCGTTGCTGTTCCGATCAGCAGAAATAAAATCTTCGGTCATATGCTGATCGTATTCCGTTCTTGAAATATTACTATCCCGGTCCCGGTCAACCTTTTGGAATTGCTTTATATCCAGAAACGGCTTGGCTTCATCCAGGCCCAATGTGCCGTTCTTGTCCTCATCCATCGTCTGGAACGCATAGTCGGAAAAGGCGTCGAACTCATCTTTCGACAGGAAGCCGTCATTATTGGTGTCGATGGCCTTAAGCTCATTCTCATGCAGCTCTGCCACGGTTTCGGCCGTTGCAGCACCCGCCAGGGACAATATCGACAGGACGATTGCGGTTTTCATCTTCATCCCTCTCAACATGCGAACCTCTGACCTTCAACGCCGCCGACCGCAGCACCCGCTGCCGTCAGGATGGTTTTCCCGGAACCGCCGCCAAACTGATTGCCGATGACACCGCCCAGCAAGGCACCACCCACTGTGCCGCTCAGGCAGGCGATCTCATGCTGTCGTGCGGCCTGTTGCTGCGGGGTAGGGGCCGGTCCACAAGCGCCAAGTGCGCCGGTCAGACCTAAAAGAAAGGTAAATGTCTTTAGGTTCATAAACAAACTCCCTGATGAATATGTACCAAGTATTCGCCCATCATGAGAGTGCCGCAAGTTAAATTGCGAAAATGGCCCCAGCAGCACTGGGGCCAGATCAGGTCAGATAACCTCTAACAGCCCTTCACCTGCGGAAATCTCGCAGACGCCGGGATTTTCCTCCAGGTTCATGGCGACCACTTTGCCGTCTTCGACCAGCATCGCATAGCGCTTGGACCTGCCGATCAGACCAACGGGCGGGGCGTCGAAATCCATCCCGATGGCTTTGGTGAATTCAGACGCCGCATCGGCCAACATGGTTAGGCCAGTCGCAGTTGCGCCGGTGGACTCGCCCCAGGCGCTCATGACAAAGGGGTCGTTGACCGAGATGCAGATGATTTCTTCCACGCCTTTTGCATCGAACTGGTCTTTGGTTCGCATAAAGCTTGGAACATGCGCCGTTGTGCACGTGCCGGTATAGGCGCCGGGCACGGCGAAAATGACAACCTTGCGCCCTTTGGTCTTGTCCGAAACGCGGACCTCTTCAGGGCCATTTGCCCCCATTTGGGTCAATGTGGCGTCGGGTAGAGTGTCACCTGTTGAAATCATTTTTTCGCTCCTGTCATTTGGATTTGCAGAGTCGGGCCTAGCCGCAATATAGGTGAGCTAACAAAAGTGACCACGGGAATTCGACAGGGTGAGGGGAATATGAGCCATATTGTCGTGATTGGCGCCGGCCAGGCAGGTGCTTCGCTTGTCGCCCGGCTGCGCAAAGATGGGTTCGACGGCGAGATTACTCTGATCGGCGCAGAGCCGCATTTGCCCTATCAGAGACCGCCTTTGTCCAAGGCCTATCTTCTGGGCGAGATGGGGCTAGAGCGCCTCTTCCTGCGCCCCGAAAACTTCTATACCGATAACAATATCACCCTGCGCCTTGGTCAGCGTGTGACCGGAATCGACCCTCAGGCCAAGACCGTGACGCTGGGTGATCAGGTTGTTGCTTACGACGAGCTGGCCCTGACCACCGGATCGGATCCGCGCCGCCTTCCAGCCGCTATTGGCGGCGATTTGGACGGGGTGCATGTGGTGCGTGATCTGTCCCATGTGGACGAAATGGAACCCTATGTGTCCGAAGGCGCGCGTGCGCTGATCGTGGGCGGAGGATATATCGGGCTTGAGGCCGCAGCCGTTTGCGCCAAGCGCGGGGTCAAGGTGACCCTGGTCGAAATGGCCGACCGCATTTTGCAACGGGTCGCCGCCCCCGAAACCAGTGACTATTTCCGAGCACTGCATTCCGAATATGGCGCCGATATCCGCGAAGGTGTCGGGTTGGACCGACTGCTGGGTGAAAACGGCAAGGTCACCGGCGCGGTGCTGACCGATGGAACAGAACTGGCGGTCGATTTCGTTGTTGTCGGCGTTGGCATCGCTCCTGCAACCCAACTGGCCGAGATGGCCGGGCTTGAGCTGGACAATGGCATCAAGACCGATGCGCATGGGCGCACCTCTGATCCGTCGATCTGGGCGGCGGGCGATTGCGCCTCATTCCCGCATGCTGGCGGGCGTATCCGTCTGGAAAGCGTGCCAAACGCGATTGATCAGGCCGAGATTGTTGCCCAGAACATGTTGGGCGCGGCAAAGGGTTATACTGCGACCCCGTGGTTCTGGTCGGATCAGTATGACGTCAAACTGCAGATCGCGGGCCTGAACACCGGGTATGACCGGGTGGTGACCCGCAAAGGTGACGGGCAGACCGTGTCCTTCTGGTACTATAAGGGCGATCAGCTGATCGCGGTCGACGCGATGAACGACCCGCGTGCCTATATGGTTGGTAAGCGTCTGATTGAAAGCGGAAAAACAGCTGATCCTGCTATTGTGGCCGACCCGGATGCGGACCTGAAACCGCTGCTCAGAGCGTGAGGATCATCTCCGGAGCCTTCCGAGGTCGGGCTTTGGCCTCGGTCGGCAAGGGGGACGCCGGCGCGCATCTGCGCCCGACCACAGACCGGGTACGCGAAAGCCTGTTCAACGTACTGGCCCATCAGATTGATTTTGACGGGCTGCGCGTGTTGGACCTGTTCGCAGGCACCGGTGCGCTGGGGCTTGAGGCCTTGTCGCGCGGTGCGGCACATGTGAGCTTTGTCGATGATGGCCGCGTGTCACAGGGCCTGATCCGCAAGAATATCGACCTGACCCGCAGCTCTGACTGTACCGAGCTGATCCGTCGCGACGCAACGCGGCTGGGGGCCAATCCCGACGCGCCTTATGACCTGATCTTCCTGGACCCGCCCTATGGCAAATCCCTTGGGCAAAAGGCGATTGCGGCTCTTTCTGACGGCTGGTTCGCACAAGGCGCCCTTGTCGTCTGGGAGGAAAACGCGCCCATGCAGCCGCCCGACGGGTTCGTGTTGCATAACAGCCGCAAATATGGCGACACGCATATCACCCTGATGTGGAATGGCGATCCGGATGCATGATCTGGTGATCTTTGATTGCGACGGAGTCCTGGTCGACAGTGAGCCGCTGTCCAATCAGGTACTGGTCGACAATCTTGCCCGTTATGGCCTGAACCTGACAATCGAAGACAGTATGAAGCTGTTCGTTGGGGGCACCATGACCGGGGTGCGGGACAAAGCCCGGGCGCTGGGCGCGGAGCTGCCCACAGGCTGGGTTGATGAGGTCTATGCGGAAACCTATGACCGGCTCCGACTTGGCGTGCAGCTGATGCCCGGCGTGGCGGACCTGCTGGCGGTTCTCGAGGCAAACGGGCTGCCCTTCTGTGTCGCCTCGAACGGCAGCCCGGACAAGATGCAGATCACTTTGGGTCAGAACGGGTTATGGGATCGGTTTCGCGATGTCGCCTTTTCGGCCCATGTCCTGAGAACGGCCAAGCCGGACCCGACATTGTTTCTGACTGCGGCTGAACGCTTCAACGCGTCAAACCCTCTGGTGATCGAGGACAGCCTCAGCGGCGTGACCGCAGCAAGCAGGGCACATATGCGCTGTTTGGCCTATGCACCGCATGGTGGCGGTAAAAAACTGGCCGCTGCGGGGGGCGAAGTCTTCTCTGACATGGCGCAGGTTCCGGCGCTTTTGGGGATTTGACCCGGTCATGTTACCCTGCGGGGCATGGACCGTGCACTGACCCCGTCGAATTGGTCACTTCCGCAAGAGGCTGACACCGCAACCGATCCCCAGCGCACGCCTCTGCGCGCGCCGGTTTTCATCCATGATGCGGTCACGCCATGGGGGCAGGAAACCCTGCTGCTAAAGCTGCTACGGGATCAGGCGGCGGATCAGGAAGAATAGGTCGGGTGGTACTTGCCGCCTGGCGACAGGGTAAAGATCTCGACCCCATCTGCCGTTACACCGACCGAGTGCTCAAACTGTGCCGACAGTGACTTGTCGCGCGTCACGGCGGTCCAGTCATCGGCCAACGTCTTGGTCTCGGGGCGGCCCAGATTGACCATCGGCTCGATGGTAAAGAACATGCCCTCTTCCAGAACCGCACCAGTGCCCGGACGGCCATAGTGCAGAACGTTTGGCGGTGCATGGAAGACCCGGCCCAGCCCGTGGCCGCAAAAATCGCGGACTACGCTCATCCGGTGTGCCTCGACAAATGATTGAATCGCGTGGCCGATATCGCCGAACGTGTTGCCGGGTTTGACCATCTCGATGCCCTTGAACAGGGCATCATGAGTGATCTGGATCAACCGTTCGGCTTTGCGTGGCAGCTTTCCCGCTACATACATGCGCGAAGTATCCCCGAACCAGCCGTCGACAATAACGGTCACGTCGATATTCAGGATATCGCCATCCTTCAGCTTTTTGTCGCCGGGAATGCCGTGGCAGACCACATGATTGACGCTGATACAGCTGGCATGCTGATAGCCCTTATATCCAATCGTGGCCGAAGTTGCGCCCGCATCCTCGACCATCTGCGTGATGAGCCCGTCAATCGCGCCAGTGGTCTGGCCGACGAACACATGATCGGCAATATCATCCAATATCCGCGCAGCCAAAGCCCCTGCCGCCTGCATGCCGGCAAAGTCACCCTGTTCATAGATACGGATACCGTCCTTGGTCAGACGGCCACGATGTTCTTTCATCGATGCGAGGCTCCAAATATTTCGCGCAGCACCCTTTTTACGCTGCTTGTGCAGAAAGTACCAGAGGGCGCACGGTCGCGGGTTAAGATGGGGATCAATGCCGTGGCTTCAAGGATTGGTCGGATCGCCTTTGTTGGGCGCGTGCTTTTTCAGAGCACATTGCCCAGTCAGAGGGGGTGCTAATGTCGGTTTGGTGGACAAACCGGACATTGAGGTCATGTCAGGTTTTGAATAGCTTTGGGCAACTGGCAACCTAAAGGAGGACTCTGCATTGCGCGAAGCAATCTCAATCTCGCTTTTGCTCCTGTTGCTCGGTTGTGCCTCACCATCATCTGAAAACGAAGTCGTTGAAGCATTCTTCCCATTTGCCGACCGACCAACGGAACAGGTCACGTTGCAACACGATGTTCAGATAGTGAAGGGATCTGTTTTTCACTTCGAGCAAGACGGTTCTAGAGTTATTTATCATTTCGCTCCAGTCGCCACTACATTAGACAGAAATACCTATGTTGTTTCAGTATCTTCTGTTCTGGACATCGCTGACTTCATGAGCGGCGACTTCGATGCGGAAAGCGATGTTCGCGCCGTGATAGCCGCAGCGCAAGCCTATTGTGAACAAACGGGCTATATACGCCAAGGTAGTGACGCTATCATTTGGGTCGGTGAAAATTCATCATCTCTTGTTGAATTCTGTATTCCGAAAGGCATTGAGTTACCCCCCTTCTACAAAGCAGGTGATCGGGTACCAAGAGGGCAATAAGTAAAAGGCCGTTGCTTTTTGGGGCCAAAATCCAGCCATTCGGTGCGATGCTCCCAACTAGCTAAGGGCTCAAACTACCCCTTCAACGCTTCTGCATGAACGATAGTTTTTCGGCTAAGTTCACCCAGACCCCCTCAGCCGAAACCCGCGTGCCGTAGACCAGTTTCTCGACACCCCTAGCTGCGCCGCCTCGAACGCCGCTGCATAGGTCGGGTCGATATCTGCGGCCATGGCAATTCGCCCACAATCGCCGTTTTGCCATTCCACAACCTGAGCGATGATCCAGAACAGTTTTTTCAGTGATGATATTACAGAAGACATCATCACAGGATTGTCGCGCTTTCGCACGCTTCAGTTGGTCTCAAGGAACGCCTCTTTTCGCTTCCGAGGCAAGGAAGCCGATCCAGCTGAAATTGCAGCGACTTTGGGCGCGGATTATCTTGTCGAAGGTAGTGTGCGAAAAGCAGGGAGCCGGGTCAGAGTTTCGGTGCAGCTCTCCGACTCAATTTCGGGATCGCAGTTGTGGTCGGATCGAAATGATCGTGAATTAGAGGATATTTTTGAGGTTCAAGACGATGTGACACGAAGCATCGTGGCGGTCCTCCCCGGGCGGGTTCAGCACGATGTTGACGATCGTTCGACCCGAAAGCCAGAAAATGAAATGAAGGCTTTCGAGCTAATGCTAAAGGGCAAAGCCCTTCGCGAGGGCCTGAATGCCCGAGATACGGCAAAGGCACGGGCCCTGCTAGAACAGGCGGTAGCCCTCGACCCGACAATCGCGCGATCGTTCATGTACCTTTCAGATACCTATGTCATTGATATTTGGCTAGAGTTAGCGGTTACCGTAGCAACCAACCATGTATTGCACATTGCTCGAAAGGGGACGGCACTGGACAACCGGGATGTCTACATCCAGGACCAACTCGGTTTCGCCTATTTGTGCGCAGGCCTTTGGCAAGAGGCTGAGACCCAGTTTGAAAAAACGTTGTCTTTGATCGAAAACGAGGCAGAGTCCATGGCTTGGTGCGGATACGCCTTTCTTTTGCTCGGGTGGCATGAGAAGGCGCGTGACGTCGTATCTGAGGCAATGCAGTTGGATCCTTTGCTCTCCCCCCCCGGCCATCGATTGGATTATGGGACAGATACAATTCTTCTGCGAAGACTTCTAAGCGGCACTCGGTTTGTTGATGGGAGAGGCTCGGCTCAATTCCTTGGCGACGGCATTCGTGGCGGCCTCCTACGCAAAGCTTGATCGTCAGGCAGAGGCCGAAGCAGCCCTCGTTGATTTTTACAGCCGAACGTCGCGACGAACTCATGAGCCGAGGTATCCGAGTGAATGAAGAAACCGTTTCTACTCTCACTCATGGGTTTCAGACGATGTGGCGGCAACCAGATGATTTCGAACACCTTGCTGCTGGCCTACGCGCAGCCGGTTTGCCCAGTTGAAGTTAAGTATAGAAATTGCTTTCGACTTTGTAGGGCTGGACCAGACCTCGGAGGCAGAAGGAAATTCGGGGTTCAGTCACATTTACTTGGATGAGGACGGCCTAGAGCAGCCACTCGATCCGGCCCTGTCATGCTGCGTCGCAGCCCGCCATTGCCACCGTTGATACATGGCGCAACATTCACAAAGGATCAGTTTTGTTGTTGGGGCAAACCAATCCCTGATGCGTTTCTACTTAAGGGTATGATCGGATTGATTTGATTCCAGTTGCCTAACATCATGTCCAAGCCTGAACTCGGTGGTATCAATCCGGTTGCAAACCTAATATGCCTGCCTGCAACCAAGAGAGGACACCCAATGCCTAAATCCAAAAAGCCCAAGGCGAGGCGCCCGGGTGCAAACCCTGTCAAGAAGCCTGCTTGGCATCAAGCGCTCAATGGTACTGCCGGACAACATGGGGAGCGGCCTACCAAAACAGGCAAAAAGGCACAGAACAAATCGGCTTAGGCAAATAGCCAATTTCGCCAAATCCATCCTTCGCAATGCTAGCGGCGTTAGCTTCTTTTTCTTACTATCAAATATGTAGTGGATTGCTTTCGACCGTGAAGTTTCTCGCAGAGCGCGTGTTCCCTAGAAGTCGTCGTATCGAGCCGCACCGACAGCTCAACACACTTCTAAAGGAACAACACAATGACCACGCAACCCCAAGACAAGCCCGTTTCAAATGGCGTAAATACCGAGGCCCTGATCGGGGCACGGGGCGCATTTGCCGAGATGCCAAAAGCTGCGTCCTTCACATTCCGCAGCACTTGCGACTGGGTCGACGGCAGTGAAAGCCGCAACACCATCAATGGCTATTTTGGCCTGGGTGAAGAACACACACGCAAAGAAACTTTTTCAATTTGCTCGGACCATCCAGAAGTTTTCGCTGCTCGTGACAGCGCGCCGACCCCCCCGGAAATCGCATTGTCCGCATTGGCGAGCTGCCTAACCGGTGGCATCGCTGCAGTTGCGCAACATCGGGGCATCCAACTGCATGACGTACAATGCGTTGTCGAGGGTGATATGGATATGCGCGGGATATTGGGCATGGACCCCGACATTCGCAACGGCTTCAGTGCAGTCCGTGTGACCTTTGATATCGATGCTGACGCAAGCGACGATGACATTCGCGCTTTGGTCGCACAGTCACAAAAACGATCCACTGTTTTTGATCTTATGACCAATCCGACCAACGTACATGTGGTCGTCGCCTAGGCCGCGATTGCTACAGGAGCGAGCGTCATGCGACATATTTCGACTGTCATCATTGGCGCCGGGCAAGCCGGGCTCGCAATGAGCAAGTGTCTTTCGGACCGTTCCGTTGCGCATGTTGTGGTGGAGCGGGGCGAGGTGGCGCAGTCCTGGATGAAAGACAGGTGGGACAGCCTGCGGCTGCTTACTCCAAATTGGCAGTCAAGGTTGCCGGGGTATGGGTATAAAGGACCTGATCCGGACGGGTATATGAACATGCCCCAGATCACTGGTTATCTGCGTGACTATGTCCATGCGATCGATGCCCCGGTCGAAGAGCACACAGCTGTTCATTCTGTGACCTTTCATGGGAACAACTATTTGGTTCGCACCAACAAGGGCGATTGGATCTGCGACCATGTCGTTGTCGCCAGTGGGGCTTGCGCACGGCCTAAACTGCCTCAGTTGGCGGGCGCTGTTCCGGAAGGCGTCACGCAGCTGTCGCTCGGAACGTATAAATCGCCTGATCAAGTTGCAAAGGGCGGTGTGTTGGTGGTTGGAGGGTCAGCCAGCGGCGTGCAGATTGCCGCTGAACTCTGCAAAGCGGGGCATGCTGTGACCCTTGCCGTTGGGGCGCATATCCGTGCGCCGCGGCGTTATCGTGGGCGGGATATTCAATGGTGGATGGATCGTAGCGGCATTCTGGACGTCCGCGTCAAGGATGTGGACGATATCGAACGCGCCCGCCGCGTGCCCTCGTTCCAACTGATGGGTGATTCTGGAATAGGCTCCATTGACCTGAATACGCTTCAGGCGATGGGGGTTGCAGTAACGGGTCGACTGGTCGGCATTCAAAACGGTATGGCGCAGTTTTCCGGCTCAGTTGCCAATCACTGTGCCATGTCGGACTTGAAGATCGGCCGCCTTCTTAAGCATTTCGACGACTGGGCCGAACGCGTGAACATTACAGGCCTTCCCGAGGCGCAGCTGTTGCCCCCGACGTTATTGTCCAACCCGCCACACCTCATGTCCAATCTGAGAAACGGAGCGATCTGCACCATCATCTGGGCAACGGGTTATTCCCCCGAATTCAGTTGGCTGAAGCTTCCTGTGTTCGACCGGAAAAGCATTTTGGTCCACGATCAGGGCATCGTTGCACCCGGTCTATACGTCCTGGGATTGCCCTTCATGCGGCGTCGGAAGTCGGCGTTGATTGATGGCGTGGGCGGTGATGCGCAGGTCCTTTCCGATCACCTTATTGCCAATCGAAACCGCCACGCGGCTTGAAGGAGTTCAATCATGAACAAGGCGATCAAAACCCGCGCAATTTCGACGGCGTTTACAGATCTGGTTGCGGTTGATCACCCTATCGCGCTGGCCCCCATGGCCGGCGCCGTGGAAAGCGACTTGGCTGCTGCTGTTGGCAATGCAGGCGGCTATCCGATCATGCCCTTCTCGTGGAGCAGCAGAGAGACTATTGAGGCTGAACTTACAAACCTGCGGGCAAAGACCGGCGCGCCATTTGCCGTAAACCTTTGCCTCGACATGCCGCAAGAAGCCCGATTAGAGCTTTGCCTATCGCATCGCCCTCATGCTGTGCATTTCTTCTGGGGGGATGCAGCGCCCTTCGTAAAACAAGTGCATGCCAGCGGGGCATTGGTAATCCAAACCGTCTCGTCTGCGAATGAGGCAAAACGCGCCGTTGATGCGGGCGTTGATGTATTGGTCGCGCAGGGTTGGGAAGCAGGAGGGCATGTTCGTGGGACCGTTGCGACCCTGCCGCTGATCCCGGCCGTCGTGGATGTGGCAGGATCGGTGCCAGTTCTGGCGGCCGGAGGTATCTCGGACGGGCGCGGGTTGGCTGCGGTCCTCTGTTTGGGGGCCAGCGGCGTTGTCATGGGAACTCGTTTTCTGGCAACCCCAGAAAGTGCGGCGCATTCCGAATACATCGCACAGCTATTAGCAGCCCAGCATTCAGATACAGTCCATGAGACCGATCTTTACAATGTTGGATGGTCAAATGCTGCACATCGCGTGCTGCGTAACGCCGTAGCGGATCGTTGGCTAGCAGAGGGCCGCCCCGGCAATCGGGCACGTCACCGGTCCGGTGAAACGGTTGCAATGCGAGGCATCGCACCAATCAAGGCCTATCAATCCACGACACCCCATCATTCGATGACCGGTGAGATTGAAGCGTTATCGATGTGGGCAGGTCAAAGCGTTGGCCTGGTGAACAGCACTGAACCCGCTGGAACGATTATCGACAGTATTACGGCACAGGCCGGCGCTGCGCTAAGATTGTCCTAACGTGCCGCCAAAATCTCTTCGGCATTCGGCAAGCTTGCAAAAATGCAATCGGAAAGCCAGCTTGATATATTACGTGTCAGAGCCGCCGGTCCGATGATCTCCATCGCGCCAGAGGCTTTGGCAGCCTTATAGGTCGTGTGACCCAACCATGCATCCGCCATCGCGCGCACCTTGGTTGTGATGAATACGTCCACGTCCAGACCGGGGTCGGTTGTGCAGACATCAACATTGCCACCTTCAACCGTGATCCACCATTTCGGTTGCTCAGCGAAATCCGTAAACTGGAACAATACGACCGTTCTGCTGCCGGGCAGGTTCTCGGGAACAATACTTCGTTGAAGATAAAGCATCAAAAGCTCGACGTCGTAATCCGCGTCGCTCATAAACGCCTTTGACCATTCCATGCCCCAACTTCCAAGTGCCAGTAGGATTGGCTGCAGCTGCCGGCAGCTTGCGGTTGGTAGGTATTCGTGCCCCCGACCGCCTTGAATACGACGCTTATAGACAAGGTCATACTCCTCGAGCGTGACCAATCTGCGCGTCAAAAGCGTGGGAGAGATCGCGCCCAACCCACGCTGGAGCTCTGAAAAACGTGTGCTGCCCATCAACAGTTCGCGTACAATCAGCATGGTCCATTTTTCGCCCAAGATTTCAGTTGATTTGGCGATGGGGCACCATTGGCCATAGCTGTGCGACATCAAAGTTACTCCAGAAAGTGTAGTAAGGCACTCCAATCGGTATAGTGCTTTGCTCCAATCTGTAAAGCATCGCGTAGGGACGCCGTCAGATAGATCTCATGACATCAAGCAGCCCAACTGCGGATCTGCAAAACAGAGAGTGCTTATGACCCTATCCATACACACGCCCCAGACAGCGGCCCCACAATCACGTCCGATATTCAACGCGATCACGCAGGCACGTGGCTTTGTTCCTAACGTTTATGCCGTCTATGGCGGTCTTCCTGATGCGATGACCGGGTTTGCCGGGCTGACCGGCGCCTTTGGGAACAGCAGCCTGTCGCCCGCCGAACGCGAGGTGATCCAACTTGCGGTTAGCGTGGCCAACAAGTGCCGCTACTGCGTCGCAGGTCACACAGCTTTTGCTGCTGATGCCGAACTGAGTGACAGCCATGTTCAAGCGATGCGTGCGGGGCGCGACCCTGAAGACGATCGTCTTGGTGCTCTGGCACGGTTTGCCCGGAAACTCACAACAGACCGTGGTCGTGACTGCACCGAAGAATACGCGGGATTTTTGGCGGCGGGGTATCACCCAGAGCAGGCGCTGGAGGTAATCATAGGCGTTGCAAACAAGACGCTAAGCAACATGACAGCCAACTTACTGGACCTGCCGCTAGACGCGGAATTTGCGCCCTATGCATGGACTCCTAAGGCAGACGCAGCATGAGCCCCGAAAGCCGCGCGAAGGGATTAAAGATCGCCTTGGCCCTGTTTGGGACCATCTGTTTTCTGATCTATCCACTGGCCGTTATCTGGCCTTCGGGGTGGGTCTGGCATGGTGGCGGAGGTCAGCACTATTTCCAGATGATCTGCGGTATTTACGCGGTTCTGGGATGGTTCCTGATCCGGGCATCCTCAGCCCCGCAAAACCATATGAGTCTGATCAGTTTTGCCATCTGGTCCAGTATCGTCCACGCAGCGATTATGGCCGCTCAAGTCAGCCGGGACCATATGGAGATCGGTCATTTGGTGGGCGATATCCCAGCCCTGATCATTATGGCTGCGGTGCTTTGGTATCTGTCGCCACGCCGATCAGAGACACCCAGAACCAGCGAAGGAACACCCAAATGAAAACCGCAGCTCTGCAGCGCGTGGCCGTCAAGACCGCCCAGACACCCGCTGAAATCGCCGCCATACAAAACATGATGCGCGCCTTGGTTGATTGGTTGTTCGTGCGCCATCACGCCTATCGCGATCTTGTCGCTCGCTATTTCGACCCGATTGAATTTGAACGAGAGCTCTCAGACCTGCGTTGCATATATGGAGCGCCCACAGGAACGCTGTTAATCGCAACCATTGATAAGGAATTCGTTGGGTGTGTCGGACTGCGCGCACTCGATACAGAATATTGCGAAATGAAGCGCATGTTCGTCGTTCCGAAATTTCACGGGCAAGGCGTAGGTCAGGCTCTTGCAACGCATCTTACCCACTGCGCCCGCGAATTTGGGTACTCAAGAATGTATCTTGATACCGGCCCAGAACAAATCGAGGCACGAGGATTGTATCTAAAGCTCGGTTTTAAGCCGATCAAACCCTATTATGATGTCAGCGAGGAAATGGCGGATTGGCTAACCTTCATGGTCCTGCAACTCGACCCACAATGACTGGATCAAGGTTGGGGACTGATTATGACAGCACTGCGTGTAATGAAGCATTCCTCAGATACTCATGGAAGATATCTGCCTGGTCGTGACTGCTGACCCAATGATCGTACATTGTTGTCATTGCCGGATGTGCCAGCGGCAAACAGGCAGCGCATTCGCCGCAATCCCACTTCTTACGGCAGACAATGGGTGTTCAGATCAGGGAGGGCCAGCGCCCCGGTTTTCTTGCTCACGCAGAGAATCCCACGTTGCTAGAAGGTCGAATTCACAGGATGGGATCAAAGGGCCTTTTCAACGCTTCTGCATGAACGATTGGCTTTCGGTCACGTTTACCCAAACCCCTTCAGGCGATATCCGTGTGCCGTAGACCAGTTTCTCAACACCCCTAGCTTGGGCCGCCTCGAACGCCGCTGCATAGGTCGGGTCGATATCTGCGGCCAATGCAATTCGCTCACAATCGGTGCGCTGGACCAGATACAGCAGGATTGCGCGATGCCCCTGGTCCACCATAGCTGTCAGTTCCCCTAGATGTTTGGTTCCGCGCGCTGTGACGCTGTCGGGGAATTCGGCCAGACCAGGTTCGCGAGACAGGGTCACGCATTTGACCTCGACATAAGCGTCCTGAAGGCCCGGCTGGGTCAGCAGGAAATCAACGCGGCTGTTCTCGCCGTATTTCACCTCGGGGCGCACAGTTTCATAGATTGCCAGTTCGGGGATCTTCCGCGCGATCAATGCCGCGCGCAACGCCCGGTTCGGGACGGATGTATCCACGCCGGTGAAATGCCCGTTTTCGTGATCGACCAGCCGCCATCCGTATTTCAGCTTTTTCTTCGGGTCGTCATTGGGCTCCAACCATATTTTCTCGCCCGGTTCGGCCAGTCCCATCATCGAGCCGGGATTGGCGCAATGCGCTGTCACCTCGCGCCCGTCCTCAAGCCTGCAATCGGCTAGAAAGCGTTTATAGCGGCGGATCAGGTGGGCGGGGACAAGAGGGGTTTCAAATCGCATGCTTCAGGGCCTATACCTGCCGAAAGGGTCGATCAAGGGGGCGCAGGCCATGCAAAATCCAACCGCAGCCATGCTGGTGATCGGGGATGAAATCCTGTCGGGTCGCACCCGCGACGCAAACATGCATTATCTCGCGCAGGAGCTGACCAAGCAAGGGATCGACCTGAAAGAGGTCCGTGTGGTCAGCGATGACGCCGCTGCAATCGAAGCCGCCGTTCAGGCGTTGTCGGAAAATTTTGATCATGTCTTCACCAGCGGCGGGATTGGACCGACCCATGATGATATCACCGCCGATTGCATCGCCCGTGCCTTTGGCGCGCATATCGACATCCGCGACGATGCCCGCGCTTTGCTTGAAGCGCATTACGAGAAATCCGGGCTGGAACTGAACGCTGCCCGTTTGCGCATGGCGCGCATCCCTGATGGTGCCGCGCTGATCGACAATCCGGTTTCGACCGCGCCAGGCTTTACCATCGGCAATGTTCATGTGATGGCTGGAGTGCCCTCGGTCTTTCAGGCGATGGTAGCGAGTGTATTGCCGGGTCTGACCGGCGGTGTTCCTCTGCTGTCCCAGACCTTGCGGGTGGATCGCGGCGAAGGCGATATCGCCGCCCCCCTTGCGGCACTAGCAGCGGATTTTCAGGATCTGTCCATCGGGTGTTATCCGTTTCAGATCAACGGTGTGTTTGGCGCCAATGTGGTCATTCGCGGAACCGAAGGTGCCCGGATTGATGCAGCCTCAACCCGGTTGGCGAAAGAGCTTGGTCTGTGAGCGTTACCTGGCCTGACGTCGTCGAGGGTACATGGCCATCTGCGCAGCGCCAAAAGCTGGGGCCGTTTCTGGTGCGTCAGGGTCTGGGCGGCGGATCGCGGGTAAGTGCGGCCAATGCGCTGGGGCCGGTCTTGGATGACGATATCGCGGCGGCCGAGGTCGCAATGCAGGCACTGGGGCAAAAGCGCATCTTTTGCCTGTGGCCAGGGGACGAGGCGCTGGATACGCAGCTTGAAGGCCGGGGCTATTCCGTGTTGGATCCGGTCAATATTTACACCTGCCCGGTTGAACATCTGACTGATCTTCCGCTCCCCCGCGTAACGGTGTTCTCGATATGGGAGCCGCTGGCAATCATGCGTGAGATCTGGGCCGAGGGCGGGATTGGACCAGAGCGGCTGGCCGTGATGGAGCGAGCCCCGGGTCCAAAGACTGGCCTGCTGCTTCGAAATAGTGACCAACCTGCTGGTACCGGGTTTGTTGCGATGCACGGGGACGTGGCCATGGTCCACGCACTTGAGATTTTGCCCGCTCATCGCCGTCAGGGCCTTGGGCAATGGGCGATGCGCGCGGCTGCGCTCTGGGCACAGGATCAGGGCGCCGGGACGCTCAGCGTGATTTGCACCAAGGCGAATGCGGGTGCCAATGGCCTTTATCGCGCGCTTGGGATGGAGCTTGCCGGAGAATACCATTACCGTCAGCTGGCTGAAGGAGAGAACCCAAAGTGACCGATCTTACCCCACCCACCGCGCTGAACCTTCCGATGGTGGATCCGCTACCGCCGGAGACGCAGAAATATTTCGACATTTGCGTCGAAAAGCTGGGTTTTGTGCCCAACGTTCTGCGGGCCTATGCCTTTGACATCGACAAGCTGAACGCGTTCACCGCGATGTATAATGATCTGATGCTGGCGGATAGTGGGTTGTCCAAGCTTGAACGCGAGATGATCGCAGTGGTCGTGTCGGCAATAAACAAGTGTTTCTATTGCCTTGTCGCACATGGGGCGGCTGTCAGGCAGTTGTCGGGTGATCCGCAACTGGGCGAAATGCTGGTCATGAACTACCGGGTTGCGCCTTTGGATCAGCGGCAGCGTGCCATGCTGGATTTCGCGGCCAAAATGACCACCGAAAGCACTAAGATCGAAGAGCCCGACCGACAAATTCTGCGGGTTGCTGGGTTTAGCGACCGCGATATCTGGGACATTGCCAACGTGACCGGCTTTTTCAACATGTCGAACCGTGTTGCAAGCGCGACTGCGATGTCCCCCAACCCCGAGTATCACGCCCAATCAAGATGATCCGCCGTCTCGTTATATTCTTGTTGCTCATGGCATCACCTGTTGTCGGGCAGGAGCTGACGCTTCCTTCGGGTACGCGATTGGTCAGCGACCGCACAAGCCCGTTGGACAGTTATGACCTGCCCACTGGCCCCTATACCGACGGGACGGTACCGGCGCGCCGGGTTGAAGGACGTGTCGAGCGCTATACCTGGCGGCTGCAGGCCGGGGCGAGCACTACTTTACAGCTGCTGGCCCCTCTGAGGGAGCAGATCAAAGCCCAGGGGTTTGAGGTTCTCTTTGACTGCGAAGCCCGCAGCTGCGGCGGCTTCGATTTTCGCTTTGGAACCGAAGTTGTCCCCACGCCTGACATGTATGTGGCCATCCAGGACTATCGCTTTTTGTCCGCTGCCAAGGGCGACGAAGTCCTGAGCCTGTTGGTCAGCCGAAACCCGCCCGATGGCTATGTGCAGATGATCCGCGTGTCACCTGAAGGGGCCGAAGCCGCGCCTCCGTTGGTGATCGAAGAAGAGGTCGATCAGGCAAAGGGGCTGTTGGCAGAGCTTGCACAGGAGGGCCATGTGATTCTGGGTGATCTGCATTTTCGCACGGGCGAGATAACCCTGGGTGACGGGCCTTTCGGCTCTCTGAATGAGATTGCGCAGTATCTGTCGGACAATCCCGGAACGCGGCTGGCTCTGGTCGGGCACACGGATGATACTGGCGCACTCGAGGCCAACATATCGGTCAGCACCGGCCGGGCGCAGACCGTGCGCGCCCGGTTGATCGAGAAATACGGCGTGGCCTCCGACCGGGTCGAGGCGCGGGGGATCGGCTATCTGGCTCCGATCACCTCGAATGCAACGGCCGAAGGTCGCGATTTGAACCGCCGGGTCGAGGCGGTTCTGCTGATCAACTGATCCCTACATCACCCACCACAGGTACAGCGGCAGCCCGATCGTGATGTTGAATGGGAAGGACACACCCAGCGACAGGGTCAGATAGATCCCGGCCTCGGCCTTTGGCAGCGCGATCTTCATCGCCGCGGGCACAGCGATATACGAGGCGGATGCAGACAGGACCATGAACAGGAACAGGCTGCCTTCGGGCAGGCCGATCACCGCCCCGACCACCCAGGCCATCGCAGCGCCGATCAGGGGCATCAGCATTCCAAAGGCAAACAGACCCAGCGAGAGCTTGTCGCGGTTCTTGATCAGGCTGCGCCCCGCGGAAATGCCCATATCCAGCAGGAAAAGGCACAGGATGCCGGTGAAGGGTGTGACGATGAAGGGCGCAATCATCTGCATCCCTTCGCCACCCGTGACCGCGCCGATCAGGAAAGCCCCGGTCAGCAGGACAATCGACCCGTTTGCCAAAAGATCACGCCACAGCCCCTTGTCCTTGACGCCATTACTGCTGGTTTTATGCGCCAACCACAGGGCCGACAGGATGGCCGGAACCTCCATTGCGGCGGCAACAGCGACCATGAACCCATCATGGCTGAGCCCCACCAGATCCAGCAGGCTGATTGCGGTGACGAAAGTCACGATTGAGATTGACCCATAATGCCCGGCAACAGCCGCCGCATTCAACGCGTCCAGCCGTGTCATGACCCGGAGCAGGCCGAATGCCACAAGGGGGATGACAAATGACAGCGCCACCCCGCCCAGCAATGTCAGGAACAGGACTATATGGATGCCGTGCTCGGCCAGGCTGCTGCCGCCTTTGAAGCCGATGGCCAGCAGCAGATACAGCGACATGAACTTGGCCGCCCCAGCGGGGATCGACAGATCGCTGCGGGCAAAAGCCGCTAGCAGCCCGAGGACGAAGAAAAGGATGGTTGGGACCAGCAAGTTGCTGGAAAGGGTTTCGATTACGCTGGGCATTTTGGCTCCTGTCCCGATTTCACGGGCTAAGTGCCTTGCCTATATTTGTTATCCAAATATTATCTTTCTAAATTTTGGATAGTTTAAAGCTATGAAATGCGCCCAACACTAAGGCAACTGGAATATATCGTTACGGTCAGCCGACTGGGTCGATTTGGATTGGCAGCTGAGGTTCTGAATGTCAGCCAGCCCAGCCTCTCGGCGCAAATTGCCTCTGTAGAACAAGAACTTGGCCTGCGCATCTTTGATCGTAACCGGGGTGGTGTTCAGGTGACTGCCAAAGGCCAAGAGTTCATCGAGCGCGCCCAGAAGATCCTTGCCGATGTCCGGGATCTGCGCCACGCGATGAGCAGCGAGACACCGGTCTCAGGACGGCTAAGGCTGGGCGTGTTGCCCTCAATCGGGCCCTACCTGCTGCCTCAGGTCATCAAAAAGGTCCATCAAGACCGCCCCGGTCTGCGCATTGTCGTGCGCGAGGAAAACACGCGTGATCTGGAACAAGGGCTGAAATCCGGTCGGTTCGATCTGATCCTGTCCACGCCCGAGGACCATCCGAACACAATCCAGCAGCGCCTGTTCAACGAATCCCTGTGGATCGGGGTCGCTGTGGATGATGTGCTGGCGGGTGATACCCAGGGTGTCACCGCCCAGGATTTGCGCGACCGGCTGATCCTGACCCTGGACCAAAGCCACCGTCTGTCCCGGATCGTCTATGCGCTTGCGGCGGAATGCGGCGGGGTGGTGTCGGATGAATACGAGGGCACCACGCTTGATTCCATCGTGCTGATGGCAGCCTCGGGGGTTGGGGTTGCGGTGTTGCCGGACCTGTATGCAAGACGTCAGGGGATTTACCGCGATGAAGTCCATTTGCGCCCGTTGACCATAACAAATGCCAACCGCGATATCGCGCTTCTTTCCCGCAGAAAAGAAGCTGATCTGCCCGGACAGAATATCCTGATCCAATCCTTGCGTACGGTCGCGCAGAGTATGGGGCTGGCCGTGTTAAGCGACTAAAAAAATGGCCCACACAACATGTGCGGGCCGTTCAGTTTCCACCGGGAGAAATTAGAATTACCAGTCCATCGGGCCTTTTTCGTTGAAGGCATCGACAAGGAAATCAATGAATGCCCGCACCTTGGGCTGCGTAAAGCGGCCGGGCGGGTAGACGGCATAAACGCCTTGCACTTCATCGGGCAGCGACGGCATTGCGTCGACAACTTCGCCCGACTTCAGCGCCTCGGCATAGAGATAGCTGGGCAGATGCGCGATCCCAAGCCCCGAGACCGCAGCGTTCAACAAGGATTGCCCATCATTCACGCTGAGCCACCCGGCGGTGCGGACCTGACGTTTTTCACCCGAAGGTGCGGTCAGTTTCCACACATTGCCCGAAGACTGGCTGGAATAATGTAACAGCTTGTGTTCGTTCAGGTCGTCGATCTTTTGCGGACGCCCGAATTTCTCGATATAGGTGGGCGCGGCGACCATCCGCTTGACGGTTTCGGTCAGCTTGCGGGCGCGCAATGTACTGTCTTCCAGCTCACCAATCCGCACAGCAACGTCGAACCCTTCCGAGATCAGCTCAACATAGCGATTGTTCAGCACCATATTCACCGTGATGTCGGGATAGGCAGCTAGAAATCCTGACAGAACCGGAGAAAGGTGATTCACGCCGAAATCTGTCGCCACACTGATCCGCAGCAGACCAGAGGGGGCAGATTGCATCGAGGTGACCAGCGCATCAGCCTCGCCCGCGTCATTCAGAACGCGGCGGGCCCGGTCATAATAGGCCAGCCCGATTTCGGTTGGTGACACGCGGCGCGTCGTGCGGTTCAGCAGTCTTGCGCCCAGGCGTGCTTCCAGGCTGGAAACGTGCTTGGACACAGCCGATTTTGAGATGCCCATTTTCTTGGCCGCGTCGGTGAAACCGCCTTGGTCCACCACGTTGGCGAAGGCTTCCATTTCGGTCAGTCGGTCCATTCTTGTTCCCCAGGTGTAGGTTCTTTAACTGATCTTTACGTCAAATCTGGGCGGAAACAGGGCGGACATGGGATAATATCAGGGATTTGAATCGGATCGTTTGCGCTTGGGAAACTCTGAAACAGTGGTTTCCATATGGGCCACAAGCCTTTTGACAACGGGTATCCTCGATTTCGGGCCGAAACATGCTACCATGAGGATGGCAAATTTGTGACAACGGAGAAGATTATGAAAGCTGTTTTAGCTATTGCCGCAACCTGCCTGTCGGCGACATTTGCTCTGGCCGGGGGTGAAACACCATCAAACCCCGAAGCGCAGGTCTATTTTGTGAAATTGTCTGACGGCGACGTTGTCCAATCTCCGGTCACCGTGGTCTTTGGCCTCAGCGGCATGGGGGTCGCGCCGGCGGGTACTGAAAAGGAAAACACCGGGCATCATCATCTGCTGATCGACCGACCGCCTTTGGGGCAGGGAGAGGACGGTGCGGAGGAGTTGTCTTATGGTCTGCCCGCGGATGACAATCATATCCATTTTGGCGGCGGTCAGACCGAGGTGACGCTGGAAATGGCTGCAGGCGAACATACGCTTCAGCTAGTGCTGGGCGATGCAGGTCATGTACCGCATTCCACGCCCATCGTGTCTGAGGTGATTACGATAACCGTTGAATAAGCGATAAGGGACTTCTGCTGTTGGTATCCGGCGGGCTTTCAGGAATGTCGCCGGGCCACAGTGATGTATGGCGTTTACTTTTCCTTTCGAACCGGAAATTCTGCGTGCTAGGAAAGGGAGGGCTGGGATGTCGACAGAGTTCCTACTGACGTCTCTGATCGTTGTGCTTTTACCAGGCACCGGCGTGATCTATACGCTTGCGGTTGGGTTGGGGCGTGGCTTTTGGGCCAGTTTTGCGGCGGCGATTGGCTGTACCATAGGGATCGTACCTGCTGCGCTGGCCAGTATCGTCGGTCTTGCGGCCCTGCTGCATACCAGCGCGCTGGCCTTTCTGGTGCTAAAATACCTTGGGGTGCTGTATCTGTTTTACATGGCCTGGGGGATCGTCCGGCAAGGCGGAGCATTGGATGTACAGAGCCAGAAACCCGCAAAAGGGTATGTGAAGATTGCAATCACGGGCACCTTGATCAATGTGTTGAACCCCAAGCTATCTTTGTTCTTTCTGGCCTTTCTGCCGCAATTCATTCCCGCCGGTACAGGTGCCGCCGAAGCAGAGCTGATCAAGTTGGCCTTGTCCTTCATGGCCATGACCTTTGTCGTATTTGTTGGCTATGGCGCTTTCGCTGCGGTGGCACGCGACTATGTGATCCAGCGGCCCACTGTCATGGCTTGGGTCAGGCGCTGTTTCGCCGGGGCCTTTGGGGCATTGGGTGCAAAGCTGGCGCTGGCCGACTGACCCCAATACCAGCAGAGCGATTGGCCCGGTTCTGGACCGGGCCAAGGCAAATCAGAAAGTGGTTGCCAGCCGCGTGCCCTGATTGATGGCCCGTTTGGCGTCCAATTCGGCTGCAACATCCGCGCCGCCGATCACATGTGGGGTGATGCCACGTTCGATCAACGTATCGGCCAGGCTGCGGTCCGAGATCTGGCCCGAGCACAGAACAATCGTATCCACCGCAATTACTGTCGGGTTCTCGCGTGCTTCGCCGAAACTCACATGCAGCCCGTCATCGTCGATCCGCTCATAATTCACGCCACCGACGAAATTGACGTTTTTCATCTTCAGCGTTGCGCGATGAATCCAGCCGGTGGTCTTGCCCAACCCTTTGCCATGGGCTTGCGCCTTGCGCTGCAGCAAAGTCACCTGGCGCGCGGGGACGGCAGGTTGTGGCCCTTCAGGTGCCAGCCCCGAGCGATGCTCGGCCGGGTCGGTAACGCCCCATTCCTTCATCCAGGCAGGCAAGTCGGTGGTGATGCTGTGGCCTTCTTCCAGCAGGAATTCGGACACGTCAAAGCCAATCCCACCTGCTCCGATCACGGCCACTGATTTGCCAACCGGGGTCTTGTGGCGCAGGACGTCGATATAATCGACGACATTGTCTCGGTCCTGACCAGGGATTTTCGGATCACGCGGAACGACACCGGTGGCAATTACCACCTCGTCATAACCAGTCAGATCGTCGGCGCCCACTTCGCGCTCAAGCACTACCTTAATGCCCAAATCGGCAATCATGGTGCGGTACCATTCGACCAGACCCCAGAATTCTTCTTTGCCCGGAACCTGCTTGGCCATGTTCAACTGGCCGCCGATCTCACGGGCACGGTCAAAAATGGTCACGTCATGGCCACGCTGCGCGGCGGTCATTGCGGTGGACAGGCCTGCCGGGCCCGCCCCTACGATGGCGATTTTCTTCACGCTGTCGGCCTGTGTGATCACCAGTTCGGTTTCGTGACAAGCGCGCGGGTTTACCAGGCACGAGGTCAGTTTGCCCTGGAATGTGTGATCCAGACAGGCCTGGTTGCAAGCGATGCAGGGTGCAATCGTCGCCGCCTCAGCAGCGATGGCTTTGTTAACGAAATCCGCATCTGCCAGCATCGGGCGGGCCAGCGAGACCATGTCGGCGCACCCCGTGGCAAGAACTTCTTCGGCGACCTCCGGCGTGTTAATCCGGTTTGACGTAATGACCGGGATCGAGACCTTGCCCATCAGCTTTTTGGTCACCCAAGCAAAGGCCGCGCGCGGAACGCTGGTGGCAATGGTGGGAATCCGCGCCTCGTGCCAGCCGATGCCGGTGTTGATGATCGTGGCGCCGGCCTGTTCGATCCGCTGCGCCAGTTCCACAACCTCATCATGAGTAGATCCGTTGGGAACCAGGTCAATCATCGACAAGCGGTAGATGATGATGAATTCCGTGCCGACGGCCTCGCGCGTGCGGCGAACGACCTCGATCGGCAGGCGCATCCGGTTCTCATAAGAGCCGCCCCAACGGTCCTCGCGCTTGTTGGTGTGAGTCACCAGAAATTGGTTGAGGAAATACCCTTCGGATCCCATGATCTCGACCCCGTCATAGCCCGCTTTCTGGGCCAGGACCGCGGCGTTCACGATATCGCTGATCTGTTTCTCGATACCCTCTTCGTCCAACTCGGTCGGCGGGAACGGAGAGATCGGAGATTTCACAGGGCTGGGTGCGACACATTTCGGTCCGTAGGCATAGCGCCCCGCATGTAGGATCTGCATCGCGATCTTGCCACCGGCCTCATGCACCCGTTGGGTGACGATGGAGTGGTTTGCCACTTCTTTGTCGTTGGTCATCATTGATGCCCCCGGCAGTACCGAACCTTCAAGATTTGGTCCAATCCCTCCAGTCACCATCAGCGCCACGCCACCGCGCGCGCGGTCGGCATAGAACTCGGCCACCCGATTCCAATCGCCAGTCTCCTCAAGCCCGGTATGCATCGAGCCCATCAGCACGCGGTTCTTCAGCGTGGTAAAGCCCAGATCCAGCGGGGCCAGCATGTTTGGGTATGCAGTCATCCAGAACTCTCCCTTATAGAATTTGGCTGCCAGATTGACCTTCGCGTCATCTTTGTCACGCGAAACCTAACGTCATACCCTTTGCCTTGGGCCCGCTGCTTGTTACAGACGCTCCAAAGCATGTTTACGAGGCCGCGTATGACCCCCGAAGAGATTGCCAAACTGCCCTACCGCCCCTGCGTCGGGCTGATGTTGATGAATGCCGAGGGTAAGATATTCGTCGGCCAGCGCAACGACCGCCACAAGGACGCCTGGCAGATGCCTCAGGGTGGTGTGGACCAGGGTGAAGACCCGCGCGATGCGGCGCTGCGCGAGCTGTGGGAAGAAACCGGCGTCACGGCAGATCTGGTCGAGATCATCGCCGAGACCGAGGGGTGGTTGCCCTATGATCTGCCGCATGACATCGTGCCGAAGATCTGGAAAGGTCGGTATCGGGGGCAAGAGCAGAAATGGTTTCTGATGCGGTTCTCTGGCCGCGACGATCAGATCAACATTCAGACTGAGCATCCCGAATTCACCCGATGGAAATGGCAGGAACCGGGCCAGCTGGTTGCCGAAATCGTGCCGTTCAAACGCGACGTGTATGAACACGTGGTTGCAGCGTTTTCGGATCACCTGAACTGACATGATCCCACAGACCTATCCCAGTCCGGACCCACGCCACCGCCGCGCCGATCTGGTCGTGCATCTTATCGGTCTGGCGTTGATTTTGACCGCTGGCGGAGCGCTGATCCGCAAATCGTACCTGATGCTCGACAGCGGGCTTATTCTTGCGGTTCTGGTTTATGTAGCCTGTGCGTTGGGCTCTAATCTGGCCTCGTGTTTTTATCACTTTTCCCGCTGGCACCAGCGTCGGCAGCTGCTGCGACGCATAGACCATGCCGCAATCTATTCCAGTATCTGCGGCACCTTCACACCCTTTTTCCTGCTGGCCGGTACCGGCTGGACCATGACTTTGCTCTGGTTGTGCTGGGGGCTGACTGTGGTGGCCATCTGGAACAAGATCGCCAACAAGACGGTCAAATCCCGATGGTCAACAGCATCCTATCTGGGTCTGGGCGCGCTGGGGCTGTGCGCCATACCCGATCTGAAAGATGTCCCCGTTTCAGTCCTGTGGTGCATTCTGGCCGGGGCGGCAAGCTACGTGATCGGCACAGTCTTTTATGCCCGCAAGGCACTGCCTTTCCGCTATGCGATTTGGCACGCTTGGGTCAATCTTGGCGGCATATTCATGTTCGTAGGCATCTGGATCGCCCTGTTCGTGCAGGGATACCCGTGAGGGGAGGGGCTCTGCCCCTCCCACAAACTATAGGCCAGTCCTGATCCGATTAGAGCAAGCCGCCCTGCTTGAGCAAATCGATCATATCCGCCTTGGGGCGCGGGCCGATATGGCTGATCACCTCACGGGCGCAGACATTGCCCATCTTGGCGCAGGTCTCATAGTCTCGCCCAGTGGCCATGCCAAACAGGAACCCGGCTGCGAATTGGTCGCCTGCGCCGGTGGCGTCGACGGGAACGATTTTTTCCACCGGAATGTCAAAGCGCTGACCTTCATTCAGCACAGTTACCCCGTCGCCTGACCGGGTGCAGACCACCAGTGGGCAGATATCGGCGGTTTTCGCCAGTGCATCCTCAAGATCATTGGTTTCGAATAGGGATTTGATCTCGGCCTCGTTGCCGATCACAAAATCCAGTTCATTTTCGATCAGCAGTAGGAAATCGACCCGGTGCCGTTCAACGCAGAACGGGTCAGAAATGGCGATCCCGGCCTTGCCGCCGCCCTTGTGGCAATCCCGTGCGGCCTGAAGGAACGCAGCTTTGCCTTTTTCCTTGTCGAACAAATAGCCTTCAAGGAACATGATCTGGCTGTTACCCGCGACCTCGGCTGACACATCCGCCGAGGAAAGCTCCGAGGAAATTCCCAGATAGGTGTTCATCGACCGTTCGCCGTCGGGTGAGACAAAAATCATCGAGCGCGAGGTCGGAAGCTCTCCACCCGGTACGGGAGGGTTCACGAAATCCACACCGTCCTCGTGCATCGCCTCTGCGTAGAATCGTCCCAACGCATCATCATGTACGCGTCCGATAAAGGCTGCGCTCAGTCCCAGTGCGCCGGCACCGGCAATCGTGTTCGCAACGGATCCGCCCGGCGTTTGCACGCGGCCTTCCATAGCGGCATAAAGAAGTTCACCCCGCTCCTGTTCTATCAGCTGCATGATGCCCTTCTCGATGCCCATCAATTCCAGAAAACTGTCATCGGCCTGAGAGATCACGTCCACAACGGCGTTTCCAATACCGGTGAGCTGGTAGGTTTTCATAGGTTCTTGTCCTCGAATTGGCAGAGATCGCGGATGATACAGGTTCCGCACATAGGTTTGCGTGCTTTGCAGTGATACCGGCCATGCAAGATAAGCCAGTGATGTGCGTGCAGTTGGAAATCGGTCGGGATGTTATCTTCGATTGCGCGTTCAACCGCATCCACATGTTTTCCCGGGCAGATGCCTGTTCGGTTTCCGACACGGAAAATATGCGTATCTACGGCCTGAGCCGGATAGCGCCACCACATGTTCAACACCACATTGGCGGTCTTACGCCCGACGCCCGGCAGCGATTGCAACGCGGCGCGGGAATTGGGAACTTCGCCGTCATACTCTTCGACCAGAATACGGCTGAGCTTGATGACATTCTTTGCCTTTTGGCGGAATAGACCGATGGTTTTGATATGCTCGATCAGGCCATCTTCGCCCAGGTCCAGCATCTTTTGCGGGGTGTCGGCGGTTTTGAAAAGGGCGCGCGTAGCCTTGTTGACGCCGACATCGGTGGCCTGTGCAGACAGCGCCACCGCTACGACCAGAGTATAGACATTCACATGCTCTAGCTCACCCTCAGGTTCCGGGTCAGCCTGCTGAAAGCGGGTAAAAATCTCTCGGATCGTGTGGTAATCAAGTTGCTTGGCCATGCGGCGACGTATGCACGTATTGCGGCGCAGGGCAAGCCGATGGCTCGGGTAACCACACAAGCAAGAATCTGCTTAGCGGATAGCTGTGGGTTTTGGATTACGTAGGGTAAGCCTGATTCGTGTTATTCTTGCCATGCGCAGCCTAATTTTATTTCAGCGCATTTTTCCCGCATTGGCGGATATTTTATTTAATTATTGAAAGGTTGATCCATGGCGAACCCAGATCTTGCCGCAAAAATGCAGTCCCGTTATCGGTCTGTTGAGCTGGCCCATCAAGGTGACGAAGACCTCGGCCCCCTGAAATTACTGCCCGGAGTTTGGAAGAACGGCGACAGCACGCGCGGACGTGGCTGGAACATGATCGCGCTTCCGTTTGCGACCGAGCCTGGCAGCCGTCTCAACTATCGTCTGCTGGTTAATCAATTCGAGGAAACGCTTCAATTCACGACCGTTGACAAAGCGGTTCCAAACCGCGGGATTGAGCGTCCGAACCCGGCCTCAGGAGACCCGACCATTAACACCGATCAGTTTGTCGTCACGCTGGACTATCAGCAGTCCATCGCGCAGCTCTCGGCTGAAGATCGCCCCGACAGCGGACTGGCGGGACCTGCCGATCTGGCCATCCATCACGAGCCCGGTCTGTTCCTGCATATGACCAATCTGACCACAAACGATCTGAACGTTGCACGTTTGGGAACGGTGCCACATGGCGACTCGTTGTTAGGTCTTGGAGAAGCGAGCGAGATCGATGGACCGCCAACGATTCCGGTGGTGGACGGGCTGCCCGAAGGGGCCACAAAGGACCTGAACAGCGGATATCTTTCGCCCTACAAACATTATCACGATAATCCGTTCAACGGCGTTGTGACCGCCCCGGGGTTCCCAGGCTTCGACCCTGTGCACCCGCATCTGTTGCTGGCAGCTGGAATACCGAACAATGTGAAAAAAACCACGATATTGCCGTTCAACACCGCGCTTGAGGATGCTGGGATCGTCAACATTCCGTTTGTTGTCAAACAAGCCAACGCGGCGGTGATGGATTCGATCTTTTGGATCATGGAACTGGACGAGCCGGGAATTGGCGGTGAACCCAAGCTGCTGATGATGTATCTGCAGAATGTCGGTCTGGATTTCTTCCCACGCTTTGACGGGAAGCCCGGTCTGATCCGCTGGCCGCATGTCAGCATCAACGTCATGGAAAAGGTTGCACCCCCGGAAGAGGCGGCACCCTATACCGTTATCCCGCAGGTCTGAGGGGCAGATAGCGCAAGAATCGGGTCGCACTCTGGTCGGTAACAGGCCATCTTCTGTCTATCGAAGGAGTGCGACCATGAATGTCCAGACCCCAGAAAGCGGCTATCATTATAATGTCATGCGCCGGGCGATTGACCTGATTGATCAGGGTGGAGAGGCCCTGAGTCTTGAGGAACTGGCACAGCAGATGGATATGAGCCCCGCGCATTTCCAGCGCCTGTTCTCACGTTGGACCGGGGTATCGCCCAAGCGGTATCAGCAATATCTGACGCTAGGCCATGCCAAGGCGTTGCTGCGCGAGCGATTCACGACACTGGAAACCGCTCTGAATGTTGGCCTGTCCGGCAGCGGTCGCCTGCATGATCTGTTCCTGAAATGGGAATCCATGAGCCCCGGCGAATATGCCCGTAGGGGTGCCGGTTTGACCATCTATTGGGGATGGTTTGAATGTCCTTTTGGTCCTGCTTTGGTGATGGGCACCGACAAGGGCATCTGCGGAATGGCCTTTGGGGCCGAAACCGGCGAAGAAAATGCCATGGCGGATATGTTGTCGCGTTGGCCCAATGCCAATTTCGTCGAGGACCCGATGCGCCTGCGGCCCTGGGCGCTCAGTGCATTTGGCGCGGTGAGCGACCGATTGGAACCAACGCCTCTGTATCTGATAGGCTCGCCCCTGCAGATCAAAGTGTGGGAAGCGCTGATGCATATCCCTTCGGGCCAGGTCACAACCTATTCCGAGATCGCGCAACGGGTGGGATCACCGCAAGCTGTGCGCGCCGTCGGGACGGCCGTGGGTCGAAACCCGGTCAGTTGGCTGATCCCTTGCCACCGCGCGCTGCGAAAATCCGGGGGGCTGGGTGGGTATCATTGGGGCCTGCCGGTGAAACGCGCCATGCTGGCCTATGAGGCGGCACAAGCAGACGCTTGATTTCTGATCAGAAAAAGCCATAGGGATCATCGAACAAAGTGATAGACCTGTCCCAAGGTTGCAGGACACCAATGCGATGATCCAGAAATTTGCCCTGTGGTCGATCCCGATTTCCATCGCGGTTCTGGCCTTGAAACTCTTGGCCTGGTGGTTGACGGGATCAGTCGCCTTGTTGTCCGATGCGATGGAATCCGTGGTCAATGTGGTCGCGGCCTTGCTGGCGTTCTTTGCGGTTTCGATCGGCGGCAAACCTCCTGACGATAATCACCCCTTTGGGCACAAGAAAGCCGAATACCTGTCTGCTGTTGTCGAAGGTGTGCTGATCGTGCTGGCGGCACTTCTAATCCTGCGAGAGGCCGTTGCCGCGCTGTCATCGTCGCATCTGGACCAGGCCCCGCTGACCGGGGTGGCAATCAATGTGCTGGCAACCGCTCTGAACGGTGCCTGGGCCTATATGTTGCTGCGGGTCGGGCGGCAGTACGCCTCTCCGGCGCTTGAGGCCAGCGCAAAGCATATCTTTACCGATGTGTTCACCTCGGTGGGCGTTGTCATCGGATTGGTGTTGGCCCTTGCCACCGGCTGGCTGATCCTGGACCCGATCCTGGCCATTCTGGTCGCCCTGAACATTCTGTGGGAGGGATGGAAGGTCATTCGCAAGTCGATTGACGGTCTGATGGACGTGTCCCTTACTGATCCCGAACTGGATGAGGTGCGGAGCATCATCGATGCAAATCTGGGCCGGGCGCTGGAATATCACGACCTGCGGGGCCGTCGATCCGCCAGCATGATCTTTGTCGAGTTCCATCTGGTCGTTGACGGTGGCATGAGCGTGGCGACGGCCCATGATATCTGTGACGATATCGAAGACGCTTTGACCGATCAGTTCCCCGGATCGGTTTTTGTGATTCATCTCGAGCCGGAATCAGAGTCTAAAGGGCCCGGCGCAGATAGCGCACGGGCCCCGAAAACAGGTTAGACGGCAGGTGGGTTACTCGGCAGCCCAGCCGCCGACGGCCTTGACCTCAAGGAAATCCTCCAGCCCCCAGACGCCGCCTTCGCGCCCGTTGCCGGATTGTTTCATGCCGCCGAACGGGGAACCCGCGCTGCGGGATTTGCCATTCATCTCGACCATACCCGACCGCAAAGCGCGGGCCATGCGGTTGGCACGGACGTTATCCTGCGTCTGGACATAGTTGGTCAGCCCATAAGGTGTGTCATTGGCGATTTCGATGGCCTCTTCCTCAGTATCGAAGGGGATCATGGTCAGAACCGGTCCAAAGATCTCTTCGCGGGCGACGGTCATCTGGTTGTTGACGTCGGCAAAGACCGTGGGCCGCACGTAATAGCCCTTGTTCAGCCCTTCGGGCCTGCCAGTGCCACCAGCGACAAGGCGCGCGCCTTCGTCGATACCCTTTTGGATCAGGTCCTGAATCTTGCCCCATTGCAGCTCGTTCACAACCGGGCCGATATGGCGGCCTTCTTCCATCGCCGGGCCAACGGTGACACCTTCGGCAACCTCAGCTGCGGTTTCTACCGCCGCGTCATAGATGGGACGCTGAACCAGCATCCGGCTAGGGGCGTTACAGCTTTGACCGGTGTTGTTCATCATGTGCAGCACGCCACGTTTGACGGCCTTTTCATCCGCATCGGCAAAGACCACGTTTGCACCCTTGCCGCCCAGTTCCAAATGCACCTTCTTCAGTGTATCGGCTGCGGCTTTGGAAATAGCCGTGCCCGCGCGGGTGGATCCCGTAAAGCTGACCATATCCACATCGGGGTGCGTGGACAGCTGAGACCCGACGCCAACCCCGTCACCGTTGACAAGGTTGAAGACACCGGGTGGGAATCCGGCCTCATCCATCAGCTCGGCAAAGATCATCGCGTTCAGCGGGCTTTGCTCCGAGGGTTTCAGAACCATTGTGCAGCCCGCAATCGCAGCCGCACCGACCTTCAGCGTGACCTGGTTCATTGGCCAATTCCACGGTGTGATCAGGGCGGCGACACCGACGGCCTCATAGATGATCTGGTCGTTGGGAGCGTGATCGCCCAGCGGCCGCTCGAAAGGAAACGCTTTGGCAGCGCGGATGAAATTTGCCAGGTGCCAACTTCCTGCTCCGACTTGCTGGCTACGCGCCATGTCGATCGGGGCGCCCATCTCCAACGACATTGCCTGGGCTAGATCCTCGGACCGTTCGGCATAAAGCGCGATCAGCTTTTCGACCATCGCGATGCGGGTTTCCGCCGGGGTTTCCATCCAGCCGGGCAACGCCGCCTTGGCCGCTGCAACAGCCGCGTCCGTATCGGCCTGATCGCCCAGCGAAATCACGGCACATGGTTCTTCGGTCGAGGGGTTGATGACCTGAAAATCATGCGTAACCGATGGGGCAACCCACTGACCGTTGATGTAAAAATTGCGTTTCTCGATCATGGTGCATCCTCCTGACCATGCGACGGGGATTCTTGGTTCGGCGCCACTGTGTCAGGCCTTCAGGAAACCGGCAAGCGCGATTTGATCAAATGGAATTTTGAGGTCTGGCCTAGGGCTAAAGTGACTTGCTGACTGTTTAACATCGGCGCAAAGTGATTAGGTTCTGGACAACCGACTCGGTTTTGTAATTAGCAAAGGAGATGCTTCATGGGTTTGCGCATCAACGACACAGTCCCCAATTTCACTGCAGAAACGGATCAGGGCACCATTCAGTTCCACGACTGGATTGGGGATAGCTGGGCCATTCTGTTCTCGCACCCCAAGGATTTCACTCCTGTCTGCACCACCGAGTTTTCGGCCGTCGCGCAGCTAAGCGATGAGTGGGCCGCGCGCAACACCAAGGTCCTGGGCGTTTCGGTTGACGGCGTCGAAGACCACAAGAAGTGGAAAAAGGATATCGAGGCCTATGGCAACGCGCATCCCGGTTTTCCAATCATTGCCGATGATGGTCTGGCCGTTTCAAAGGCCTTCGACATGCTGCCCGCCGAGGCCTATTTGCCGGACGGGCGTACCCCGGCCGACAGCGCGACCGTGCGGTCGGTCTTTATCATCGGGCCGGATAAGCAACTGAAGCTGTCGATGACCTATCCTATGACTGTGGGACGTAACTTTGCCGAGATTCTGCGTGCACTGGACGGGTTGCAGATGTCGTCGAAAGGCGTGGCTACCCCGGCGAACTGGGTGCCTGGCGAAGACGTAATCATTCCGCCTGCTGTCTCAAACGACGACGCCAAAGCAAAGTTTGGCGAGTTCGAGACTATCTTCCCCTATCTGCGCAAGACCAAGGCGCCGTCGTAAGACGGCCCAGGTCAGGGGGGCTGTCTGCCCCCCATCGCGCCTCGTGGCGCGATTCCCCCCGGAAGGTATTTTCAGCCAGATGAAGCAGGCGGGCGCTGCGGGTGCAGGTGCAGCTTGGCGCGGTAGGCTGCGCGCTTGAACTCTCGGGTTAATTTGTCTGACAGGGGCGGTTTTGTCTGAATGGTCGAGCCGCCGATTTCCTGTGCCACTTCCTGATTTCCGCTGCCTTGCAAGGCGTGAACCGGCTGGTCTGTCAGCCAGTGCATCTGCAAGAAGGTATCGACAGGGCGGTCGATTTGGTCGGTGGTCGCCAAAAGGCGTTCGGCGGCGTTTTTCCCCACCATCTGACATACGCATTGCAGGCCGATCACCTTGGGTAGGATCAGCCGCAGGCCATCTTGTTCTGCCAAGACCTCTGCCGGTACTTCGCGCTGTTTTACGGGGATGCGGATATAGTGATCGGGGGTGGCGATTGAGGCCAACAACCCAAGCGCCTGTTCCATTCGCGCCCGATCTATGCGCAGGTCATCCTCGGTGATGATGGCCAGGTCGATATCGTCCTCGACCAGCTTGCGCCAGATGCGTCGATGGCTTTCGAACACGCCGATTTCTGCGGGTCGCAAGGGGAATGGGTAATGCGGGCGGTGCAGATTTCCGGAATGCAGTTCGACACCGGAAATCTGGTCAGGGTCGCGGCCATTTACGGCCTCAAACAGTTCAGCATTGGGCAGGGCCGCGCAGAGCTGATCAGCATTGGGACGGCGCGCGGTGCTCGAGGACATATGGATGACAAAGGATCGCATGCCCCGTGCATAGAACACCGCGTCAGGCGGGGAAAGAGCAACCGTGGATTAAGCCTGGCTCTGGTCGGCGGGTTCTGACGACGAGGACGTGTTGACTAGGGGTTCGGACAAAAGCTCTTCGACAAAAAAGCTGAGCAGTTGAAGCCGTCCCGAGACACCCGCCTTGCGGTAAATCGCAGCGCTTTGTGCCTTGATAGTCCCTTCTTTCGTCTGTCTCATCTCGGCGATTTCTGCGATCGACAAACCTTTGATAGACAAGATTGCGACATCGCGTTCCGCATTGCTGAGCTGCCATTGCGTGAACTGGTTTTCGATGACCTGCGAGAATGCGCCCTGCGCCACGCCCAATTGACGCTGCATGTCCTGTACGCGCAGGCCTTGCGCCCGGATCAGCGTGATTGTTGCAATCAGACCACCAATCAGAGCCAGGGACAGGAACAGTTCGAACTCGTGCAGATGCCGGAACCCGGCAGTTTCGCCACCAAACCAGTCAAGCGCCGCATCGGTCAGGAAAAAGGTGGCGCAGACAGCCTGCACCACCAGAAGGAGCCAGAGAAAAGACGTCTGTGAAATCTTCATAGCGCTCCTTTAAGATTGTCTGGTCAGTCGTCGTCCTCTTCAAGCTCGATCGCGGTGACAACGCCATCGGTCTTGTTCAGGACCAGTTCAGTTTCCACGCCATCCTTGACGAGTTCAACCTCGATCTCGCCATCTTCGAATTCGATCTCTTCGATCTGGTATCCCTGCGCCTCGAGAGTGGTACGGATATCGGTCTCGGTGGTGCCCAGCTTGTCCCCGACTGTCACGTTGGCAAAAGCCAGCACCGGGGCGGTCGCGATCAGTCCGACCAGAGTCAGCATTTTGAAAGTCTCCATTTCGCATCTCCTAGATTTGTTGCGTCGATGTAGGAGACGTGGGTTCACCTGGCCGGTGGTGCGATTGGATTTCGGTTGAATTGGGCGGAATTGGTCCAAGGTTTATGCTGACTGAACAAAAAAAAGACCCCGGACAAAGCCGGGGTCTTTCGAGAAATCAGAGGGGCGAGCAGATTATTCTGCGCCTTCCTCTTTCTTTTCTTTCTTCTCAGGTGCGATCTCTTCGCCGGTTTCCTGATCGACGATTTTCATCGACAGGCGCACCTTGCCGCGGTCGTCAAAGCCCAGCAGCTTGACCTTCACTTCCTGGCCTTCCTTCAGAACATCCGACGGATGGTTCAGGCGACGGTTTTCGATCTGGGACACATGGACCAGACCGTCGCGCTTGCCAAAGAAGTTCACGAAAGCACCAAAGTCGACGATCTTGACCACTTTACCGGTGTAGATCTGGCCTTCTTCGGGTTCGGCAACGATCGAATGGATCATCTCGTATGCCTTCTTGATCGATTCACCATCGGGCGAGGCGATCTTGATCACGCCATCGTCGTTGATGTCGACCTTGGCACCCGAAACTTCGACGATTTCGCGGATGACCTTGCCGCCGGAACCGATCACTTCACGGATCTTGTCGGTCGGGATGTTCATGGTTTCGATGCGCGGTGCGTGGACCGAGAAATCATTGGTCTCGGACAGGGCTTTGCCCATCTCGCCCAGGATGTGCATCCGGCCGTCCTTGGCTTGCGCCAGGGCTTTCTCCATGATCTCGGGCGTGATGCCCGCAACCTTGATGTCCATCTGCAGAGAGGTGATGCCGTTTTCGGTACCCGCAACCTTGAAGTCCATGTCGCCCAGGTGGTCTTCGTCACCCAGAATGTCCGACAGGATCGCGTAATCGCCGTCATCTTCCAGGATCAGACCCATGGCAACACCGGCAACCGGTGCTTTCAGCGGAACGCCCGCATCCATCATCGACAGCGAACCGCCGCAAACAGACGCCATCGAGCTTGATCCGTTGGATTCGGTGATCTCGGACACGATGCGGATCGTGTAGGGGAAATCGGTTGCCGCAGGCAGAACCGCCTGCAACGCGCGCCATGCCAGTTTGCCGTGACCAATCTCACGACGTCCCGGAGGGCCCACGCGACCCGCTTCACCAACCGAATAAGGAGGGAAGTTGTAATGCAGCAGGAAGTTCGATTTGAAGTTGCCGTGCAGGGCGTCGATGAACTGCTCATCATCACCGGTGCCCAGCGTGGTTACAGCCAGCGCCTGTGTTTCACCACGGGTGAACAGGGCCGAGCCGTGTGTCCGCGGCAGCATCGAGGTTTCTGCAACGATCGAACGGATATCGGTGGTCGAACGACCGTCGATCCGCTTGCCGCCTTTGACGACGTCGCCGCGCAGGATGCCTGCTTCCAGCTTTTTCATCGCCGAGCCAAGGTTCGCGTCTTCCAGCTGTTCCTCGGTGAGGGCTTCCTTGATTGCGTCGCGGGCAGCGGAAACAGCGGCAGTGCGCTCTTGCTTGTCGGTGATCGCGAAGGCTGCGCGCATCTGCTCTTCACCTGCGGCCTTAACGGCAGCGGACAGCTCAGAATAATCGGGCGCCTGGAAATCAAACGGCTCTTTTGCCGCGTCTTCGGCCAGTGAAATGATCAGGTCGATCACCGGCTGAATCTGCTCGTGTGCGAATTTGACCGCACCCAGCATCTCGGCTTCGGACAGTTCGTAAGCCTCCGATTCAACCATCATCACGGCGTCTTTGGTGCCGGCAACAACCAGATCCAGACGCTGTTCAGGGTTCAGGCGCAGGTCCTGCATGTCGTCTACGGTCGGGTTCAGAATGTATTCGCCATCCTCGAAACCAACGCGGCAACCAGCAATCGGGCCTCTGAACGGTGCGCCGGAAATGGTCAGCGCGGCAGAGGCTGCGATCATCGCCACCATGTCAGGGTCGTTGACCAGATCGTGGCTCAGCACGGTGCACATCACCAGAACTTCGTTTTTGAAGCCGTCAACAAACAGCGGGCGGATCGGCCGGTCGATCAGACGCGCGGTCAGCGTCTCTTTTTCAGTCGGGCGCGCCTCGCGCTTGAAAAAGCCACCCGGAACTTTACCGGCGGCATAATATTTCTCTTGGTAGTGGACGGTCAGCGGGAAAAAGTCCTGACCGGGTTTTTGCTTCCGCGCAAAGGTCACGTTTGCCATCACGCTGGTCTCGCCCAGCGTGGCAATCACACTGCCGTCCGCCTGACGGGCAACCTTGCCGGTTTCCAGTGTCAGCGTCTCTTCGCCCCACTGAATTGATTTCTTTGTTACATCAAACATTTGCGTATCCTAGAAGGGAGCACTCCCGCCCCTGCGGGTCTCCCGTTTGCGTGGCGGCCCCATTGCCGCCGACCCCACTTTATCTTCCATTCGAGTGCCGGAGTCAGAGCACAACGTCTCAGATGGACCGCCCATACAGCAGTTTGGGGGCTTTGGAAAGGCAGGAGTTCCGAGGAAGAGTAAGGGTATAAAGGGCGCATGCCCGATCCATCGAGGATCGGGCATGCGCTGCGATCCTACAGGATCGCGTGGACCAGGATCATGACGATACCACAGCCCAGCGCATAGCCGGTGTCGACCGCAATGGCGAAGCCGCTTTTTTGCGCCCATGTCCCGACCGAGGCTGTCTGCGCCGCCACCGCAAGGATCGCAAGCAGGGCGACGCCCAGGCTATTGGTGGTCTCGGTCACCGCGATTACCGCAGCCAGCAGGATCAGGAACACGATCTGTGTGGCCATCGCGCCCAGTGGCGGGGTTTCGGGCGGCGTCGGGTCGATGCGGGTGCCCTCGGCCCAGCGTTTCTGAAAACCCATAGGGCCGTAGACCAGCCAGCCCAACAAAAAGGCAGCGACCACCCCTGCACCGAGGGCCAGCCAGTTGATCATAGTGCCGTCTCCAGCGCCGCAAGGATAGAGGACCAGCCGCCCTCGTGATTGTCCCGGCTTTCCTGCGAGGGAAAGCGGATGTGGTGCAGCCGCAGCTCGGTACCCTTTTCGGTGGGTGTGAAATCCAGTGTGACCGTGGAATCGTCTTGGCTGTAGGGCGAATTCCAGGTGAATTGCAGCCGGTTGGGGCGGTCGATGACCTTGTATTCACCCTCATGCGGCAGATCGCCAGCCTCGGGCGCGCGCATGATGATTTTGAACCGGCCGCCGACCTTGGCGTCGGAATGCGCTTCGGGCACGGTCATGCCCGGTGCCGGCAGCATGAATTTTGCCAGCATCTCGGGGTTGAGCCAGGCATCAAACACCTTTTCGGGTGGATGTGGAATGGCGCGCGTTATTTCAAGTGACAGGTCCGTCATCTTCTGGGTCCTCCAAAGCAGTTTCCAAGGCGTCCAGCCGAAGCGCCCAAATCGAACGCAACCCGGCAAACCAAGAATCAACGGCTGATAAAGGAGCCATCTGAACCTCGATCAGATGTTCGCGCCATTCGGTCCGGCGCTGCACCAGCTCGGCGTTTTCCAGCACCTTGATGTGCTTGGAGACCGAGTTGAGGCTCATATCGAATTGCCGCGCTATGTCCGTCACCCGCAATGGTCCCTGCTGCGCAAGCATCGTCAGAATAGCGCGGCGGGTCGGGTCGGACGCGGCCTTCAATATTGCATTGAGGTCATATCGACTCTCTCGTTCAACCATTTGGATGAATTACAACCTTATTCTGCTTCAGTCAACCATTTGGATGAATAACATGTTGAAACCCTGATTGACCAGTCGCCAAATGCACCCTGTTGGATAAGGGTTTGGCCCTGATCGGAGCAGATGTGGCCGAATACAGTCTGAGTCAGGTAAAATTTGGGGAGGACTTGTGTGGCTAACGATTTTGGTGGAGCCACTGATTACAGGTGAGATCGGACCGTATTGGCCCCGTCTCCAGTTTAAAGAAGATGATCCATTCTAATATGATCGTGCAGAAAGCGGTTTTCATATATCCGGGATCAAAGCGGGTCTGGGCCTATTGCAACGAATCTTCTTTGCTACGCGGTTGGGGAAACCCCAATTCTTCTTCTTTCAGTATGCCGCGGAGGATTGCGGCAGTTTCCACCTCGGACATTCTTTTTACGATGCCATCTGTGCCAGAGACCATTGTTGACTTTTTTTCTGATTTAGGAGCCTGGGAAAGGTTAGCTGCAAAAACGCGGTTCAAAACTGATTTTAGAGGCATTGTTAAACTCCAGTAAAATAGTCGTCAGACACTGTCGCTGCGGGCCAGTCCGAACCACGAGGGTGGGAGGGCTCAAAGACCGTTTGCCGTGAGTGTGTACCCGCAGCGACAGGCGGCATTTAGGAACCGACCGATCCTGTGCAAAGGGGGAAGATATTGGCCTTTCGCGTCATTTTTTGACTCTCTGATAAAAAAACACGACGTTGCTTACGTTTACGTCAACTTTCTAAACCAGCGCTGAGATTCTGCGACGCAACGTCACAATTTGACACCTGTTCATCACGGGCAAATTCAACGGTCCTGAAGGCAAAAAAGCGGCCGCCTTTAGGGGCGATTCTATCGTGTAAGCAGGCGGAACCGTGGCTCCCAATAAAAACGGGCGCGCCCATTGTGGGCGCGCCCTGAAAAGGGAGGACTATGAAAAACCTAACGCTCGAAAAAAAATAAGCGCCTACTCACTACAGTTCCTAGACTGCAGCGATTTGAGCAGCTTGTCGGTGAAGTGGATCACACGGCGCGAAAAAAGTTTCCATCGTCCGAGATGTTGTCGTGATCGGTCATCGAGAAGGCAGCGAAAGGCTTTGCTTCAAGGTCGGAGAGAACCCCAAAACCAAATACGCCCGCCGAATGGCGAGCGTATCATGATCTATAGGCTTTTCAGCCTCTGTATCAAAAACAGCAGCGTGCGCTTAGCGGCGGATGCCCAGCTTTTTGATCAGGTCCTGGTACCGTGCTTCTTCTTTGCCTTTCAGATAGTCCAGCAGCTTACGGCGCTGGGCAACCATCTTCAGCAGACCACGGCGACCGTGGTTGTCTTTCTTGTGGGTCTTGAAGTGCTCGGTCAGGGTGGTGATACGCGAGGTCAGGATGGCAACCTGGACTTCTGGCGAACCGGTATCGCCGTCCTTGGTTGCGAATTCTTTCATGACGCGATCTTTTTCAGCGGCAGTAATCGACATCGGGGTCTCCTTTGAAAAGGTTAGGGTTGATGGCACAGGCCGGGATGTCGTCCAGCGCAGGCCCATGGAGAAAACCGCATCGATTCCGACACGGATGCGCGCGTATAGGCGCAATTGCGGTCAATGGCAAAGGGATTCTGGAAATTCAGCCCAGCGCGCAGAGCTGCGCCAGATCGCCTGAGGATATCAGTTGAATGTCATCGGCGCTGACTCCGTCTGCCCCGATCAGCTGCACCACGTTCTGCCCGTCGACAATTACATGGGTCAGGTTCTCGTCTTCGGTGTCTGTCTCGATCTGGATGTCCGGGTTTTCCTGACCTTCCCATGAGATCAGCAGCTTGTCTTGACCGGGCTGAAAATCCATGACGGTTACGGCGTCGTCATCCGGTTCGGGCGAAACAGCGATGTCATCATCGCCTTCGCCTCCGGTTACGATATCCCCGCTTTCAGCAATGATCGTATCATCCCCGGCGCCACCGTTCAGGAAATCCACCGCGTCGGGGTGCTCTCCATCCTGACCGTCCAGAATATCGTCGCCATCACCGCCGAACAGCACGTCCTCGCCTTCGCCACCGCTCAACCGGTCATCACCAAACCCACCATGCAGTGCGTCATCGCCCTCACCGCCGGTCAGAATGTCGTCATCCTGCCCGCCATACAGCTCATCCTCGCCCATCCCGCCGTCCAGGTGATCTGCGCCGAAATGCCCGTAAAGTGCATCACCCCCCTCACCGCCTGAGATTTGATCATCGCCCGCTTCGCCGTGAATGACATCCTGGCCAGTGCCGCCAAAGATCGTATCAGCGCCTCCTCCCCCATGCAGGGTGTCATCGCCTTCGCCACCATAAATCGTGTCATCCCCCGCATATCCATTGATCTGATCGTCGCCGTCCTGGCCGGTCAGGATGTCCAGATCCTCGGTACCCGCGATGATCATGTCGCCCTCGATTTCGGATATGATCGTCCCGGTCGAAATCTCGGGCGCTTCGGGTTCCTCGACATTCTCACCGACGTCAAGGAATTCGCCGGTTTCGACCGCAGGAGGCTGGTCGTCGGCGACATCGTCCTCACCGGGATCTTCATCTATGTCAAAGACATCGCCGATGGCATAGGCGGCCCCGCCGACAGCTGCCAGACTCAGCAATCCGATCAGAAACATGACAACCTCCTTGAACGCATTGCTTCGAGGGTGAAATGTCTCATGCAATCAGGGCTTTGGTCAAAGCCTAGCTGAGCTTGTGGTTAACCCTTTGTCACCAGGGTTCGGGGTTTTGCGTGTAAGCGATATAGAGCGGATGCTTGGGGTGGCCGTCCTTGGTAAGCCCAAGGTGGTACATCGGCTGACCGGTGTCGCGCAGCAGGGTTTCGACGGCGGTGCCTCGATCCAAATGCGCGCCATGGGTGCCCCAGGCAGCGATGACCTGATCGGCCCAGTCCACGCCATTCAGAATGGCCATGTCATTCTCAGGCCCCACCGGATCGGCAGCGGCCCGCATCTTGCGTGGATCAGTATCGCGCCATGCAAAGATATTGGTGACCTGAAACGCGCCGAACCCCAGCGCGCGCGCCCGGCGTTCGCAGCGTTCCACCGTGGGATCGTTCTGCACTTCGGTCGCGGTGGACGGATTCAGCATCACAAACAGCGCCTTGCGCCCGGCCGGATCCCAGATGCGCGTCAGGCTATAGCGGTATCTCTCGCAATCTGAATAAACAGCGGTCGAGGGCGCGTCGCCCTTGGTATGTGTGCGCGTGATCATGGGTTTCGACTAGCACGCAGATTACGTGACGAACACCCGGCTGGGATGCAATTCGCCGGATTTATAGATGCCGACCGCCACCGCCTGACCATCCAGCGAGGCCCAGGCCTCATCCCCGTATTCCACATCGGACGCCAGAACCATACCAGGGTTGCCGTTACGCAGACGGGTCGCACCTTCGGGGGTGCATTTCAGTTCGGGCAGGTCCGATAGGCCAGTTTCCAGCGGGTGCAGGTAATCATCCAGCGCGGTGGTTTTGGCCATCTCGTCGATCTGTTCAATGCTCAGTCCGTCTTTGGTCTCGAACGGGCCGGACCAGATACGGCGCAGCTCGCGGACATGGCCGTAGCATCCCAGCGCCGCGCCCAGATCACGCGCGATCGATCGGACATAACCACCCTTGCCGCAGGTCATTTCCAGCATGACGTGGTCGTCGTCGGGGCGGTCGACTAGAACCAGTTCCTCGACCCACAGAGGGCGCGCAGCGAGTTCCACATCCTCGCCATCGCGAGCCAGCTTATAGGCACGTTGCCCGTCGATCTTCACCGCCGAGAATTTCGGCGGAACTTGCATGATCTCACCGATAAAGGGCGCGAGGGCTTCTTTGATCTGTTCATCCGAGGGGCGCGTATCGCTGCTTGCGATCACCTCGCCCTCGGCATCATCGGTATTGGTGGCCTGACCCAGACGCACGGTGAAGGTATAGGCCTTCAAAGCGTCGGTGATATAGGGAACGGTTTTGGTCGCCTCACCCAAAGCCACGGCCAGAACGCCGGTGGCCTCGGGGTCCAGCGTGCCCGCATGGCCCGCCTTCTTTGCGTCCATTGCCCAGCGCACCTTGTTGACCACGGCGGTCGAGGTCATGCCCGCGGGCTTGTCCACCACCAGCCAACCGGAAATGTCGCGACCCTTGCGTTTGCGTCCCATTGTGCACCTTGTTCTATGCCGAGGCGCGCGAGTTAGCGGATCGGTCTGGCCCTGTCAATTTCAGGGCGTGTCTTCAACCACACCGACAATCGGCCCCAGCGAGAACCCGACATCGGATCTGCTGTTCGCCCGGTCATACATGCGAGAGATATTGCCGTCGAAGAACAGCGCATTCGGCGTTTCCAGCACATCGCGGAACAGGCTGCCGAATTGGTGGAAGGTGACGTAATCCTCGGAAATGGCGAACACCGCGCGGGTGCCATCGGCGCTGGTGCCCACGCCATTGCGCACATAAACCGACGTCGAATCAGGCAGGAACCTTGGGTGCAGCTCTCCGTCGATGACAAGCATCGGGCCGGATTGGCTGGCAAAGCGACATTCGAGGGCCTGATCAATAAACTCGAGCGTCTCATACACGTCGGCGCGGCCCTCACGGATGCAGAACACCCCGTTGGGCAGAAGGCCGAAGTTTCCGGGACCGGGGTTCGGGATCACACGCATCTGCTCCTGCCCGTCCTCGACATAATGGCCGACGGGCGAGCGGTCGTCGTGATACATGCCTGCGTTCATCGCAAAGGCCAGACGCTTGCCAACGGGCTCCAGCGCCTCATTCACCGCCGAGAAATGCCCTAGCAGGTCGCCATTCTCGTCATTGAGGAACAAGCGCATGTCCTCATTCGCGGCATCCACCTCGCAGACAGTGTAGCGTTTGTTACTATGCGTGACCTTTTCGCATGTCACTGCCCCGGTTTGTGCCGCCCACAGGAAAGCGCCCAAAGTGACAAATGCCCGGATCACTCGTCGAGATCGCGGCGCACCGCGTCCTGATCGAACATGCGGCGGGTGTCATCCAAACGGTCGAATGTGTCATCCAGCCGGAATCGCAGATCGGGGGAGAATTTTAGCCCGACCTTTTTACCAACCATGCGCCGCAGCTCGTGTTTGTTGCGGGCCAGCAGTTCGATTACATCCTCCTGCCCTTTGCCGCCCAGGGGCAGCACAAAGGCGGTGGCGATCTTCAGATCGGGTGAGGTGCGCACCTCACCCACGGTGATTGACATGCGATTCAGGTCGGGATCGTGGACATCTCCGCGCGCCAGAACCTCGGACAGGGTGCGGCGGATCAGTTCGCCGACACGCAGCTGTCGTTGGGACGGGCCGGGGCCATCGTGGAATTTGTTCTTAGCCATATCCCCGATCTAAGCGCAAAGCGGGGCTTTGCCAAGCGGGTGCGAACCGGGTAGGAGGCTTTGAGCCAATCAATGCGAAAGGACCAGCGCAATGACCCATATTCCGGGGATCGTCATCACAGGGGCTTCGGGCCGTATGGGTCAGATGTTGATCAGGACCGTGACCGACAGTGATCAGGCCCGCCTGGTCGGCGTGGTCGAGCGCACGGGTCATGATTGGGTTGGGCAGGATGTGGGCGTGGCCATGGGCGGTGCAGCGCTGGGCGTTACGGTGACCGACGATCCGCTGGAGGCCTTTGCCCAGGCGCAGGCCGTGATTGATTTCACCGCACCCGAGGCGACGCTGGAATTCGCCGCGTTGGCGGCGCAGGCGCGCTGTGTGCATGTGATCGGCACTACCGGGATGAGTGACGAGCAGATTGCCGCTTTGGAGCCGGCCTCACGTCATGCGGTGATCGTGCGGGCGGGAAATATGAGCCTGGGTGTGAACCTGCTGGTACAGCTGACCAAAAAGGTCGCTGCCGCGTTGGATGAAGATTTCGATATCGAGGTGATCGAAGGGCATCACCACCACAAGGTCGATGCGCCCTCGGGCACCGCGCTGATGCTGGGCGAGGCCGCTGCCGAAGGGCGTGGTGTAGATCTGGCTGAGGTGTCCGATCGGGGCCGCGATGGTATGACCGGCGCGCGCAAACGGGGCGATATCGGGTTCCATGCCATTCGCGGCGGCGACATCGTGGGTGAGCATGACGTGCTATTCGCGGCACCGGGCGAACGCATCGTGCTGCGCCACCTGGCCACTGACCGCGCCATTTTCGCGCGCGGCGCCCTGAAAGCCGCACTTTGGGGGCAGGGTAAAGCGCCTGGCCAATATGACATGGTGGACGTTCTGGGGCTTTGACACCGCCCGGGAGCCGACAGACCGACTACAACTCTCGGATCTTATCTGCGCGCAAAGGGCAGGCGAGATAGACGCCGAATTCTTTGCCGATATCCGCACTGACCCGCGCGTGAACCTTGCCCTGCCGATCCAGAAAACGCTGATTGTCCTCGACCGGGAATATCCCCTCGTGCCAGATGCCAGGATGGATATACAGCCCGCGTGACCCATCACACCAAAAGGCCACCACTTTTTCCGGTGTCAGATTGTCGCCCGGCAATGCGGCAGGGATGATGAAAGGCTTGTTGTCGATCGGCCAGAACATCTGTCCGCCATCGGGGTGATAGTTCATGTGCCAAAGCAGAACTTGATCACGCGGAGCAGTTTGCCGGTTGGCGTTGGCCTGTTGCGGATCAGTGGACCAGCCGAGGACATAGTGGCCGTTGACCGCTTCGTTCTCGCCGTAAAGGACGTCCCCTTTCCACTCACCATGAAATGTGCCTTCGACCCAACCGGCTTCATCGCCGGTACCTTCGTCGATGGACCGCCAACCCTGTTGCGGCCAACGGACGATTTCAATTTCGAATTCGGGGTCGTCGACCAGACAGCCATAGTCCTTGACCGACTTGTCTGTAGCACGGATCAGGGGGACCTCGTGCCAAGGCAGGGAGGGTTTGGTGTTGGCCTCAAAAATGTATTCTGGGGCGTTCATGTGAGCTCCTGATATTTTTCGACCATTCGCTGCACCATCGGCGCAAAATGGTTGAAACCGGGGGTTTCCATGTCTGCACGTTTACCTGCTTCGTCCAGATAACGCACCTGAATGATCTCTTTCAGGTTCGGGTTCTGCTCGAATTCGGCAACTTCTCTGGCACTCATCGGCCCGCCTTGCAGTTCCAGTGTATGAACCGAAGCCGTGGACAGGCGGTTGAAATATTCGGGCTTGGTAGCGCAAAGATACCGTTTGGCCGCCACGTGATAGCGGCAGCAATCGGTGATAACTGACGGAAAGAACTGTTCCAGCACCTCGGCGCCTGCATCTTCGTGATGGCGGTCTTCGGTGTCGTCGGGGTGGTACGTGCCGAATTCGGATGTGAAATGACCGATATCATGCAGCAATGCCCCTACGATGATCTCTTCGGGCATGCCGTTCTGTTCGGCAATGGTCGCGCCCTGCAGCATGTGTTCTGCCATGGTGACGGGTTCGCCCAGATATTCCTCGCCGCCGCGGCGGTCAAAGATATCCCCGATGAAGGCCACGATATTGTCGGGGGTCAGGGTCGAGAAATCAGGTTTCATTCCGCCGCCTCCAGTGTCGCCAGTTCCATCGCCGCCAGGGTTGACAGTAAGCCGTCCTTGTCGGCGTAGCAGCCTTGCAACCACCGCGATCCGGCGCCGGAATAGCCCAGACGCGCGTGCAGGACGCGGGTGTTGTCAACGATGAAGCTTTCACCCGGCTCCAGCTTGAACGACACGCCCATGGCCGGATCGTCGATTATCTCACCCAACTGGCGATAGGCGGCGTAATAGGCCTCCATCAGATCGAAAGGGATGTCCACAAACGGAGCCGACGAGCGGTTGTTAAAGCGGATACCGATCAACTCGCCATCGGGCGATAGCTCAATCATTGGGCGGCGCGACCGCAGGCAGACCCCGTCCGAGCCCTTGTATTCGAACCGCGCCGGGAAACCTGCCAACAGGGCAAATCCATCGGGGTTCTGATCGCGCAGTTTCTCCGCCGCGCGGAACCCGTCCACAACAATGGAATCTCCACCCTCGGCGCTGTTCTCCAGGCAGTAGAGGATCTGCAATGTCGGTACCGGGTCGCGATAGGGGTTGTCCGTGTGCGCCTGAAGGCCAAGCCCTGTAAATGCCAGGTTGGTCGGGTTCACCTCGGTTCGAACCTCGAAATAGGGGCCATAGTTGGTCTGACGGACGTATCCGAACAGATCGGCCACCTTCAACAGAGATTCCGGTTCGGTCGGGCCGCTGGTCAGTTTGGCAAACCCGTATTCGGCGACCATTGCCAGCCAGCCGCGCTTGGCTGCGGGGTTGGCGTGGACGTCGCTCCAGTCAGCGCTGGGCGCGTCGAGCCCTTGCTCCCAGGTGGTGATCCCGGGCGCGGTGCGGCCAAAGGTGCGGCTGTCCTCTTGGTCATAGCTATGCGCAGCCAGCCAATCAGCGGGGAAAGTGACAGTCTTGTTTTCGGGTTGAAATGTGACTGTGAGGTCGCCGTTGGCCACTGAGGCAGCGCTGACCATGGTATCGGCGGGGATATCGCCAATGGTGATCAGGCGCTGTCCGTTGCCCGGTGCCCGTGTGTCAGGATCAAGCGCGTTGTCGCGTAGCCAGATGGCGTGAAAGCGGGTACTTGGGCCTGTATCGAATTCCACGGTGACGATTGACGGAGTATGGGTGGCAGAGCGCAGCATGGGGTTTCTCCTGTTCGCGCGGGCTTTGCTTGAGGATATACGCCCCCTATGGCATTACGACAATTAATCCTTGTTGCTGCTGAGGCCTGGAAAATCTTATGGATAAAAAGAAGATCGGCTTGCCCCCGCTAGACTGGTTGCGCGTATTCGAAGCGGCGGGGCGGTTGGGTGGATTCTCGGCAGCGGCGCGCGAGTTTGGGCTAACACAGGCTGCCGTCAGTCAGCGCATCGGCAACCTTGAGGCCTGGTTGGGCCGCACGCTGTTTGTGCGCGAGGCGCGCGGTGTATCGCTGACCGTCGAGGGCGAAAGCTATCTACCGCTGGTTCAGGACAGCTTGCAGGCGCTCGAGCGCAATACCGAAGACCTTTTCGGAAAATCCCCGCGCGAATTGCGGGTGGCTGGCCTGTCTTCCCATATTAAGGCCCTCGTCATACCCGCTCTTGCACGTTTTCACGTCCTGCGCCCCAAAGTGCGGGTGCTGACAGATTCTGTAGCGCGACGGTCTTCGCTGGATGAAGAGAGGACTTGGCTTCAAATCCGCTATGGGCGTGGGGCGTGGCCCGGGCGCGATGCCGAACTGATTGCGGCCGAAGTGCTAGTGCCGATGGCAGCGCCGGGTGTGGATTGGTCCGCGCCCTTGATTGATCTGCGCGGTGAAAGGCCCGGCTGGCGTGATTGGGCGAAAAACACCACTCAGACCGACCTGCCGCCTTCGAAAATCAGCTTTGATTCGATGGAACACGCGATTTCCGCGGCCCGGCAGGGTTTGGGCGTTGTGTTGGGATCCATGCCCTTGGCGCAATCGGACTTGCGAGCGGGACGGTTGCGTCGACTGGATTTGCCCGAATTGAACGCAAAAGATGGCTATTGGCTGACTTGGCCCGAAGAGCGTGCGAAATCCAATAAGCAACGGGCGCTCATCGCGGATTTTCTGCAGGCCCTGTGCGGGGACTGATCAGAAATCTATCGCGATGCCTTTCTTTTCCCAATCGCCATAACGTGCAGGATCGGGGCCGTCGCGTCCGCCCAGCTCTTTGGGTTGCGATTTTGCGTCGGCTTCGGCCTTGCGGCGACGGTCCTCCGCCTCGGCCAGCGCGCGTTGTGCGGCAGGCGGCAGGTCTTTGGGCTCGTCATTCATGACATCGGGTTCCTTTCAGTGCATTGGCTTGATATACGCCCCCGTCCGCCCTTGGCAATGCGGACGAGGGTCACATCAAAGGCGATTCAATGTCCGATAACGCAACGGCCGCGCGACGCAGCGCAATCTACCTTCTGGATCAGATCTTGGGTGAGGGGCGGCTGATGTCAGAATGTCTGGCTGCAGGTGCGCTGGAGCGATTGGCACCAGAAGATCGGGCGCGGGCACAGCGGCTGGCGTTGCAAACGCTGCGTGGGCTCGAACGCGCCGACCGTCTGTTGGACAATCACCTGAACCGCACCCCCGCCCTGACCGTGCATAATGCCCTGCGTCTGGGAGCGGTTGAGCTGTGCCATGGCGAGGCAGCGCATGGCGTCGTAAATTCCATGGTTGAGATTGTCGGTCGCTCGCGCAAGCATGGGCGGCTCAAGGGGTTGGTGAACGCGGTTCTGCGCAAGGTCGCGGCGGAAGGGCCAGAGGCTTGGCCGAAAATGCGCGTGCCGCGCCTACCCGAGTGGCTGCGCGATCCGTTGATCATGGCCTGGGGTGCCGAGGCCGTGACCGGCATGGAGCTGGCGCATTTCGAGGGCGCGCCGCTGGATCTTTCGGTCAAGCCAGGGGCAACTGCGCCGGGTGAGGAACTGCCGACCGGATCAATGCGGATAAAGGATGCCGGGCAGGTTTCGGCCCTGCCGGGATATGATCGCGGCGATTGGTGGGTTCAGGATGCCGCCGCCGCGCTGCCCGCCCGTGTTCTGGCACCCAAGGCCGGAGAGAAAATTCTGGACCTATGCGCCGCGCCCGGCGGCAAGACGCTGCAGCTGGCGGCTGCGGGGGCGGATGTAACCGCACTCGATATCTCGGAATCGCGGCTGGAACGGGTGCGCGAGAACCTGACGCGCACCGGGCTGAAGGGCGAAGTCATCGCAGGCGACGCGCTGGAACACCAGGGCCAGTATGACGCCATCCTGCTGGACGCGCCCTGTTCTGCAACCGGCACGATCCGCCGCCATTCCGATCTGCCCTTTGCCAAGGATGGTTCGGAATTCGGCGCACTGATCGAGCTGCAAACGCAGATGCTTGCCCATGCCTGGACCTTGCTGAAACCCGGCGGGCGGCTGGTATACTGCACCTGTTCCCTGCTGCCGGATGAGGGCGAGGTGCAGGTCGAAGAGGCGCTGCAGATGTATCCGGACATGCAGGTGGACCGGGCCGCTTTGCAGGTCGCAGGGATCGAAACCAGCTGGATCACGGAAGAGGGCGGTTTGCGTCTGCGGCCTGACTATTGGCCGGGCACGGGCGGCATGGACGGGTTCTATATCGCCTGTCTGACGAAATCGACCTAAAGGCACGCTTTTCGATGACTTGACGATTGCTCCGGTCTATCGTTGGGTCTCAGGCGCCAGCAGAGCGCAAGGGGCAGAGTAACGAGCGTCATGTCAAATTCGGACACCATGGCAAACCGATGGTCGCGGTTTCAGAACCGGCTTTATGCGCGGCTCAGTCAGCGGCGCAAGGCCGTTACCGGATTTGTGGGCGATCCGGAACCACGCACGGTTGGATCATTTGCGCGCGGGCGTCAGTTGGTGGCTGGGAACCTGCTGTTCTCGGGCTATCTTGTTGAGGCGCAGGATACAGGCTTATGGGATGTCACCGCGCCCAGCACCGGATTCGATGATGAACGCCACGGTTTTGCCTGGCTGGATGATCTGGCGGCTGTTGGCGACATCCGGGCGCGCGAAAAGGCGCAACGCTGGGTCTGGGGCTGGATCGAAGCACATGGGCGCGGGCACGGGCCCGGTTGGGCACCTGATCTGACAGGCCGGCGAGTGATGCGTTGGATCAATCACGCGATCTTTTTGCTGCGCGGTGTGGATGAGCAACAAAGCAAGGTCTTTTTCAGTTCGCTATCTCAGCAGGCCTGGTTCCTGTCGAAACGCTGGCATGCTGCGACGCCTGGCCTGCCCCGGTTCGAGGCGCTAGCCGGTCTGGTGCAGGCTGGTTTGGCTTTGGAAGGGCTTGAGCAGATGGCAGAGCCCGCCCTGCGCGCTCTGGCGCGGGAATGTGACAGTCAGATAGATCAAAAAGGTGGTATCTCCACGCGCAACCCCGAGGAGCTGCTGGAAGTCTTCACGCTGCTCGCCTGGACATCGGCAGCACTTAGCGATTTGGGGCGGGGTACACCTGGGGCGCAGGCGAATGCGATTAAACGGATGGCCCCGACCATGCGTAATCTGCGTCATTCGGATGGTGCACTGGCCCGTTTCCACGGGGGCGGGCGCGGGGTCGAGGGTCGTCTGGATCAGGCTCTGGCGCAAAGCGGCGTCAGACCGCAGAGCGAGAACGGCCTGTCCATGGGATTTGCCCGTCTCTATGCGGCAAGGACCAGTGTGATAATTGACGCCAGTTCGCCGCCCAAAGGGGATGCGTCATATAACGCACATGCGTCGACCTTGGCGTTCGAGCTGACCTCGGGCCGCCGACCTCTGATTGTGAATTGTGGGTCTGGGGAAACCTTTGGGCTGGAATGGCGTCGGGCCGGGCGCGCCACGCCGTCGCATTCGACACTTTGTCTTGACGGCTTTTCAAGTGCGCGTCTGACCTCAGCTGTTCCTGGTACGGAACGTGAAGGGCTGGTCGACGCGCCAAAGGATGTTCCGGTCGAGTTCGAAGACGCGTTCGAGGGAACCCGGTTCATGGCCGGGCACGATGGCTATACCAAAGTGTTCGGCCTGACCCACGCCCGAACGTTCGAGCTGCGCTTTGACGGGCGGGAGCTGACCGGCGAAGATATTCTGCTTACCACAAGTGACAGGGCCAAGCGGCAATTTGACAAGGCGCTGGATGCGTCGAACCTGACTGGTATCGGCTTTGACATACGGTTCCATCTGCATCCGGACGTGGATGCGGCGATAGATTTGGGCGGTGCGGCGGTGTCCATGGCGCTCAAAAGCGGTGAGATTTGGGTGTTCCGCCATGATGGTGTGGGGAAATTGTCAATCGAGCCAAGTGTTTATCTTGAAAAGGGCCGTTTGAAGCCACGCGCGACAAAACAGATCGTTCTATCTGGCCGCGCAATGGAGTATGCGACGCGCATCCGGTGGACGTTGAGCAAGGCGCAGGATACAGCCTTTGCCGTGCGCGACCTGCACCGGGACGAGCCCGAGTTTGACTGACGCCAAAAGGACCTTTGGACCCATGACCGATCTTCACCCCGTGCGCCGCGCGTTGCTTTCCGTATCCGACAAGACCGGGCTGATCGAGCTGGGTAAGGCGCTGGCCGACCGCGGGGTCGAGTTGTTGTCGACCGGCGGCACAGCAAAAGCGTTGCGCGATGCGGGGTTGGAGGTGAAGGATGTCAGCGAGATCACCGGTTTCCCCGAGATGATGGATGGCCGGGTCAAAACGCTGCACCCGATGGTGCATGGCGGCTTGCTGGCCTTGCGTGACAATGACACCCATGTCGCCGCGATGAACGAACACGGCATCGACGCGATCGACCTGCTGGTAGTGAACCTCTATCCGTTCGAGGCGACCGTGGCTAAAGGCGCTGGCTATGACGAATGTATCGAGAATATCGACATCGGCGGCCCAGCGATGATCCGTGCCGCGTCCAAGAACCACGCGTTCGTCAATGTCGTGGTCGATGTCGAGGATTACTCGTCGCTGTTGGATCAGCTGGACGAGAATTATGGCAAGACCTCATATGGTTTCCGTCAATGGCTGGCCCAAAAGGCGTATGCGCGCACCGCTGCTTACGACACCGCCGTGTCGAACTGGATGGCCGATGCGCTGCTGCTTGAGGCCCCCAAACGCCGCGCTTTTGCGGGCGAGTTGAAACAGACACTGCGCTATGGCGAGAACAGCCATCAGACCGCTGCATTCTATACCGACGGTACCAACCGACCCGGTGTGGCGACCGCCCTTCAGCATCAGGGCAAGGAACTGAGCTATAACAACATCAACGACACTGATGCGGCGTTTGAGCTTGTTGCGGAATTCGATCCCGTCAAGAGTGCGGCCTGTGCCATCATCAAACATGCCAACCCGTGCGGCGTTGCGACAGGCGGCACGCTGCTGGACGCCTATAAGGCCGCGTTCGACTGTGACCGTACCTCGGCCTTTGGCGGGATCGTGGCCCTGAATCAGCCGCTGGACGCTGAAACCGCGCAGGAGATCACAGGGATTTTCACCGAGGTTGTGATCGCACCTGGCGCCTCGGATGAGGCCAAGGCGATCTTTGCCGCCAAGAAAAACCTGCGCCTTCTGACGACCGAAGGCCTGCCGGATGTGACCGCTGGTGGCAAAACCGTGCGTCAGGTCGCGGGCGGTCTGTTGGTGCAAGACAAGGATAACGGATTCGTCGGCATGGATGACCTGACGGTTGTCACCAAGAAGGCCCCGACGGATGAACAGATGCGCGACCTTCTGTTTGCCTGGAAGGTGGCAAAGCACGTGAAATCCAACGCCATCGTCTATGTTAAGGACGGCGCGACCGTGGGTGTCGGCGCTGGCCAGATGAGCCGCGTGGATTCGGCCCTGATCGCGGCCAAGAAGGCCGAGCGCATGGCCGATGTTTTAGGCCTGCCACAGCCGCTGACCATCGGCTCAGCGGTGGCGTCGGACGCGTTCTTCCCCTTTCCCGACGGTTTGATGGAGGCCGCAGAGGCCGGGGCCACCTGCGTGATTCAGCCTGGCGGCTCGATGCGAGATGACGACGTGATCGCCGCCGCAGATGAGGCCGGTCTGGCCATGGTCTTTACCGGCATGCGGCATTTCCGTCACTGATGCGTGCCCGATTGCTCCTCTGGGCGGCGCTGACCGCGTTTCTGATCGACCAGATCAGCAAGTACCTGGTCGTTCATGTGATGCGCGTGGCCGAAGGGCCGATCAGCGTTCTGCCGCCCTTTCTGGTGTTCAGATATGGCGAGAATCGCGGCATCAATTTCGGCCTGTTTCAGGGCAATGGCGACGCCGCGCGCTGGGCTCTGATCGGAGTTTCACTGGTGATTTCAGTGGGCGTGTTGATTTGGTTGATGCGCACGGCCCCCTCAAAGTTCATGTTGGTCTGTGGCGGCCTGCTGATCGGCGGTGCGATTGGCAATGTGGTGGACCGCGTGTTGTACGGATATGTGCTGGATTTTCTGAACATGTCCTGCTGTGGTTTCGACAACCCCTATGTGTTCAATCTGGCCGATGTATTCATATTCGCAGGTGCGTTCGGGTTGGTCCTGTTTGATAGGAAAAAGCCCTCGTGACGCGGGTTTGGAAATACGATAAAAGCGCCTGAAACAGGCTGGAGACTTTCATGCGGTTGCCGCGTTCCATATTTGTTGTGACTATGAGTCTTGCGGTTGCGGGATGTTCGGATATCGGTCTGCGCCACCTCGAGCCGCCGGGCCCGGGCCCGGACGAGTTTGCGATTTTGCCGGTCAAACCTCTGACCCAGCCCGAGAACTACAACTCCTTGCCCGCACCGACACCGGGTGGCACCAACCTGACCGATGCCAATCCCACAGGGGATGCTATTGCCGCGCTGGGCGGGAATCCGGCTGCTTCGAATCCAAATACCGCTGTGCCTGCCTCTGATGGCGCGCTTGTCACGGCCTCCAGCCGATATGGCGTTCCGTCAAATACACGGCAAGTCGTCAACCAAGAAGATGCGGATTTCCGCAAGCGTCAGGGGCGTTGGACCCGTCTGCGGCTGTTCAACGTAGACCGATATTCGCAGGTTTACCGTCGCTGGGCTATAGATCCGAACAAGCAAACCCAGGCTGCGCGGAACGCTGGGATCGAAACGCCATCGGCGCCGCCGGTCAATGAATAATTCTTAACTTTCCGTCATCGGGGTTGAACCCGGGCGGCACCACCGTAGTTTGAACACCAGAAACGAAACGGAGGATGCCCCATGGTTCGGGCTCTGGCACTGTCGGCTGCTCTGATCGCCGCCACCCCGGTTTTTGCCGAAGATGGGCACGAGGCGGTCACCACCTTTACGCTGGATAACGGTATGGACGTTGTCGTGATCGAGGATCACCGCGCCCCAGTCGTGCAGCACATGGTCTGGTATCGCGCCGGATCGGCGGATGAGCCGGTTGGTTCGTCCGGTGTGGCGCATTTTCTGGAACACCTGTTGTTCAAGGCCACCGACACGCTGGAGGCGGGCGAGTTTTCTGCCACCGTCGCGGCCAATGGCGGCAATGACAACGCGTTCACCTCGTATGATTACACCGCCTATTTTCAGCGTGTTGCTGCCGACCGGCTTGAGTTGATGATGCGGATGGAGTCAGACAGGATGCGCAATATCCGCCTGTCCGATGACGACATCGCCACCGAGCGCGACGTGATCCTGGAAGAGCGTAACCAGCGTACCGAAAACAACCCGCGCGCCCTGTTCGGTGAACAGGTCAGCGCGGCGCAATACCTCAACCACCGCTATGGTGTCCCCGTTATCGGTTGGAAACATGAGATGGAAACGCTGGACCTGGACGATGCACTGTCCTTCTATCAGATCCACTATTCGCCAAATAACGCCATCCTGGTGGTGACCGGCGATGTTGAGCCAGACGAGGTCAAATCCCTGGCCGAGCAATATTACGGGGTAATCCCGGCAAACCCGGACCTGCCCGAACGGGTGCGATCACAGGAGCCGCCACAAACCGCTGAACGCCGTCTGACCTTTAAGGATGCGCGCGTATCGCAGCCCTATGTTCAGCGCAGCTATCTTGCACCCGAACGGGACGCAGGTGCGCAGGAAAAAGCCGCCGCCCTGTTCCTTCTGGCTGAATTACTGGGAGGCAGCACGACGTCGTACCTGAATGAAAAACTGCAGTTCGAGCAGCAAAAGGTCGTCTATACCGGTGCGTTCTACCGAGGCGTGTCGCTTGACGATACCACATTTGATCTGCTGGTTGTTCCGGCCGAAGGCGTGTCGCTGCAAGAGGCCGAGGATGCGATGGATCAGGCCGTGACCGATTTCATCGCCGAAGGTGTGAACGAAGAGGATCTGGATCGGATCAAGATGCAGCTGCGCGCCGCGCAGACCTATGCGCGTGACAATGTGGACGGGATCGGCAATCGCTATGGCCGTGCCCTGACCAGCGGGCTGACGGTCGAAGATGTACAGGCTTGGCCTGATGTCCTGCAGGCGGTGACCGGTGATCAGATCATCGCCGCCGCGCGCGAGGTGCTGCAGCCTGAAACCTCGGTCACGGGCTGGCTGATGCGAGACGATGAGGTAACGCAATGAAGCGGATATTTGTAACTCTGATTGCTTTGGTCATCGCAGTTCCTGCATGGGCCGAGATCGAGATTGAAGAAGTCACCTCGCCGGGTGGCATCACCGCATGGCTGGTCGAGGATCACTCGATCCCCTTCACCGCCCTGGAGCTGCGGTTCCGCGGTGGCACGTCGCTGGACGACCCGACAAAGCGCGGCGCGGTGTATCTGATGAGCGGCCTGATCGAAGAAGGCGCTGGCGAAATGGATGCCCGTACCTATGCGCGCGAGCTGGAATCTCTGGCCGCGTCGTTCGGGTATAGCGCCTCAGACGATTCAGTGTCGATCTCGGCACAGTTTCTGACCGAAAACAGGGATGAGGTGATTGACCTGCTGCGGACCACGATTCACGAACCGCGTTTCGATCAGGATGCCGTAGACCGTGTTCGCGCTCAGGTTCTGTCGGGTCTGCGGTCAGATCAGACCAGCCCCAGTGACATTGCCGGGCGCAGCTTTGCGGAAATGGCCTATGGCGATCATCCCTACGGCTCCGAAGGCAAGGGCACGATCGAGAGTGTCAGCGCCTTGACCCGCGATGATGTGGTCACGGCATATGAGAACGTGTTTACCAAGGATCGTCTGTATGTAGGCGCGGTCGGCGATATCACCCCAGAGGAACTGGGCGCGGTGCTGGACGAGCTCTTGCTTGATCTGCCGGATACCGGCAAACCGATCCCTAAGCGGGCCGATGTGACGATCACTGGCGGAGTGAGCGTGATCGAGTTCGATACGCCGCAATCGGTGGCTCTGTTCGGCCATGCCGGGATCGACCGCGACGACCCGGATTTCTTTTCCGCCTATCTGTTGAACCATATTCTTGGCGGCGGGGGTTTCGAAAGCCGCCTGATGCAGGAAGTGCGCGAAAAACGCGGTCTGACCTATGGCGTGGCGACCTATCTGGTGCCAAAGGATCTGGCCTCTGTGTATCTTGGGTCGGTGTCCTCGGCCAATGACCGTATCGCCGAAGCCGTTGATGTGATCCGCAACGAATGGGCGCGCGCCGCATCCGAAGGGGTCACTCAGAAGGAGTTGGACGACGCCAAGACCTATCTGACCGGTGCCTATCCGCTGCGCTTTGATGGCAACAGCCAGATCGCTGGGATCATGGTGGGTATGCAGATGGAGGATTTGCCTATCGACTATATCGCCACACGCAATGACAAGGTGAATGCAGTGACGCTTGAGGATGTGAACCGGGTGGCCTCCGAACTGCTGGACCCAGATGGTTTACACTTTACCATCGTTGGCAAACCCGAAGGTCTGGACGGCTGACCATTAGGCCGCTGCAGGTCTTCTCTGGGCCTGCAGCGTGTGCTTGTTGCTGTTCAACAGCTTTTGCCGTGTATGTCGGAAATGCGCTGCTTTCAATGCATCGTCGATATGGCGGCTCCGCCGCAGCAAGCGCATCAGGCTGATATTGTCGAAGACCAGGCATTTGGTGGGTTCGGTGGCTATTACCGTGGCTGTGGCAGGCAGCCCAAGGCCAAAGGTCAGCTCTCCCAAAATCTCATCTTCTCCACATTGGTTGATGACCCGGCCGTTTTTCAGGATCGTGGTCCGCCCCTTTAAGACAAAGCCCAAAAAGTCGGTTGTCTTGCCTTCTTCGATCAGGATGTCACCGTTTTCATAGGTCTTGACGGCGGCGGTGTTCAACAGTTTCCGGGCTTGGTGGGGTTTCAGCGATTCAAGGTGCAGGGCAATGAACTGACGTTCGTCATCTGAAAACCGAAGCAGATGCCGGGACAGAAACCCGCGCAGCAGGCCCAGGATCGAGATCGAGATATAGGCCAGCTGAATGATCGAGCCCGCGAGGTTGAATTCTTCCGACATGCTGAACAGAACACATCCGGCTGCGGTGATCACAAGCAGGGGGTAGAGGCTGCCGTTGCCCCGGATGATCCCCATCTGCAGCAGAAAATAGCTGGTGATGTAGAGGCCCGCGCCAAAGACGCCGATCATCGTGGCGACCTGTACCAGTTCAGGAAACTCGTATGGAAAACTCAGCATGGACCGATCCAACCTTGTTAAGACTGGGTCCAAGCTGAGGGATAGTGGCGGCGCTGTATATGAACAATGTCACATGTTAATCATCGTTATGTTCATTCAATGATCACTCTATGCAGCAGCGCGCCATCTGTACCCGAACAAACTGTTTGCACCCCTGGGTTTTCCGGGGCTGGGGCCCTACTCGCCGTAGGGCACCCAGATGTTTTTAACCTCGGTCGCAGCCTGCAGGAAGCGGCGAGTCTGATCCTCGTGCCAGTCGGTTGCCATGGCGTTATTAACCCAACTCCGTTTCAAGTTCCCGGCCGAAGCCCGCTCGATCTCGGCCGACAGATCGGTAGACGAGAATGACCAGATCGCATCCACATTCAGATGCGAAGCCAGCGGCTTCGCCAGTTCCGTGTGGCTGCCAGTCAGGATGTTGACCACGCCAGCGGGCACGTCCGAGGTTTCGAGGATTTGGTAGAAATCCGTCGCCGCCAGCGGGTAAGGCTCGCTTGCCGCAAGAACCACCCGGTTGCCCATCGCAACAGCAGGCGCCATGGCCGAGACCAGACCCAGCAGCGGCGCCTCGTCAGCACAGAGCGCGCCGATCACGCCGACAGGTTCTTTCATGGCAATGGCCACGCCCCGGATCGGAACGCCGTGCACCTGGCCGTCATACTTGTCGGCCCAGGCAGCGGCGGTGAACAGGCGCTGGATCGCGGCTTCGACCTCTTTCGCACCGTCTTTCCTGCCGGTCATGGCATCAAGGCGCGCAGCGAATTCACCCGCGCGGGCCGAGAGGTTTTCGCCGATGTAATACAGAATCTGTGCCCGCAGATGGCCGGTGGTCTTGGACCAACCCTTGGCCCCCGCTGCGGCCTCGACCGCGTTGCGGACGTCTTTGCGGTTGGCCAGACCCACATGGCCCAGCAGTCCAGACTTGCCCCAGACGGGTTTCGAATATCCGCTGTCAGGACGGGCCTGTTTGCCGCCGACATACATTTTGGCAGTACGGTCAATCGGATCGACCGGGGCACCTTCGCCCATCGCGGCCTCGGCCTTGGCCAATGGTTTGCCTTTGCCTTTGGGCTTGGTGTAGGCGGTCAGACCTTCCCAGCCACCTTCGCGGCCAAAGCCGCTTTCGCGCACACCGCCGAACCCGGCTGCGGCATCGAACAGATTGGTGGAATTCACCCAGACAACGCCCGCGACGAGCTTCGGTGCGATATCCAGTGCAAGGTTCACGTTCTCGGTCCATACCGTCGCCGCCAGCCCGTAACGGGTGTTGTTGGCCAGCTCAACCGCCTCTTCCGGCGTACGGAAGGTCGAGGATACCAGCACCGGGCCAAAAATTTCCTCCTGCATCAGCTGATCGGAGGTTTCGAGGCCCGAGATCAGCGTTGGCGGGTAGAAACAGCCATTTTCGGGCAGCGCGCCGGCTGCCTGATAAACGTGACCCGCGGTGTTGCTGTCGACCATGCTCTTGATGGTCTGCAACTGGACCGGGTCGACCACAGCACCCACGTCGATGCATTTGTCCAATGGATCACCGATGCGCAGAGTGTCCATTCGGGCGCGCAGTTTCTCGTGGAACCGATCGGCGATGCCTTCCTGAACCAACAGACGCGAACCCGCGCAACAAACCTGACCCTGATTGAACCAGATCGCGTCGACCAGCCCTTCGATGGCGGAATCGATATCGGCGTCGTCAAAGACGATATAGGCGGACTTGCCGCCCAGCTCCAAAGTCAGCGCCTTACCCGAACCGGCGGTCGCCTCACGGATGCGCCGCCCCACTGCGGTTGAGCCGGTAAAGGCGATCTTGTCCACGTCCGAGGCCACGATCATCTCACCCACCGCGCCATCGCCCGTGACGATGTTGACCACACCCTTGGGCAGCCCGGCCTGTGAGCAGATATCGGCAAACAGCAGCGCGGTCAGAGAGGTATATTCGGCAGGTTTCAGAACGACCGTGTTACCCATGGCCAGCGCCGGAGCAATCTTCCAAGCCAGCATCAGCAGCGGGAAGTTCCAAGGAACGATTTGTCCACACACTCCCAGCGCTTCGGCGTTGGGTAGTTCGCTTTCCATCAACTGCGCCATGCCGGCGTGGTAGTAAAAGTGGCGCTGTACCAGAGGGATGTCGATGTCGCGCGATTCACGGATCGGCTTGCCGTTATCCAAGCTTTCCAGCACTGCAAACAGGCGCGAGTGCTTTTGCAGCAGGCGCGCGATGGCATAGAGGTAGCGCGCACGACCCGCACCGCCCATCTTCTCCCATTTTGGCTGCGCCTTGCGGGCGGCGGATACGGCGGCGTCGACATCGGCTTGCTTGGCTTGGGTCAGCCTGGCCAAAACCTCTCCGGTCGCCGGGTTGCGGCTGTCGAACCCCTTGCCCGGTTTGGTGAAGGCCCCGTCGATATAGTGACCAAATTTGTCACCCTGATCGACCAGCCAGGCCAGCGCTTCGGCTGAGCTTTCGGGGGCAGGGCCGTAATCCATGGTCTCGAAAATCTCTTTGACTGTCATTGTTTTCGTCCTCAGCCCATCGAGTGCCTGTAACCGGCGGAATAAGCACCCGTTACGAAATGTTCTAGCTGCCGTTCGATATCGCCCAACAGCGACGACGCGCCAAAGCGAAACAGGTCCGGCTCCAGCCAACGGTCGCCCAACTCATCCTTGATCAGCGACAGGTAAACTAGTGCGTCCTTGGCTTTGGAAATCCCGCCTGCGGGTTTATATCCGACACGATACCCGGTGCGGTCATAGTAATCGCGGATCGCCCGGATCATCACCAGCGACACGGGCAGCGTGGCGTTGACGCTTTCCTTACCGGTCGAAGTCTTGATGAAATCCGCCCCCGCCATAATGCAGACCAACGAGGCGCGCGCCACGTTGCGTAGGCTGCCCAGTTCGCCGGTTGCAAGGATGGCTTTGACATGCGCGTCGCCACAAGCCACGCGGAACGCTTTCATCTCGTCATACAAGGCCTGCCAGTTGCCCGACAGCACATGACGCCGAGAGATTACGATGTCGATTTCCTCGGCTCCGGCTTTGACGCTTTCTTCGATCTCGGCCACGCGCAGGTGGAACGGGGACAAGCCTGCAGGGAATCCGGTCGATACGGCGGCCACCGGAATCCCGGTGCCCTTCAGCGCATCCACAGCGGTTTCGATCATGTCGTGATAGACACAGACCGCGCCGGTGGTGATCGGTGGCATGTCCAACGCCTGAAGTGTTGCAGAAGCCACGGGTTGCCGCGCTTTGGCGCACAGGCGCCGGACACGGCCGACGGTATCGTCTCCCGATAGGGTGGTCAGGTCGATCAGGGTGATCGCCTTGAGCAGCCACGCCGCCTGGTAGTCCTTTTTCACCGAGCGCCGACCCGGCAGGGTGGCTGCGCGGCGCTCAACGGCCGAGGTGTTGACCTGTACGGCCCGCACCCAATCCAGATCAAGCTCCATTCCAGGGTTCCGGGGCTCGGTCACTTGCGGCAGATGCGCGGTGCGCACGGGGCTTTCTGAGCTCTGCGTTTCCATTTTCACATCCTTTGGGAGGTTTGTATCAAATTCGCACGGGTAAGATGCAAATGGAAGGCTATCCGGCATTGGAAGGGTAAATTTTTTGACCAAATGGACAAAATAGGCGTTTTCTTGCGAATAATTCTCAATAGCATTGACTTAGTTGCGAGCGGTTCTCATATTCATCTTAGCAAGATACCAATTCCGGGGTCTGATATGATTCGTCGTAGTTTCCTTGCAGCGCTGGCATTCGCCGCTGTATTCCCATTCTCGGCCTGGGCCGATGCGCCGCTGAAAGTGGTGGCCACGACCGGTATGATTGCCGATGCCGCCCGTCAGGTCGGAGGTGATCAGGTCGAGGTGAAGGGCCTTATGGGCCCCGGCGTCGACCCGCATGCCTATCGTCAGACCCGCAGTGATATCGTCGCTATGACCAGGTCCGATCTGATCCTGTGGCATGGTCTGTATCTTGAGGCGCAGATGGAAGAGTTCTTCCATGACCTAGGGCGTAAACGCATGGTCGTTGCGGTAGCCGAAGGCGTTGATAAGTCAAAGCTGCAAGCGCATGACAATTATGCTGACAAATACGATCCCCATCTTTGGATGAGCCCGGCCCTGTGGCGCGATGTCGTGGTCGAGGTGCAAAAAGCCCTGACACAAGCGCGCCCCGAGGCCGCGGACACCTTTGCGGCAAACGCAGAGGCCTTTCTTGCGCAGATCGCGGAACTGGAGACTTATGGCAAGCAAGTGCTTGCAGCGGTCCCGGAAAACAACCGTGTTCTGGTGACGGCACATGATGCCTTTGGGTATTTCGGTGCTGAATACGGGTACGATGTGCTTGGAATTCAGGGTATTTCAACCCAATCCGAGGCGGGACTGAACCGGATTAGCGAATTGGTCGATACGCTGGTTGACCGGCAACTGACGGCAGTTTTCGTGGAAAGCTCGGTCTCGGATCGGTCGATGCGTGCGCTGATCGAGGGCGCAGCGGCCAGGGGACATCAGGTCGAAGTCGGTGGACAGCTTTATTCGGACGCGATGGGCGAGCCCGGCACCTATGAGGGTACCTACATCGGGATGCTGGATCACAATATCACAGTAATCGCAGGCGCTCTGGGGGCTGATATTCCCAAAACTGGCATGAGCGGCAATCTGTCGGCGGGGTTTTAAGAGATGCTGGAACTGGCGGCACATCAGGGCATCCCCCTTCCGGAAAACGACATTGGAAAAAGCCCGCTGGCCATTCGTGGCCTGACCGTCTCGTACGGGCAGAAGCCGGCAGTTTTCTCGGTTGATATGACCGTGCAACCGGGTGCCATGACAGCGATCATCGGGCCAAACGGTGCTGGTAAATCGACCCTGTTGAAGGCGGCTTTGGGGATTGTCTCACCCCTGTCCGGTCAGGTGACGGTGTTTGGCGATCGGCTGGATCGACAGCGGTCCCGGATCGCATATGTGCCGCAGCGGGCCAGCGTGGACTGGGACTTCCCGACGCGCGTGATTGACGTGGTTCTGATGGGCTTGTCGCGCGAACTGGGGCTGTTGGGACGGGTGCGCGCCCGGCATAAGGCGCAGGCGATGGATTGCCTGCACCGTGTAGGGATGCGTGACTTTGCCGACCGGCAGATCGGCCAGTTGTCGGGCGGCCAGCAGCAGAGGGTCTTTCTGGCGCGCGCCTTGGCGCAGGCCGCCGATCTGTATCTGCTGGACGAACCTTTTGCCGGGGTTGATGCGGCAACGGAAAAGGCCATCATTTCGGTCCTGAAATCGCTGAAAGAGGCGGGCAAGACCGTGGTTGCGGTGCATCATGACCTGGCAACCGTCACCGACTATTTCGACCATGTTTTCCTGATCAACACGCGCAAAGTCGCCGAGGGGCCCGTGGCCGAGGCATTTACGGCCAAGACATTGCAATCTGCCTATGGCGGCCGTCTGGCTACGGCGCAGATCGACCAGATCTCACGCGCGCTGGGGTGAGTCATGCATTGGGATGCTCTGACCCTTCAGCTTGGCTATAACGCCACGCTTGTCGCAATCGGCGCAAGCCTGCTGGGCATTTCCGCCGGGGTGACCGGCACATTTCTGTTCTTGCGCAAACGTGCACTGGTCAGCGATGCGATCAGCCATGCGACATTGCCGGGTGTGTGTCTGGCCTTTATGGTGCTTGTGGCCCTCGGAGGGGACGGTAGAAACCTGATCGGCCTGCTCGTCGGGTCGGCAATATCCGCTTGGATCGGCCTTTTATGTATGAACTGGCTGACGCGGCACACGCGGCTGGCCGAGGATGCCGCGATTGGAGCGGTCCTATCTGTATTCTTTGGTTTCGGCATTGTGCTGCTGACGGTGATCCAGACCATGGGTGTGGGCCGACAGGCGGGGCTTGAAGGGTTTCTGCTGGGCTCGACCGCTGGGATGCTTTGGGCAGATGCGATGATCATTGCGATCGGAGGCGCGGCAACGCTGGCGCTTGTCATGATTATCCGCCGTCCAATGACGATCGTGGCCTTTGACCCTGAATTTGCCGCAGCCAGGGGCCTGCCGGTGCATCGCATCGACCTTGCGATGATGGGTCTGGTTATGGCCGTCACAGTGGTTGGCCTGAAAGTTGTCGGGTTGATCCTGATCGTTGCGCTTTTGATCATTCCGCCGGTGACAGCTCGGTTTTGGACTGCGCGGTCCGAAAGAGTAGTGTTGCTGGCGGGTCTGATCGGGGGCGTCTCGGGTTATATCGGTGCGGCGCTGTCGGCGGCGGCTCCCAATCTGCCGACGGGTCCGCTTATCGTTCTTGTCAGTTTTGCCGTGTTTGTCCTGTCGTTGCTGTTGGCGCCGGTTCGCGGTGTTCTGGCGGCGGTGTTGCGGCACCTGCAATTCCAGCGTCGGGTTCATATCCGGCAGGGCTTGCTTGCGTTGGCACAAGGGCAGAAAATCTATGAGCCGCTGACCCTGCGTTTGTTGCGCCGGGCCGGGTTGGCACGCCCCGACGGCGTGGCAACCGAGGCTGGCAAGGCCCGCGCCGCCAAAGCCCTGCGCGACGAAAAGCGGTGGGAGGTCGTTCGCACGGACCAGGCCCACGAAGCAACGGCGGCGCTTTATGACGGGCTGCGCGATATCGAAACCGTGCTGACCCGCGACCAGATTACCGAGATCGACCGCCAGATCGGCGGCCCGCAGGGGGTAGCAACATGAGCGGCGAAGAATTCGTTCCCCTGTCACTGACACCGCTGCTGATCGGGACATTTGCGGCCATCGCCTGCGCCCTTCCGGGGAACTTTCTGGTTCTGCGCAAACAGGCGCTGATCGGGGATGCCATCAGCCATGTGGTGCTGCCGGGTATCGTGGTTGCCTTTCTTCTGACCGGCGCGATCTCGACCTGGCCGATGATGCTGGGCGCGGCGGGTGCTGCCGTGGTTGCCGTTGTGATGATCGAGGTGATCCGCAGGCTGGGTCAGATCGAACCCGGTGCGGCAATGGGCGTGGTCTTTACTACCCTATTTGCGGCGGGCGTTCTTTTGTTGGAGCAGACGGACACCTCGACCGTGCATCTGGATGTGGAACACGCGCTGTATGGCAATCTCGAAAGTCTGATCTGGCTGGACGCAACGGGATGGGCCTCGCTGCGGGACCCGGCCGCGCTTGCGGGGTTGCCCCCGGAATTGCCGCGTATCGCGCTGACACTTGCGGGGGTTTCCCTGTTTACCTGGATATTCTGGCGACCATTGAAGATTTCGACCTTTGACGAAGGTTTTGCCAGCACGATTGGTATTCGGACCGGTCCTTTGGGGTTTGCGCTGGTGATCACAGCGGCGATAGCTGCCGTCGCAGCCTTCGACGCGGTTGGCTCGATCATCGTGATCGCCATGTTCATCTGCCCCCCGGCTGCGGCGCGGTTGATGACCAACCGATTGGAAACTCAAATCGCATGGAGCGTTGTATTTGCCGTGGTTTCAGCGGTGATGGGCTATGTTTTGGCGGGCTATGGCCCATTATGGCTGGGTGCCCGCGATGCCGTGAGTGCCGCCGGAATGATCGCAACGGTATCTGGTGTGATTCTGGCGCTTGCAGCTGTTTTCGGCCCCTGCCGGACCCGCGCCGGCGCTCCAGGCACTGTTTGATCCGGCAAATTCCTGCTGTTGGCTGATGCCGTATTTCGGCTGAACTTTGCCAACGCGAACAGCTCGGTCAGAGTTAATGAGCCTTAATCTGCAGATCGTGCTAAAATTGTTGTATTGTTAAGCAACTGACCACCACTCACCCCGGCTTGTTCGGGCAATCGTGATCAAGGTCGTCGCCTTGCAGGCCGACATGGCGCGATTGTCCGAACGCCCCCCTCTTGCACAAAATCTGAATACCATAGCGGTGGCAGAATCGTGTGCGCATGTGCTAGGTCTAGGGGTATGGAGCAGGCAAACCCCAATATCAACGAGTTTCGACCGGTAATTCGGCAGTTGGACGATGCTGCAATCAACCGGATCGCAGCCGGCGAAGTGGTCGAGCGACCGGCCTCTGCGGTCAAGGAATTGATCGAGAACGCCATTGATGCAGGTGCCACGCGGGTTGCGATAGAGATCGCCGATGGGGGCAAGACGCTGATTCGCGTCACCGATGACGGCTGTGGTATTGCGACGGCGGACTTGCCGTTGGCTTTGTCCCGCCACGCAACCTCGAAAATCGACGGGTCGGATCTGCTGAACATTCATACTTTCGGCTTTCGCGGTGAGGCGTTGCCGTCGCTGGGCGCGGTCGGGCGTTTGACCATAACCAGTCGTGTTCCGGGGGCGGATGCGGCGCAGATTCAGGTCGCTGGTGGCACAATGTCCGCGGTGAAACCCGCGGCTCTGCGCGCGGGTACTGTGGTCGAGTTGCGCGATCTGTTCTTTGCCACGCCTGCGCGTCTGAAATTCATGCGTACCGACCGCGCCGAGACACAGGCCATCGCCGATACGGTCAAACGTCTGGCCATGGCCGAGCCCTCGGTCACCTTTACCCTGCGCGATGTCTCGGGCGGCGGCGAGGGGCGCGTGACCTTCCGGGCTGACCGCGAGAATGGTGATCTGTTTAACGCGTTGCATGCCCGACTGGCCCGCGTGATCGGGCGCGAGTTTGCCGAGAACGCGTTGCAAATCGACGCCACGCGTGAGGGTATCCGGCTGTATGGCTATGCCGCCCTGCCGACTTATTCTCGGGGCGCAGCGGTGGCGCAGTACCTGTTCGTCAATGGACGGCCTGTGCGTGACAAGATGCTGACCGGTGCATTGCGGGCGGCCTATTTCGACTTTCTCAGCCGTGATCGGCATCCGGCGGCGGCTCTGTTCATCGACTGTGATCCGACGCTGGTGGATGTGAACGTGCACCCCGCGAAATCCGAGGTCCGGTTCCGCGATCCCGGCGTCGCACGCGGGCTGATCGTCTCGGCCCTGCGGCACGCACTGGCCGAAGCGGGGCACCGGGCGTCCTCGACCGTCGCAAACGCGACGCTTGGCGCGATGCGACCCGAGCCGTCTCACTCCACCCCGGCGCGGGTCTACCAGATGGACCGCCCTTCACCCGCCGCGCGCCAGATGGCCTATCAGGCGCAGGCACCGGGCTTTGCTGAACTGACCCGCGATTACAGCGGCAGCGTGGTCGAGCCGGTCGCGGAATCTGTTTCCGAGGCGCCGGTAGAAGACCTGCCTTTGGGGGCTGCACGCGGGCAGGTGCATGAAAACTACATTATCGCCCAGACCGCTGATGGTATGGTGATTGTCGATCAGCACGCCGCGCATGAGCGGTTGGTCTATGAAAAGCTGAAAGCCCAGATGGCGGCGAACGGCGTGGCGGCGCAGGCGCTGCTGATCCCCGAGATCGTAGAGTTGTCTGAAGGCGACTGCGCGCGACTTATGGCGGTGGCAGATGACCTTTCTCGCTTTGGCCTGACGCTCGAGCCCTTCGGCGGCGGTGCGGTTGCCGTGCGTGAAACCCCGGCCATTCTGGGTGAGGTCAACGCCCGCGCAATGATTCTGGATATTCTGGATGAGCTGTCCGATCAGGGTGAAAGCCAGATGGTGCAGGCGCGGATTGAGGCGATCCTCAGCCGTGTCGCCTGTCATGGTTCGATCCGCTCGGGCCGCCGAATGCGGGCCGAAGAGATGAACGCCCTGCTGCGCGAGATGGAGGCGACACCCCATTCCGGCCAATGCAACCACGGGCGGCCAACCTACGTGGAACTGAAACTGGCCGATATCGAACGATTGTTCGGACGCAGTTGATCCCGCGGGGTGCGCGGGCTATGAAGAATAAAACAAGAACACCCGAGGCGATATGATCGAGATTGCAGGAACCCAATTTGCATTGAACGACCCCGTGATTCTGATCGTTGGCGGGGTGGTGGCATTGATCCTGTTGCTGCTGTTCCTGTCTTTGCGAGCGGCCAACCGGTCAGCCAGGATGGCCGAGCCACTGTCGCGGCAAATGGCGCATCTGGGTCAGCATGTTCAGCAGTTGGGACAAGGACAAGAGCAGCTGCGCGGTGGTCTGCAGCATGTCTCGGACACGCAGGCCAATGCGCAGCTGCAGGTGATCCAGACGGTTGAATCCCGCCTGTCTTCGGTGCAGCAGCAGATGAACGATCGGCTGGCAGATAATGCGATGAAATCCGCACGTGCGCTGGCCGAGATGCAGGAGCGGATGAAGGAATCGCTGCACGGCTCTTCGAAACAGACGGCGACGTCACTGACCCAGTTGCAGGAGCGCCTGGCGGCCATCGACAAGGCGCAGGATAACATCACCAAACTGTCGGGCGATGTGCTGTCGCTTCAGGATATTCTGTCGAACAAACAGACGCGCGGTGCGTTCGGAGAGATTCAGTTGAACGATATCGTCTCCAAGGCGTTGCCCTCGGACAGTTTCAAGCTGCAGGCGACCTTGTCGAACGGGCGTCGGGCGGATTGCCTGATCCACCTGCCCAACCCACCTGGCCCCATTGTGATCGACAGCAAATTCCCGTTGGAAGCGTATGAGGCGCTGATCGGGTCGACCAATGATACGGAGCTGAAAGCGGCGGTGCAGATGTTCCGAACAACTGTGCGCAAGCATATCAACGACATCTCCGAGAAGTACATTCTGGACGGGGAAACCGCCGATGGCGCGTTGATGTTCCTACCTTCCGAAGCGGTTTATGCCGAGTTGCACGCCAAGTTTCCCGAATTGGTGCAGGAGAGCTTTACCAAACGCGTTTGGATCGTCTCGCCCACCACCTGCATGGCAACGCTGAACACGATGCGCGCGATCCTGAAGGACGCAAGGATGCGGGAACAGGCGGGTGCTATCCGCAAAGAGCTGGGTCTGCTGCACAAGGATGTAGATCGCCTGGGCGATCGGGTTTCCAATCTGGACCGTCATTTCGGGCAGGCGGCCAAGGATATCTCGGAAATCAAGATCAGCGCTGAAAAAGCCGGGCGCCGGGCGCAGCGACTGGACAATTTCGATTTCGAAGAGATCGCACCTGACGACACGCCGGGCGTTGTACCGCTGGCGCGGCACGAAATCTGACAAGCCGTTCGATGCGACATTGGCCGGATTTGGCCAGCGCACCGCGTCAGGTCCCAGAGATCAGATACGCAGGAAGGGCTGGAACAAGCGGGGCATGAGCTTGGTGAATTTTAGCGGCGCGTCGGTAACGGCCAGACAGATGCAATCTGCGGTAATGTCTGCGGTCGGGGTGTGATGCAGATCTTCATCGGCAATCTCGACATCGCCGCGTGCAAAGTGATCAACTTCATCCGAGAAAGCACCCTGCAGAACCAAGGTCAATTCCATACCGTTATGGCTGTGATCCGGAACTGCGGTTCCGGCCGGAATGAACAGCAGACGTGCCGAAGCGTCGCCGCTCGTCGGCAAGATAGCTTGTCTGACGCCCATTCCGATGGGCCGCCATCGGATGTCATTGACAGTGCCGCCGACGTAGTCCTGCAGGGGGGCAGGTAGGACGGCGCAGCCCTTGTTCACGGGCTTGGGGGTCGGTGCGCCTTGGGCGATCAGCGCCATCGTCGCAGCCAGCGCGCTGTCGCTCATTTGGGCAGGATAGGGCAGCTCGTCCAGTATCTGTCCGCCAATCGCATCAAAGCTTTCAGCCTGCGCGCGGCAATGGTCACACAGCGACAGATGGGTCGCGACCATCAGATCGAACGCTTCGGGCAGGCTGCCGGCGGCATATGCCATCAGCAGATCTTCCGTCAGGTGATGCTTAATCTGTTTGCTCATCGTCTCTGTCTCAGTTCATTGCGTGGCGCAGGCGATCCAGCGCCAGCCTAATTCTTGATTTGATCGTTCCCAGAGGCAACCCAGTCTGAGATGCAATTTCCCGGTGACTCAGGTCTCCGAAATAGGCCTTTTCGATCAAGTCTCTTTGCGCGTCAGGCAACGCCTTCAAGGCAGTGCGCAGCTGCGCGGTTTCTTGTTGCAAGACGATCACGTCGTCCTGATCAGGTTCGGACTCGGGGCCCCAGCCCAGTTCTTCCGGTTCGGGGCGCCGTTGCTTGCGCAGGGCGTCGATGCGTTTGTTCCGTGCGATGGTGAACACCCATGTGGCCACCGTTGCCCGGGTCGGATCGAACAGATGGGCCTTGTGCCACAAGGTTGCCATCACCTCTTGCGCACATTCCTCGGACATGGTCGCGTCCGAGCCCGACTTCATCAGGAACGCCTTGATCCGCGGCGCAAAATGCTGGAACAGCTCGGCAAAAGCCGCCTGATCCTGCGCATCCCGAATGCGCCTGACATGGTCCACCCACTCAATCCTGGTGTCGCAACTGCTTTGTGTTCCGTTCACCTGTTTACCCTTGATGCGTTTTCTTGCGCGCCATGGCTTGAGCACGGCGGGTGTAGCCGCCGGCTCGTCCAAGGTCACGGTGTCTATCTCGGTAAACATAACCACAATACGGTTGGTGTCCCAAGCCGGATCACTCTGAAGCGATATTTTTGATCCAATCCTGGCTGGATGCCGTATTCTAAGTAACAGAAACCTTCAGAAAACCACGCCCCTCCGGGCGGTTACAAGCGGGTCGGACCATATCGAATGACACAGACCGTTGATCATGTTGCGGGCCATACCTTTCACGGGCGAAAGGGGGCGATCGAAAACGCCTTCCGCTATTCGGTCGACTACATTCTTCTGAACCCTGAAAGCGATCTGACCACTCCGGCGCTATTTTCGGTGAACCGGGCCAATCTTGCCAACTGGCGGTCGCAGGACCACGGGGGGGCGCCGGGCCAAGGCGGCGCTGCCGTATGGCTGCGCACCCAGTTCGATCAGATGCAGGTGGCGCAACCGGCGCGCCTGATGTTGCTGACCCAGCCCCGGGTTTTGGGTCATGTCTTCAACCCGGTCAGCTTCTGGTTCTGTTTCGATAGGCAGGGTGCGCTCTATGCGGTTGTGGCCGAGGTGACCAATACCTATGGCACGCGCCACAGCTATCTGTGCCACAATCCCGGCTTTTCACCCATCAAGGCAACCGACAGGATGGTGGCTGACAAACTGCTGCATGTCTCGCCCTTCCAGAAGATCGAAGGAAGTTACACCTTCCGGTTCGATTACCGCCCCGAGCGTGTCGGCGTGTGGATCGACTATACCCGCCCCGAGGGCGGTTTGATCGCGACGTTAACCGGGACACGCCGTCCGCTGACCAACCGGGTGATCCTGTGGTCGCTGCTGCGCCGCCCATTTGGTGCGCGGCGGACCTTTGCGCTGATCATCTGGCAGGCACTTAAACTTTGGGTGAAAAAAGCCACCTTTCGCCCGTTCAGAACCGCACCGGTGCCGGATCAGCCGGTTTCGCGTGTGCGCCTGCGCTAACGCGTTTGTTCAAGATCAAAGACTCGGGCTCTGCCTAGTGGTTGTTTCATTCGAAAGCCGCGAACACAGGAGTCGGGTCATGTTGGAAATTTCAGCAAGAAAAGTTGCTCAGGTTGCGCTGATGGGGCGCGAGCTGAATCGGGCCGAGGGCGAGTTGCGCGCGTTCATTGATCACATGAGCGAGGACGAACAGGCCGAACTGGTGGCTATCATGTGGATCGGGCGTGAAAGCTTCTTCGCCGAGGATCTGGTCGAAGCCATCGCCACCGCAAGGGCCGAAGCCTCAACCCCCTGCGCTGATTACCTGATCGGCACGCCGCACATGTCAGATCATCTGGAAAATGGTTTGGATGCGCTGGGGGTATCGGCGGAAGATGTGGAAAACGATCTGATGTAGGCACCAGTTTTATTACCGTCGCGCCACCTGATTGGCGTGACGGTCATCTCAGTTGGAATGGTCAATGACCGCGAGATGCTGCGCCAGCCGGTCAATTTCAGCTATCCAACTCTGCACCAGCTTTGGATCATTGGGGGCCGCATGAACGCCTGCCGGGATAGCGCGGTTCAAGACGGCTTCGACAGCCAGTGAAACGGGGACCGAGACCAGCCGCGCCATTGCCGTGCCGCGGTCGTCACCCCAGGCATCCATCACATAGGTTTTGTGCCAGACCGGAACGCCGTCTTTTTCCGCCTTCAGGCCCACACACAGAACCACACGGTCCGGCTCACCCTCGTCATAGGCGTTTTCGGCCCAGAACTGGTCCGACATCTCCTTCAGGCGTGCATCGCCTTCGGGGCCGGACAGGGTTTCGATTTCGGAAAACACACCCGACCAGGCGTCGGCCCAACCGTTCAGGCGCAGGGTACCGCGGACGAATTCCTTGACCGGCCAGTGATCCTCGAAATGGTACTGCGCCATGAACGGGATCGAGTCGCGGTTCGGGTAGACCTCAAAGCTTTCGGGTGTGGGCAGGGGGGCGATATAGCTGGTAATCGCATCCCATGGGCGCGCCACGTCCAGCGGAGCATAATTGCGAATTGATTTCGATGGTGAACGCAACGCCTTGAGCACACCCAGCGGTGACCAGCTAAACTTGTACCGGAACGGGTTCGGATGCTTGGGGATACCACCGCAATAAGAGATGAAACTCAGGTGGTTCTGCGGGTCGAACACGTCTGAAGCGCGATAGTCGTCGATCAGTGCATGAGCCATCAGGTGATCGATGCCCGGGTCCAGCCCGACCTCGTTGACCAGCGCCACCCCGGCTTCGCGGGCCGCGCCGTCCAACGCGCGCATCTCGGGGGCGATATAGGAGGATGAGACGAAATTCGCCTGTTTCGCGATTGCAAGCTCGGCCAAGGGCACGTGCCAATCGCCGGGCAACATCGAAACGATGACATCGCCCTGTTCCAGCACCGCAGCCAAGGCGTCGATATCAAAAACGCGGATATCGCTGGTCAGGTCACCAACTTCGGCCTTGGCCTTTTCTATTGTCCGGTTCCAGACTGTGACCTTTTGCCCGCCTTCGATCAGGCGGCGTAAGCCGGGAATGGCCGACAGGCCGGTGCCACACCAGTGAATCGTCATGTGAAAACTCCTTTACGGCTGTTCAGCCAAACCTCAGTTTTGCAATCACGATCGCGCTGACAAGCAGGATCGAGATCACATTACCCAATATCAGCGGCCATGCCGCAATCATCACTCCGTAAATCAGCCACAGGCTCAACGTGGCCAGAATCAACAGGTTCGCCGGCATAGACAGATCCTTGGTCTCGCGGGAGCGCCAGGTCTTTAGGGTTTGAGGAAGCCAACATACAGTGCCTAGAACTGCTGCCGCGCCTCCGATCAGGTGTTCCATGCGTGGCTACTCCTAGACATGGTTGTCGAACGTCTCGCGGGCCCGGCCCCAGACGCCGCTGTCCAGATCGGTCAAGGTCAGCAGAGAAGGCAGAAGCTGTGCTGCATAATCTTCCGAGCTTTCGACCGGTAGCATCGACGGCAGATTGTCGATTGCAACTACATCAAGAACCGGATTGGTCGCCACGCGCAGGGCAGGTGCGTCCCAAGTGGTTGCTCGGTCATAAACCGGAACAGGGTTATAATCGCTGTCAGGGTCACAGGCGACATCGCCGATGGCGGTCAGCTTGCGGTCAGCGGCCAGTGCCTTATGCGGGACAAAAATCGGCGTACCTGGGCGCGCGAAGATACAGTTCAGGAACAGGTCGTGGTCGAGGATTTCAGGGAACGGCCCGCCGCTGGCGGTTTCGGCCATGTCCCACTTGGTGACACTGACACCCATCGCCGTGCAAAGGTCGCTGGCGCCGGTACCCACGCGGCCAAGAGCACCGATGACGATGGCCCTTGGTCTATTGGCCTCGATGGCATCTAGTTCAGCCAGAAGCTCGGAATTCAAAGCGTCCTTGCTGGGATAGACACCAACCGGAGGGCATTCCGCGCCCCGCTGCTGCGCGGCCCAAGTCTTGAGTGTCACCGCAGCCCCGGCATAGCCGGCCCAATAGCCAAAGGCGGCGACTCGGCGGCCGTTTTCGTCGACAAGATATTCCAGATCATACAGCGTTCCGCCCCCGGCCTTGAACCGTTCTAGCAGCGCCCGGCCGGAATGCTGACCCTTATAGGCATGGCCGAACATGATGTGGCGGTGGGGCAGGGGCGTGCCATCCTCGGGCAGTTCCTTGAGGCCAAAGATGATCGCGTCATTAGGTGCATCTGGCCAGGAATTCTCGGGCGCGATCTCGCTGCCAGCAGCCTTGTAACCGTCGATGGGGATGGCGCGAACATGGCTTTCCTCGACCGTTACGCGGATGCCAGCAGCGATCAGAGCCAAAGCGCCTTCAGGGGTCAGCCCGACCCGTTCTTCGTTCGGGCGCTGTTCGGCCCGGACCCATAGATGCGTCATATTTTGTCCCTTTATCAGAGCATTCCGGCGGCACGTACGGCTTTCAGCGAAGCGCGCGCCTCTGCCGCCTCACGAAAGGCGACGATCTTGGGGTAGGCTGCGATGTCGACGCCGTCGCCTTCCAACCAACTGCAAACCACATACAAATAGGCATCGGCAAGCGAGAACGCCTCGCCCAGCACAAACGGTCCACGCAGACCGTTCGAACAGATATAGTCGCAGGACGCTGCCATGGTCTGCGCGACTTTTGCCGTCATATCCTTCCAGCTGGATTTCTTGTCGGCCCACCGCGCGCCGCGCAGCTTATGGGCGTGGTTCACATGCATGGTCGAGGCAAGGTAATACATCACCTCGCGCATCCGGGCGGCCATGATCGGGTCCGCAGGCACCAGCCCGGCCTTCGGAGCCATTGCTGCGATGAACTCCAAAAGTGCCCCGGTTTCGGTCAAAATCCCACCGTCTACCACCAGCGCCGGAACCCGGCCTTTTGGGTTGATCTGCTTGTAGGCGGATTTGGTTTGCTCTCCACCGGCAAAGTCCAGTTGGATCGCTTCATAGTCCAGCCCGGCCTCTTCCAGTGCAATCGCAACGGCGACCGAAATCGTGCGAGGGGCATAGTAAAGTTGCATCACAAAGCCTCTGGTTTGGGGTTACAGGTGGGTCTGTGCAAACTGCCGGTCTGGTGCTTCCAGATGCGGAACGGCATTGAACAGAACCGGGCTGAGCTGTGTACCTATTGGGTATAAACGGTGCATTGACGTGTTCATGATGGCAAGAGCCACCCGCGCCATGGCCGGGATATCCAGCCCCATCGCCTGCCGGACAACCATCGAAATCAACCCGCCCGAGGTCACAACGATGGCAGGGCCGCCTTCGGTTCCGATATCGGTCAGCGCGTCGCGCACCCGGGTTTCGAATTCCTCGAAGGTTTCCGGTGTGTTTTTGATGGCGCCATCGGCCCAGGCGGCAAAGGTGCGGGGCAGATGCTCGACAAAACCTTCGCGATCAGTGGGCACTTTCACGCCGTGCTGTTCCTCGAACAGCTGCGCGATGGTGAAATACTCGATCTCGTTCAGCCGCGGATCGCGGATCGGATCAGTCAGCCCCATGCTGGCGGTGGTCTCGGCGTGGCGGATCAGGGTGCCGCAATAGACCCGGGGAAAATGGCTGCGTGTGTCCTGCAGATGCGCCCCCAGCCAGCGGGCCTGTTGATGTCCCAGATCGCTGAGCTTGTCATAGTTCTTTTCGTCGCGCGCGGTGGTGTTGGCCTGCCCGTGACGCACCAGTGTGATATGTGACATGTCGGTCCCTCTTGCGTGGCAAGTCTTAGGACAGGTCTAGGTCCGGGGCCAGAGCCGTTCGTTGCGGTTTGGAAATTATTCTCGCTCACCCCCGAATCTGGCCGGGCGGTATTGTTGTTGACTCGCAAGACCGTCCACAGGAACCTTGGTGATATCAGACTGTCCTGCAAATTCATCGTTGCAAGCTATTCGATGACCTCGGAAAACTGGCTTGGGAAAGGGTTTATTTATGACGGATATTAGGCGCACGCCTTTGCATGGTTTGCATGTTGAGTTGGGTGGGAAGTTGGTTGATTTTGCGGGCTG
>NZ_JBXWOE010000010.1:0-173669 GCF_059610725.1 Ruegeria sp. CDSC045
TGATCCACTGGATCAATTGCTTAACGTCTTCACCTCGTCAGGCTCATAACCTGAAGGCCAAAGGTTCAAACCCTACTTCCGCAACCAAAATCACTACACAATATCAATATATTACACACCGTGCCCGAGCGAGCTTTTGCGTTGCGCCATCACAACTGGAAGCACCGTGGAAGCAAGCAGTACGAGAAAAACACTGTGACAGACCCGTAATAGATAATGCCAACCCGTAGGAAACCGTCGCTGTCAAAACCTTCTTCAAAACCGCCAAGGCCGAACGGTTTTGGCGGAGATCGTGGAGCATACGACAATACGCTGAAATGTCGGCCTCCGGGCTTTCGCAACAATAGCGCAAGCAATTCATTGGCCTCTAATCCCGCTGAGCCACGCACTTGTCGCTTCAAGCCCTTTTCGCAAGACAGCAAACATTTGCTCAATTTCACTTTCGCTAATGATTAGGGGCGGTGAAAGAACACACATGTTGATCACAGGTCGAACCAATAACCCACGTTTCTGGCATTCGATATCGATCTGGCTACCAATCTCGTAGTCGCACCCCAGATCGCTCTGGGGATCACCATCGACTGAGCACTGAACGCATCCCATCAACCCCATGCCGCGCACATCGGTAACGATGTCAATCTGACCCAACTGCTGTAGCTGATCCTGAAAAATCGGAGTGACCCTTCGAACGTGTTCGAGAAGCTTTTCCCGTTCAATAATTTCCATACTTTTCAGACCAGCGGCCGCGCTGACCGGGTGGCCAGAATAGGTGTAGCCATTAGAAAAGGTTGCATCTTTTCCCGCAATATCGGCGATTAGCCTGTCCGAGATAATAGCGGCACCCATCGGCGCATACCCAGATGTCATTCCTTTGGCGCAGGTGACTATGTCTGGCTGAATGCCAAAGACTGTTTCTGATGCAAACCAATGGCCCAATCGCCCGAAAGCGGTCACTACTTCGTCGGAAATGTATAGAACATCATACTTCTTGCAGATGTTTAGGCAACTTTCGTGATACCCTTTCGGCGGCACTATCACGCCACCAGAGGCAAGAACCGGTTCGGCGATAAAAGCGGCAACATTTTCTGGGCCAAGCGCCACAATGGCGTTTTCCAGGTCCGAAACTTTCTCTTTCAGAAAGCTCTCTTCGCTTTGACCAGGCGCACGATAAAGCGGATTCACGTCTGGCAAGAAATGTGCGAGGTCATCCGCCTTGTCGAGCCAAAGCCTGTCACGCTCTTTTCCACTGACGCTGGCCGCCAAAAAAGTGCTTCCATGATAAGCTTTTTGCCTTGAAATGATTTTCTTTTTCTCGGGGCGTCCCAAGAGGTTGTTGCGGAAATGAACAAACCGGATGGCCGTATCAACTGCGGTGGAACCGCCGGTGGTAAAAAAGACATTGTTCAATTCGCCCGGCGCACGTTTAGCGATTTCGCGCGCGAACCGCGCAGTAGTCGAGTTGGAATTGTTAAAGGGTGAGAAATAGGCAAGGTTTCGAGCCTGCTCAGCCATGGCCTCGGCCATCTCCTCTCGGCCATAACCGATCTGGGTGCACCACATGCCTCCCGGTCCGTCGATCAGGCGTTCGCCTTTTTCGTTCATGACATGGATGCCGCTGGCACCTTCAATAAATGTCCGGTCGTTTTCGCCCAAAGTTGCCATCCCTTCCCACGGGTGCAGGAAGTGGTCGTTATCCCAGTGCTTGGCGTTAGAGTTATCCACGGCGGGCCATGCTTTCTGCGCTCATCACAATTGGAAACTCTTCGCGCACCTGAGCGTCTGAAGCGCCGAAGTAGTTGGGGAAGTGGCTGTCGAGAATGGAATTGGCCTTGTCACGGGCGCGGTCCAACAGATCAGTTTTGCCTTCGTTTTCCCATGTATCTGTACGCTCACGATCCATGAGCCGCGGGTAGACAAATTCGGTGTTCATATAGTTCAGCGTGTGTGGGTTGCCGAGGAAGTGACCAGGATCAATGGCACACTGGTGGATCACGTCCACCGCCATGGTTTCATCTGTGACCTCAATCCCGCGCAACGATCGCAGGATCATACCACCCGCTTCGTCATCGATAACCATGCTTTCAAAACTGCATCCCATCAGGCTGCCGATCATACCGCCAAACTCGCACAGACGATTGGCACCGGCATGGGCGGCAAGCGTGAAGGTCAGCGCCTTTTCTAACCCGTATTGCGCGTCGGGTATTTTGGCATCGGTCATGCCTGCACCAACTGATGTGGGCAGGCCATAGAAATTGCCCATCTGAATGGCTGCTGCCCCGATGAGAGCCTGTTCGCCGCTGCCGCCGGTGAACGACCCGCTGCGTAGGTCAGTGATGAAGGGCCAGGCGGCAAAGCAGACCGGACAGCCCGGTGTGATGAGGTTTACGATGGCAACGCAGGCCAGCGTTTCGGCCACGGTTTGCACCAGCGTTCCTGCAAGTGTAGCAGGGGCTGTGGCCCCGGCCTGAGGAGGCACAGCCAGATCGACCGTCAGGCCCAACTTGGCTGTATCAATCAGGATTTCCATGTTTTCCTTGCCGACCCGCAAGGGGGAAACCATGGGGCAGCCGCCAAATATGACGCTTGGCTTTTTCATGAAAGCACCTTCGCCACCTTGAGCAAAATCAAACATGCGGATGGCATGCGGAATATGGCTGCGGTCGCGAAAGGTCAGACAGGCAGGTTTTTGACTGCCTGCGAGCATGGCATAAATGGTGTTCATGTCGTGAGCGAAATCATCAGTCACATCGGTGGCCAAAACTGTGTCGCCCAGCATATGGATGTTGTCCAAACGGTCCACCAGACGGGTGAAATCATAGACATCGCGCAAGATCGACGGGCGATAAGATTTAGTTTCGGAATCGAAGGTGGTCACGGCGGTGCCGGAGTTGGCGAAATAGACGCTCTCCGCCGAGCAATGCATGTCGTCTTTGCCTTCACGCTCTCCGCGGGCATAGACGTAAAACTCCTTGGCAGCACTAGCTAGGATGTCTTCCATCAGTGCGCGGGGGAAGCACAGCCGATTTAATTCATTCATCACCGCGCCCTTGGGCAGCACCAGATCAAGTAATTCTGGGAAATGATCGGTAATGCCGGTTTTTTCCAGAACGGTCAGAGCCGCTTGATGGATGTTCTCCATATCTGTTGGGGTAAGCGGCTTATAGCGGCCGCCACTTAATCCCCCACGCACGGCCTCATTGCCCGTGGTCGCCTGTTGAACCTTTATGCGCGCGGCGCGCCCACCACCTCCGCGACGGCGTGATTTTACCTCAGCCATTACCGGCCATCCTTTGTTCTGGTTCCGAGCGGATCATGGCAAAATAGAAATCGTAAAAATCCTGGATCGAGGTTTCCATTTCGCCCAAGGGCCCCGGTTGGAAGTATTGAGAATTAACGCCGGACTGGTTGTGCCGAATGATGCGTTCGTCATCCAAAGATGTGACATGCCAAAGCCAGGTCAGGTCTTCCTTGTTGTAATCTTGGCCTTCTTCGGCATCAGCGTTAACCAACCAGACCACCTGAATGTCGGTTTCTTGTAGACCACGTGGAATAAAGCGGTAGCCCACCAGGTGATCCGAATAGATCAGGAACCAATTCAATGGGCCAATATCAAAGTCAGTTGCGCCACCGTCGAAGCCTTTCAGCGTTCCAAGCAATGGCGCAAGTGCCTCACCCGATTTGCTGCCGGTTTTGTAACCTTGGTAAAGCGGGTAGCGCCGATAATACCCGCTGGTGAATGGGGTGGGCGCAGCCTCGCCAACAAGCGCCAATTCATCAGGTGCCAGCCCGACTTCTACAGCCCTTGCATTTAGCGGCTCGACCAAGCCAGCCATGTCTTGTGGCGATTTCAGGCTATGAGAGCGAGAGTATTCTTTGTGTGCTGGTCCGCAGTGGTAGCATTCAAGATAGTTCTCAACCGCCAGTTTCCAATTCGCTGGAACCGGAAAAGACGCCGTATGCGCCACTTTCAGATCGTCAAAGCCATAGGGTTCGACGAGTGGTGAAAGCTGGCTGAGGACAGGATCTAGCGATGGCGTGTTTGCATAGGCACACACAAAGATCAAGCCTTTAAAGACACTCACCTGAACGGGAAAGAGCCCGAATTTGGATGGGTCAAAGTGTTCCCCCATGTTATGGCCAGCACGAAGTTTCCCCGAAAGTTCATATGTCCAGGCGTGATACGGGCAAACAAGAACACGGGAGTTGCCAGACTGTTCAGTGCAGACGCGAGATCCACGATGGCGACAGACGTTCAAATGAGCGCGAACTTCGCCTTCGCGGTCGCGAACAATAATGATGCTCTCCGGGCCATAGTCGAACAGGAAATAGTCACCGGGTTTTGGAATTTGGCTGACATGCCCTGCCCAAAGCCAGTTGCGGTTCCAGACCTGGGCAATGTCATAGTCATAGATGTCTTGCGAGGTATAGAATCCGCGCGGCAGAGCGTGGCCGTGCTGGTGCGAGGCCATCAAAGCATCTAACCCAATCGGTCGGCTGTTCATCACGTTTCCTCCAAATCGACTATCTCGCGGCGAAACCAATCCTTGTCTGCTTCTGCCTTTGGGCGTTCAAAATCGCGGGCCGCACGGTGGCCTGCGAAGACAGCGTCGACGATCAGTCCTGGAGACGCGGCATCGCCTAAAAGTTCGAGGGTCTTCAACCCAACCCCGCGCAAGCTGTCGTAAAGCGCTGTCTCTCGCTGGCGCTCGGTAACCAGAACTGTCGAGGCACAGGGAATACTCGCTTCGCGATCGGTAAAGGCACATCCGATGCGGGCCATGTCACTTTCGACCGCGGTCAGCACCTGATTACAGCGAATGTCGATGCCAAGTTCGATCAGACGAGCCTGAATACGGGGCTGCTCCAAAGTATGTACGGCGTAAGCAGAGACCAAACTCTCCGGCGTGACAAAGACCACCGGATATCCGGCAGCTGCCAGTTTTTCTGCAATCACACCTGCCAAATAGATATGGTCATCATCATAGATCATCACCGGGCCATTCGGAGGCAATATGCCGTTCATGATATCATCAGGTGTCAGCACTCTGGCGCTTTGCTCGATATGAGGCATACGGCGCTGGGTGTTTCGCCCCATGCCATCCGTACGCCAACGGCTGCCGGTGGCGACAAAGACGTGTTCGACGCCAAGCTCTGCCACCTGATCGCCGTCAAGTCTGCTGTCGGTGAACAACTGAACGTTGCCGCGCTGTTTCAGATCATTCAGGCGATAGTCGACGACGCGCGACCAGGCCGCTAGGCCGGGAAGCTTGCTTTCCTTTGCAACACGTCCACCAAATTCAGCTGAGGCTTCGGCCAAGGTCACCTGATATCCTCGCCGTGCGATTTGCATGGCACACTCAAGACCTGCGGGTCCGCCACCGATTACCAGTGCTTCCGCCTCGCTTTTTTTCGGTGCAATGATCTCGGGGTGCCAGCCGCGACGCCATTCCTCGCCCATGGTCGGGTTTTGGGTGCAGCGGATCGGAATACCCAGATTGTCCGAAGACACGCAGATGTTGCAGCCGATGCATTCGCGAATTTCGTCGACCCTGCCTTCTTCAATCTTATTCGGTATGAATGGGTCCGCAATAGAAGGTCGCGCCGCTCCGATAAGGTCGACAATACCTTTCTTGACCATCGACAGCATCATATCGGGGGAGGTCAGGCGACCGACACCTACCACGGGTTTCCGCGTGATTTGTTTGACGTGGGACAGAAACGCGTTCTGATAACCATCTTCCGGCTGGAATCTGGTTGTGGCACTGTCATTGGACCAGTCGGCCACATTCACATCCCATAGGTCAGGAAGATCGGCCAAAAGCTCGACCACGGCACGGCCTTCTTCTGCGGCCTGCATACCGTCGGCGCCCACCATCTCATCAATGGCAAAGCGGAACGCCACGGCACAGCTGTCGCCTACAGCTTCGTGGGTATCTACCAGCAATTCGCGCGTCAGGCGCACGCGATTTTCAAGCGAACCGCCATATTCATCACTACGCTGGTTCATATGCGGCAGCATGAAATGTTGCGCCAAAGTCATGTTGTGTCCGGCATAGACGTAAATGATGTCAAATCCGGCATCTTTCGCGCGCAGGGCGGCCTCGCGATGCCAGCGGCGGAATTCCCGGATATCGGCCTTATCCATGGCCTGCGCCTGCTTGGGATGCGTCATATCAACGGACATCTCGGACGGAGCAAGAACCGGAGCGCGGGTCAGCAGGTTTTGCGCATGATTGCCATTATGTACCAGCTGGATGGCCGCCAGCGCACCATGTGCATGTACTGCATCTGTCATCAGCCGCAACGCAGGTACATCGCGTCCATCCCACAATCGCCCCTCGGCATAGGGGGACAAGTCCGAGGTCGGGTGTATCTCGGTCTCCTGATTGGAAACCACTGCCCAACCACCTTCAGCCTTCATTCCGCGGACGGCAGCATCCGCCCGTGGCCTGAGGTGTCCCAGTCCGGTGCAATGCGGCACCTGATAAAAGCGGTTTCTGGCTGTGACAGGCCCGATCTGAACCGGTTCGAAGAGCAGAGCGTATGGGTTCGCGTCCGACATAATCACGCGTTTTTCCTATATTTGGGTTCCGGAGCCCGAAGGCCCCGGAAATATGGTTGTGTTAGAATCCGGCTTTGATCCGTTCAAATTCTGCCAGCATTTTTGCCTCCAACTCGGGGTTCACCGCGTCAAAGAACAAACTGCTTTCGAAGAAGCTTTTCGGATCGGCAAAACCATAGGCTTCGATATTGGCTTGATCGGCGACTTCGAACGCTTTTGCGTTGGAATGCGGGTAGCCCCAGTTGTCGATGATGTATTGGCCGCTTGCAGGATCAGTGAGCGCGTTCAACAGATCATAGACCTGATCGACCGGTGTCGTGGAAGACTTCAGATGCACGTAGCCACAGGCCCAGGTCGCGATACCTTTGTCGACGTCACGCATCATGGCGGCAGGCACTTCGTTCCAGATCAGGTTCAGTTCGGACTGGTTCCAGGCCCAACCCATTTCGATCTCACCGCTGGTCATGGCCTGATCAAACTGACCCGCATCGGACCAGTAAAAGCGCATGTTTGGGTGGATTGAGCGCAGGAAATCCGATGCTTCTTTGAACTGCTCATCGCTCAGATTTGTGTAATCATCAGCGTTTCCAGTGGCCAGCGCAGCCAGGGCATATGCAGACGACGCCGCATCCGGGATCGCGATCTTACCTGCATAGGCCGGATCAGCCAGCATTTGCAGCGAGATATCATCCCCCGAGATTTTGTCGGTGCGATAGATAAGACCCGTGTTCCCCCACTCGAACGGCAACATGTAAAGCTCGCCGTCCAGGACGATGGCGTCGACTTCCTTGATCTCGGGCAGTACATCGGCCCAGTTGGTCAGTTTGCTTTCATCCAGGGGCTGAATCAGGTCGGCTGCGACCCATTTCCGGACCGCGTCGGAACAAGGATGCGCCAGATCAGCCGTGAAACCTGAACTCAGTTTCGTAAAGGCTTCCTCCTGACTTCCGAAATAGGAATAGCTTGGCGCCTCATCCCCGTATTTTTCCATGTAGCTGGCAAAGAACCCGGGGTCTTCATATCCCGACCAGTCAAAAACCGTTAGATCAGCGCCACCTGCTATGGCACTTCCCGTACTTATCGCCGTCGCACATGCGAAGGCCGCAATTCCCTGAACTCTCATTTTATCCTCCCACTATTTTACTTTGTGTCTGTACCTAGATCGATCACGCTTGCCCCCTGAAGCCCCAGCCAAACTGCGTCGCCGCGTTTGAAATCGACCGTGTGAAAGTAGTTGGGAACCGAGACCGAGATTGGCTTTTCGGCTCCCGCAACCTGAATGTGATAGTGAATGTTCTCGCCATAGAAGGCGACGTTGCTGACAGTGCCTTGAACCGTTGATGGATAGTCTTCTGGCTTTTCAGCAGCGATTTCCAATTGTTCCGGGCGAATACCGATGTTCATGTCTTTAGAACTGGTCGCAACGTTGGGATTTCTCTCAATCTCAATCCGCCCGAAGGCGGCTGCATCGATCGACAACATATTGCCTGTTTCGCCTGATAATTGGGCAGGCAGTATGTTCATCTCACCGATGAAACTGGCCACTTGCTGATCACAAGGACGGGCGTAAAGCGTGGTTGGTGTATCCACCTGCTTGAGTCGTCCATTGAACATCACGCCAATACGATCGGACATGGTCATCGCCTCATATTGGTCGTGTGTGACCATCACAAAGGTAATGCCAAGGGATTGCTGCAGGTTGCGCATTTCAAACTGCATCTGTTCGCGCAACTTCTTGTCGAGTGCTGACAAGGGCTCGTCCAGCAACAATACTTTGGGTCGCATGATCAGCGCGCGGGCAAGCGCCACCCTTTGCCGCTGCCCACCCGACAATTCACTTGCGCCGCGATCCTGAAGACCGCCCAGCTCGACCATTTCCAGGGCCTCGGCTACGCGCTGTTCGATCTCGGCCTTGGGCGCCTTGCCCCGCAAGCCATAGGCCACGTTGTTCCCGACGTTCAGGTGCGGGAAGATGGCGTAGCTCTGAAATACCATATTCGTTGGACGGTTGTTGGCAGGCACACCTTCCATATCCTGACCGTCGATCAGCACGGTACCCTCGGTCGGTTCCTGGAAGCCCGCGATCATCCGCAATACCGTGGTTTTGCCACATCCCGAGGGGCCGAGGAGTGAAAAAAACTCGCCCTCTTTGAGATCGAGATCGATCCCGCTGGCCGCCAGGAATGTGCCATAGCGCTTTTCGACGCCCCTGAGTTCTATGATGTTTCTGTCTGTCATCGGACCTCTGATGCGGATGAGCGGCGGCGGAAGTACTCGGCCAGCACCAAAAGCAGAACCGAGGTGAGCAGCAGGATAGAGCCCAAGGCCAAAACGTTTGGAAGCTTGGCGGGGAAACGGATCTGGCTCCAGATATAGACCGGCAGGGTTGGCTGGTTGCCTGACAGGAAAAAGGCCAGGACGAACTCATCGAAGCTGACTGTAAAAGTGACCAGCATGCTGGCTACGATACCGGGGGAAACGACCGGCAGCGTCACGCGACGAAAGGTTTCGAACACGCCGACGCCCAGATCGTAAGATGCCTCTTCCAGCGACGCGTCGAAGTCATCGAACGCGGACTTCAAGATCGAGACGGAAAATGGCAGCGCAAGAAACGTATGGCCCAGAACAACGGTCAGCAAAGACGGCTTGAGACCGAGAAACAGAAACAGGACCAGCATTGACGAGGCCACGATAATGCCAGGTATGACCAAAGGCAGCATCACCAAACCTTCAGCAGCACGCTGACCCCGAAAACGGTATCGAACAAAGGCGCGGGCAGCGAACAGCCCCATAGCAGTGGATAGAAGTGCGACGACCGTGCCGACGCCAAGTGAATTCCAAAGGGCCTGGATCAAAGTATCCTGCTCGCCCAGCTTCCGATACCAGTCCAGCGTCCAGCCCTTGATCGGAAATGCAACGATTGTACCGCTGTTGAACGAGAACAACGGTAGGAAAAGAACCGGCAGGTATAGAAACACCAAATACAGGAAAGCATAGGCTGTCAGGGTCGAGGGGCGCTTCATCTGATCCTCCTCCCAAGCCGGGTAGCGGTAATGACAAACACGATGGCGACGAAGCCGACCGACAGCATCGCGATCAGCGAAAGTGTGGCGCCGAGAGGCCAGTTGTTAGCGGCCCCGAATTGCACCTGAATAAGATTGGCAATCATCTTCCCGTCCGATCCGCCGACCAGCGCTGGGGTCACGTAGTCACCGACAGTCGGAATGAAGATGATCAGGCAAGCCGCAATGATCCCTGGGATGGTCAACGGCAGTGTCACCCGCATGAAGCGTTGCAAAGGACTGTTACCGAGGTCTGTGGCGGCCTCTAACAGGCTTGGATCGATCTTCTGCAACGAGACATAGATTGGCAGGATCGCAAAAGGTGCCCAGGCATGAGCAAGCGTCAGCACGACGGCGAATTCATTATAGAGCAAGAAGTCGAGCGGTTCGTCGATCAGACCAAGCATCAATAGTGCAGAATTCATCACCCCGTTGAACCCAAGGATGAGTTTCCAGGCAAATACGCGCAGGAGGTAGCTGGACCAGAACGGAATGGTGATGAGCAGAAGCCAGATGGTCTTTTTCCGGGCCTTCATCGCGATGAAGTACGCGATGGGATAGGCCAGTGCGACAGTGACTACCGTAACTGCTCCGGCAATCCAGATCGACCTTAGCATTAAATGTCGAACCAGCGGATCGGCAAACGCGTCGCTATAGTTTTTCAGCGTCGGTGTCTTGTCGAGCGTTACGTAGGTTTGGGTCCAGAACGAATAGGCGATCAGGATCACCAAAGGCGCCGCCACCAGAAACCCCACGTATGCCGTGGCTGGTGCGCTGAGGGTATAACCCCGGGACGCTTCGCTACGAAAAATCACCCTATCTCCCATCTCGGTACTTACGAGTCTCTAATGGACGATCGTCCATTTAATGTTGCGCCAGAAAGGCCTTTCGTGTCAATCTTCCTGTGAGCCACCCATATGAGAAGACCCTAAGCTGATGGAATCATTGAATAGAGTGACAGAGCCTAAAGGAAGAAAACGTAGCTCGAAGCGCGATCCAGAAGCCAACAGGCAGCTTCTGATCAAAGCGACACTGGATACTATTGCTGATATTGGAGTCACCGATACCTCGGTCAGTCGCATCTGCGAGCGCTCAGGTCTGTCGCGCGGAATGATCCATCTGCATTTCGGGGGGAAGGACAATTTGCTGACCGCAGCGGCCCAGCATTTCAGTACCGAGTATTATGCCGAGATGGACAGAATGACCGATCTGGGCTCGGATGCATCGCCCGAAGAGCGAGTGATGGCTGTGATCGAGGCGGATCTGTCCGAAGCTTTGCTCAATCCACGAAGTACGAAAATCTGGCATGCATTCCGAGGCATCGCGAGCTCACACCCAGGTATTGCCCGATACAGCAGCACTCAGGATCCCAAACTTGTCGAGACTTTGCGGCGTGCGTTCACGGAGATAGCCCAACAAAACGGACATGATCCTAACTTGGTGAATGATGCCACTAGCGGAACGTTGGCCTTACTGGAAGGTATGTGGGTAAATTACCTTACCGATATGCAGGTTTTTTCGCGACGACGCTCTGCTGAACTTATTCGAAGATTTTTAGGCGGACTTTTTCCAGGAAAATTCAAGTTGTGAGCCTTCACGACGCTCAGGTTTGAGATGGAAACAATGCCTCTTCCTGGAAAGCAACTACTGGTATTGGTGAGGCCTCTAGCGTCCAAGTAGCATCCACCTAGCTATTGAAAAATCTCGACGTCCGCTGTGCGCTATTAGCGGACTTTCACAATTAAACTTTGTAGTCCGAGATGCGCAACAAAGTGAGGTTTTGCAGCATTATTGACGTCGTGGTGTGGCTACGCACCCGTTGGTCCAATCTTCAAGCTGGTCGGGAAAAGCATCGACTGACTTCGCTCGGCGCCTGCGATAAATCTCGACATACATGCCTCCAGCCTTTGCCGAAAAGCATACATCATCCAGAGTTTTCACACAGACTCAGTCCAATACACCATCAGCTGAAAGCAAGCATGGATGTTTGCAGCCAGAAGCTACAAGGTAGCACACGATATCCAGGACGCCGAACAATGCCTAATAAACACCAGGGACAAACGGGTGCGATAGATGTAGATCTCGCTGGAGATATTCTTCGAGTGGCAGTTTCTGGTCTTCCTAAACTAGTTTCTAGCAATGCGGCTGGCGCCTTGCTGGAGCTTCGTTCGGATCATGAACAGTTTCGGGGTTTTTTGAACCTCCCACCAAATGGAAACCACCTCATCAACTCTTGCCTACTCTATCCACCCTTTGAGCAAGGTACCGATGGGGCACTTTTTCTAGCCTCTCAGTTTGCATACGCACCATATGCCGGAACCGCACTCATGGCTGCAGCCACCATAATTGCGAGCGCGAAGCGTCAAGCATTAGCCAAAGATCAACAAGTTGTTGCTTTGGAAACAGCAAATGGTGTCATGGAAGTACAAGTAACCCGAACAGGTAGCGTTATGACACATGCCAAGTGGTTTACTGTCAAGCCTAAGCTATTGATTAATAATCAAATATTGAATCTTCCTCTAAGTGGAAACATTCCAGTTTCTCTAGTCGATGCCGGGTTGCCGTATTTGGTTGTCGATGCAGACTATCTAGGTATTTCGCTTAGTGAACGCCAAAAATTGACCAACGCTGCAATTGAGTTAAGCGGGGCGGCTAGTAAACAATACCCGATGTCTAATTTTGGCATTGGCGGCAGCTACGGTAAATACTTGGTCATGTTCAGTTCGAAATCAGGGAAGAACCATATTAAAACTGTCTGGGCCTCTGAAAAGGGAGAACTGGCAAATTCGGCTGGGGGGACAGGCGCATTGTCTGTTGTGGTGGCGTGCGAGGGCAACGGGTCACTATCTCCAGGCAGGTCCGTGACAATCGAAGCACCGGGCGGGATTTTTGAATGCCAAGTTGTCGGTCAATTCGCCACTGTATCAGCAGAAGTTAGGATCGTTGCAAGGCATAGCTTTCCTTCTTTTTACTACGCTAATCCGTAAGGCAGCTTTTTAAATTGGGTGTTTGGGTGCAGAACCCTAACAAACCGAGCAACTGAATTCCATTCTGCCAGAACCCGTTGTGGCGCCTTAATTGCAACCCAGTGCCTGGTAGGGCCACTTAAAGCTTCGGACATTGCCGACGAGAGTATTGGGCCGACCCCCGACGAATATTCGGAAAGGCCTTCTGCGGGCAAGTTTTTCGCCCATCTTCACTAAAATCTGGGTTTTTTAGCTCAATCAGCCCAAATCGGACATTGGTCGTGGCAGTAAAGAACGACAGGAGTACACTAAAGGCACCAAAATCAGCGTGCTTTCTTGATCTTTATTTTGTCAAGCTTCGCTCTGCTCTTGGTCGATTCCTCAGAGCGCGTGAGAGCTTTGGCAATGGCCTTCAAGCCCATCCCCTTTGACACCAATAGGTGCAATTTTTGAATTTCCTCTTGTGTCCAAGCTTGACGGTGACGCTCAAATCGTTCTGCCATGGTTTTCGTCTACCTTATCAATGTGTCTGATCTGTCATAAAGCATGGTGGTCGTGTTGACGCCAGCTCAAGCAAAATCACGAGTATCTTAGTGAAGCAGCGGTGATACCAAACGCTACAAATGACAGACCCAGCCCAAAGCGGACAATCAAGACCAAACTTTGCAATTCCGGATAGCGGACCGAACCGGACATCAACGTTTAGCGTGCCAATGTCCGGTCATTGCTCGTCAGCCTTCAAGTGGGGCTCTGTTGATGCGACTGACCTCTTCCATAATGTCGAAAACATGGTCGGCGGTCACTGTGATCCCTATCGCTTCCAGGCGCTTCAGATGCATACTTTTATAGCTTTCCAGGTATTCGCGGTTCCGAAACAGGTATGTGGACCCATAGTGATTGGTTCCATCTTCGACAGTCCAAATCTTCCAGATTATTCCTGGCTCCTCCGCGATACTCTTTGCAAGTTGCTCGGTGCCGGCGAGAAATTCTTCTGTGATCGGACCTTCATAGGTCATATGCAGATCCCAGGCTTTCAGTGTACTCATGTTTAGTTTCCTTTGTGAGTTTGGGAAAGTTCAGCGGTTTTTCCCGAGTTGGTAGAAGCATAGGACCGCAAGCAAGGCGAAGAAGATGGGGTCAGACCAGCCAAACCCGGTGAAAACTCCTGTCAGGCAGGCGTAAAGCGTGATGATGACGCCAAGTAGATTGGTCCACATCAATCCTGTGAGAATGGCGATTGCAGCTTCACTGCCATGTTCAACGTCCCGAAACAGAAAGCTGATGATCCCGATGCCGCCCAGAAATATCGAGTTATGCTGTGACAGGAACACAGCGTATTGGTCGTTTATTTGCAGGCCGTAGTTTGGCCAGAGGATGGCCGGGGCAAAGAACAGCGCGAGCGCGAACAACATGTAAATCACGCCATGCGCGGTCAGGAGTGTTTTGTTAGGCATGTTACGACTTTCTAAGGTTGAGGCAGTTTTTTTCGGAGTTGGTTGAGTGTCTTGATCGTCTGGCGTTTGTCCTGCACGCTGAGACCACCAAAAATCTGTTCCAGAGCTTGATTGTGGAGTGGCAGGAATTCGGCCACTTTTTGGCGCCCGGCTGCGGTCAATAACAGAACACGCGCCCGTCTGTCGGTTTCATCGACACTCTTTTCCACCCATCCGGCTTGAACCAGGTTTTTGACAACCACATCCAGGTTGCCGGATGTAGACAGCGTCAGCCGCATCAGATCGTTGATTGACAGCGGACCCTTGTTGCTAAGTGTTTCCAGCGCGTCCCATTGTGGCGCTGTAAGGCCCGCCGAACGAAACGCTGACACCATAGCGCGCATGAACAATTGCTGACTGCGTAGCAGGGCCAGCACCAGGGTTTGGTTTTCTCGGGCTTGATTTTTATGTCTCATGTTGCGCATATATCCCTAGTTAGGGATAAATTCAAGTACTCCCCATAGAATGACCTAATCCACTCATTCGCTCGATGTGCAGCATTTGTTGGAATGACGCATAAAGCGAGCTTTCGCTGCATCTGCGCTAATGTCCGCAATCATTTCATCTCAGTTCATCAAGCAACGTTATTCTGTCACTGGAAATACATTTGTCTTCTTGACAACTCCGTAGACAAAGCTGCTGTCCATGGAGGCAATACCTCCAAGAGGATGCAGCTTACTGCGAACGAATTTTTCGTAATCTGAAAGATCAGCCACGACCACACGAAGCAGGTAATCCGATGAGCCGGTCATAACGAAACACTCCAGTACCTGGTCAATCCGCGCAATGGCTGCTTCGAATTTCTTTACTGTCGCTTCAGTATGGCTTTCCAGTTTGACGTGAACGAATACCGTTACCGGCAACCCGTAAGCCTCGGCGTCTATGTTGGCGCTATAGCCGGTGATGATTCCATTTTGCTCGAGCAGCTTCAGCCGCCTCAGACAGGGCGAAGGTGACAAGTTCACCTCTGCTGCCAGGTCTTGATTCGTCATTCGACCATTGCGCTGCAACGCTCGAATGATCTGTTGGTCTTTGCGGTCTATTTTTTTCATAGATTAGCATATACTGCTACAAACGAGGTAGTATAAGACATTTTTGGAATATTTTGCCACTCGTGTCGTCATACTCTGCTTCTTGAAAACCAAGGAGTCACCCAATGCGCAACCGCCCCGACAGCTTTTCCACTCTTGCCATTCACCATGGCTATAACCCGATGGAAAACGAAGGCGCGTTGACGCCTCCGCTGCATCTGACCTCGACATTCGCTTTCGAAACCGCGGAAGCAGGCGGTGCGATGTTCGCGGGCGAGCGGGCAGGGCATGTTTATTCGCGCATCTCGAACCCGACTTGCGATTTGCTGGAGCAACGCATCGCGGTGCTTGAGGGGGCAGAGGCAGGATTGGCCCTGGCCTCGGGGATGGGGGCGATCACCGCAACGATGTGGACTCTTCTTGCCCCGGGGGATGAGGTCATTCTCGACAAGACGCTCTATGGCTGCACATTTTCCTTCATGCGGCACGGGCTGGCAAAATTCGGTGTGACAGTGACCCATGTGGATCTGACGGAGCCGGAAAACCTGACAGCGGCGATCAGCGGAAAAACCAAGGTGGTCTATTTTGAAACACCCGCCAATCCGAATATGCGCCTTGTAGATATCCAGTCTGTATCAGCCATTGCCCATGCCAACGGCGCCTACGTGGTGGTGGATAATACCTATGCCACGCCCTATCTGACCCAGCCAATCAAACATGGCGCAGATATCGTTCTGCACTCGGCGACGAAATATCTAGGCGGTCACGGAGATGTTGTTGCAGGGTTGCTGGCCGGATCGGCCGAGCTGGTGACTGAAATCCGCCTCTATGGGATGAAAGATATGACCGGCGCGGTCATGGCCCCGTTTAACGCGATGCTCATACTGCGCGGCCTCAAGACACTGGAATTGCGCATGGATCGGCATTGCAGCAGCGCTGCGACCATCGCCGAATATCTGGAGCAATCCGCCGGTGTGCGAAAGGTCTGGTATCCGGGACTGAGCAGTTTCGAGCAGCATGATGTCGCGCAGCGGCAGATGTCCAAATTCGGCGGCATGATTGCATTTGAACTGGATGGCGGGCTGGAAGCAGGGCGCGCGATGATGAACAGACTGCAAATGATCACCCGCGCCGTATCATTGGGAGATGCTGAAACACTGGTGCAGCACCCGGCCAGCATGACCCATTCGACCTATACGCCTGAAGAACGCGCCGCACACGGCATCAGCGATGGGCTGGTGCGATTGTCCATTGGCCTGGAGGGGATCGACGACGTGATCCACGATCTCGAACAAGCCTTGCCAAGACCCCCTGTCCGCAGCGCAGCTTAAGGAAATTGACCATGTCCATTGATCTCAAAACAATTGAACAACGTTTGCTGTGGCTGTCCCACTGGATGATCCACCATGCGAACCACATTCGGCCCAAAGCTGACGGGATCAAGGTTGGCGGGCATCAGGCGTCTTCGGCGTCGATGGTATCGATCATGACCGCGTTATATTTTCAGACCCTGCGCCCGGAAGATCGCGTAGCAGTCAAACCGCATGCCTCGCCGGTCTTTCACGCGATTCAGTATCTGATGGGCAACCAGACCCGTGAGAAGTTGGAGAACTTTCGCGGATTTGGTGGCGCGCAAAGCTATCCTTCCCGCACGAAAGATATCGATGACGTGGATTTTTCGACCGGGTCGGTGGGTCTTGGCGTTGCTATCACCTCGTTTGCGTCACTTGTGCAGGATTATGTACAGGCCAAATCCTGGGGCGATACGCAAAAGCTTGGACGCATGATCGCATTGGTTGGCGATGCTGAGCTGGACGAAGGCAATATCTATGAGGCCCTGCAAGAGGGATGGAAGAACGATCTGCGTAATTGCTGGTGGATCATTGATTATAACCGCCAGTCATTGGACGGCGTCGTGCGTGAAGGACTGTTCCAACGGATTGAGCAAATCTTCGACGCCTTCGGATGGGACGTTGTGCGGGTTAAATACGGCGCTTTGCAACGCGCTGCGTTTAAAGAGCCGGGCGGAGAGAAGCTGCGTCAATGGATTGATCAGTGCCCCAACCAGCTCTACTCGGCACTGACTTTCATGGGGGGCGCGGTGTGGCGCGAGCGACTGATGGAAACCCTCGGCGATCAAGGCGACGTAAGCGCGTTGCTTGATGCGCGCAGCGATGACGAACTGGCCGCTCTGATGGAAAATCTGGGTGGGAACTGCGTAACCACCATGGCAGATACCTTCGCCGCAATAGATCACGACCGCCCGGTCTGTTTCCTTGCCTATACGATCAAGGGCTGGGGGACGCCGATTGCTGGTCACAAGGACAACCATGGTGGGTTGATGAACAAGACTCAGATGGCAGAATGGAAGAAATTCATGGGTGTTACTGAGGGTGATGAATGGGCGCGCTTTGCCACCATCGCAGACCCGGCAGCGTTTGAAGAAATGCTGGCAAAGACGCCCTTCTTCGCCAGCGGGCCGCGCCGATACTCAGATGACGTTATCGACGTCCCCTCAGTTGAGTTGGATCCGGGTCGTGAAATCTCGACTCAAATGGCATTCGGCAAGATTCTGGATGACCTGTCCAAAGGCAACAGCGCGCTGGCCGAGCGGATCGTGACGACCTCTCCGGATGTGACCGGCACAACCAATCTTGGCCCTTGGGTCAATCGCAGGAAACTGTTTGCGCGCACCCATCAATCCGACACTTTCAAGGCTGAAAATATCCCCTCCACCGCGAAGTGGGAGTTCACACCAGATGGTCAGCATATCGAACTTGGCATTGCTGAAATGAACCTGTTTTTGCTTCTGGCGGCGGCAGGGCTTTCGCACTCGGTTTTTGGCAAAAGGCTTATTCCCATTGGAACGGTCTATGATCCTTTTGTGTCCCGTGGCTTGGATGCGTTGAATTACGCCTGTTATCAGGATGCCCGTTTCATGATCGTGGGCACGCCCTCTGGCGTCACTTTGGCGCCGGAAGGCGGGGCGCATCAATCAATCGCTTCGCCGCTGATTGGCATGTCGCAAGACGGGTTGGCCGCATTTGAGCCCGCCTTTGCGGATGAATTGGCGGTCATCATGGAATGGGCCTTTGCCTATATGCAAAAAGATGGCGAGGGAGATCCCGATGAACGCACGTGGTTGCGCGACGAGACCGGCGGTTCGGTCTATTTACGTCTGACGACCAACCCGATTGAGCAGCCCGGTAAACGCGTGGATGACAATTTCCGTCAGGGGGCCATCGACGGTGCCTATTGGCTACGCAAACCGGGACCGAACTGCGAAGTTGTCATTGCTTATCAGGGCGCGGTTGCCCAGGAGGCCATCAGGGCAGCGGGCCATATCGCCCAGGGGCGGCGGGATGTTGGCGTTCTGGCAGTGACCTCTGCCGACCGGTTGAACGCCGGCTGGACTGCAGCGCAACGGGCGCGCACAAATGGCATTCGGGGCGCTGAGGCACATATCGAAACGCTGCTGGCAGATGTGCCGCGCGACTGCGCATTGATCACAGTGATCGACGGACACCCGGCAACTTTGTCCTGGTTGGGTGCCGTTCATGGCCACAAAACGATTCCGCACGGTGTGGAGCATTTCGGCCAAACCGGGTCTATTGCGGATTTGTACCGTCATTTCCGCATTGACGCCAACACGTTGATCCAATCAGCTGGCGAATTGTCCCATGGTCGTAAAATCCCTCCGATTGTGGCTATAGCATAGCAGCAGCAGACATTGGTTCACGTTGCTGCGTCTCTAACTATGGGCTCTCCTGTCGCCACTCTCTGCGGAGCACTTCAACTGGTGGTAAGAGCCCATTTTACCAATTTTTCTGCAACGCGGCGTAAGTCAGCTTCCGCAAAATCGGATGCAGACTAACCGCTTGACGACAGAAAAATTTCAGATTAGCCAACGTACAGGCTGTGGACGCCTGCCTCCCGCTGACTTTTGTCTTGGTTAAGTTCTGCGACGTAATTCTCTATCTACCTCTTTCCGCATATCGCGCGGATGGTAATGCGGGTCCCATCTCAAATTGCGCGATCAGGCAAGAGAGATATGACCGATAGCCCCACTAATACATTCACCGATGGGCCGCTTGGCACCATCTACTTTAGGACCGCACTCCCGATCATTTTCGTGATGGGGATGAATGGGCTTCTGTCTGTTGCAGATGCGCTGTTTCTGGGCATTTATGTAGGCCCTGATGCGCTGGCTGCGGTCACGTTGATGTTCCCGATCTACATGCTGATTGTGGCGCTTTCCACGCTTGTGGCGAACGGCATGTCGAGCCTTCTGGCGCGATCCCTTGGCGCGGGTGACATGAACGGCGCGCGTGCCACGTTTGCTGGCGCACATGGGCTGGCAATTGGGTTGGGCGCAGTTCTGATAGTGTTGTTCCTTCTATTGGGCCAGCCAGTTGCATTGCTGGCCGCTGGTGGGTCAGAGACTTTGGCGCAGATGGGGTTGGTCTACCTGCGGATTACGGTGTTCTTCTCACCGCTTTTGTTCGTGTTGTCGGTAAATTCTGATGCGCTGCGCAACGAAGGGCGCGTGGGCTTTATGGCCGCGATGAGCCTGCTGGTTTCGATTGCAAACATGGGGTTCAACTACGTACTCATCGCCGTTCTGGACATGGGCGTAGCTGGGTCAGCCTATGGAACTGCGGCGGCACAGGCGCTCGCGTTTGCTATCATTTTTGCGTACCGATTGTTTGGGGAAACATCGCTGCGTCCTGCGACCTTGCTGTCCCATTCCGTATGCGGAAAATGGGGGCGGATCCTCGCACTGGGTGCACCACAAAGCCTCAATTTCATTGGACTAGCTCTCGGGTCGGCCGCGATTATCTCAGCCCTCCAATGGATTGGTCGCCCGGGTTACGCCGACACAATTACTGCTTACGGGATCATCACGCGGGTCATCACCTTTGCTTTCCTGCCACTTCTGGGCTTGTCGTTTGCAATGCAGACGATCACGGGCAACAACTATGGTGCTGAACTTTGGCAAAGGTCAGATGCAAGCCTGCGCATGGCACTTTGGGTCGCGTTTGTTTATTGCGCAATCGTGCAGGCCGTCGTGATTAGCATGCCTAGCCGGATCGCCAGCGCGTTTGTAGACGACACGTCGGTCATTGCAGAGGTTGCGCGCATCTTGCCGGTAATAACATGTGTCTTTTTCCTGTTGGGCCCGTTGATGATGATTGCGACCTATTTTCAGGCGATTGGATCTGCAGGAAAGGCAGCCCTTCTAGGGCTGACAAAACCTTATGCATTTGCGATCCCGTTGACGTTTCTGTTGCCCTTCTGGTTTGGCGAAGTTGGCATCTGGTATGCGGGTCCGCTGGCCGAAGTGATGATGTTGGGTCTTACTGTTGTAGTGCTTTGGCTCTCCGCCCAAGACCCAGAGCTAAAATGGGGCATTTTCCACACCAAAAAAGGAGTGGCGTCATGAACACGCAATTTCCGTCAGCTACGCAAGCTAAGGATCAAGCTAAGCGTTTGCGCACAAAATTGACCGAGGAAGGTGCATCGATTGGCCATGCCAAGTCCCTCGAGTTGGTCGCCCACCAACACGGGTTCCGCGATTGGAACACGATGTTTGCAGCCATCGGAAACGGACCACCCAAGGGATGGGCCATCGGTGACAAGGTCAGCGGAACGTATCTATCGCAACCGTTCACGGGGCATGTGGTCTCTATTTCGATCATGAAACCAGGATGGTTCCGGTTAGAGGTGCACTTGGATGAAGCCGTAGACGTTGTCACATCCGAAGGCTTCTCAAATTTCCGCTCGCGCATTCGTGGTGTAATTGGTCCCAAAGGACATTCTGTTGAACGAACAAGCGACGGGCAGGCGCACCTTCAAATCAATTTATGCTGACAGGGAAATCCGGTTCTTAAATTTGTCAGCGGCTGTTGGCGCGATTGAAGCCGATGGCTGTCTTGTCTTGCAACCTGTGAATATGTCGTATTAAAAATTCTGCGCAATCGACGAATGGCAGATTTTGCCGCTGCCCTGCGACGGCGGAACCTGACCTCTTACGGCGATTTTCGTGCTGCGAGCGCGCGCAGCAAAAATACTGAAGGTACAGGTTGGGCTCAGTACCGACCTCAGATGCGGCGCGGCATCTGCCAGTTTCGCAGAACCAGTATCGTAGCAGATGGCCCAAAGGAGACATCCATCTTCCTCGACAGCGCCGCTTCACCAGACCTGCCATTCGCTGCGCAAGCAACATCAACGGGCGGATTAAGGATCAAGTCGCGGTACGAAGCGGTAATTCGTCTCGTGGTACATGCTTGACTGAGTTGGGGACAAAGCCTGATATGCAGGTCGTGCCTGCGGTACTATCCTAACGTCCCGCGTAAGTTTCCCGCGGTAAGGAAATTGACCATAGTTCTGAGTTGCCCAACGCGGAATTGACAGTATATTCTATCTGGCTCTTGTAGAGGCAGCCAAAAGGGAAATTCCTTGTCTGGCCGTTTTGTTTTGTTGCTCGCATCCGTTGGGTTGTTCCCGATCGCACTGTCTTATGGCGCGATACCGTCGGCGAGTGTGCCGATGTTGCTGGGAATTCCAGTCGACACGACAGAGCTCACCCACATCTTCCGGGCAATTATGGGGCTGTATCTGGCGATGTTGATGTTTTGGATTGCTGGGGCATTAAAGCCCGCCCTTACAAACGCCGCCCTTTGGAGCCTGTTCCTCTTCATGGCCGGGCTCGCCGCTGGCCGACTGCTGAGCTTTTTGGTCGATGGCTTGCCAAATTTCTTGCTGGTGTTCTACTTTTTGGCAGAAATCCTTTTCGCAGCTTTGGCTCTGCTTCGTTTGCGTCAACAAGGCGCGGTTTGATCAGGAGGGTCAACTTGGGTATCCGAAACACTCTGTTGGCCGCTGCGCTGGCATTAACTCCGATCTCCGCCGATGCAGATGATACACTGCAAGCCGACACCGATATTTTGTTCGAAGCAGTGGCAGAGGCGGTGACAGATGCCAAAATGGCAAGGGTGATCGAGATAGATCATGCCCGTTTGGCGGCTGGCGAAGGCGTGGAGATGCCACCGTCGAGAGTTTTGCTTTTCTCTGATCCCGGCGTGAACGCTGCCATCCTGAGCGAGAACATTCGTGCGGGGTTGGATCTGCCCTTCAGGGTGTTGTCATACGGCGACGAGGCTAAGCCGTCCTTATCTTACACGTCCTCTGCGTTCATCGCCAAACGTCACGGACTTGAGGGGTCAGCGGCCCTTGCTGCCTTTGATGAGCGCCTGCAAGCGGTACTGCGCGCGGTTGATGGCGCAGACCCGAGCCCGATTCCCACCGATGCTGTCGAGCGTGATTTTGGCATTATTGAAATTGCGTCGGCGTATGGCGTTGCCGAAACGGTTGCGCGCCTCGAAAAAGCAGTGACCGCGCAAACAGATACAATTTGGTTCGGCGAGATCGATTTTATGAAAGAAGCTGCCGCGTTTGACGTTGCCCTTCCCGCCGCAAAGCTGCTGCTGTTCGGGGGGCCAGCGCCCGGTGGAGTCGCAATGGCGGATTACCCGGCGATCGGTCTTGATGCCTTTTGCCAGAAACTGCTTGTCTATGAAGGCACAGATGGCAACGCTGTGGTTCTGTTCAACGACATCGCCGCCTTTGCACAGCTCTACTATGGTAGCTCAATCGAGCCACACGCGATGCTCAACAAACGTTTAAGCGCGACATTTTCCGCTGCTGTACAGTAATTACGCGCTTATAAATTTGGGGCTATGAGGACGACCAGACGACCCCGATACGATGCAAGAAAGGATGATTCATGCAGAAACGCTTATCAATCGCGCGCACTTTCGTCGGAGCGGTCGTCGCTTCGGTTGCTGTCGCCGCAAGCGCAGTTGCTCAAGAGGACAAGCCAAATATTTTGGTGATCATGGCTGACGATGTCGGTTGGGCCAGCTTGGGAAGCTACCACCAAGGCGTCAAAAGCATCAAAACACCGAACCTGGACCAGCTTGCCGAAGCGGGAACGCGGCTGACGGACTACTACGCGGAACCGACCTGTACCGCAGGTCGCGCTGCGTTTTTGACGGGTCAGTTTCCTGTACGTGTCGGGATGCACACTGTTGGTCTTCCCGGTGATCCCGTGGGTCTGAGCAATGAAGACCCCACGCTTGCAAACATGCTAAAGGCCTTGGGGTATACCACCGGTCAATTCGGGAAAAACCACTTGGGCGACCAGAACCAGTTTTTGCCAACAACAAAAGGTTTCGACGAGTACTGGGGCTGGCTCTACCATTTGAATGCGATGGAATATACGTCGGACCCTGACTGGCCAGACGATCCCGAATTTAATGCCCAATTCGGTCCGCGCAACATCATACATGCCTTTGCAACCGAAGAACTGGATGAAACGGTGGATCCGCGTTGGGGCGTGGTCGGCAATCAGCGCATCTTGGACGATGGACCCGCGCCGCCCGAGCGTCAAAAGACGCTCGATGATGAGGTGACCGAAAAGACGATCGACTTTATTGATCGCGCTGTCGAAGCGGATACACCGTTTTTTGTATGGATGGCCCCGGCCAGAGCGCATGTTTGGACGCACCTGAGCCCCAAATACGAAGACATGCTGGGCGATGGGCGTGGGCTGCAGGACGTTGTGATGCAAGAGCTTGACGACAATGTGGGCAAAGTGATGGCGCGGCTTGACGAGCTGGGTGTCACTGACAACACAATTGTGGTTTTCACTGCTGACAATGGCCCTGAAACGATGACCTGGCCGGATGGTGGCACGACACCATTTCACGGGGAAAAAGGAACAACCTGGGAAGGTGGTTTCCGCGTTCCGGCGATTATCAAATGGCCCGGCAATGTTCCTGCTGGACGCGTTGCAAACGGCATTATGTCCGGTATGGACTGGATGCCGACGCTGGTGGCAGCGGCAGGTGGCCCTGACAACCTGCCCGAGGCGCTCTTGTCTGGATATGAAGGCTACACAGCACATTTGGACGGATACAACCAACTGTCGTATTTGACGGGAGGTGCCGAAAGCAACCGCGACGAAATCATCTACTACGAAGGCACGAGCCTTCAGGCCGTCCGCTACAGGGACTGGAAAGCCCATTTCGTAATCCAAGAGCATGGCTGGGCCGGACCAAAAGAAGAATTAAATGCGCCGATGTTGTTTAATCTGCGCCGCGATCCTTATGAAAAGGCCGCCGAAGAATCCGGGATGTATACCAAATGGATGGGGCAGAAGATGTGGGCGTTTGGACCTGCTGCGCGACTGGTGCAGCAACACCTTCAGACATTCCAAGAGTTCCCGCCGCGTGGCTCTGACCTGGCCAATCAAAGCCAAGTTGAGAAACAGGTTTCCAGCGAAGGCGGGATGTCTCAATAACGGCTAGAAATACACAATTCAGCACTTCGCCGTGGTGACGGCGGAGTGCTCCTTCCACTATCTCTCAAGATTCTGCTTTGGGCTCGGTATCGCCGTTCGCTGCTATTCACATCAGGGACTGATTGCAGTCCGAAGCGCGCGTTATCACACGCTTCGAATCAAGCCCTTCGAAAAGGGCCTCAAACTGCGATTTGGTCATCGTCATCACCCCGTCACTGACGCGTGGCCATTCAAAACCTTCACCCCCGATCCGCTTATAGATCAGCACAAGACCCGCCCCGTCCCAAACTATGAGCTTCAGCCGGCCCGTGCGTGTCGAACGGAAAACAAATATGGCAACACAGCATGGATCGAGATCGAATTCATTCAGAACGATCGCCTCCAAACCACCCATGCCTTTACGAAAATCGACTGGCTTGGTGGCGGCGTAGAATTTAAAGTTGCCAGCTGGTGAAATCATGAATGGCTATCCATCGCGAGTGCAATTTTGACCAAACAGTTCACCGGATAATTGGCAGGAAAGGCATGGTGCTTTCCCGGCGCGCCAGAAGATTGCGATTGTCAGTTTCTGGATCACGGCCTGGCTGCGTCTCTTCGTTAATTAGAACCTTCGAAAAAATTTGTTCTTCGTTCCGCGCGACGCTTTTGACCTATGAAGATTTCACGCCTGACCTCCATTTGTAGACGAGGGATTGCGAAACGTTGCAATCCTCCAAGATGTCACCAACGTCAGTTCACCGAGATCAAGTTTGGTTTTGACAAACCTCTTGACGCGGGCGGCCAGACACGGCGTCCTCCCGCATGCACCTAAATGGTGAATCCATTGGCTTAGAATGATTGTGGAAATTGCCTCATTGCTGCCGCCTCTCGTTTTAGACAATATGCCATGGAAACAAGAGGCAGATCAGGGGCTAATTCGGGGGTCAGTTGCAACGCCCCGCTCAACGGATACATCAACGGATTCTACAATCCGGGCCGCCGACATTCAGCACTGAGCGGGAACATCCGGTCGCATATTGAGGGTTTGGGCATCCGTCTTGAGAAAAAACCGGCGCAAGCAGCGCCGGTTTTCATGGTCTCATCCTAAGAGACTGCTAACGGTGTCAGCCGAATACACGCCCCAGTGCGCCATCGACAGCATCGGTGATTTGGTCGATGTCATCCGCGGTGGCAATCAGCGCTGGTGAGAAGCACAGAGTGTTGTTCCGACCGGGGACCGAGCGGTTAGTTACGCCGATGATCACGCCTTGCGCCATGCAGTCGGCCACAACGGCTTGGGCAAGCTTCTCATCAACTGGCTCACGGGACGCGCGGTCTGCGACCAGCTCAGCACCCAGGAACAAGCCTTTGCCGCGTACATCGCCGATGACCTTGTGCTTTTCCATCAGCGCCTGAAGGTTGCCCGTCATCCGGTCGCCCATGGCCGTGCAGTTGCCCAACAGGTTTTCATCCTCGATAATCCGCATGTTCTCGATCGCGGCGGCCGGACCGGCGGTGCAGCCCCCAAAGGTCGAGATGTCGCGGAAATAGCCCATCGGGTCCGAGGCGTCTTCTTTGAACATGTCAAAGACTTCCTCAGTAGTTACCATGCAGGCGATGGCGGCATAGCCCGAGGCGACACCCTTGGCCATGGTCACGAAATCCGGCTTCACACCATATTGCTGATACCCGAACCAGGTACCGGTGCGGCCAACGCCACAGACGACCTCGTCAATATGCAGCAGGATGTCGTACTTCTTGCAGATCTCCTGCACACGCTGCCAATAACCCTCGGGCGCTTCGATCACGCCGCCGCCTGCGGTCACGGGCTCAAGGCACAGGGCGCCAACCGTATCCGGGCCTTCGCGCAGGATCACATCTTCGATCTGATCCGCGGCCCATTCGCCGAAATTCTCTTCGGGCGCACCGTCCAGCTCGTGCTTGCGGTATTCCATGCAATGCGGCACGCGGATGAAACCGGGGGCGAAAGGCCCGTACTGCGCGTTGCGCTCGTCCTGACCACCTGCCGACATCGCTGCCAGGGTCGAGCCGTGATAGTCGCGGTCACGGTACAAAATCTTGGTCTTCTTGCCGCCGTATTTCTTGTGGGCGATTTGGCGAACCATCTTGAACGCCTTCTCATTCGCCTCGCTGCCCGAGTTGGTGTAATACACGCGGCTCATGCCAGGCATTTTCTCGATCAGCTTTTCGGCGAACAAAGCACCTGGGATCGAGCCCGCCGAGTTGGCGAAATAGCACAGCTTCATCAGCTGGTCGTAAACCGCCTTACAGATCGATTCGCGGCCATAGCCGACATTCACAGTCCATACGCCGCCCGATACAGCGTCCAGATGCTCTTTGCCTTTTTGATCCCAGACACGCATGCCCTTACCTTCGACAATGATGCGCGGGTCGTTGGTTTCAAAGGGTTTATGCTGGATCAAGTGGTGCCAAATATGGGCGCGGTCGGCTTCGACGACGCGGGAAAGATCGTTTTCGTTGAACGTGCCGTCCATGACATGTCCTTTCAAAATTAGCGTGTGCACATCTTGCAGAGGCGGTGTCGCCTCGGCTTGTATATTCGATGGCTCAGATCAGCGTGAATGGCCAGTACAAGATAGGGCCAGATCGGGCAGGTTGGTATCGCCAGTCGGGCACAGCACAGTTATTTGGCCGCCTCAGCCCGTATTTCTACGGGTTTGTCATGGGACTATGTTTGTGTTCAATTCGCGCAACTTGCGATTTGGGAGGATCCGCAGATGACAGGGGCCAACATATATGAACGCCACTTGGATCAATGCCAGGCGAATTATACGCCGCTGTCACCGCTAAGCTTTATCGAACGGACGGCGCAGGTCTACCCTGATTACCCGTCAGTTGTTTATGGCGTCCGCCGGTATTCCTGGGCAGAAACCTATACCCGTTGTCGTCGACTGGCGAGCGCTCTGGATAGGCGTGGAATAGGGCGAGGAGATACAGTTTCGATTATCGCAGCAAACATCCCCGAACTGTACGAGGCCCATTTTGGCGTTCCCATGGCTGGCGCCGTGCTGAACGCGATTAACACCCGGCTGGACGCGCCGATCATTGCCTTCATCCTGAACCATGCGGAAACCAAGGTGCTGTTGGTCGATCCGGAATTTTCTACGGTTGTGCAAGACGCACTGGAACAGGTTGATCACGATATTCTCGTCATCGATATCGAGGATCCCAGCTTTGATGGTGGCGAGAAACAGGGCAGTCTGACTTACGATGCGCTCTTGGCCGAAGGCGATCCCGAGTTCGCATGGTCCCTGCCAGCGGATGAATGGGATGCGATCACGCTGAATTATACCTCAGGCACCACAGGCAATCCAAAAGGGGTTGTGTATCATCACCGCGGTGCGGCCCTGAATGCCCAATCTGATCTGCTGGACTGGGGCATGCCCCGGCATTCAGTCTATCTGTGGACCTTGCCGATGTTCCACTGCAACGGCTGGTGTTTCCCTTGGGCCATGGCGGCAAATGCAGGGGTCTCGGTTTGCCTGCGGGCGGTTCGGGATGAGCCGATTTATGCCGCCTTCCGGGACGAGAAGGTCACGCATTTCTGCGGTGCGCCGATTGTTCTGAACATGTTGGCCAACGCGCCCGATCACCTTAAGGATTTCGATCACGAGATCAAAGTGATGACCGCAGGCGCTCCACCTCCGGCGGCTGTGGTTAAGAAGATGGAGGATATGGGGATCGAGGTTACCCATGTCTATGGCCTGACCGAGACTTATGGTCCGTCCGTGGTCTGCGCCTGGAAGGATGAATGGAACAGCAAAGAAGGCGAAGAACGCGCCGCTTTGAAGGTTCGTCAGGGTGTGCGGTATTCGGCCCTGTCCGGCCTTATGGTGGCCGACCCGGATACGTTGGAACCCGTGCCTGCGGATGGCGAGACGCTGGGTGAGATTTTCATGCAGGGCAATGTTGTCATGAAAGGTTATCTCAAAAACTCCGATGCCACGGACAAGGCGTTCCGGGGCGGCTGGTTCGCCTCGGGCGATCTTGGGGTGATGCATGCGGATGGATATGTCGCACTCAAGGACCGGTCCAAAGATATCATCATCTCAGGAGGTGAGAATATCTCATCGGTTGAGGTTGAGGATATCTTGTACAAGCACCCCGCCGTGATGGAGGCCGCCGTGGTCGCCCGCCCCGATGACAAATGGGGCGAAACACCCTGCGCCTTTGTTGAACTCAAACCAGATGGGCAAGCGACAGAGGCAGAGATCATCGCGTTCTGCCGGGACAACATGGCCCATTTCAAGGTGCCTAAGACGGTGGTCTTCGGTCCTTTGCCAAAGACCTCGACCGGCAAGATTCAGAAGTTCAAGCTGAGAGATCAGGCCAAGGCGTTGGGTTAAGGCTGGTCGAAGATCGACAGATCTAGATCCAGCATCTCACCCATCCAAATTGCGCGGTCGCGGTGGTCTGCCAGATGCTCGCCGGTTTCGGGATGGGTGAATATCGTCAACCCTTGCCGATTCAGCGTCAGCCAGGGAATGACCTGATCAAATGCGTCGGCTGCAAAGCCCAACTGGCAGCTCCACCTTGGATGTGGGCCTACATTGCGGGCGTGCATCCGCCCCATTGCAACTGGGAACAGGCGCACTGCTTCTTCACAGAGCTGCCGGGCGGTATCCTGCGTTTCTGCATCGAAATAGACATGGGCGTGATAGCCGATGATTTCGGGCATTGGGGCCTCCTGCATTTTGTTTTGAAGAACGTAAGGCAGGGGTCAGGCAATTCCCATTCGCATCGGCACACAGACCCTGTGCAGAGGATCAGGTGGGGGCGTGTTGATCGGGATGCGCTGCGGCAAAGGCTGGGTGTTTGGCGCAGGCGGCCTCGACGCCCAGGATACGGGGCAGGTCGGTCAGATCGACCTGATAGCGGCGGGCATTGTACATCTGTGGGATCAGGCACAGATCAGCCAGCCCTGGCTGCGGTCCAGTGCAATATGGGGTCTGTTGGAAACCGCCCAACTGGGCTTCGAACGCAAGCAGACCCGGTCGTATGAAATGGTTCATCCAGTTGCCAGGCATGCCTTCTGCATTCCCACTGAGCGCGGTTGCATGGCGTGCGACTGACAAATTGCAGACTGGGTGAAGATCAATGGCTATGGTTTGTGCCAGCGCCAGTGCTTGTGCGCGAATACCGGGTTCCGCAGGAAGCAACCCCAGACCCCGTGTCATGTCCAGATAGTCGATGATTGCCAAAGATTGCGTCAGCCGCAGCCCGTCAATCTCAAGCACTGGAACCAGCCCTTGCGGGTTGCGCGTAAGATGCGCGTCAGATTTGTGATCTCCGGCGACAAGATCGACAGACACCGCACGATAGGTGATGCCAGCCAAGTTTAACGCGATCCGCACCCGGTAGCTGGCCGACGAGCGCCAATAATCATACAGAACTACGCCACTCATCGCTGGCCTCCTGTTTACGTCAATTCTCGTTCAGCTTGGCGGCTTTTAGGGCTTCAGACAACACCTCGGCATTTCCGATATGGTTGGCTAGCACCAGTACCAGCCGCGCATTCAGCGCGTCGCTGTCGGTTTTATCCAGCCCGTCATGGGCGGCGATCAGTTCAAAATAGAAATCATCTGCATTGTCCAGATTAGGGGTGAGGATCAGTTGGGTCATCTCGCTTACTCCTTACCGGTGGCCCTGCGGATCGCCTGCCGGAATGCGTTTTCTTCGTACGTATCACGGCGGGCGGCCACGTGTTGATCGGGACGGATCAGATAAACCGCGCTGGTGGCATCCCCCAGATAGCGGCGCTTGAGCGCCAGGGTCGGATCGTCCTTAACGGACAACGCCAAGCGGGTTGCCAGAACCCCGTCTTCCTCAAGAGTGTCTGGTGCGTCGGCGTCAATCGTCAAAAGGGTAAACTTGCCCGCGAGTTTCGGCAGCAGGAACGCGGCGCCGAGGGGGGCATCCGGGCACGCAGCGCCGGGACGGGTAATATCTGGCCCGTTCAGCGCATCTGCGGAATTCAACGACGAGCCCGCATAGGTACAAGGTGTGCTCAGACGGCCGGAATTCACCAGAGGGCGCGCGAATTCGTAGTGCTCGCCCAGGTCAAGAACGGCGTCGCGCAACAGGCGGGACATCTGGGATTTCGGCGTGATGAAGTCGGTCGAGCGACTGGAATAGGCAATATTCTCATCAGCGGCCTGCACCCGTTCATGGCTGTAGCTATCCAGCAAATAATCGGGCGCTTTTCCGTCGATAACCAGCTTCAGCTTCCAACACAGGTTGTCCGAATCCTGCACACCCGAATTGGCCCCACGCGCACCAAACGGGCTAACCTGATGGGCGCTGTCGCCGGCAAACAGGACCCGGCCATACCGGAATCGCTCCATCCGGCGACACTGGAAGGTATAGATCGAGACCCATTCCAAATCGAATTCGACATCTTCGCCCAGCATCTCCTTGAGGCGCGGGATCACATTCTCGGGCCGTTTTTCCCGTTCCTTGTCGATATCCCAACCCAGTTGCAGGTCAATGCGCCAGACATTGTCGGGCTGTTTGTGCAGCAGGGCGGATTGCCCCCTGTTGAACGGTGGATCAAACCAGAACCAGCGTTCGGAAGGAAAGTCAGCCTCCATCACGACATCAGCTATCAGGAAGTTATCTTCGAACACGCGCCCGTCGAAATCCAACCCGAGCATCCTGCGGGCCGGAGAGTGCGCGCCGTCACAGGCGATCAACCAGTCGGCTTCGATGTTGTAGGGGCCTTCGGGGGTCTCTACCTCAAGCGTGACATGGTCCTCATGGGTGCCGATCGCCTCGACCCTATTGCGGCCGCGAATATCGATTGGCGCGCCTTCAGCTTGGAGTGCGCGCAAGCGGTCCACAAGGATCTGTTCTAGGTGATATTGCTGCAGATTGATAAATGCCGGATTGGCATAGCCTTGTTCTGGCTGCAAATTGAACTCATAGATCTGTCTTGTGTCGAAAAAGACCTTGCCGGTATCCCAAAGAACACCTTTCCGGACCAAGGGCTCTGCGCATCCAAGCCTGTCGGCTATGTCCAGCGTGCGCTGTGAAAAACAGATGGCCCGGCTGCCAAAGCTGACCTTGTCATTTTCGTCCAGAACGACAACCTCAACGCCCTGTTGTGCCAGATCAATAGCTGTGGCCAAGCCGATTGGCCCGGCGCCGATGACGATCACCTTGTGGCGTATTGGGGCTACGGCGTCCTGATCGGGATTTCGGGCGTAGGCGTAAAGCGGTATTTCGAAGATCTTGTTCATGGGGCTCTCCCATTGCGCTGCGCTGAGGGTCCTTTCCACCAGCCGTTCAGGCTCAGTGGTCCCGATCCCAGGGTCTCACCAATCCGTCCTGCGAAAAACGATCTGGATCAAATGCGACCGTATGTCCTTAACTCTGCAAGGCTTCCCACATCTCCAGATCTCGTTGGGCGGTCCAGATGCGCGGGGTGTCGATCCCGCGCGCCTCGTCATAGGCACGGGCGACGTTGAAGGGCAGGCAGTGTTCATAGATCGCGTAATCGGCGAATTTCGGGTCGCATTCGGCGCGCACCGCGTCCCATGCTTCTTTCAGGCTTCCTCCGCGCGCCGCAACCTTGGCTGCTGGACGATAGGTGCTGTCGACAAAATCGCGGGTGTTTTCGATTGCTGCATTGACCATGTCCTTGCCGACCAGGGCATCGCCACGGCCTGGCGCAATGGCGTCGACATCAAACCACTTGATCTCATCCAGTGTATCGCCCCAGTCGCCGAAATGCCCATCGCCGCAGTAACAGGCCGAGTGATACTCGACGATGTCACCGGTAAACATCACATTCTGATCGGGTACATGGATCACGATATCGCCTGCTGTATGTGCGCGGCCTAGATGCATCAGGTCAATCCGACGTTTGCCCAGATATACCGTCATGGTGTCGCTGAACGTGGTCGTGGGCCAGGTCAGACCGGGAATGCTTTCGTGCCCTTCGAACAGGCGCGGGAAACGCTGGAACTCACTGTCCCAATCTTCCTGTCCCCGTTCCACCACCATCGCGCGGGCCATGTCTGACATCATGATCTGCTGCGCCCCAAAGGCGCTGGCACCCAGAACACGGACGGCGTGATAATGGGTCAGCGCCACATGCGTGATCGGCTTGTCCGTGACCGAGCGCACGCATTCGATTACCTTGTTGGCCAAACGGGGCGTCGCCTGTGCCTCGACAATCATGACACTGTCATCACCGATGATGACGCCCGAATTCGGATCCCCTTCGGCGGTAAAGGCAAAAAGCCCGTCTCCTACCTCGGTGAACGAGATTTTCTTTTCCGACATGTCCCCTTGGGACGCAAATGCCTTGGCCATTTCTGGTTCCTTATCGCGAATATGGGTTTTCAAGCGCGGGCAGCACGGTTCCGGCACATTCGCCAAATCCGATCGTGTACCCTTTCCCCTTGGCCGCCCCTGTCAGGGTCAGCGTGTCGCCATCCTCGATAAAGCTGCGGCTTTCGCCGGTCTCCAGCGTTAGCGGCTCTTTCCCGCCCCAGCTGAGCTCCAGCATCGAACCGCGCTCGGGCTTTGTCGGGCCAGAGATGGTGCCGGACCCCAGCAGATCACCGGTGTTCATCGGGCAGCCCGACGTCGTGTGATGGGCCAACTGCTGTGCGGCGGAATAGTACATCTGGCTATAGTTTGTTCGCGTGATTGTGGTCGAGGCCTTGCCGTCCGGAGCCATCGTGATCGACAGATCAATGTCATACAGCATCGGGCCGTTCTCTTTGAGGTGATCCAGCAACTCAAAATCCCGCTCGGGCGTGTCACAGCGGAAAGGTTCCAGCGCCGCCTTGGTCACGATCCATGGGCTGATCGACGTGGCGGTGGACTTGGCCTGAAACGGCCCAAGCGGCTGATACTCCCACGCCTGAATATCGCGGGCGGACCAGTCATTCAGAAGGACATAGCCAAAGATATTGTCGTCTGCCTCTTGTACGGAAATTGGTCCGTCAGAGGGTGTGCCCACGATGGCGCCCATCTCAAGCTCGATGTCGAAACGACGGCTGGGAAGGAAGGCCGGAAGGTCCTGATCGGGGGATTTCAACTGACCCCAGGGGCGGCGGATATCTGTTCCCGACACCACGACCGAAGACGCCCGGCCATTATACCCGATGGGAATATGCAGCCAGTTAGGGGGCAATGCATTCTCTGGTCCACGGAACATGGTGCCGACATTTTGGGCGTGGTGCCGACCGGCGTAAAAATCGGTATATTCGCTGACGGCAAAAGGCATGTGCAGCTCGGCATCTGCCTGCGCCACAAGCAAAGGCGCGACGTCCTCTTGTGCCGCGCTGCCTTCGGCCAGCAGATCCATCAGACGGTTGCGCAGGGCGGCCCAAACGGCGGGGCCTTGCTCCATCAGCGGGTTCCAGAAAGGCAGGTCGAACAGCGGTTCGTCGTCCAGAACGACCAGTCCCTCGGCCTCGGCAGCTGTGACATCAAGGATCATGTCGCCGATTGCAACACCACAATGCGGGTCTTCGCCGCCTGTCGAAAACACGCCATAAGGCAGGTTGTTCAAAGGAAAAGGGTGATCGGCAGAATTGGCCGAGCTCACCCAGGATTTCTTCAATGGCATTTTGTCTCCAAACCTCTGTCAGGGGCCAAGATTTTTCGTCGAAAAATCTGCGACCTCAATCGGAATTATTTCTTGCCCGGTGTACCGTCGAACTTTTTCTCAAGCGACGTCCAGCAGTCAATGTAATCATCCTGGAGCGGGGCCTCGGTCGCTGCAAATGATGTCAGATGCTGCGGGAACCGGGTTTCGATCATGAAGGACATCGTATTATCCAACTTATCCGGTCCAAGGTTCGAATTCGACGCGTTGTCAAAGGCATCCTGGTCAGGTCCGTGCGGCAACATCATGTTGTGCAGACTCATGCCGCCGGGAACAAAGCCCTGTGGTTTGGCGTCATACTGGCCATAGATATTCCCCATCAACTCAGACATGATGTTCTTGTGATACCAAGGGGGGCGGAACGTATCTTCGGCCACCATCCAGCGTTCGCGGAACAGGACAAAGTCGATATTGGCCGTGCCCGGCTGTCCGGACGGCGCTGTGAGTACGGTGAAGATCGACGGGTCAGGGTGGTCAAACAGGATCGCACCCACCGGGCAATATGTGCGCAGGTCGTATTTGTACGGGGCATAATTGCCGTGCCAGGCGACTACATCCAACGGGCTTTGCCCAATCTTTGTGGTGTGGAACTGCCCGCACCATTTGACAGTGACGCTCGATGGTACCTCACGGTCTTCATAGGCCGCGATAGGTGCCTTGAAATCTCGTGGGTTAGCCATACAGTTGGCGCCGATCGGGCCGCGTCCGGGCAGTTCGAATTTTTGCCCGTAATTCTCGCAGACAAAGCCGCGGGCAGGGCCCTCAAGAACCTCAACCCGATAAACCAACCCGCGCGGCAGAATGGCGATTTCCTTGGGCTCAAGGTCGATGATCCCCAACTCGGTCGCAAAGCGCAGGCGGCCTTCTTGAGGCACCACCAGCAATTCGGAATCGGCCGAGAAGAAATAGTCATTCACCATCGATTCGGTGACCAGATAGATGTGGCTGGCCATCCCGACCTGCGTATTCACATCCCCTGCTGTGGTCATCGTGCGCATGCCTGTCAGCCATGTCAGCCCATCTTGGGTATGAGCGACGGGGTCCCAGCGATACTGGCCCAGGCTGGTAACATCTGGGTCAACACAAGGTGCCGATTTCCAATAGGGCAGGTCGATCTTATCGTAGCGATGCGAATGCTTCACCGAAGGGCGGATACGATAGCACCAGGTGCGCTCGGGTGGGTTGGCGGTAAAGGCAGTGCCGCTCAGTTGTTCGCCGTATAGCCCATAGTTGCAGCGTTGCGGGCTGTTCATGCCCTGCGGCAGCGCACCGGGTAGGGCCTCGGTTTCGAAATCATTGCCAAAGCCGGGCATATAGCCCGGATGGGTGCCAGCGGGTGTACTGGCCTGGATCATTTTATGCGGGTCTGTCGGATGGTTCATCCTTGGCTCCTGCTGTTTTCTGCTTGTGAGATAATAGTTGATTTTGTAACTAACAAGCATGACAAAGACAGAAAGTACCGAAAGAGACGGGTTTGATCTGCTGGATTTCCTGCCCTATCTGCTGAACCGGGCAGCCGAGGAAAGCGCACTGGAATTTCAGCGTGTATACAAAGACCGTTATGGGATGCTGCGCACGGAATGGAGAGTGTTGTTTCATCTGGGCAATTACGGAGAATTGAGCGCGAAAGAAATCGGTCAACGCGCCCGGATTCACAAAACCAAGATAAGCCGCGCGGTCAGCAGGCTTGAGCAGCGCCGATTTCTTGTCAGAACCGTCAGCCAGACGGATCGCCGCGTTGAACATCTTGCATTGACCACGGCCGGACGGTCGGTTTATCGCGAATTGCGCGGTATTGCGCAGCAATATGATGCTCAGCTTGCCGCAATGTTCACAGAAAACGAGGCTACCTTGTTGCGCAAAATGTTGCGAAAGCTGGCTGATATGAATTGACCTCTGGTAATTCGAACCTTTCGCTCCCAGATGGAAGCCAGAGCGGACACAGGAATGTGAAATGACAGCCCCGAACCAAAACGCGGCAAAATCAAATGATCTGATCAACTGGCTGGTGACGCGGGGCCTTGAAGGTGCCGAAAAAGAAGAATTGCTGGATGGCTATTGTACCCGTCTGATTGAACTTGGTGTGCCCCTGATGCGATTTCATGCGGCGCAATCGGCGCTGCACCCGGTATATGGCGGCACCGGATACAGCTGGTATCAAGACACCGGCGGTGACTATCAGAAATTCGAGTATTCAGAAGAGACCAGAGAAGACTGGATGAGCAGTCCTCTATATGCGATATTACATCACGATCTTGACGGCGTCCATGAACGCATGGTCGATCAGAACGAGCCCAGCCGCTATCCATTGATCAATGAATTACGCGAGGCTGGTGCGACGGAGTATTACGCTAAAGGTGTGAATTTCGATCCGCGGTCGCAGACCTCAAAAAAAGCCGTAGATGGAGTCCTGTTGTCGTGGGCTTCGAACGCGCCGGATGGGTTTCGGGAACAGGATCTTGACCTTATCAATACGGCTCTGCCCCATTTGGGCCTGGCACTAAAGTCAGCCTCGAACGCGCGGATATCCAAAGATCTGATGCGCGTCTACTTAGGTCGGGATGCTGGACGGCGTGTTTTGTCGGGTGAAATTCGTCGCGGATCCCTACAGCAGATCGACGCCGTGATATGGAATTTCGACCTTGAGGGCTTTACCAGCCTCTCCGAGAATCTGCCCGGAATCGAGATCATCGATATGTTGAACGACTATCTGGCGGTTGCCGTTGGCGTCGTGCACGATAATGGCGGCAATATTCTGAAGTTCATGGGCGATGGACTGATGGCTATGTTCAATGTCGGCGAGATTGAAGAGGACGTGCAGGCGGCCCTGCAGGCGGTTCCCATGTTGCAGGATCGGATCGCCGAACTGAATGCGCAGCGCGAATCCGCTGGACTGCCGGTGGCCAACTTCACACTGGCCTTGCATGCGGGCGAAATTCTGTATGGCAATATCGGTTCTGAGACACGTTTGGATTTCACGGTGATCGGCCCAGCGGTGAATCAGGCCGCGCGTATCGCTGGCATGCATCGGTCCTTGGGGCAACGGATACTGATCTCGGATGACGTAGCCCGCGCGGCGCAGCCCTGCGATCAGGATCTGATCTCGGTCGGGCGTTATATGCTGCGCGGTGTGGCCGAGCCGAAAGAGCTGTTTACGGTTTATAATGTTGCCGGAATGCAATCAGGCGTTTGAGCGTCCGGTTTGAGCCCATTCTGTGAATTCGGTTTTCTCGCTGCGGGCGCTCGCAGCACGAAAATCTCCGCGGCCGCATCATTCTCAGCGCCGCTGCGCGGTGTGAAAACCGGCCATTCAAGCATGCCGCTGCGAGATTTACTTCCCAGATTTACAGGTTGCGGACAAAACTGCCATTGCCATTAGGCCCAATTGTGTTTGCATTCTAGCCCGGCATAAGCGGATAACATCTTTGGCGGATGTCACAGGCCACCCAACATTTTGAGTGTTGATTGGAGCCGCGCAACACAAGCATCAGAAGCAAGCTCGTCCGAATTATAAGGCAGATGTAGTTTGGTAACGTCAAATTTTCCGATAAAACCGCGACCCGAGCTACAATACCTCGTTCGGAATCGCGAATTCTGATCAACGTTGTTCTCGAGCTGCACCAGTTGGGCCTCTACGAATGCCACTGCTTTTATGGTTCCTTCTGGAACATCCATTTTTAGACAATTGAAAGCACTACCGTCGTCTCCGACAAATAGGATAATTTGCTTGTGCCCTCTAGCAGATTGCACTTGCGAATGAAGTTGTTCGACGACTTCTTGCCACGAATCTTCACACGGATTGCCAGCATTTTCTGACGCTTGGTCTGCGAAACTTGGACTAACCGAAGCGGCTACGATTGATAACCAGATAGCAAAGTTTGTTGCACACAGCCAACTGTATGAACCCCGTGGCTCTTTAGTTTTTAATTTTTGCGTCACAGCTTTTGCCTGGCTTTGAGATGAACAAGCCTTAACATCGCTGAACTATAGGACCACTGCAATGACCAGTTAGGGCTGCGAGTTACAACACACTCTGGAGCTGCCGATGTACCAGAAATCGGACAATGCTGTCACTCTGTCGCAAGTTGAAATTTGAGGAAGGTCGCCCCGTCATAGTCGACTTCGCCAACCCGCCAAGCACCAAGTCTGTCGAGTGCCCGCAGGTTCGTGCGTGACGGTGGTAAAAGGAAGGTCACATACGGGATGCGTTCATCGGAAATTGCAAAGTCGATCGCCTTTTGCGAGATGCGCGGCCCGAGGCCAAACGTGTCGGGCCGCAAGACCAGTCCGAAATCCCACTCGGCTCCTTCTTTTTGAAATCCACCCCAGCCGACATATCGGTCATCGGACAAGAATGCCCAATGTCCAAGTCCGTCACGGTGCCAACACTCTTCCTTTTTGGCGACAAACCGCGCCACTGTCTCGGCATTCCAAGTAAATCTCAGAAGCGGCATATGCTCGGCGACACGAGGGTCGGACATGTGCGCTAAGATTTCGGTTGGGTCGATTTCCGACAATCGGACAAATTTTATTTCAGATCTCATTGCGGCGTCTTTCGATGTGCTCGTCTCTCATTGTCCGCTGGACGCGATATTTCAACAGCCAACTCTTTGCCTGCTGTCACGCTGGGACATACGCATTCAGTTTGTTGCCATCCAGATCCCGGAAATACCCTCCGTAGAAACCATGATCTCCGCGTGTGCCGGGGGGTCCCTCATCTGTTCCGCCAAGTTCGAGGCACTTGGCGTGAAGCGTATCGACGGCTTTTCTGTTGGTCATTTTCAAAGCGACCATCACCCCGTTTCCAACGCTTGCCGGTGCCCCATTGAATGGACAAGCAAGGCATAACGCAGGCTCGGCCCTTGAGCGGCCCCATGCGGCCATATCGCCCTGTTTCCAAAGACGGTTTGCGCCCACGCTCGAAAACAAGGCGTCGTAGAATTTCAGCGCGGCCTCGAAGTTGTTGGTTCCGAGGGTAACATATCCAATCATGCTTGATCTCCGTAATTCTGTGGTCGTCATTTTCAACTTTAAGCCCGGCTACAAAGACCCCTGGGTTGCTGCGCCAGACCGCCTAGCAAATAAGGTCGAGGCCGGACCATGGCTCGGAATTGCCCGCACTTCAAAATTTTCGAAACGCTCGATTGCCTGCATCAATCGGGAGCGGGACATAAATCGGCCGGTCCCGCGAAACAAAAGCGCCTGGCGCATGAGGCTGCCGGCAAGACCACGGGCAGGCTCATCCGCGCAAAACGCGAGACAAAGCGCGCCGCCGGCTCGAACAACCCTGCAAAGCTCACTCAAAGCCAGGTGGGGATCGGGGACGGTTTCCAAAGCCCAAGCACACGTCACAAGATCGAACGTGCCATCTTCAAACGGCAGGGACTCCAACCGTCCTTGTATCTTCGGCACAGGAATGTCGGCACAGCGTGCAAGCATCGCTGCGGACGGGTCGAGAAGGGTCATCAAATTCGGCGGCATGCCCTCGGCGATCAGTCTACGTGCCAGGTTGCCGGTGCCGCAGCCAGCATCCAAAAGCCTCGAATTCGGCGTCGCAAGTGCACGCACCAGACCTTCCAGGGCGGCCTGCGCCTCGCCGCCTGCATGACGCAGCCAGCGATGATGAAGTTTGTCGTAGCGAGGTGCGAGCTTGTCATAAAGATCAAACGCATCGTCTAAAGGCGTTTCTTCCAACATCTATTTGGTCCTATTATTCATTCATCGTGTCCGCGGTGCGCGCACGTTTTTTACGGAGAACTTGCGTCGGATTGCGGCGCGGTGTGTTCGTCCTCGGGCCACGTCCATGCGGTCCAGAGAATTGCGATTAGAGCCACGATCTCGATGACGAGGTGGAAGGTGTCATCCATGTCGGTGGGGGCCGAGGAAAGGAGCGTACCGGTTGTGACGATCGCTGCAAGAAAGGTGACAGGGCGACCAATCCTGCGGGTTAGCAGGAGCGAAAAGAGCACCATCGCAATCGGCACTTGGACGAGGAAACCGCCCAAAAGCATCAGCCCTTCGGTGATCTCGATGCCGTTGTAATGGCCTGTCAGCAGCATCTCGATATGGGACGCGAGGACAAACTGGTGAATATCGCGAAAGATGATGTTGAGCAGTATGAACAGCCACAGGGCCGACAGAAGAATACGGGGATCGAGCCGTCTCATTTTGGCGTCTTCTTTCTGTGTTTCTGGAGTTTGCCGGTATCAGGTCGGGAGCACGACCGGGTTCAGATCACCGCGCCGGATGTGCGCGTTGCAAAGGCGCGGCGGATAAGGAGTTCCGCAATCGCAAGGTTGATGGCCCACGCCCCAACCATCAGGAGGTCTCGCGAAAACCCCTGCAGTTCGGTGTCAAAGAGGGCCATTGCGACCAGAAAGAGCGCGGTTTGCGTTGAGGCCCCTTGGCCGATGGCATAGGCGCGCAGCATCGCGGCGCGGTGCGCGGCGACGTTTCGCGACCGGATCGCGACGATGGCCCATGCGATGAGGGTGACCATCGCGAGGCCGAGCGTGACCCTTGCCCCGTAAAGCACTGGTCCCTGCAGGGCATCGGGAAATGCGTAGGACACGGTCATCCAGAGCCCGGTTAGTGCGCTGATGCATCCCGCTGCCGCCACAATCCGCCCGAGGGTCCTGTGCAGGGCCGGGCGGTAGCGCCTCAGGCTCGGCAGGAATTGCACAGCCCCCACAAGGCAGAAAACTGAACTGCCGAGGATATGCAATGTGATCGGGAGGGGATCGAACACCGCACGCGGGTTCGGCGGGATGATCGCCCGAGCGCCGAGAAGTTCCGGAAGCCGGACCAGCCCTACGACTGCCGGAATGAAAGAGTAGAGGAACACGAGGGCAAGGAACGCCCATTCGCGACGGCTGATAAAGTGCATGCTTCGGTCTCTCAGAATAAGGCGTCGGTCTGCCTCAGGCGGGCTTGCGCGCGACGATAAAGGGGCTCAGTCGGTTCTTTCCGAAGTACCGCGTCTGCTCGATTTCGAACCCGGCGCGGATCAGGTGTCGGGTCAATTCAGCGCGACTCAAGATGATCACATTAGGCGCGATCCGCGCGGCCATGAGCACGCGAACCATGGCTCGCATCCAGCGCGGCGCGTCCTTCAGACAAACCGTCTTTGATATGAAGTGACCGCCGGGTTTCATTTGGTGGAATGCTGCATCCAGTACGGTGGGTATGTCGTCCACCAGGTGAAGCAAGCTGAACGCGCAAATGGCGTCGAACGGTTGGCCAGGAATGTATTGCGCCGCCTCCGCCTGAAGAAATTCTGGTGTTCCCGCGGCATCGCAACCTGATCGTGACCGGGCGATCCGGATCATCTCGGCAGAGAGGTCGGTTGCGGTCACATGAGCGACGACAGGCGCGATCTTCCTGGCTGTGCCGCCTGTGCCGCAGCCGATTTCAAGAACGCGATCGGTCGATCGAAGAAGCGCAGTGACGCATTCCAGCTTTTCTTCGTAGGCGGTGACATCGGCAATAGGTTTCTTGGCGTACTTGGGCGCATGCCGGTCCCAGAAGGCTTGGGCAGTCATGTCGGTTTCCTTTGCGCGTTGCACTTCAGGTTTGAAGCGGCGCGGATGCGCCAGTCGTAAGAAACTGCGGAATGCATTGTGTCGCTTTCGATTGCAGAGACCGGGCCGATCTCGTTTCGCATCCGGTATCATCCATGCGCTCATAAAAGGTCGATTGCTTAAATTCGTCCACCTGCTATACGCTCATGAATGAACTGGCAGGCCGTTTCCTTCGATTGGAACCAGGTACGCGCCTTCCTCGCGACAGCGGAGGAAGGCTCGTTCAGCGGCGCGGCGCGCGTGCTGAAGACAACGCAGCCGACGATAGGGCGGCAGATCGGTGCGTTGGAGGAGGCACTTGGCGTCACGTTGGTAGAACGCAGCGTCCGTGGTCTTACCTTGACGGAAGCAGGGCGCGACCTGATTGATCACATGCGCACGATGGGCGAGGCTGCGACGCTCATCTCGATGGTGGCCGACGGTAAATCTCAGGATGTCACCGGAGAGGTCACGGTCACGGGAACGGACCTCTTGTCAGCAGCGATCCTGCCGGGCGTGCTCAAGCCGTTGAGACAGATGGCGCCGGGCATCCGCGTCCGCATTCTCGCGTCGAGTGAGATGCAGAATTTGACGCAGCGCGAGGCAGACATCGCGATACGCCACGTCCGCCCAGATCAGCCGGACCTGATCGCACGGCACTTGGGCGACTTTCGCGCCACTCTCTATGCCGCGACCGACTATCTCGATCGTGCAAGCCGCCCACGGACTCCGCGCGATGTGGCTGCACTCGATTTCGTCGGCAATGCCGACCCAGAGAGGCTAATGGCCCCACTGCACAACATGGGCGTGCCCGTTCGCGCAGAGAGCTTCGTGATGTCGAGCGAGAGCGGTGTCGTCGCATGGGAATTGGTGAAAGCGGGCTACGGCGTCTCTATGCAGCCCGAAACGTTGGGCGAGGCTGAATCTGGCATAGAGAAGGTCTTGCCGGATTTCCCTTCGCTTGAGTTTCCAATCTGGCTGGTCACCCATCGGGAGTTACAGACCAGCCGTCGTATCCGGATCGTATTCGACCTGCTGGCCCGGGGTCTGTCAGACGTTGCGAAGCGCCGAAGTGGTGGCGATTAACAGGTGCAAAAGCGCCGAACCCGGAGCAAGTAAGGTCGCGTGGCAATAGTTGAAGCTGCGCTTGCACGAGTTCGTTTTGTCCGATGAGTGTACGTTAATGTTGGAAATGCTGCGCAATCGATCAACTTCCGCTTTGGGGAAGCTGCAATGCGGCAACTTATCTCGCGATGAACGGCTGGTTTGGGCCGCCCGCGAGAGCGGCCCGTTGACTTTAGATCTCTATCGCTTCGGCGATTGCTAGGGCATCCTCGAGTTCGACGCCGAGATACCGGACTGTACTGTCCATCTTAGTATGGCCAAGCAGAAGCTGAACAGCGCGTAGGTTTCCGGTCTTCTTGTAGATCTGAGTGACCTTGGTTCTCCTCATGGAATGGGTGCCGTAGGCGCTTGCTTCGAGGCCGATCGACGTGACCCAATCGCGGACAATCCGTGCATATTGGCGTGTCGAGATGTACAGGCGTTCATGAAACCGGCCGGGCCAAAGGTACTCCGAACCGACCATCAGCTCATCTTCCATCCACTTCTCAACAGAGGCACGTGTGCCCTCTGATATCTCAAAGCGCACGGGTTTCTGCGTCTTGCTTTGAAGGACCGAAGCCCGTTCCTTAATCTGACCCGATGACATGACATCGGCGACCTTCATCTTCACCAGATCGCAGCCGCGAAGCTTACTGTCGATTGCCATGTTGAAGAGCGCAAGATCGCGATGATTTTCGGCAAGCTCGAGGCGAACTCGGATTGCCCAGACATGTTTTGGTTTCAGCGGTCGCTTCTGGCCGACGATGCGTCCTTTGTTCCAGGCTGGGCGAAGAGCACGAATGGCAGGTAAGTTTGGTGTTTCCATGGTTGATCCTCCGATCCGCCATGCCCGCCCACAACGACAACCCGACGTTGACTGGAAAATTTTATCACAGCATGCCGCGCTGCCTCCAAGGTCCGCGATAGAGCCCAAAGCGGAAGTCTTGGATTTTCGCTGCGCGCGCTCACAACATGAAAATCGCTGCAGCTGCTCGAATTGCAGCGATGCAAGTCCAAAGAGATAGCCGCCATTCGACCTTGGCGCAGCGAGGACTTGGACAGCAATTTGCGGGTCGAGGAAGGGCGGCCCTTCGAATACCTTGCGCGTTTCCAATTCTCTGAAGAGATCTTTTTCGAGAATTTCTGGCCGCTCCTTGAAGCAACTTGCTCAATCCAAGGAAGGCCGTAACGATACGTACCGAGTAGCGCAAACCAGGAAGCGACACAAATGGCAATCCAAGGCTATAGGGAGTTGTTCATTAAGGAAATCGACCGATCCTTAGCTTTGATACCAATTTCGGCGGAAGACACGGTCGCGATGGAAGCCGCCTTAAGTGACGATCGCCCGGTGTACGCGACTCTTTTTGAAAAGTACTTTATCGAAGCCATTCAATCTTCGACGCCGCCCACAGCTGGGTACTGGGCCAATTTTCTGCGTTTATTCATTGGAAAAATTGATCATTTTTCCTCCGATGCTGCACGAGCCGTCACGGTTTACCGGATAGCCGCGCAGGAGAGTGTCTGTCGCTTCACGCCGCTGCTTGACAGCGCCGTGTCGGTCGCCGTTCGCCTGTCGGAAACAGAGATCGATTTCTCGGACAGACCCGAAGAACTGGCGCTTGGAAACGCCTGCTTTCATCATGCCAGAGTCCTGTTGGATCTCGGCGAGGCTGACCTTGCCTACAACCTCGCGTCTATGGCCATGGATATCTTGCGAAACGCACCGGATTTCGGAGAGCCGGTCGGCAGATTTGCGCTCGCCTTGGCGGAAAAGGCGCAACGCATGCACCAGATTGCCACCTGCGCGTTTTTCCTTGCGCATGCCGTGAGAAATGCTGCGGTCAAAAACCCAATGCGGAGAGCCGAAGCCTTTGCACTGAGCGAAATCGCCGTCAGTCGTCTTGAAGGCGTGGAAGAGCCTTTTCTGAGAAATTGCCTCGATCAATTGTGGCGCTTGTTCGACCATTTTTCTGACCTTCGGCCGCTCTTGCTCACGCTGCTTCGGTTCTATTCGGAAGAAGAACGGGTAGGGTTGATGCCGCCGAATGCGGATGTCACCGAAATCTACGCGCTGTCGCGATTTGAGGACGAAGCGACCCAAACATGGAAAGACAGGCTGCCTGCCGAATTGAATTTCCTCTCGCTCGTGGATGATCGCTGGTTCGATCTGACGGCTGACGAGCTGAAGACATCGGTCTCGGCGGATTGGATCACCCGCACGATACAGCACCCGGCGATCTTCCGGTGTGTTCCGCACAATCGATCGTTCTTGCGCGACCGGTCCTTTGGCAAGCAACTATTGCAGCTCTCGCATGAAGTGACCCATGCGATCACCTTGAACGGTGGTTTAGGGTGGGCGCTGACAGCCTTGCGCACCGCGTTGTACCGCGCCGAAATGGGGCTTTGGGGCTTGGATGGCGTAGACATCACACAAGGCGATTTCATGGGGGCGTTTGTTGCGCAAAAGGGGTTGGCGCCCCGGCGCGGGACTAGCTCTCTGGCACTGCGGCAGGCGGAAATCTGCCTCGAATTAGCGGCAAAAGCGCAGATCCTGCAGGATGTCTGGACGCCCTGGCTTGAAGGTATTGCGGTTTATGCCGAAACGGCGGCTGACCCGCAGCGCGACCGGCACACCGATACTATTCTGACACGATGCCTGCGAAATCTGGTGGATTTCAATCCCGGCGAGACATTCACCTCGGAATCCCTGGCGCAATCCCATGGCGCTTTTGTCGAGGACTTTGACGCGGCCACTGCCGAAACACTGCAGCAAGAGGCCAAGTCCCACCTCGCAGCGGTGTTGCGGACAGAGAATGCAGTCTACTTTGCCGGCTACATTGCCGTGCGATCCGTCGTAAGCGCCTGGCGCCAAACGCATTCCGCCGAGATATCCGGATCTATGGCGTTCAATCTGCTGCAGCACACTGCTCGATTTGGGACATATGAAGATGCCATCCCGGATTTGTCCTTGCCGACCGAGGAGTTTCACGTTGCGGCGCAACACATGATGAAGCGCTGGGTCTGTGGTCTCGCCGGCCTGCCGCCTGAGGACCTCGCATATTTCTTCAAGCCGACCGATCCCGACAAGCGTGAGCCAACGACCCGGTACCGGAAAGGGCGGATCCAACCCAGCGATACAACGCCGGCTCGTGATATGGAGTTGTTTCTTGAACTGGGGCGACGGCAGCGGCGAGAAGCTCAGATGTCACTTATGACTGAGCGCCGCGAGCAGGTCGAAGACCCGCCCGATGTCCAGCATGTTGTGGCCGTCGCCACAGAAGGTGTCAAAACACTGCACGCCTTGCATTCTGATCCCGAAAGCGATGTGATCGATGACTTTGCTGTCATGTCCCGCGGATTTCTTTTGCCTATTGGCCAAACGGATGCGCTCTTTCACATCAACGTCGATCCTTACACCAGCGATATCATGCTCGGGCTTAGCTTGCGCACAACCGAGGTTCACGTGGAAACCGGCCGGTCGAGTTACAATTCCTTCGCCAGGTTAATCTCCGCCAGGGACCTCGATGAGATCAGACGCCATTGGGATGAAACCGGCGTGCCGCGGCTGAAAGTGCGGCGCATCGTGGACATCAATGGCATGGTCTACGGCAGTCCCGAAATGGCCGGCATGCACTTTCTCACGCTGCAATATGGGGATTGGTTTTTTGTCACGGGCGCCAACCAGTTCCTCGACCAGCTGTTGCAATCCAGCCTGGCGGAGCATCCGGTTCGGAAAGATTGGGTGCGAGAACGGGTTTTGAACCATCCTGCCCGACAGTCAGAGATCGAAGTTGTCGCACGCGGACATGAAGGCGCCCGTCGTACCCTGGCTTGGGTGCAAAACCAGGACGAGTGGGTTTTGGGCGATCAACCGGTAGCCGTGCCACTCATAACATGGACAGACCGTGTGGCAGCAAAGGCCACCGGCTTGCTGGATGACGACGCGCAAAAGACTGCGCGGTTGAACCGGCAGCGAGACTGCGCGGCAGACTTGTTGCAAGCGTTGCTCTGCGATGAAAACCGGTCCCGCGCCGTCGCAAAGGGCGGCTTTGACGATATGACCAGCGATGTCACTTATCAACGCGAAGAGGTAATCGAAGCGTTTTTCCGGACAGGCATCGCACCAGCTGCTTCGACATGGCTTGAGACTGCGAAAATGCGTATTGTGACAGGAGTGACTGGCTTATTTCAAGAACGTGCGGGCCTATGGGACATCATCCCGGCGACGCCCAGATTTGAGGACAAAACATGATACCGTTGACGCTGACAGAAGACTTGCACGACGAGGCACTATCGCGTGCCACCCACTTTGGTGATAGCATGAAATACTCTGTCGGTGTCCTCAACACGGTTGTAGACACCGACGAAGACACCTGGATCCGTCGGATCTGGGACTTCGCCGAAGGCGCTATCCGGTCCGCGGTCCAATCAGGTATGGACGCCGCCGGTCCGATTATAGAGCGGACCCGGGAAAAGATTTCGGAAATGACCTCAGCGCTTGGCGAACGGGCGAAGGTCGTCGTGAACGCGGTCATGGAAAAGATCAGCACCTATATCAAATCCCTGATTGACCTTGCCGTGGCGCGACTGGACCTCGAAATCAAAATCGGCGCACGCCAATACCTCATGAAGAAAATCGCGATTCAACAAAAGTTTTCGGTATCCGGCACGGTGACGTCGTCTCTCGAAGAAGCCTGCGCTTTTGCGGCAAACGGTGAAGTGACCGTCGATGGAGAATACGAGCTGCAAGTATAAGTACACGCAATCCTAGGCGCTCGACACGAGCGGTTTTCAAAAAATATTGGCCAAAAGCGTTCAGAAGTGCGCTTGGGCACATCGCAGAAAATGGTGGCGGGAATGAGTAGACGCTTGAAGGAGAACTGCCACTTTACTCCGTTTTCGGATTTCGGGACCTCAGCGACACTCATAACCGAAGCAAAGAAACGCCTAAAGCCAAACTTGGAAACTATCGGTGTTAAGTCACCGGTTTGACCTATTGCAAACTACAGCGCACACTCGAAGGAACTGTTGCAGTTCTTGCGTGATTTCCCATATGCTCGTCCGTTGACTTCGGACGAGCATATCAATTTTGGACCGCAGTAAATGAACGCTCTGTCCGAGTCTTGCTTCTCCAGCAGGCGCGCAGTGAGTGGTTGATTTGATATCCTGCTCCACACGCGCTTCCGAATGACCGGAAACGGAAAACTGCTGCGCCGGCGCAAGAGCCACGCTGCACCCGCGAAGGGTTGCTGCTTCAGCGACTTTCGAAAACCGAATGACCGGAAAGTCCGCGATCTGTGAGTTCGACCCACATCAGGTTATGCTCTTACGGCGAATGTCGGCAATGCGGACTGCGACCGCAGCATCGAGAGACTGGGTCGGATGTCGGCTTTGGGCCGTCCTCATCTGAGCTGGCGTGCCTGTCAGCAAGATGCTGCGGTTGCTCCGATGGAAGCTCTGAGCCCTGAGTCACGCATGCTGCAGAACGAACAAATATCCGCTCTGCAGTTCCTGTGAAGAATTGGCGACCTGTTAGAAAGTGGTCGTCTATTCGATGCCAAAAGCAAACGGCGCGCCGTCTGGATCACACAGGATAGGGTTATGGGCTTGAACGGTTTCATTCAAATCTACAGAAGCCGGACGCGCCCCTTTGGCTTCTGCAGCACGGCAGGCATGGGAGACTGAAGCAACCTTGATGCACGGGACCCAAGCTGCATTTGAACCGGTTGGCCAGGTCGCGGCATGTTGGCGTGCAACAAGATCGCCCCCAGGCCTGAGGAGTGCGAGACAATCCGTGTCCTGCTCGGGAGAGACCTGCCATCCAAAAAGGTCTGCATAGAACGCCAGCGGGAAGTCAGTCCCATTGCCGACGTACACGTCTGGGCCGAACTGCCGACGCGGAACAGGGAAGCTGTGCCGGGTCAGCGAAATCCCGACCAGAGCACCGAGCGGATCGCGCAGCAGTGCATTGCGACCGACACCCGGTACCTCGAATGGCTCCCGAATGATCTTGCCTCCGAGCGTGGCGACGCGCCTGACCGCCGCGGCCACGTCGGGAACCTCGATGTAAGCGATCCAGCCATTTTCCTGCCCGGCAGGCGTCTCGGCCAACCCCGCACCCGCTTCGTCCCCGGAGAGTGCGAGGACGAAATCCTGCGCACCGCCTCCCCAGGCAAAATCCGTCGCCCGCTCGACTTCATACGTCCAGTTGGCGACGTGCTGGTAAAATGCCATCGAACACGCCCTGACCGATGTGAAAAGGTCGTGCCATACGATTTGACCCGCTTTCGACTGCGTCATCGTCTTACCTCCTGACAACTTTGATTTTCTTGACGCCGCGCACCATTTTTCCGAACGCCTTGTCGCGCGACCTGCGTTCCGCAAGGCTCGCCGAGTTGAACGCGTCCTCCGCCATGAGCTTGCGCCATCTGCCAAGCCGATGGGCATCGAGAATACCCACATCAACAGCCTCCAGAACAGCGCATCCCGGCTCGGTTTCGTGCTGACAGTCGTTGAATCGACAGCGCGCGGCCAACTCCTGAATGTCAGCAAAGAGATCATTGATCCCGTCCGCCGCATCGGTGAGCTGCAATTCCCGCATGCCGGGCGTGTCAAGGATCAGACAGCCATTGGGCATCGCATGAAGCTCACGCCGCGTCGTCGTATGCCGACCCTTCGCGTCGTCCTCGCGAATGGTCTGGGTCTCGATGGATTGGCTCTCAAGCAACGCATTGGCCAGCGTCGATTTCCCAACACCGGACGAGCCGAGGAACGCCACCGTCTTGCCGGGCTTGCACCATGGGGTCAGCTCTGTCCGGGGCGCGTCTCCACGGGCGTCAAGCGCAACCACGTCGATCATGTCCGACACCGCGCGCGCCGCGTCAATGTAGCTTTTCGGGTCCGGCACAAGGTCGGTCTTTGTGATGACGATGACAGGCGTGATCCGTGCCTCAAACGCCAGAGCGGCATAGCGTTCCAACCGTGCCACCTTGAAGTCCTGATTGCAGGACGTGACGATAAAGGCCGTATCAATGTTCGCCGCAATCAGCTGTTCCTGCCTGTCGGTGCCGGGCGCACGCCGCTTGATGAGGCTCGTGCGCTCGAGAACCCGACTGGATCGCGGGTGCGAAGGATCCAGCATCAGCCAGTCCCCGACGGTCACATCCGCTCTGGGAGGAAGTACAACATCAATGTTGTCTCCAAGGGCGTGCAGCCCACTGCGATGCACTTCGACAACGCGAACGGGAGGTGTCGATGTTAGCTCGCCCACGCTGATTTGCTGGGCGAAGAAGGGTTGCCATCCCAGTGCCTGAAGAGGGCTGAGTTTGGGGTGTGATTGGGCGTCGCGCGCGCTACGCGGAAGGAAGTCCGAGTAATCTCTTGTCATAGGGTGTGCACTTTCATGTCTCTGGCCTAGATCAAATTTGGGCACTGATGGTAGGAAACGAGTGAGCAGATCAAGATTGTCCGTCAGCTACAAAGCGACGGCAATATTTCAGGTGTTGCATGTGCTCCGGGAGGCGCGCTGCCTCCCTTCCTTACCGGGACATGAAATCTCCATTACAGGTGACGTGGAGATAGGAAGAATAGACGCAAAACGCAACCGTTGACGGCTGACTTGGAACTCTTCTTCAGATATCTGTAGCGGTCGTTCAAAGGGAATAGGGGTATGTCAGATCCGTCCACAGAGCGTGAGTTTGATCTTGCCCTGATGTTGCTTATGCGGCGAATGACCGCAAAGCGGGCTGCGACTGCAGCATCAAAAACGCCTGCTGGGTGTCCGCTTGGGGCCGGACTGACCGTGCCCAGGTCGTTTATCGCATGGATGCTGCGCTGTCTCCGAGGTCCGTAGTGAGCCCAAAGTCACGAATGCTGCAACATGCATGAATGTCGGCTTTTGGTCACGCAGTAGCCAAACACAAAAATTGGTTTTCAGATCGTAAGGTCTATTGTGATCTATTATGTTCTGTCCCTGCTTCATCTACCCAAAAGGAAAGTGGGTTTGCCTTCACACCATCCAACATCCTCAACACTTCTGCCTTCCATCCCGCTTTGGTCTGTAATGCCAATTGGGACGGTGGTCGGTGGTTTGGTTCGAGGATGGCATACTCATATCTGAGCGGTTTCGTAAAGGGTAAGAAAACCACTTTGCCATTCGAGAAGTTAAGTTCACGCTCAGTCGCAACTGTCAGCGGATCTACGATGCTGCAACACTGTCCTGAACTCACAAAGGGGATTAATGGCAGAAAGTACTGGCAAGTTACCGTTGGGTTGTATTCAGCGGCAACATTTTCAAACTCCTGCCGGATTTTTCGTTGAAACGGGTGTGAAGGATGCAGGCCGCCCATTGGCGTTCTATCCAGGTCTGATAAGGCCAAGCTCTGGCGCGATGATAGCGGATGATCGCGATCAAGGGCACAGAAGCAATCTGCCTGGATAAGCTCGGCGGAGTATTGGGGTTCTTTACCGGTTGAATGCTCGAAGTCAGCAAAGCCGAAGTCGATGTTTTGTGATCCCGCAAGCTCCATAATCTGAGGTGAGCTGCGAGTGGAAAGTGTTATGCGAATTTCGGGGTTTTCGCCAACTGACTGGCTTATGAAACGCGGGAACAAAAAGGCAGATGGACCAGGCATCGTTGCAATATTCAAGCTTCCGGCATGCCCTTTGATGAGACCTTCCATGGTGTTGGAGATCGACGCGAGGCGGTCAAGAATGCCTGTCGTTTCTGCCAAAAGATAATGCGCTTCGGGAACCGGCACCAAACGCCGTCCTTTACGTTCGAACAGCATCAGGCCCAGAGATTTTTCAAGGTTTTTCAACGCAAGACTGATTGCAGGCTGCGTGCGATTTAGTTTCTTGGCGGTTTGAGAGATGGAGCCGGTCTCCATCACCTCACGAAATACGGTTAGCTGAGTTAGGTTCATATTCTCAAACATAAGCAAAACTTTAGTTTAGTGAAATATAACAAATTTGTATTTATGAAGTTTGTCTCTACGCTTGCAGGATCGAAGTTTGGGAAAACCAAAACCGAAATTCCAACAAGGGAGATGATAATGAAATTTGTGAAATGCTTGACTGGTCTTGCATTGGCGGGCGCGCTGGTAGCCCCCGCGCTGGCGCAGGACCCAACGTTCTTCCGTATCGGCACCGGTGGTGCTGGCGGCACCTACTTCCCCATCGGTGGCACCATCGCCAATGGTATCTCAGCACCTCCGGGCTCTCGCCCGTGTGAAGAAGGTGGCCAGTGCGGTGTTCCGGGGCTGATCGCAATTGCGCAATCCACCACTGCATCGGTCTTCAACAACGCTGCCGTTGAAAACGGTGAGCTTGAGGCGGGTCTTGCTGCAGCTGACGTCACGCGTTCGATGTATATGGGCGAAGGCAAATTCGAAGGCAAACCGCATCCGAAACTGCGCATCGTGGCCAACCTGTTCCCCGAAGACCTGCACCTTGTTCTGCCGGCCAACTCGACGATCAACGATCTGAGTGATTTGGAAGGCAAGCGCGTTGGTATCGCGCAAGCTGGTTCTGGCACGCAGGTTGCCGTTTTGCAGATGCTGGATGCTTGGGGCGTTAACCGTGACAACATGGATGAGGCCGAGCTGAACAATAGTCAGAGCGCCGAACGTCTGGCCGATGGTCAGCTTGATGCCTATTTCTATGCCGCAGGCTGGCCGGTTGCAGCGATGGTGCAGCTGTCTTCGACCAAAGGTATGAATCTGCACTCGTTCAGCGATGAGGATCTGGCCAAAATCAATGAGATTATTCCGGCTTATATCCCTTCGGCCATCCCTGGCGGTGTCTATGAAGGTATTGACGCGGATACGAAGACCCCCGCAGTAAGCGCGATGCTGGTTGTATCCTCGGACCTGTCCGATGATCTGGTCTATCAGATGACCAAAGCTCTGTGGAATGACAACACTCGCAAGCTGCTGGATAACGGCCATGCCAAGGGCAAGCAGATCACACCGGACACGGCGTTGGACGGCGTCGAGGCGCTGGGTGTTCCGCTGCATCCGGGTGCCGAGAAGTTCTACAAAGAAGCCGGGCTTCTTCAGTAACTCTGTCTCACGAAACTTAAATGTCCGGTGCTCAGATCTGAGCACCGGGTACTCAAAATACGCGCAATCAGGGGGCCATCATGTCCGTGACACAAAAGCTTGATGACCACGAGCTGACAGCCGAGGAACTGGCTGCAATCGAAGAACAATTCGACGAAGGCGCCGCCGTCCGGCAGGTAACTCCGACAACCGGAATTGTTCTGCGCGTCGTCGCCCTGATCTTTGCATTCTACGAATTTTTCACAGCCGGGTTTGGCCTGCCTGCCGATCACTGGCACATGGGCATTTATCTGGCCCTGTTGTTCATTCTGGTCTACGCGACAATCCCGATTATCGGGGCCAAAAGCCTGTATGCGCTTAAAGTAAGCCGGTTTCGCATAGGCAACATCCCACTATACGACTTGGTCTTCATGGTGCTGGGGATCATCGCAGCGCTGTATGTTGGCGTCGCCTGGCGCGGCATTCCTTTTCTGGGTATCGAGGAACAGACGTTCCGCATGGGTAACCCCAATAGCTATGACGTGATCTTGGGCGTTATCATTATCCTGCTTGTGCTGGACATCGCGCGCCGCACCTTGGGTTGGGTGCTGCCCCTGATCATCTGTGTGTTTATCTCATATGCCCTGCTGGGGCCGTATTTTCCCGGATTGCTGCAACATCCCGGCGTGAACTTCAAAACCTTCGTGTCGTCGATGTATTTCCCGCAGGAAGGCATCTATGGCGTCACCCTTTGGGTTGTTTCGACCATCGTGTTTCATTTTGTGCTGTTTGGCGTGATCGCGCAGCGTACGGGGCTGGGGCAGCTGTTCATCGACAATGCAACTATTTTGGCGGGCCGTTATACCGGCGGTCCGGCAAAAGTGTCGGTGGTATCCTCGGCCTTCTTCGGCACGATCTCGGGTTCTTCGGTGGCCAACACCGTTTCGACCGGCGCGCTGACCATTCCCAACATGAAGCGTCTAGGATACCCCGGCCACTTTGCGGGCGGCGTCGAAGCAGCATCTTCTGCTGGTGGTCAGATCACTCCGCCGATCATGGGGGCCGCCGCCTTTATCATGGCCGAGTTCCTCGAGGTTCCATATACCACGATCGTGATTGCAGCGATCTTTCCAGCCCTTCTGCACTATGTTGGCGTCTTTGCCGTGGTGCACCTGATGGCGCGCAAGCTGAACTTGAAAGGTCTGACCAAAGAGCAGCTACCTCAGTTCAAGGCAGTTTGGGCCGAAGGCTGGGCCAATATAGTGCCGCTGATCGGATTGTTGGTGGTCTTGTTCACTGGATATACGCCCTTCATGTCGGCCTTTTGTGGAATCTCGCTTGCCGTGATCGCGGGCATGTCGCGCTTGAGGCAACCGCCGACATTGATCTACGCGGCAGCGTTCCTCAGCTTTGTACTGTGGAAGTTCTCAGACGGCGGCTTTGACCTGACCATGACAACAATCCTGTGCGGATTGACGGTGGTCGCAACTATGAACCCTCAGAAACGCATCGAAGTGCCCGAGATGCTACAGGCGGTAGAATTGGGTGTGAAATACTCGCTAGCCGTGGGCGCCGCCGCTGCTGCGGTCGGTATCGTGGTAGGCGTGATCAACACCACTGGCATCGGGTTCCGCATCGGTTTCATGGTTACACAGGGCGCAGGCAACCTGGCATCGGATCTGTACAACATGATCTCGTTCGGCAGCTTCCAGTTCTTTGCGATGGAAGACTTACAATTGTTCATCTCACTGGTGTTCATCGCCGTGGTCTGTATCTTGATGGGCGCGGGCATTCCGACCACCGCGCTGTATATCATGCTGGTGTCAGTGGCGCAGCCTGCGCTGGCGCAACTGGGTGTTCCACCCATCGCCAGCCACCTTTTCGTACTCTACTATGGTGTGGTGTCCGAAATTACACCACCGGTCTGTACTTCAGCCTATGCCGCGGCTGCCATTGCGAACTCGAACCCGTTCCGAACTGGTCTTTCTGCCTTCACCCTTGGATTGGGCAAAGTGATAGCGCCTATGGCCTTTGTTTATGCGCCGGTGCTGCTATTCGTGTCCTCAACCGGGTTTAACCTGTGGGAGTTCACCTATACCGCGACCAGTTGCATCGCCGGGGTTATTGCCCTGTCGGCGGCTGTGGTTGGGTATTGGTTGAGTCCGTTGAATCTCGCATCGCGCGTTCTGTTGGCCATCGCTGGGATTATCTTTGTCGCGCCCAGCCTGACTTCTGATCTGATCGCGCTGGCCGTGGCATCACCTGTCATCGTCACCCAACTGATCGCCCGCAACCGCAGTCACTCACCGGCGTGAAACCATGACAGAACAAGTGACCATTATCGGCGCAGGGATCGTCGGCATTTGTTGCGCTTTGTCGCTACAAGAGCGCGGCATTCCGGTTCGGCTGATTGACCGCGGTCAACCGGGGCAGGAAACTTCTTTCGGGAACGCAGGTGTAGTGTCGCCGTGGTCAATCATTCCGCAAGCGATGCCGGGCATATGGAAATCACTGCCCCAGATGCTACTGGACCCCAGAAGCGCGCTTTCGGTCAGAACCAGTTTCTGGCCGAAAATGATCCCCTGGGGGCTGCGGTTTTTGGGAAACTCTGGCGAAAGATCAGTGCGCGAAATCTCGGACGCGATGGAGCTTTTGTGCCGCCCTTCTATCGACCTGTATCGTCGTCATCTCCAAGGCACCGGGCACGAAAACCTGATCACTGACAGCTACTATATTCACGCTTTTCGCCACCGGAAGCAGGCTGATCTGAATGGGCTTGGATATCTGATCCGTCAGGAAAAAGGAGGCGATCTGGAGCTTGTCGATGGTGCCGAGTTGCGCGGCCTGGAACCTGCACTGTCAGAAGAATTCAAAGCCGCGATCGTGATCAAAGGTCAGGCACGCGTAACCTCACCAGGACGTCTGGGGGCAGTTCTGGCTGAAAAAGCACGCATGCAAGGGGCCGAGATCGTACAAACCGAAGTCTCCAAGTTGATCCAGACCCAAGATGGAAGTTGGCAGATTACAACATCACAGGATACGCTGCACGCCCCCAGGCTTATACTTGCGGCTGGGGTGTGGTCCGCCGACCTGCTGAAACCGTTTGGGTTGCCAGTGCCCCTTGTTGCCGAGCGCGGCTACCACGTTGAATTCCCGAACCGTTCAGTCCAATTGAACAACTCGGTCATGGATGTGGACGCAAAGGTCGTCGCAAGCTCGATGCTGGGCGGCCTGAGAGTCGCCGGCACGGCCGAATTTGGCAGCGTCGATGCGCCCGCTGATCCGCGCAAGAAAGAAATCCTGACCGAACAGGCAAAGGCGATGTTGCCAGACCTCGAAACAAGCGAGGCACGATTCTGGATGGGTCGACGGCCATCATTTCCGGACAGTTTGCCTGCTATCGGGCCGATCAACGGCTCAGACGGGCTGTATGCCGCGTTCGGACATTCACATTACGGGCTAATGATGGCCCCGAAAACCGGTGAGCTTGTGGCGGATCTTGTATCCGGTCGCAGCCCGAACGTCGATATGGCGCCGTTTTCGTTGGCTAGGTTTTGAACACTCAAGTCAGAAAGGTCTAATAACAATGCCAATTTACCAAGGCGGTCAGAATATATGCGGCGCGTCGATCGGTGTTCTGTGCCTTGAAAGTTATTTTCCAAAACCGCCGGGCCATATCAAGAACCCATCCAGCCTGCCATTTCCGGTCCTGTATGAGATGATCGATGGCGTGACGGTCCCAACCTTGCTGAACAACCCTACGCCCGAATTACTGACCCCCTTCATTGAAGGAGCCAAGCGGCTTGAGGCTGAGGGCGTTCGTGCCATCACCGGCAGCTGTGGCTTCCTGGCCCTGTTTCAAAAGGAATTGGCAGCGGCGGTTTCCGTTCCTGTTTTTGCATCCAGCCTGATCCAGGTGCCGCTGGCTTATCACATGACCGGGGCCAGCGCCCCAGTGGGCGTGCTGACTGCGGATGCATCGGCACTGACGCCCCAGCATTTTGAAGGTGTCGGTGCAGCCGGTGTTCCTGTGGCAGTGAAGGGCTTGGAAGGTACATCAGAATTCGCCGAGGTGATCTTGCGGAACGCACGAACGAGGATGGATACTGATCTGATCGAAGCCGAGGTCTTGGATGCCGCTCGCAGTCTTATGCTTGAAGCTCCGGATATTCGGTCATTGGTATTGGAGTGTACAGATCTGCCGCCATATGCCACGCGCCTTCAGGAAGAACTGCGGCTTCCCATTTTTGACCTTACGACACTGGCGCATATGGCGCATTCTGTAGCCGCTCGGATACCTTACTCTGGAATGATGCCGTGGCAGCGCTGACCGCGCCGTGCCGTAGGTGGGTTGGAATTGAAGTAGACCTCAGCTGGTCAATCAAGGTACCTGTGGCCCTGCAACAATCCCCCGATCCATAGGAGTTTGAGTGCCCGTTGAACTGTACATCCTGATGACCGCTATTTGCGTTGGCGCTATGCTGCAAGTCGGGGTTGGCATCGGATTTAGCATCATTGCGGGGCCACCCATGATGATTATGCTTGGCACGCCGACGGCGGTTCCCATTTTGCTTCTGCTAAACACCGTTGTGTCAGCGGTGGCAACGGACCGGCATGTTCTGAAAAACAATCGGCGGATAATCGTCACTGCGGTCATTGGATGCTGCGTTGGAGTGGCTGCTGGCCGCATTGTTTATCCCCTTTTGAGCGAGGCGTTTGTTCTCGCCCTGACGGCCTGCCTGTTGTTAATCGGCTTGATTACAACCTTGCTCCCCTTGCGTGGCTCAATTGGAAACGTCGGGTTTTCAGCTGTTACCGGATTGTCCGGACTTGCAACTGTATGGGCGGCAACCCCGGGTCCACTTATGGTGTTCGGTTTGATTGCAAAGGGTCGGTCCGCCAAAGAGGTGGCAAAGCTGGTTCAACCAATAGCGCTGGTGGCATATGGCATCGCATTTTTGTTGCACAATCTGTCCGGGGCACAATCAATCTCGTATGGGTCGTCAGTATGGGGGTTCCTCGCCATAACCTTGATCGGAAGTTTACTTGGCCGTGCGACAGGTTCCTACTTGCCACAGGCGGTCGTCATAGCAGCGATCCGCGTGGTTTCACTGATCGCTTGCTGTGTTCTGTTCTATCGCGCCTATATGACGGCTTAATCTCAAAGGTCACACGATGATACGAAACGAAAATCTGCACAGATTTCCACGTGCCCAACTCATGTCTGGCCCAACACCTTTGGAGCACCTGGACAACCTATCGGCCGAGCTGGATATCGATCTCTGGCTGAAACGTGATGATCTGACCGGGCTTAGTTTTGGCGGTAACAAAACACGGCAGCTTGAATTTTATCTTGGAGATGCGCAGCAAAAAGGTGCTGATACCATTCTGATCACGGGCGCCGTTCAATCCAATTTTGTGCGATCTGCAGCCGCCGCAGCGGCCAAACTGGGTATGCAATCGGTGCTTCAGTTGGAAGAGCGTGTGCCGGACATGGGATCAGAGTATTATGCGTCCGGAAATGTACTCCTGGCACAAATCCTGGGTGCCGAGCAAATGAGTTACCCCGAGGGCGAAGACGAATCCGGAGCGGACGCGGCATTGCATGCACGCGCCGACGAATTGAAAGCCCAAGGTTGCACACCTTACGTTATTCACCTTGGCCTGCATCATCCACCCCTAGGAGCCCTGGGTTATGTCGTCGCTGGGCAGGAATTGTACCAGCAGATGCCAGATTTCGATGCGGTCGTTGTCCCGTCAGGCAGCGGCGCAACACATGGCGGTTTGGTAACCGGATTGGCGCTGGAAGAAAGCATTGCCTCGGTGTTTGGGATTTGCGTGCGCCGGGATCGCGAAAAGCAAAAGGCTCGAATGAAAACCGTTCTGCAGAATCTTGCGGACTTGCTGGAAATCGACGCAGGTTTTCTACAGGATAGGATTGATGTTTGGGATGAAGCCTTGCCGCCAGGCTATGGCAAAGTGAATGCCAAAACACGCGCTGCTTTGGAGAAAATGGCCCGAACCGAAGGGGTTTTTCTAGACCCGGTCTATTCTGCCAAAACATTCGCCGGTTTGCTGGACCTGATCGAACGTGGAAAGATAAAACCAGGTGAGAAAGTCGTTTTGCTGCACACGGGCGGGTTGCCCGCACTTTTCGGGTATCAAAAAGAGCTAGTAGGCAACCCGGCTTGAGGTGTCCAAAGCACAAATCCGGATCAGGACCCTGCTTGGCTGTACTTTTAGTACCCAAACGATTTTTTTAGCCCGTTCCGGCTCGATTTGCGAATACGCAAGGTCAGCTTTGGTTCGCGAGTGGCAACTGAGTTCTTCGCTGGGAACGGCAGGATTGTTGCGCGATCTGTGAATTCGCATGACGAACGATCTTGCGAGCGCAGCGAGAGGCCGAAGCCGCATTGCTGCGGCGGCACTTACGATGAATGTCTCCTTCGGGCCGTGCGCGACGGTCAGGTTTTCGTCTGAAAAAGGTGAAGTTGTACTGCCTGTCGATGACCGTAACGAGCTCGAATTGTCGAATGCTGCGGAGCACTGTTAATGTCTGCAAACGATGCTCTGGAAGCCGAAATGACCAAACACCCCAGTCAAATGAACGATGAAAGACCCACCATTCTCTGTGCTGCAGGCTTTGGTGACAATGCGAGCATGTTTGAAGGTTTGGCTGACACCCACCTCGCCAATAGCTATCGTTTGCTACCCATCAATCTTCCGGGATTTGGCGCTCAGCCTCTGGCAAAGGCAACAACTCTTGAAGCACTTGCACAAACCGTCGCCGACAAAGCGATCAAGCACGGAGCTGAGATCATTGTCGCTCATTCGGTTGCTTCAATCATAGCCTCCCTGGCTGCCAAAAGGGCCGACTGTCCTTTGACAACCATTATTTCTCTAGAGGGTAATATCACCGCCGAGGATGCCTATTTTTCTGGAACTGCCGCCGACTACGGTGATCCAGTTGCGTTTCGTGCGGCGTTTCTTGAGCGGCTTGATGAAATGGCGAAAACGGCACCAATCATCCGACGGTATCGTAATGAAGTTTCGAAGGCTGATACTCTGGCGCTGTGGCAACTCGGCACCGACGCACGGCGTTTTTCAGCAAGCTGCGTGCCCGGCGAATTTTTGCAGAACGCGGCAAATGTGATTTATCTCTACAACCCTGATAACTGTCCGGATAGCACCGTCCGCTGGTTAGAAGAAAACAAGATGGATCGGATCGTTCTCGATAATGCCACACACTGGGCGAGCGTTGATCAGCCCGAAAGGCTTGCAGAAATGATTGCTGAGGCACTCCGCCGATAGGCGAATGCAGCCGTTCACAATTGGATAGATGAGTGTTGGCATTGTTTTGGCTTTCCGCAAGAAACGGGTCGCGGTGTCGGGGGCACGTCAGCTAATCCGTTAGGTGATAGTTAGTGACGGAACCAGAAGACATGACAAACCAACCCATGCCAGCAATGGATTTTACGGCCAGCGTCATGCTGCTTCTGCTCGCTGCTGTTTGGGGCGGGTCCTTCTTCTTTGGCGAGGTCGCACTGACTGAAGTGCCCCCGCTGACAATAACGCTGCATAGAGTGATCTGGGCTGTCCCAATACTGGCACTCATCGTCCTATTCAAAGGATTGAGAGTTCCACGTGCCCCTCGGGTATGGGGCGCTTATCTCGTTATGGGAGCGCTCAATAACGCTATTCCATTCTCGCTGATCTTCTGGGGGCAAACGCAAATCGACAGCGGGTTGGCTTCAATACTCAACGCAACGACGGCAATGTTTGCAGCGGTCGTGGCTGGCTTGCTTCTAAAGGATGAGCCGCTGACTCCGAAGAAAATAGCAGGTGCCGCCCTGGGTATTTTAGGGGTGGCCTTCATTATGGGACCAAGTGCATTGACTGAGTTCAATCCGAGTAACTTGGCGCAGTTGGCTATCTTTGGGGCGACGCTCTCGTATGCTTTTGCCGGTGTCTGGGGTAGAACTGCTCTTTCAGGCCAACTACCACTTGTGAACGCACTTGGCATGCTGATCAGCAGTACAGTGCTTATGATCCCGATTGTTCTCGTGATGGATGGCCCCCCAAGCTTCGCTCTGTCTGCTGGTGTATGGGCAGCGCTTATTGGGATGGCCGCTCTATCAACAGCGCTGGCCTATGTACTTTATTTCGCAATCCTTGCGCGCGCCGGAGCCGCCAATCTTCTTTTGGTTACGCTGCTGATCCCACCGTTCGCTATCGGTCTTGGTGTCACGTTCCTTGGTGAAAAGATGGAGCCGGAAGCTTGGGTCGGGTTCGCCATCATTGCTCTTGGCTTTGCTGTAACAGATGGGCGGCTTTTCTCCCGCTTCACAAAACGCAAGCCCCAACAAGCAGAATGAGGCGCTTTCTGGAATACCTTTGACCACCACATTACGGAGTGACGACCCCCGTCGTCACCAACTGACCAGGCCAAGCGTCGGGTCTATTTTTGAGTAGCGGACATTCAGCAGGGGCAACCGAATGGCTGCAAAGTCCGCAAACAGTGAGCATAATGGCCTTCTGGCTTTGCACTCGCGGCGAAGGGCAGTAATGCGGGCTGCGACCGCAGCATGTAAGTTGGCTGAGGGATGTCGGCTCTGGGCCGCTTGCGGTCTTTGATCCTAGACAGGCGAAGGGCAACTTCGTCCCGCACTTTGCGAGTTCAAGCAGCCTTTGATTTTGCGCTCGCAGCGAACGGCAGGTTCGACGGGCCGCGCCGCAGCATGGAGATTATGGCGTGAAGGTTCGGAATGGGCTGTCCGCATGATCAGTTATAGGTGGGGCAGGAGCCCTTTCTGCAACGGCACCGGGGTCTGGTATGAGCCCAAAGCGGACCAAGTAAATTCTGGTTTCAGCCTTATAACAATCGTCCCTAAGGTGTGTGCCAGATTGACGATGTGTATGCCTCTCTTGTATCGACCGTGGGGCTTCGTCAGGGATCTCGGTTCCGAGCACTTTGGCATCGTATGTTGTCCAACGTGGCGTTGGTATTGCCAACACTCTGGCATAGTAGAAAGAGCTTTGTTCCGGATCGTAATCGGGGTCTTCCCAATACCCGGATAGAATTGCCTGACCAATATCGTTTGTCCAAGTAGCGCTCTCAACGTCAACCGTGCCGCCAACGGGTCCGCCACACTTCGCGTTCACTAGTTCGCGCCCGCCGCAAGATATATCGTAAACGCGTTCCGAAGTTGTCCCGTCGCTATTTAACCACCCTTTGACGATTTGAATGCGGTCTAGATTGGCTCCATCGGGACGCCTCCTTCATATCCATACGCGGCAAAATCTGCACGCGGCAGGTCCGTATCTTCAAAATCGTATCCGGCAAAAACGCGAATGCGCATGCGCGGACCTGTGGTTGCGTAGACTTCTTTCCCAGCAAGAGCGTGCCAAATGGCCTCGCGTGTGTTTTCTCTTGCCCAAACTGCCGCCATTCCCGACGCCGAAGTTTGCCATGCATATTGGGCAACCTTCTCGTCGCCACCGATGCCGCCCACGACTTCTTCGAAACGGATCGGGTTCGCAGTGGGTTCAACGGCAGCGTTAAGTTGTTGCCCAAACTCAGGCGTGAAAAGCGTGGCGTCTTTCGCTGCCAACAGCGGCGCGAGACCCAAGTTCTCAGCGTGATCGGCAACCACCAAAAAGTTCAATGGTCAGCGCAGCCTAGCTTCGACACCGGTGCTGGATATCACCACCTCGCCCTTGGCAAAGCGGTAGGCTTCTTCAGGGCCTAGCACGTTGTCGATCATACCGGCATCTGCAGAGTCGGACGTATGCAAATGAGTGTCGCCAAAAAAGACCTGATTGGGAAAGCTCTGCCGTGGATAAGGTGAATACTGCCTGTCGCCGCGTTGAGTGCTCGGGATGTCCTCGGCATGGGCGCAAAAAGCAAGCAAATTGGTAAGAACAGATGCAAAACGGATCATTTTCGACCTCATCTATTGCACGAATGATGCTACGTTAAATGCATATTTCTACGACTCGTTCCTGTTCTTCGAAATAATTAAATTCTATCTGCCGCACTAAGCCGTTGGCTAGGTTCAGCGGGGCGGAGGTGGAAGCACCTTCTTCGACTGGAGCACCTGAAGGATGTCAATAATCGCTTCAGTACTCGTTTCGATTGAACCTCGGAAGAACAGTCCGATGCCACCTTCCCCTAACTCCCGTGTGCCACCGGCGTCGTAAGTTGGCGAGAGAGAGACAAGTTCGGGAGGTAGTTCTGGGCATACTGGGTTTCTTTGAAGTATTGCGTTCGCGGTCTCGATGAATACCTGCCGAACCTTTTCGACATTACCCTTTGCATCGGACGACTCGGTGAGTTGATCCGGAGCAAGTCTCAGGTCATCCAAACGGAAAAAAAGGCAGTCATCTTTGAATTCGGCCGAAGCGGAAGCACCCACCGTCAAACCACCAGCGAAAGTGTTCTCGCCGCGTATAGATCCACCGCCGCTGCGGCTTTCGCATCGGAAAAGCTCTGCTTCGATCCTCCCACTTAGCGAAATCACTGTATCGTCGGCACGGGCCGTTGCTTCGGTCACGCCGATCAGTGCGTTGCAGACATCTACAAACGCGGCTCGTTTGAGTTCCTCTACAAGTATTTCGTTTGCTCGGCGTAGGTCTATGACACTTTCGATTGAGATCCTTGTCGCGTTCACATCTTTTAGTCTCAATGCCAGATCAACGGGAAACTCACGATCTCCTAGCTTGACGTCCCCGTTTGCTTCGAAGGTAACCTCTTCAGCCAGCAGCGCGGATCCGAAAAGCCCGGCAGTAGCTAGTATCAGAAGAAAGATCCGATCCATCATCCTGCCCCCCCCACAATACCGCGAGATTGCATAACCGCCAGGAGTTCCATCATCGTCATCGCACTGGTGTCGATTGAGCCGCTCAACGCAACACCGATGCCACCGTCACCAATTTCTCGTGTACCGCCGGCGTCGAGAACCGGATTCAACGAAGAAAGCTCCGAAGGCATCTCCGGACAAATCACATTCTCTTCGGTGAACTCCTTTGCCTTGGTGAGAACGACCTCCTCGACACGCTCCGTGAGGCCAATTAGGTTAACCAACCCGCCGACAAACCCAGTAGGTTGAAGCACGACGTCGGCAAGATCAAAGTGAACGCATTGATCTTGAACATTGGCGCGTGCCGCTGCGGCGATCCCAACAGTCGTCGAGATAAAGCGAACTCCACGCCCGTTGGTGCCCTCGGATTCTTCGTTTCGACAACGATAAAGCTCGACGTCCACTGAGCCTACGAGTTCAATGAGATCACCGCTGGCGCGGGCATCGTCGAGTTCAAAGTCAACATTCAAAGAGCAATTTTGTTCCAGAGTACCCGACAGAAGCGCTTGCGCTTGGACTTGGATTTCTCGCAGATCTAAGAGCCCCCGGAAACCAAGGCGCGTTGACGTAACACTGCTGATGCCCGCGTTAAATGTGTAAGGTAGGTTTTTCCCACGAGCGGGAATCTTGTTTGAGATGCTAAATTGAACTTCCCCGGCGTAGTCGCTTGGCGACGCATTCTGTGCACTGGGTCGAGCGTTCAACTCGGACTTCAAAAGTTCTGGGTTCGTGGTTGCGCAGGATGCGAAGAACAGCAAACACACAAAGGCAAAAGGTACGGTTTTACGCGCCCCAAGTTCCGCCAAACTCCATTGTAGTTCTATTCCCATTACCCTTCGCTCAACCTCACCGTTGAATATCAACCCTAACGTACAGCGTCACGGCGAAGGTCAACAGTTTGCACCACGAAAATATACTGGTGCGGTGTTGTGTTGTCGCAACGACTTGCAGTTGACGCGGGTCCTTTGAAACTTCGAGCATAAGGTCTGCCCACAAGACTTTTCTCTCGCGTTAAGCCCTGAGCAGGAGCAGATGCATTCGGGCATCTGCCAATATTGCGAGGGTATACTATCGATTCGTCGCCATGCCAGCACCTCTCATCAACAGACCGACTCCTAGGCGACACAATGTGATTTACTCTCGACACAGGGTGCTTTTCACCTCCACAAGGGTGTTACGCCACTAAAGAGGGAAAAACCATGCGCTTGCTTTCTATACTTATTGTGACGGTTCTATTCACAACCGGCGCGGTTGCCCAAACAATCGACAGGATAACAAAAAACAACGAAATCCGATTTGGTTTTCGAACAGATGCTGCTCCGTTGTCTTACATTAACGACCAAGGTCGCCCGTTTGGTCTGTCACCGTTGATTTGCGATCATGTAGCGAAGGTAATTGCGCAGAAACTGGAATTGAAGGATTTGAATGTTCAGTTCATTCCGGTCGACTCTAAGGATCGTTTCGACAAAGTAGCTTCCGGAGAGGTGGATATGCTCTGCGGGGCAGCGTCGATTACACTTTCCCGACGCGAAATTGTTGATTTCTCAATTCCAACTTATGTCGATGGCACGTCCATATTGTTACCAATCGAGGCTGAGGGCACCATGGGTGCACTCGCGGGAAAGAAGGTTGGAATGAGAAGCAGCACAACAACAGAAGCGTCCGTTCTGAATTCATTTGAAGCTGCAGGTATCGACGCAGAAATGGTGCGGTTCGCTTCACACCCAGACGGTATCAAAGCACTTCGAGACGGTGAAATTGACGCCTATTTTGCAGATCAGTCGATTTTGCTGGTCAACTACATTGCTGCGGGACTAAAGGGCAAATTCAAACTATCCCAGGAAATACTGACGATAGAAAAGCAAGGATTGGCCATCGCGAGGGGTGACGATAACTTTCGACTCGTTGTCGATAGTATTCTGTCAGAAATATATGCTCAGGGCACAATGGAAGAGATATTTCGTCTCGCTTTGCCGGGGGTGGAGCCGAGCGAAGCACTAAAAGCTCTGTATGTTTTCGCCCCCATTAATCCCTGAAGCTTGTCGCGCAAAACAGTTTTGTCGGGAGTTAATCGCCCTGCACAATAGAAGCTGGCCTTGTAAGCAAACTGACCGCTCAAGCCAGCTTGACCAATGACCATGTTTTACTAAATGATCCTCCATTTGGCAGGCCAGTTGCCAGAATCACGGTCTTAGGCGATCCTTCGATAAATTGAAGGATCGCAATATGTTTAGATATATAATATTTGCTCTCAGTTTAAGCGCATCTAACGCCCTGTTTGCACAAGAGGCGTCCGATACTGTTGCAACGGAAGTTACGTCTGAGACTTCATCCGACCTTCTATCTGATGCTGAGTTGCAAACTTTGGTCGCCCCGGTGGCTCTTTTTCCCGACACTCTACTCATACAGATATTTGTTGCGGCCACTCAGCCACTGGAGATTGTTAAGGCAGAACGGTATTTGTTGGATAACGCCGACCGCGACCCCGTAGAGCTCGAGCCGGAAATCGAAGCTATGGGCTGGGATCCGTCTGTAAGTGTATTGGCCACGGCGTTCCCCGAAGTCGTCGGTCAAATGGCCACCCACATCGATTGGACCGAGACAGTCGGCACCGCCATGCTGGCCCAGTCCGACGATGTGCTGGATGCGGTGCAGGTAATGCGGGATCAGGCAATTGACAGCGGAGCTCTTGTTTCCGGGCCCGAGCAAACTGTCGAGGTATCTGATGAAGAAACGGTTGTAATTACTCCGACACAACCCGAAACAGTGTACGTCCCGCAATATAATCCCGAGACTGTCTATACCGGCCCGTCGACCGGGGACGTAGTGGGCGCGGCCTTGCTGACATTTGGCACCGTGGCGCTGATCGACGAGATTTTCGACGATGACGACGATTGGTATGACTATTGGGGGTGCCGGAATTGCGGCGGATGGGGCGGTGGCCCGATATACAGAAACCCGGACATCGACATAGACGTCGACGGCAACGTCAATATCGGTAACGATATAGATCTTGGTGACCGAACTGATATCGGATGGAAACCCGATCCTGACCGAAAAAAGGAAGCCCGGGACAAGATCGCTGATCACAAAAGGCCGGAAGGTGGTCGCGGCGACCTGCCTGTCAACCGCCCCGAGGGTCGCACGGACGAACTCCGCGCAAAACTGAGCCGTGAATCCGGTGCTGCAGACATTAGCAGGGGAGGCGCGGCAGCAGTTGCAGCTGGTGCAGGGGCAGGGGCTATCGCGAGCGGTGCTCTGGCCAATCGAGGTAGTGGGGGCAAGTCCTTGCCGCAGGTGAATCGCGGTAACGTTGATCGGGACAAGGCTGCTGCCAAGCAGCGGGCCATCGATCGGACTAAACGGCCAGATGCGGCGAAGAAGCCTGTCAAAAAGAAACCGCAAGCAGCTAAGAAACCTCAGGTAAAAAAGGCCACGGCTCAGCAAAAACCCGCTGCGTCCAAAGGTAAGGCTATGAAGAAAAAATCTTCAGGCGGCAAAGCTCACAAGGCGTCCAAACGGGGACATGCTGCCAAAGGCAAGGGGAGGCGGTAACATGCGTAAATCGGTTTTTTCTATTTTAGTGATCGCAGTGGCTACTGGACCGGCGTTTTCCGACGGTGCCCTGTTCGAAACTCCGCAAACCGCACTGGACGCTTTTGTCGAAGCGTTAAGGGCCGATGATCAGAACAAGCTGCTCGAGATTTTCGGACCAGAGGCAGAAGATCTAATCGGAACGGGTGATCCGGTGGAAGATCAGCAAAGAAGGCAGGAAGTGCTTGGTATGTATGCTGAAGGATACCGCTTTCAGCCCGAGGATGATGGGGTTTTTCTTCTGCTTGGCGAAGATAGTTGGCCCTTTCCGATCCCAATTCTGCAAGCTGAGAATGGTTGGAAGTTTGATTTAGAAGCCGGGGTAGAGGAGCTTTCCGCCCGTGAAATCGGACTGAATGAATTGGAAGTAATCGAAACGCTTGAGGCCTATGTTGATCTTCAGGCGGCGTTTCGTCTTGTGGATCACAATGGCGATGGCGTCATGGAATTTGCCCAAACGATCATATCGGATCCCGGCGCACGAAACGGCCTCTTCTGGCCAGAAGAAGACAGTTTTGTCGGTGAAGCCCTTGCCCGAGCCACCGCCTCGGGGTGGAGCGACGGTGCGGATGATTTCGAACCCGAACCTTTCCTCGGTTACTACTTCGCAATTTTGCAGGGGCAGGGACCAAATGCTCCGGGTGGTGCCTATTCCTATTTTGTCGGCGATCGGTTCGTGGCGGGTCACGCCTTGATTGCGGTGCCTGCGGACTACGGAGAAACGGGTATCCATTCTTTTCTCGTGGGTGAAAACGGCACCGTGTTCGAAGCGGACTTTGGGCCGGATACGCTTGAAATAACAGCTGAGATATCGACCTATGATCCCGGCCCAAATTGGTCACCAGCCGAGTAAATTTAGATTGGCGGCGACGCTTTGTTGCCGGGCTTTGGTTTGACCGCTTTGTTGCCGCGTGCAGGTGTAGATTGAATGCAATTCTCGACTTAAGTGGCAATGGTTCGGGAAGGATCGATTTTGGGAAATCTAATTAATCGATGAAATAATTGCCCTTGATTCAATTCGACCCAATTTGCCCGCTATGGTTTGACCGAATGGCCGCATTGTCCCGCACTCCAGACCTCCGTGCGCCGTGCAGCATTGCTTCTGCAGCGAATGTCTTCTCTGACGGGCCACGCTGCAGCATCGCCAATATCGGGCGAAGGTCTGGATTGGGCTGGTTCAGCCAGGCGACGGGTCATAATGAGCACGGATCTTGCAAAACATCCGAACTCCGTTGTGAGCCCTTCTTCTCCAACCTCCTGCGATGCAGCGAATATTGGCTTCGATAGATGCGGCATGCATTGAAACAAAGTAGTCGGGGTTCCGTCCAACGTTTGTGCCACCTGAGGAATCCGTGATCGACTTTGAACTTGCGTTGGTCGAACTTAGGGGCTCATACGATAATGCTTTAGTACCAGCGGATAATTCGACGGAAAACTCCAGACTGCTTCGCCTGTGGCGCGAACAAGTCCACGCGCCTGAGGGTCTCGGCCTGTAAGCAGAGTAAGGAACAAGTCACTGCTGGCCCACGGTGAAGACCGGAAATACCAATGACCATTTCCTGCACTGGCCTCTTCAGCCCTGGTCACGTCGATGATGTGCAGGGATTTGATCTCTGACAGTCGGCTCTGGAAGATCGATGCGTTTATTGCTTCGTTAGAAACCTGACCCAGGCGATCCCTTCCGAAAACGAACCGCGACATGGCCAGCGCTGAATCGGTTTGCGACTGATAAAGTGTCACATCTGAAACCGCATCCAGCAGGCCGTCTTCAATCGCCTGTAGAAAGTAGCTGCGATCAAGGTCGCTACTGATCAGAATCAAATGCCCCAGCCGCGGTTTAGGGCTCGACCGAAGTGCAATCTGGTAAGCTGTTTCAAATGCGAGTCTCGAACCTGCGCTGTATCCTATGAGATGAATGCGGCGCGCGCTTGTGTGCTTTGACAGGTATTCGATAAGGGATCGAAGGTTGCGACGCGTCGACAACGCGGATTCTTGATCACGAAAATACGCGAGCCGATGGGGTGTTGCAGGCCAATTGTAGCTGATGAATGCACCTTGATAGCCCAGAAAATGCTGTAACTCTTTAGAAACAAGCGTCGAGTAATCAAAATCGACGTTGTAGCCATGGATGTAGATATAGATGTCTTTGTTGCGAGAGGATGCAAGTTGATCCTCAATCATCTTGGCAAAACGACGATCGACCGCCTCCATATCTTGTTGTGACGGAGGGTCTTCAAGATAACGCGTGACACTAAATGGCATGACGCCAATCTCTTGGACGTGAGAGACGCTGAGAAAATAGTCCTTTGCTCGCTGGCTTGTCATGGTGATGCGACGAAGATCTTCCCATGACTCCAATGGCGGGTCGATCTGCACATCGGCAACACCGGTGCGCAAAAGGTGACCGCGTTCATTGTTATAGAAGGCTTGTGGGTCGTCTGGAACTGCGGGCATCCGATCTGTCGCATAGAACAGCTGCGAGCGCTGATGGAAATTGTCGGCAGTGATATCAACGAAAGGGTCAAAGGCGGCCTCGGCGTAGACCGTTGGCGAGGGCATCAGTTCAACTTCGTCATAGACATTTGCCCCGCAAGCGGCGAGCACACAGCAAGGGCATGCGATTGCCACGTGCAGAGCCTGAGCAATCAGTCGCCTGCGTGTTCCTTTCGCCAGCTGCCTGCGCCAGAGTGTTCGACCTCGGCCCTTATTGTCGGTCGCACGCCTGTCGGCATCACCGCTTACATCCCGGCGCAACTCAGGGATCCCCGATCTGTTTGTGTTTGGAGTCGCCATCTTTCGCATTATGCCGGTACTCAGAAGCTGTAAGTCACACCCAACACGGGCCCGGATTGTGAAAGCTTGAACCTGTCTTGACCTTCACCTTTGTCGACCATGATGTAGCGATAGCCTGCACGCAGATTCCACTTTGGGGTGATGGCATAACCTACCGTCGCTATGAACTGCGCCGTTTCGCGGTCTGAGCGAAACCCACCATAGTCGGCCAAGGCTACGGCCGACCACCGGTCATTGATCTGATACAGGATACGGGCCGCGATCAGAGGGTCTAACCAATCATCGCTGGTCTTTGCACTTGGCGGCGGGGTGGGCCCACCGACCAGAGTGATTGTACTGCTTGTCGCAAACCAACGAAACCCGCCCCCTAAATCCACTGCCAGGTTTTGGGCCTGATAGGCTGTGTAAGCGGCATACCCACTGAAGAACTGAGTCTGCAGACTGGTTTCAGCGCCGCTGAACGCCGGGCCGGGGGTATCACCGTCAAAGGACAGGTCTGTGCGCATGTAATCCGCGATCAACGACCATCGGCCATTTCGCGCCTCAAGTGTACCCATGAATGCCAGATCAAGGTTTTTAACCGCATCACTGAAGCTCAGCTCCGACTCCAGCGAGCCAATGGTTGTCTTGGTGTCTGCGCCGTACATGTAGAAGCTGCCGTAAAAGCCCCAATCGGTATCCTGTGCCACAACTTCTGATCCGCCGAGGAGCGTCGTCGCCGCAACTAGAAAGCTGCCGACGATGCCTCGTTTTTGTATCCACTCCATGGCCTGCTCCCCTTTTCTACCTATCCCGAGTTTGAAGCGCGGCAAAAGTATGTTGCGCCTTATTCCTGTTACGCTTCACAATCGCATTCGACCGGGTCGAGTATCGGAACAGATGCCTCGTGGCGATTCAGTTCGTGGATGCGAAAATCGGAAGGTGTTTGTCCCGTCCATTTCTTGAATGCCCGTGTCATAGCGGTTGCGTCAGAATACCCTAGCTGGTCGGCGATATCGCCCACTGACGTCTCAGACCTGGAAAGCAGGTGTTTAGCACGGTCGCATTTGGCTTCGATGACTATGCGCGACAATGATGTCCCATAAGCCGCAAGTCGGCGATTGAGAACAGCGCCGCGAGCACCGCATGCCCTGGCAAGCGCCGTAACTGAAAAGTCATTTCGCCCAACCATTGAGTTGGCAACGCTCTGGAGCGAACTCAGTAAGTCTGTTGGTACCGGGTTTTTGTCGTCCTGGCCTGCCGGAATGCCATCAGCGGCGGTTCGGTTAACCAAATCATGCAGAAGCCAGGGGCTTGGGAAGCGGAAGGAATACCCGTCTGGGCCCGCACCTACTGCCCTGATACCATAGAAGTATGACGGGAGCAGATCAGGACGGTTCACCCGAACAAGAACCTTGTTCGCTTCCCAATTCTGACCAGCGGTTTCATGCAGTAACGTGGCCCACCGGCTGATCTGAAACGCATCCATATAGGCTGGAGAGCAGTGCGGCGTGAACCTGCGCTTAGCAGAAAGCACCACGTAATCTCCAGAGACATCTAGTGTCATCGTGACCGCATTTGTATTGTTGCCTGCATGAACGCAGAACCTGCCGATGAAATCAGCCAGGGAATTGGCGGTCCGAAAGGCCTGCCCAAATGGGGATGAAACGGTCGGATCTGAAGTCTGGCCCACAAGTGCTGGAAAATCTGGTGATGTGTTGTGCGCGACGGCTTCGAACACGGCGTAGATCGTATCGTGTGGAATGAAGCAATTTGGGGCGCTCAACTCTGAAAACGCAAGATCGAACCCTGCAAGGAGGTCTTCTACGGATCGACCGGATTCCCGATAAGCCACCAACAGCGGTAAGAGAACCCGCCCGCGCGCAAGTGGCGGTGTCCTGTGCTGAGCGTTCCCGTCCTGGCCCGTCATCCTACATCCTACACGTACTACAATGAAAATTTTGAGCACTCCAAACATAGTCCGGCGCAGCTCGGCGTCCCTGACCTGTGTCAAAGCCAAACACACTTTTTGAATTGAGAAAGTCAGGCTCCAGCTGGCAAGGTTTGAGAGCACAGAGCCTTACCATCCGCTGATCTCAGTCTAAAAATTGACATCCCAACAAGAATGATTGGTCAGCCGCATGGGCGTAAAACAAGAAGAATATCAGACAGGTTGGTCAATGCGCGTTTGCAACCTGTCATTTTGAACCAGTTTTCCGACACGGTTGTTCCAATCGGTCAGGGTATACATTCGAGTTTTGTGTTTTGTTGAAAAACAACGACCATGGTTCCAATTGTAGAGTTTCTGCAACCCACCAATTGAGGGGCGTGAGAATGCCCGCCTGAGCAGGTGTCGGGACCATCAAGCAATGTATTGCAATAATTGGTTAGTGGAGCGGCAAATGATCAATCACACGCGCAAATGCTGGAAGCTGGCGGCCTTGGCTGCAGCGTTGGGGAGCTCCGCGACGGCTCAGAGCTTTGATACCACAGTTGATGCACTTGCCGAGACATACGAGGTGCCGGTCACAATAAGTAACTTTGTTCGGGCTGCGACTGACAACGAATTGAAAACGTATGACAGGCTGGCCGGAGGCGTAAACCAGTTCTTCCACTTCAACGAACCCACGCCCATCGACAATCAGCCCACTATCCGGATGAACCGGGACACACTCTATAGCGTTGCGGTTATCGACATCAGCAAAGGCGCAACCTTGACACTGCCCGATGTGGGCGACCGGTACATGACAACGATGGTGGTCAATCAGAACCATTTCATCAATGAAGTATTTGATGGCGGTGGTGTGTTTCAGCTCGACATGGACACATTTGACACCCCCTACGTACTTGTTTTCATGAGAATACTGGTGGATGCCGAGAGTCCGGAGGACATCGCGGCAGTCAACACAATTCAGGACGGGTTCACTATCGAAGCTGCCTCGGCAACGCCCTTCGAGATGCCCAATTATGACACCGAAAGCTTCGCGGCCGTGCGTCAGGCCGCGATTGAGTTGGGCAGGTTTGCAACAGACAGCGTTCGGACCTTTGGCACGGCAGAACACGTCGACCCGTTGCGCCATTTCTTGGGCACCGCAGCCGGCTTTGGAGGTCTACCAGAAGAAGAAGCCTTTTATCTCAATATCGAGCCCGGCCTGCCGCTCGGCGAATACTATATCCAGGTGCCGGCGGATGTTCCCGTAAACGCATTCTGGTCCGTGAGCCTGTACAATGCAGACGGATTCTTTGAACTCAATTCCCTCGACGCCTACGTGGTCAACTCGGTTTCGGGCACCCAGAACGACGATGGCAGTGTGACCGTGCATTTCGGCGGTTGCGACGATGGCCGCGTGAACTGCCTTCCAATCATGGACGGCTGGAACTACGCCGTGCGCTTGTATCAGCCCGGTTCCGAGGTCATCGACGGAAGTTGGGTATTCCCGACCGTGCAACCCGTGAACTGAATGACAGGATGCAAAAATGAAGAAGCTTTTTCTGGCAATCGCCCTGACACTCCCGACAGGGGTCTGGGCCGAGGACGTGGTTGATGTGACCGTGGACAATCTCGTGCGCGCGGAAACCGACCATATGTTCCGCACTAACATGAGTAATCTCGGCTTGGCCGTTGGCGAGTTAGGGCATATGCGCGAAGCCACAACACCTGACAATCAGCCGGTGATCCGAATGAACCAGGATACGCTTTACTCTGCGGTTCTGCTCGATTTGACCGAACCCGTCGAAGTTACGCTCCCCGAGGCGGATGGCCGTTACATCTCGATGCATGTCATCAACCAGGATCATTTCATGTACGCCGAGGCAACGCCCGGCACGTACCTGATCACCAAAGAAGACCTTGGTACGCCTTTCGGATTCATTGCCTTCCGCACTTTTGTAGATGTAACCGACCCACAAGACATCGCTGCGGCACGGGTGGCGCAGGATCAGATTGTTGTCAGTGGCGGTGGAACTGGTCCGTTTGATGCGCCCAACTGGAATACCGAACAACTTGCCGTAGCGCGTCAGGCAATCAGCGATTTGTCCCTGCTGGGTATCGATACGTCGCGTGCCTTTGGTAGAGCCAAAGAGGACGTTGACCCGGTTCAGTTTCTGGTTGGGGCGCTCTCGGGTTGGGGCGGCCTGCCCCCAGAGGCAGCGATTTACCTGTTGGGCGCGGTCGATGCGAACGATGGAGAAACGCCACACGCGGTTACAGTTAAGGATGTCCCGGTTCGGGCGTTCTGGTCGGTGACCGTCTATAATGGCGAGGGTTTCCTGGCTGCTAATGATCTGGGTGTTAACAGCTACAACGGCTATACGGCCCAAGCCGCGGAAGACGGATCAGTCACACTCCATTTTGGTGGGTGCGACGACGGCCGCGTGAACTGCCTTCCGATCACTCCGGGCTGGAACTATGCTGTCCGCCTCTACGAGCCAGAGGATGCAATCCTGAGCGGTAGTTGGTCGTTCCCGACGGTGGAACCGATCAACTAGGCCACTCGCCCATCCCGCCTTTCAAAAAGGAGTACACGGCCATGCGTCGATCCCATGCACTTGTGGGGCTGTTTTTTGCAGCCAGCGTAGGAACCTCAACCGTTGCAGACGAGGCCGCCGATTTGGCCCAGGAACTGGCCAACCCGCTTGCTGCCATCATCTCGGTTCCGTTTCAGTTGAACTATGATGATAACCTGGGTGTCTCTGATCAGGGGTCGCGCACCACGTTGAACTTTCAGCCAGTCGTGCCCTTTGAACTTAACAATGACCTTAACCTGATCACCCGTACTATCATTCCTTACATCTGGCAGGAAGATATTGTCCCGGGGACGCGTCAGGAAGGAGTCGGCGATATTCTGTTCTCCGCATGGTTTTCTCCTACAGGAACAGGGGATCTGACATGGGGCATTGGTCCGGTTGTGCGGCTACCGACCTTTAGCGACGTGTCAAGCGACACCTGGGCCGCCGGGATCACCGGCATTGCCCTGCGTCAGACCGGGCCTTGGACCTATGGCGCGCTGGCCAATCATCTGTGGGATCTGGAGAGCAATCCCGAAACCCCCACGAATGTGAGTTTTCTCCAGCCTTTTCTTGCTTATTCCACTGAAGGTGCCTGGACCTATTCGCTTCAAAGCGAAAGCACCTATGACTGGGAGGCTGAAGCCTGGGCTGTGCCAGTTAACGCATCGGTGTCACGGCTGGTGCAATGGGGGGCGGTGCCGGTCAATTTACAAGCCGGGGCCGGCTATTGGCTTGAGGCACCCAAAGTGGGTGCGGAGGGCGTTCGTTTTCGCCTCCAAGCCCAAGTCGTCGTGCCCAGAAGGCGCTGACGTTTAGCGCAGGCTCTGATTGTTAAATGCGGAAGTCAGGGAGTCTTGATGGCAGAGCAGATGATAGGCAATGTTGCTAGCGCATGTCGAGCTCGCACCTAATCTTCAGAAGTTGCAATCGCCTCAAGCTAGGTCGCATACATTGGTGCTTTGATAAGGCAATGGTAGTACCTCCATCAGTCCAGGGAGAAAGGATCTAGAAGTCGTAAATTCCGTAAAGCAATCCTTGGCCCGCGCGCTGCGAAAGACTGCTTTCCCGACTGTGTGAATTGACCGTTCCAGCCTCGCTGCGCGTTGCACCAATGGCCGGTTTCATCGCCGCGTCACAGCGCCAGATTTCGAGTGCATGTAGCATTTCTTCCGTTGCGAGCCTGCGCCGCGAAAAATAACAATGACCGGGTTGGGCTCAAAGCCGTCATCTGACAGTTTTGTAAGGTTCAAACGATCAGAAGTGGTGGTCGATGTCTGCTGTGCGGACAAACTTGCCCCTGGTATTCTCCGCCCGAATGACCGCTTTGTACGCTTTGTGATCGCGGCGAAAAACATCTCTGGCGGGAAGTAGGCCTTCGGTGGTGATGTAAAACTGAACGGTTGCTGGATAAGATCAAACCTTCAATCTGACAGAAACAGTAAACTTCTTTCTGTGGAGAAAGCCTCTGATTGAGTTGTGTAAATTGCAAGATTATCGAAGTCCTTTTGATCTGTTTGAAACGAACCCACGTTGTTGGCTTCGAGTACTGATTGATGGACCAAACCAAGATTAAGAGGCCAAGAAGGTTTTTCCGTGAGGACCAAAGGCGGCAATAGCCCAGCACCTGCACTCCGATTTTCTCTGGTAGGAGACTGAAAACACCGCATTTTCAGTTCCTGAGCCTCTAGTATCCGGACCTGATACCGAGAGGCTTCCAAACAATAAAGCCAAGCCATCTTTTCGCATGGAAACACCGTTCATCCAATGTTCACATTCTATATATGCCCTTTTCATCTCTGCGAGCCATATTGTCCTACTGAAATTAAATACCGTTGGTTCACAGAAACAACCGACGAGCAGGGGATCGTCTGTGACAAAGACTGGAAGTAGGTCAGCGCAACGCAAGTTGAGAATTTTTCGCTACCTAACCTGCGCCGTTTTATTGGCTTTCACTTTTCTGATTGGCGGCAGCCAATTCAATAAAGCAGCGGCGCAAACTGCTAGTTTCAGGTCTGTTGATACGAATTCTGACGGTGTTTTGAGCTTGAATGAGCTGTCCGCCGCCTTTGGAAAAGTTGGTGCGCGGCGGCTTCTTGAAGACATTGATCGCAACCGAGACAATCGCATCACGATCCTTGAGTTACGGTGGGGAACAAAAAACAAGATAGGTAGCACTGGTGACCGCGGCGGTCGTGGAGATCGAACTAAAGGTCAAGATGATCGCGGATCTAATTACGAAGGGGCTAGTGAACGGGATGGAGACGATGACCGTGGCGACGATCGGAACGATGATGACTGACCGAAAACCGTTCGTTTGCGCACTCTAAGTGACTGTCCGCAAGGACAAACCGGAGATCGAACTAGCATCAGATTGCTTTGAGACAGAAACGAGGACCCTGAAAAGTGTTCATTTGCCGTTCATTCGTTTGCATGCCAATCCTTCATTCCACTTTGCAAATGTTCTCACATCACTTTGGCAAAACGATTTCACTGAACAGCCAGTTACGGAGCAATGCATGACACAGTTTCCCCAAACCTCGCATATTGCCTGCGAAATCGCAAAATGGGCGTTTACAACCCGCAGAGTTGACCGGTCCGATGTACATGGACTTTCCGCGCAGTTGGATACTGCAAAGGCAGGGGATCTTATCCTCTGTGAGATCGCCGAGATTGGTCATCACAAGAAAATCCAATTAGCGGAACGTCGCGCCTCTGTCAGTTACCCAGGCGATTACGTTGTTCTATGCTTGGGTGACCGATACGCACCAGACCAATTTCTTGCCAGCGCGGTGATTGATGATGATCTTATCGATCTCGTTGCCGGTGGCGGCGTCGCAGGTCGCGTCGACGCCGCGCATGATTGCATGGATGATCCAACACGGTTAAAGCCAATCGGCCTTTTGACCAATGCCAAGGATCAGGTGATCAACGTGGCAGATTATGCGTTACCATCGATGCCGACCAACGAGCGCGTAACGGTCATTGGTGTTTTTGGAGCCTCAATGAATTCAGGAAAAACTACAGCCGCATCAAGCCTTGGCCATGGGTTGATGCGCTCTGGATATGCTGTCGCCGGTGTCAAAGCCACCGGAACCGGGGCCTTTGGTGACTTCAACAGTTTCGAAGATGGGGGCGCGCCAGCTCTTGATTTCACTGACGTAGGAATGGCGACCACGTATCGAATGCCATTTGAAGCGATAGAATCCGGATTTGATACACTGGTTGCAACTGCAGCGTCGCGCGGTGCCGAAGTCGTGGTTGTCGAGATCGCTGATGGCGTCTTCCAGCAGGAAACAAGGGCAATCTTACAATCCTCACGCATTCGGGATCGATTGGACGGCATTTTATTCGCTGCGCCGGACGCGCTGAGTGCGTTGGGCGGTGTAACCGTTCTAAATAATGTGGGTCTCAGCCCATTTGCGGTATCCGGAAAGGTCAGTTGTTCCCCGTTGGCTGCTGCTGAAGCTGCAGAAGTAACCAGCCGCCCAATTTTAACACGCGAAGATCTTTGGTCGCCAGCGATTATCGCCCAACATGTTGCACCGTTGATGCGACGCGACCGCGAAGATGTGGCCGCATGAACCCCCTCCCAAGACTGGCCACAAGGGACCGCATCATTGATGCGGTCCTCGTGGTATCCTGCGGAATCGTGCAGGCTATTGCGCTTGCTTTCGCAGCGTTTGCTACACGAGATGCTTTTGCGGCACTTCACGCCGGGGATGTACTTGCAACAAATACTGTCTTGCAACTGGGGGTCTCCGGTACCGTCGCAGCAGCATGTCTCTTCTTTTCACGATATCGGGCAGAAGCGCTTGGCCAGAGTTACACAATTTCACTGCGCCGGACGCTTTATCGACAGATTGCGCGACTTCCAAAGTCCCGACATGAAAAACGCCGAGTTGGAGCGTTGTCCCTAAGGTTTGTCGGTGACTTATCTGCAGCGCGACTTTGGTTTGGTCGCGGATTGCCGGATGCATGGTCTGCAATGATTGTGATCCCTGGCGCGGTATCCATTCTCTATTTTCTCGACCCTATGCTTGCGATCAATGGTATCGCCTCGCTGAGTGTTGCACTGGTCGCAATGGGGTTGCTGGCCTGGCATCTCGTTCGGCGCCATCAAAAACTTCGTCGAAATCGAGCCAACATTGCTATTTCCATGATTGAACGCATTTCTATCGCACCTGAATTAGACCAGATGGGTCGAACCGACCGTGAACTGCGCAAGCTTGACAAACAGGGCGCATGTTTGCGCAGTGATGCGCTGGCACGTCGCGGTAGAACAACCAGCCTGCAGGCGGTCTTGCAGCTGGGTGTGGCGTTAACCGCTCTGCTGATGCTTTGGCAGGCCAGTCGGTACGCCATTGCTCCGTCGACAGTTGCAGCTTGCCTGTCGGTATTGGCGTTGATTGCCCTTCCGTTACAAAATCTGGCTGAGGCGTGGGACCAATATTGCGCGTGGAGGGTCGCCCGTGAAAAAGCCGAGATGCTGCTTTCGGAACCAGAAGTGACCAGATCTGCAATAAACCAAAACGATCCGATTACCATCAAGGTGGCCGGAGAGCTTGATCAGGAGCCTATCTCATTTGTGGCTCCGCCGGGATCAGTTTCCAAATTAACAGATATACATGCAAACAGCCTCGCGCGTATCATCGCCGGGCTAGACGCAAACGATGGCATTGATGTCTGTTATGGTGGGGGAGTTAGTACCCCGAAGATCGCCTTTATCGGAGACAACCATGTTGGACTTCAGGGAAGTTTGCGACGATCCGCAACGCTGAGCTGTCGGAGACGACCGAGCGATCTGAGGATAGCAACAGTTATGCGAGTTTTTGGGCTGTCCGATCTCCTCGCGGCGCCCCGCGGCCTAGATCAACGGTTGGCGGAGAACGGTAAAGGTCTTTTGCCACTCCAGACTCTGCAATTGGATCTCGTGCGCGCTGTTCTCGGCAAAGCTGATGTCGTCATCATCGCGTCAGTCAGGTGGATGTCATGCTGGCATCACACGGTTGAATTGCTCGAAACTCTGCAGGAGTTTTCGTCGGCCACCATCATTTTGGCCGAACACGCCATCCCGCTTAGTTTAGAACAGAATTCAAGGGTTATTTGATATGCGTTCATCTACTCTATTTGGGATTTATGCCGCTGTACTGATCGGTTTTTTGGGTGGGTTAGCGGGCCTGACCCTATACAGTCTCGAAAAAACCCGATGGTGGGATGCCCGAATTTCCTTGGCCCATGAGTCATATGGCCTGCATCTGAGGCTTGAGGCGGACCTATACCGTCTGTTCAAGCAACACGGTGACGCACTTCTTATTGGCGATCGGGATGATGGGATCAGCGAGACAGAGCTGCAGGAGAAAATCGCCCAGACTTTGGATGCAATCCGAAAGACCATTGCCCGGGAAATTCAGATGGTCGGCGAAGAGGAGTTCGAAGAACTGGAGCTTCTCGATGAGATTGAAGACGATATAGAAGCTGTCAATGCAGCCATCGCGAACCTTTCAGAGGCTGGTAGCCCGATTGAGACATTTGTGCGGATCGAGCGTCTGGCCGCCCTGCTGGACGGGGACATTGATGACGAACTGGATCAAAAAATTCAGGCCGCGCTTGATGAGGAAGTGGAAGAGGTTGAAGAAGTTTTGGCCGAAGCAGCAGCCTTTCGTGAATGGAATGAACGATTGGTTTACGTGATCGTTCTTGCGGCCATAGGTGTGTTGCTGGTGGCCCTTGTATCGTTCAACCGCCAAATCAGAAAACCACTTACGTTGCTTGCAGACGGCGTTGGGCGCCTGCGAAGAGCCGATTATTCGAAGCCCGTAGATCTTGGTGGTAGCCGTGAATTCAGGGAATTAGGCACTGTTCTGAATAGCATGGCGGAAGGCTTGGCTGCCCGAGAAGCAAGTCGCGCCGAGCAAAAGAGGCAACTTGAAGAAACGGTTGCTGCCAGAACGTTCGAGCTTCAACAACTCATCGACAAACTTGAAATGGGGGAAGAGAACCGCAAACGATTGATGGCCGATATAAGTCACGAGTTGCGAACGCCACTGGCAATTATCCTTGGAGAGGCCGACGTTACTTTAAGGACATCAGACACATTGTCAGAGGATACTTCCGACTCACTCGCCCGCATTCGGGATTCCGCAAAGCATACCAATCAAATCGTTGATGACATGCTAACCGTCGCTCGGTTCGAGGCGGGTCAACTTAGGCTGGATCGCAAGAAAACGGATCTACGAAAAGTGGTACGAGATGCCGTGGCGATGTTCCCTGATCCGGTGCAGGTCGAAAGCCCAGAATGTATGGTGAAGGCTTCGGTCGATGAGGTTCGGCTTCGCCAGTCAATACTCGCGTTGTTGCAAAATGCACGACGATATGGAGGCCCAACAATCAGCGCAATACTGGAAGAAGGGCTCGCGTCTTGCTCGATTACAATCGAAGACGACGGTCCCGGCCTGAGCGCAGCGGAAAAATCCCAGGCATTCGACCGGTTCTTTCGGGGCTCAAACGCCTCGGGGCAGGGGATCGAGGGAAGCGGTCTGGGGCTTCCAGTCGTTAAATCGATTGTCGAAGCCCATGGAGGGACCGTTGACCTTCAAGATCGCCAGGAGGGCGGGTTGAAGATCATTATAACGCTGCCCAAAGAACCCCTAATGAAAATTGTACAAACCGATGTTCGACGAGAAACGGACTAATGCCTGTCTGTTTCAGAAGCAAATTGCAAAACCATAAAACCTCACGCAGCTTTGCCATACATGGTTTCAGACAGAGAGAAAACTGAGGCACACTATGAATATTCTACTTGTCGAGGATGAAACACGCGTAGCTGACTTCATACGCCGCGGATTGTCTGCTGAAGGTTGGTCCATAGATCATGCACCAAGCGGGGAAGATGCTTTGGAGCACGTAGCATCCGGCAATTATGATATTATCTTGTTGGATCTGATGTTGCCGGGAATTCAGGGACAAGATGTTTGTCGCAAGCTACGTGCCCGAAAGACAAAGATCCCTATCCTGATGTTGACCGCCTTGGATAGCCCTGAGGAACGGGTAGAAGGATTGAAGATTGGTGCAGACGACTATCTTCCTAAACCCTTTGATTTCGACGAACTCATCGCTCGGATAGAAGCGTTGCACCGCCGCGCCAACAGCTATGCAAATAATCTCAGCAACACGGTGATTACATGCGGAGCACTTACATTTGACAAGCAATCCCTTCAGGTCGCTGTCGAAGGTCAAGAAATCCAGCTGTCGAAAAAAGAGCGCGACCTTCTCCTTTTGTTTTTGACCAATGTTGGGCGCGTATTATCAAGAGAGCGGATTCTGAATTCAGTTTGGGGAATGAATGAAGATCCATTGACCAATGTTGTAGATGTCTATGTCGGGCGCCTCAGGCGCAAGATCGGTGCAGATGGTCAGAGGATCGTGACCCTCAGAAACGTCGGTTACCGCATGAGCTGAATACTTCGTTTGTGGATCAGTCGAAGATGTACCTCCATTAAAGAGGCCTAGATATTGCGCAAGGTTGAATAGCTTTGCTCCGGCTCTTGAGCGATCTCAGGATTTGAGAAGAAAACACTCAAGAAACTTTCTTGCCCACTTTGTGTAAGAGAATTCAGCATGCCGACCAATGCCAACAAGACGCTTTACATCTGTGTGAGCCAGGATCTCAATTAAAGCCGCTATGCAATTTCGAATTTGATTGAAACAGTCAACCCAGGTAAGTTGTTTGTAGCCTCTAAGAGCGCCGAATGATGATCTGCTATAGCCTTCACCAGCGCCAAACCCAATCCATTCCCAACACTGGTTCGTTCACTTTCTAGCTTATAGAAAGGAACAAATAGCTTGCCCAGTGTGTTTTCGGGAACACCAGGGCCATCGTCAACAACCGAGAGCGTAATGGTGCTTTCTTCTTGTTCAACAGTCAGGAGAATCCTGGAATGATCCGGACAATGATCAATTGAGTTCTGCAGAAGGTTTGCACAGAGCTGTTTCAACATACCTTCATCACCTTCGATTAGTGTACGCCCTGATTGGTTATCCACAAAAATAAGACTTTGGTCCTCAACCTCCGCAAGTGGAATAATGTTTTCAACTGTTTCTCTACCCAATCTATTTAAATCCAGATAGCTGAACGCTTTGGGGCCGCCTCCTTCTTCAATACGGTCGATCCTCAAAACTGTTTCGAAGGTCCATTTGAGACGATCAAGTTCAGATTGAATTTGGTCAATCGGTTCTAAGGATCGACCTTCCGATTGTAGAGAATCCTTCGCTTTCTGAAGTGCTATATAAGCATGAGTGAGCGGGCTTTTCAGATCATGCGCAATTGCTGCAGCGGCTGATCGAGTCGTTGACATCAAAGCCGTCAGTTTGTCGAGATGAGACCCAGATTGGCGGCCTTCTTGTCCAACGCGACATACACAAAAATGTTTGGGTTTTTGTCCAGTGGGCGAACCAGATGAAACTGTTTGCCAAGTGTAATCAGAATGTCTTCGATGGTATCGTTGAGTTTCAAAGCTTCGATTGCCTGCAGCTTAGCGCGGACAACTTCAACATTCGCGGCGCCTGCGGTATCAAGATCAAACTTGGAACCGCCCTCTGTGCCTAAAACAAGACCGGTATCGCTGTCGACGAGGCACGCCCCCAGAAGACCTTTGATTTCACTTAGTTTAGAAATGTCCAATGACATGTTTGGCTCCTTTTTGGCCTTGGAATAGTTGGTCTGACCTGCACCAAATGCACGATTGTCCGGGCGGGCTTTGTTGTTTGCGGGCGGAATGGTGATGACTGTCTTTGAATCAGGCCAAATCTTTCGTTAAATCTGGCCAGCACAGAGGTGGCGTCACCTTTGGATTTCGACATTTTCTATCCAATTCTCGCTGTTATTGTGGAGGTACAATGTCGACCTGTATGTCTGTCACTTCGAACTGCTTGGGCATGAAGAAACAGCTGATCAATTAATCTGTCATCCAAACCAGGGAGGGCGTTGGTCCTCCGATGGTTGTGACACTTGGGATCAGATGTCACTTTCAGAACTGATGTACTTAGGTTGCGAGAGAGATTGTGGCCTCTGTGCAAAAAAAACCAGTGCTGCAATGCAGGCAAAGACTAAGTATTGGGCAGTGTTGGTTGAAAAAGCCAAAACACTTTCGGGGCCCAGAAAGAATGCCGGCCACAGATGCCCAATTTCAAAAAGAACGCCAGCCAAAACGGGTAAAACAGAACTCAGCACAAGACCATCGCCTCGTTACTAATCAACTAAGCTGTCCGTAGAATACCGGGAGTTTTAACTGACCTTTCAGACATCTTAAAAATTTGTAAGGATTTGTTTTTCGTTGGTGTGAAGTGAAGTCTAAGGCGTAAATGACTCGTTAACTGGCCCTGCGAGCATTCAGACGCCGACGTGGTTCAGAACGAGATGAACAACAGTTCCTAATTGGCAACTGTGTGCACATTACCGACCTTCGTGCAGAGTGCAGCATCTGTTTCTTGGGTCTCGTTGCAGGCCGCGGCCTTCGTTTTGCGGTCATTCGCATCAGTGTCATCCACTCAAGCCGATCTTGCGGGTGCTGCTTCGGATGGTTATGATAAGAATGCTTCTAGGGAAAGCCTCCAGGTCCGCGGAAAGCTGTCATCGGCATCTCTATCAACAATACGACAGCCTTATTTCGGTATGTCTCATGCTCGGATTCAGCGGACCATCGAGCCAAAAGTGAGGACACCGATGACAAAATCCCTGGACCAATTGCGCCGCGATGCCAAAGCACTTCGCAAAGCCTATGAAGCAGGCGAATTACGCGCCCGTCAACGCATCGCAAACTATCCACCTCGACCGGAGGCAACAGCACTCAGGCACTCGGACTATTTGCACGTAATTGCGTGCGAGAACAGTTTTCCGACCTGGCCTGCCTTAAAGTTCGCAGCCGAACTACTAGGCATGGACAAAGCCGCCAAACGGCAGCGCTTGAAACTGGCTCTCGCTCAGGGTCATTTTACGGCTGTTGATCAACTTCTGGCTGACGCGCCCGATCTGGCTGACGGAGATTTCGGGCTGTGTCTGGCCCTTTATCGTAAGTCGGATGTGTTGGAATTTCTCAACCAAACGCCGAAACTGGCGACCGAGCTTATTGGCGATCTGGCGCCGCCTTTGACGATCCTCGCCCGGTCCAAGTGGATTCATCGCGCATCCGGGCTGGCCAATGACATGCTTGATATCGCAAATGCCCTTTTGGAATCCGGTGCTGATGTTGATCTTGGTGCGCCGGTCTACCATGGCAACGACTACAAGCTATCACCGCTCTACTTCGCCATAGGCCATTCGGACAATATGGTTCTTGGGCAATGGCTGCTGGAGAACGGCGCAAATCCGAACGACGGCGAGAGCCTTTATCACTCAACCGAGCTGGGTCATCATAAGGGATTGCAACTGCTTCTGGATCATGGCGCCGACCCGAAGGGGACAAACGCATTGCTGCGCGCGATGGACTTCCATGACACAACGGCGGTTCAGATGCTTCTCGACCACGGGGCTAAAGTAGATGAATTTGACGGGACGCATGTTGGCGGCGAGGCACCGTGGGTCGTCCCTGCGCTACACCAGGCGGCGCGAAGGATGGCCACGCCAGATATGGTCGAGCTTCTTCTTGAAAATGGAGCCGATCTGAATCGGCCCTTTGAAAACACTACGCCCTATGCTTATGCGCGGGTATTTGGAAATGTCAGTTTGGCGAGGATGCTCGAAGAGGGCGGCGCAGATACGACCTTGAGTGAAATCGAAACTACATTGAGTGCCGTTGCCGATGGCGTTCAGCCGCCATGCAACCTTGACCCAGACAAGATACCTGACGCTTACCGCAATATCATTCGAATGATATTGCACATCCCGGGAAAACTGGATCACGTTCGACGACTGGTCGCCGTAGGAGTTGAATATGACCGTCCAGATACCGAAGGATTGACACCGGTGCAGGTTGCCGGATGGGAGGGCTTGCCAGACGTCATGGAGTACCTTCTGTCGTTAAAGCCAGACCTGACACATGTGAACGGCTATGGAGGAACACTTCTGTCCACAGTTATTCATGGGTCAGAGAACTGCCCGCAGAGATTAGACCGCGACTATACTCGGTGCCTGTGTCTGGCATTGCGGGAAGGCGTCGCTCTTCCGCGCCGTGCCATAGATCTGGCAAGCCAAGATGCCGTGTTCGAGTTTTTGTCAGATTGGGCGGAGCTATATCCCGAGCAAGTTGTCGACGGTGGTGTCGCCTAAACTGGTTTATGCGATCATGATAGGAGGCGAAGGCGGAAGGCCGGATTCACCGTACCATTCCGCCTCCGCACGGTTATGAATTCGAAAAGAAATCCGTAACAGCGTCGATGATCATCTCATGCTTGGCAGCACGCGCTGTGCCGCCATTTGAGCAGATGATTTCGTCTCCCGGTTCTTCTCTTGCGAGCAGTTCGTAGCCTCCGGGCTTGCAGCGACCCAGGAAGTCAAAATGCGATAGCGTCTCGGGCTCGATATAGCGTGCATTCTGCGTGGGTAGGGCGGCAATCAGGGCACGGGATTCAATGTCGAGGGTCAGACCAGAATTCATGATCGGCGCCCCAAAGACCAACATCGGCCGGTCAATTTTCCGAAGGCTCGCTTCGGAAAAGCTCTGTGTTCCGCCAAGATCAAAAACTGCAAATGCCTTGATCCGAGCATCAGACAGGTCAGCTTCCATCTGAGCGCGATCTTCAGGTGTTTGCGCGATTTTCCAACCCGAAAGGATGCCACAAGCCAGTTCGTCTGGCTGAGTGTCGCAAAACCGATTTAACCCAGCCGCGTCGTACTGCGCGCCGGCAAGGGCAACAGCCGTAAAGCCACCCAGTGAGTGTCCCGCCATATAGATTCTGTCTGTATCGACATACCTCGCAAAATCAGACGAACCGGTTGCATGGTCAATGACACGGGAAATGTCCTTTGGCCGCTCCCACAGTTGCCGCGTTAGATCGGGATCGCGAGACCAGGTTGACGTACCAGGATGGCTGATGGCGGCCACGATGTATCCGCGCCGTGCCAGCGCACCGGCAAGCCATGCCTGATTGTAGGCGTTGCCAAACATACCATGAGATAAGACGACAAGTGGGAACCGGCTGGTCACTGGCGCAGCACCTTTCACAACCTTCGTCCCAGCCCACACTTCACTTTCGAAGTCGTAAGTTTCTGGCCCAGTTGCATCTGTTGGATACCAAATAAATCCGGACAGATCGCGTTCTCCCTCAACGTCGGCGACATTGAGTTCTGTCATTGCTGGCCGATAGGGCTGGGCAAATGCCGCGGCCGCGCACATAGCTAAGAACCCAGCAAGAAGGTAAGAAGAGTGTCTCATCAAAAGCTCCGATCATCGTTCAAGATAAGTCAAAGCTGAGCCGTGGGTTTATTTGAAACAATGCTTTGCACTGCCTATACCTGTCCTTGATCCTGATCGAGGACAGGTCGCGATAGAAAGAGGACAAATGGACAGCCCCGGGTTGATCAGTTTCCCCGTGCCGCTGGCGACAGCATTTCTTTGTGGTGTGCTTACCATGCTGGCTTGGCGGCTGGATCTGGGCTTTCGTCTGGCCAACATGTTGTTCTCAGCCTTTTTTGGGTTGGGCGCCTTCTCATCCCTGTTGGTCGGTCTGCGATTTGGCTATGGAGTCGAGGGGTTGATCCCGCTGCAACGCAGTTTGCCCTTGTTCCTCGGACCGCTCCTGTATCTGAGCTTTGCATCGATGGCTGTCGAAAGGCACGACGTCGCCAAGATCGTCATGATGCACCTAGGTGCGCCTTTCATTTTGATTGGGTTGTATCTGCTCTTGGCCAGCGACTTGAGAAGTATGGATTGGGTAATCAGTGCCAGCTATTCGTATTATTGCGTCGCTCTCTTCTTACTTTGGCGGAAGGGGCCCGACGCACTGAGTCAAGCACGGGTCGATGTCACCCAGGCCCTTTCCAACTGGCTTTTACGCGGCATTGGATTTCTCGTCTTTGTACTGGTTTTGGATAGCGCGATCGCAATCGACTTTGCATTCAACAAGGGCGCCAATGCCTCAATGCTGATTTCTTACGGAACTGTTCCGTTGATCTTTCTACTTCTTGCGACGTCAATCACGCTCCCAGTGATGTTTTCCAAAGCCAACGCGGTGTCATACGCAGCGCCAGTAGCCAATACTGAAGATGCGAAAGTCCTAGAACGACTGCAGACATTGATGGATGAACAACAGCTTTTTTTGGACCCCAACATAACTGTCCAACGACTTGCCAAGCGCCTAAGCCTTCCGGTCCGCTCTGTGTCGTCTGCTGTCAACAGAACTCAAGGAACCAACATGTCGCAATACGTGAACGAGTTCCGTTAGGCTCATGCGGCCCGGTTGCTTGCAGAAACTAATGAAAGCGTTGCCAACATCGCTATTCAATCAGGGTTTTTGGCACGCTCCAACTTCTATCGTGCATTCCAACGGGTCTACGGACAATCGCCTATCGAGTACCGCGCACTTCGAAATTCAAAAGAGAAACCACAATTCGACGACCATAATCCGCAAAATTCCAAGCATTCAAACTCGACGTAAATACTTGGTCACAAATCGAATGACAGTAGTCTCGGCTCGAAGCCGCGTCCGTGGCGCAGCCTTCATGCTGCATTAGCAAAGCCACGATCTCAGTGAATGAATGTGCCGACATCAGGCTAGGACTTCGTGCCAATCGCGAATGGAACCGCATAGCTTGCTCATTGCTAGGTCGGTAACCATACCCCTGCTCAGAACACCGGCTTGTTCAGAGAACTTTGGCTCACTTTCACCATATACGGTGAAATGAAACATACCGGTTTCGTTATCTTTGTCTGTTACGCACGCCCAGACAGTTGTGTCGCAAACTTTTCGAAAGACTAGAACCAGTGTTATGCTTTTTCGCAACCCACCTATTCAATGTGGCGTGGTCAACTCGCACACTGCATTCAGCCATGATCTCTCTATTACTTGCCCACGTAGTGCAAGTCCGCCAGCCACAAAGAAGTGCCTCTCCTGACCGTGAACTTGAAGTCAGTCTGGCCGTCATTCAAACCTGCTCGCAGAAGATCGGCAATCGTATCTTGCCCATCGATATTTTCATCTGTCGGAAAATATGCTGTCAGCTGGTCGTTCGGTTTCAGAGTTGTGCCTGGGCCTACATCTTCTGGGACATGAGCCACGCTCGTAACCCATTTTCCATTCTCTGCATATTGAGTTTGAAAAACGACGCCATTCGACAAGGTCGTGTCTTGTACGACACCCAGTGTAACGTCCCGCACTTCGACACCGTCTCTTGGGTTAGAAAGCCCGATGGTCACATCCATGGTTCCCTCTTGCGAAGGAGTAGCCCCAGATTGAAGTAGAACGGCAGCGATGGAGTTCAGATCATTGATTTCAATCCCATTGACAGAGTCAATACGCAGCCCCGCGTGAACCCAAACCGGGGCCTCGCTAGCGACGTATTCCACAGTATCGGGACTATCCGCCGACGCTACAAAAGGCAAAAGAACCTTCCATTCAGACTTCACTGAAGTCGGCCCTAAATCCTGAACGATTTGAGTGGTAGTATCAGCTTCGACATTCGCCTGATCTGTATCGCCAGTGCTCACTTTAGCAGCAACTTCATCGTTAGCCTGCGCGCGCGATTCTGCCTCTGCCATCGCCATTGCGACTGCTTCGATTTCAGCCTGTGCTCGGGCTTGCGCTTCTGCTGCGGCTTTGGCTGCCGCTTCGACTTCGGCCTGCGCGCGAGCTTCTGCCTCTGCCGCGGCTTTGGCGGCCGCTTCAACCTCGGCTTGCGCGCGTGCTTCTGCCTCGACAGCGGCTTTGGCACGTGCTTCGGCTTCGGCTTGGGCCGCCGCCTGAGCAGCCGCTTCGGCCTCAGCCTGTGCACGAGCTTCCGATTCGGTTGCCGCTTTGGCGCGGGCTTCGGCTTCGGCCTGAGCCGCTGCCTGAGCTGCGGCTTCGGCCTCAGCACGCGCTATGGTCTCTGCCTGCGCGCGGGCTTCGGCTTGGGCCAATCGTGCCTCGGCTTCTGCGACCCGTGCGGTGGCATCTGCGATTGCTTCTGCCGTCGCCGCTGCTTCGATCTCAGCTTGGGCGCGGGCTTCAGCTTCGGCAGCCAAAACGTCCTCTTGCGTTGCTTGTGGCTCGGAGGATGGTGAAAATGCTCCGATGGCCAGCACGCCGACTACGGCACCTACAACTCCAAATGCCAGCAGCCCGCCGGTTATTGCGACACGGTTGATTCCGCCGGATGAAGAGACCGCAACTCTAACATCCTGTTCAACGGCGGTCGGTTCGGTCAAGTGATCTATCGCCTCGAGCCACTCATCAGCGGTTTGAAAGCGATCCTTTGGCATCGCCGACATAGCCTTGTCGAGCGCTTCGAGAAAGACGTCATCATACTTATCAAAGCGCCCCTGCAAAGGTTTGCATGGATCGGGCTTTTGCTCGGCAATCGCAGAGACCCGAGTCTGGCTGTCTGGCGCGCGCTCTCCGGTGATCACATGATAGAATGTTGCCGCCAAGGAATAGAGGTCGCTAAACGGCCCTTGCACGCCGTCAGTGACATAAAATTCCTGTGGGGAATAGCCATCCTTGACTGCGCGTAAGGCAGACAAAACACGGTTTGTTTTCCTATTTTGCTCACGCGCAGCACCAAAATCAATCAATACAGGTATCTTGTTGGGTCCGACCAGAATGTTGTCAGGCGATATGTCCCGATGCAACATCCCTTGCTTGTGCATAAATGCGACCGCATCCAGAATCTGCCGCAGGATCGACATGACATCGGCTTCGTCCAGCTGGGTTTCAGCGTCGTCGATTGCGTCCAAAAGGTCCGGGCCTTCAACGAAGTCCAGTGCCATATAGGCGGTGTCGTTGTCCTCAAAGACTTGGTGCACACCAACGATATTGGGGTGATCCATAGTTGCCAGGCGCTGGGCTTCGTTGATGAAGTGCCGCACAATCTGGCGAAGATCTTCTTTGTGTTTTTGCACACGAGCCTTCACCAGCAGATTCTGTCGGCGCGCGAACATGGCTGGAAAACACTCTTTGATGACCACCTTGCGGTTGAGACTGTCATTGGCCAGATAGGTAATGCCGAAGCCGCCGCTGTTCAGGTAGTGGTCAATTTTGTACTGACCATGCAACAACCGGGCGCCTGCAGGGAGGTCGTCTGCGGAAGAGGCTCCGATCATCTGACCCGTATCTTCATCACCAGTCGTTACTAGTTTCATTACGTTGCCCATGCCTCGTCCCGTCCGTTATCGTCCCTTGCACATCAGGAATTATTCAATTTCCAATCACAAAACGTTTCTCAGTTATACACACTCTTTACGCGAGTCCGTTTGTTTCGTGATTTCCAGTATGCACACTGTTCGATCCAAGTTGGTCAGCGTAGGAAGTCAGTACATACAAACGTTTTACTTTTGCTTTACCGGAACCGGAACCATTGAACGGTTAAGCTATTTTGCAAAGGTTCACGACGCCTTCAAACATGTGATAATCTCAATCAAACCTTGTTTTAGCTATATGTTAGATCTTGGCTTTCAGATTAGCGGCAATGCAAGACGATCGAATGCCACGAGAGTAGTGGCGGCGCATGTTGTTTACCAGCTGCGCGAAGATTTCGACCGCACGATTAGAATTCATGAATGTAGCCTGGTCAATTGACCCCTCAACTGGGGTGCGGATGGACATCAGCGTCTTGTAGCCACCTATGATTTCCAGAGCCTGAACCACGCAATCGTAGTCCACTGTTTCACCTTCGCATGAGTCGCAGTAGCGTTTTACGATGTTCAAGTATTTATCGGTTTCACTGATGCGGGAAATGCTTTCGTTCAAGCGAACCAAATCGACACTTTCAGGCAAGTCCGAGCCCCGGCCCAGCATCACTGTTGTGAACTGGTTGGCTTCGTCGGAAAAATGCTGATTGAGGTTCAACAGTCGTGCCAGTCGTTTGAGACCCAACAACCCCGAAACACGTTTGGGATTGGATTCTTCCACAAAGGCCCGCATCGTGATCGCCTTGTTTTCCCGCGCCATATAAGCTTCGATCCACTTGAGAAAACCGGCTTCGGACAGGCCGTAGTTTTCTGAAGGCATGGAATTGATCAGATCAAAACGGCCGTTATTCAGTGTATTCCACAGTACATACTCGGCGCCTTCAATCTCACCATGAGTTTGCAGTGCTATCGCATTGCTGATTGGCTGACGACCAACCCGATATCCAAAGATGGCCTCGCCGTGTTTTTGTAGGGCAGGATTGCTCAGAGCAAGCAACCAGTTTACGGTTCCCTTATCGGGATCCGGTGCACGAAGAAGCTGGTCTCGTGCCTGATGATTGATCAAGTAATCGGAAAATCCTCCAGGTACAGTATCGCGATCGATCTGACCAAGGATCATTTGCGCCGACGTGTTCCCCTGACTGGCAGCTTCCGACAAACCTTGCAGGCCTACGGCCTCGCTACCATTGAGCCAGCTGTCTACTGCGGTTTTGTATGGGTCTTCCTGCGCGACAGCCGCCCCTGACAATTGCAGTAGGAAAACATTGGCCAATACTGCGAGCATTCTCATACGACGTTACTCCATTGAATTATCGTCTTGGTCACTGACCGTTGTATTCCCGTCCCGAAGCTGAGTTGGCGCTTCGCTACTGGGATGTGGTGACAACGTCTCGCAACCAGACTTCCACTCGGCGGTTGATACGGCGACCATTCTCAGTGTCGTTGCAACTTAGCGGCGAGATCTCACCATAACCCAGAGTTCGGATGGTTAACCCGTCCAGGCTGTTGGTAGGCGCTGCTTGTAGCAACGCATTGCTAACTTGTTTGGCACGCTGCTGACTGAGTGACCGGTTGGATCCGCCAGCACCGACAGAGTCTGTGTATCCGATCAAAAGAAGTTCTTTGTTTGTGGTTTCTTCCTTGGCAAGCAACGAAGCAAGGCGCCTTATGTCGTCCTGTGCCCGCGTATCCAGGCGAGAGGATCCGAATGCAAACCGAAAGGTTATAGAACTACGGTCGGCACCGGACAGCTCAGCCGACATTTCCTGCAACTGTTTCAGGGTAACCTCTGCATCGGTTGGCATTACTGCGCCAAGATAGCGTAGTCCCTGCTCATTGGGGCCTTGCAGGGATTCACCAAGTGACACAAAGCCCGAAGCATCAATTGTCTCTTGCGCCTTTTCGCTTTCGAGGAATTGCATGAAGCGGTTCAACTGTGCTGGCGCAGTTTTGCCGGTATATGCATACAAGCGTCGGCTAAGTGGGTATTCTTCTGTCTTGATGGTGAAAGGTGTCGCTGGAACCTGAATTCCACAAACACCGCGAATTGCAAGAACCTTGGCCTCATCAGCACTTGCGAGGCTGGTAATTCCGATACCAAGCGGATCAGAAGCAACTGCTGCAGCCAATTCCGTGTCTGTTTCGAAAAAGCTTGTATCGCTCGCGTATGTTGCGCCCACGGGGTTCATGATCAGGTCATTGAAAACCAAAGCAGTTCCGCTTTCAGGCACTCGCATGTAAAGCTGGATCGGGGCATCGGGCCCACCAATCTGGCTCCAGTTGGAAATGGCTCCGGAAAATATCCGCGCTAGATCCTGCTCGGCGACTGCCCGCAGTTGGTTACTTTGCGATGTAATAACAACTAGACCGTCCAGCGCAAAAATTTTCTCGTTTTCACTCGTGGTGATATCCCCGAGTCCAGCCTGCGATGCGCTCGCCAGCTCGTCGGGTTGAGCAGGGCGTGTGGTCACTGCCAGTGCTGAGTTTCCATCGACCAGTTGTTTGATCCCGTCTGCGGAGTCACCACCCATCAAGGAGACTTCGGCCAAAAACTCGCCTAGTTCGTTACGGAGCAGTAGCTTATCGACACCTTCTTCCTCAGAGCGCAAAGCAGTGCCGCCAATCTCCTCACCGAATTGCGTCGTAAGATCGGCGAATAAGACATCGACCAGGCGAGAAGAACCAGAAATGCCATATTCGACCGGACCTTCGTTCCGACTGGGGCAGGCTTCGCCAATGCATTCAACTTTGAAAGCGTCAACCGTGATTGTACCAACCACCGTTCGGAGTTCGTAATTGGCGCCATCAAAATCTATTAGCTCTCCGGTCAGAGTCATTCCGCCGTCTAAACTGTTCAATTGAACAGTTTCAGCGTTTGCCATGGTCGCGACGGACAACATCAACGCACCAGAGGTAGTTTTCAGGACCCGATTTAACATTTTCCTAACCTCAAACTTCTGATTATTGATTCTCATTTTACTCAAGGTTGTTTCGCAAAAACTGATACAACCTTCATAATTTCTTAATGACGTAGCGGTACCCGGGAAGTTTAGTCAAGGCTGCAGCGGGGATACATAAAATTGCCTTGCTTCCCCCCACTTATGGACACGTTTGAGGCAGATTCTGACCACAGTTGGCGCTCTTTCTTAGCTTGTATCCGAAGCTGACGCGATTCAACGTCGAATTGAGTCGTGATTTTAGGGCTCAGGTTTTCCCTGAGATTTCCCAGAACGAACCTCATACCTTTCTTGCCACGCATTCGCAGCCTTTGACCCAGGTGATTCTTAACTATTTCGAGCACTCGAACGGTTCTGTTACAAAGTTCTGAACCTGCCGAGCGGTTTCAGCAATCGCTCGTGAGTTAGGCCGCGAGCTCGGCGAACTGCCGAAACGGACAGAATCCGGGTGTGAATTGCCCCTTGCGGATTATGTGAGGGACTTCGATATCGTCCAAAGTTGCCGCTGCTGAAGCGAAGGGGTTGTGTCGCAAACTTTAGATGACGCGTACGGCACATGTGTGGGTTCAAGCCATTTAGATCAGCTTCAGCCACACTGGATGGCATTGAGGTAGTCAACATGATCCGGAAGAAACAATTCTCTAGTAATACAACCTCTGGCTTTCGGATGTTTGCTGAGATCGCAGGATAATTGGGTCTAGCATAATGCTGGTTCTAGTCTTCGAAAAGTTGGCGACACAACCTTTGGGCCAGTCGCAAACGCGCAGCACTCCAGTTGGAGTCGTAGATGCCCATCATCGAGCACAAGCTGCAACTACGCTTCGATAGTAAAGTACATTATTTTTGACACTGGGTATAATATTTCATACAAGATGTAAGTAATAATCGACTCACTAGAAGTGTACTGTCCAATAGGGATTTCAGAAATGACCTACCAAGATCGCAATACGGTCGTCTCGATCTTCGTGAACCTCGCCGTTAGTGCATTTGTTGTTTCACGGCTTCTGGATATGAATGCCTCTGGATTGTTTGATGGCCCAGACGCTGTAAACAACTGGGCCCGCATGGTGATCTGGCTGATCCCCTTGGGCGTCGTGGCCACCATCATCGGCACCATACTGTTCAACATTGGGTTTGCGATTGTTACACACGAACCCAAACCCAGCTTCGTCGTTGATGAACGTGACAAGATGTTCGAGCGCCGTGGCAGCTACGCCATCATTATCTTCGCGGGTGCGGGTTTTGTCTCAGCTGTCGTCGCCATGGCTCTCAACGCATCAGCGCTCACCGGCTTCAACATCATCTATTTCGGAATGGCTTTCGGATCCCTGTCAGCAGATATTGTCAAATTTGCTAGCTATCGGCGGGGGTATTGATCCATGGGCAAGCTCAGGATCACCAACAACATTAGACGTCTACGCTTTGACGCAGATGAAATGACGCAAAAAGAACTCGCCGAAAAGGTTGGAGTCACCCGACAAACCATCGTTGCCATTGAAAACGCCAAGTATTCGCCAACGCTCGAACTGGCGATCTTGATTTCTCGTGTATTCGACAAGCCCCTCGAAAAAGTCTTCGACATCCAAGACGCCAGCTAAATCATCGCGTCTGCTGCACCCTACCATAGGAATAGATATGTTCATCAAACCCACCCGGTTCTGGAATCTGATGGCGAGATCCTATGCCCGCCGTCCGGTCCAAAACCAAGCCGCGTATGAATACAAACTGGACATCACTGCAAGACACCTGTCCCCCCAAGATCGTGTCCTGGAATTTGGTTGTGGCACAGGTACGACGGCGCTCATTCACGCCCCAAAAGTCGCCCATATCGACGCCATCGACTATTCATCCGAAATGATCTCAATCGCCCGGGAAAAAGCCGACGCGCAGGGCAGCAAGAACATCAACTTTGAAGTCAGCGCGTTCGAGTGCTGGCCTATTCCGGCGAAGGGTCAACATTATGATGCCGTACTGGCTATGTCGATCCTGCACTTGGTACTGGATCTTGACGCGACACTGGATCGTGTTCGCAGTTCCTTGAAGGAAGGTGGCCTGTTCTTCAGCTCGACGGTCTGCCTGGAAGGTCTCGAGAAGTTCGTCATACCAGCTCTCGGGACCATCGGCCTATTGCCCAAGATCCGCGTCCTGACGCAAGAAATCCTTGTAGAGCGTATGCAAGCTCATGGGTTCGAAATTGAACAAAAGTGGCGTCCCGAAACGGGTTCGACTGCTTTCATCATCGCAAGGAACAGCGGTTAGCTCGTTCGACTTCTGACAACACTGACCCAGCCGTTCATGCACGCCGCCGAGAACGGTTGGAGAGAGCCCTGATTGACCTATGCTGAAACACGCATGAATGTCCGCTATGGGGCAAGCAAAGCAATAGCGATGGTTGAGGCGATGATGCGAAGTACAATGTGGCGACGGATTGACGTCGTGGGCACAGAAGCCTGTTCGGTTAACCGTAACGGAACGTCTCGCGTAATCTCGGGCATGGCTGTCTACGTAGTTGAAAATTCTCCTGTCAGAATAGCTTATTCCGTGACCTGTAATGACGAATGGGAGTGTAGCGCCGCCACCGTACAGCGTTGGATTGGGGCAGATAGGGTTGATCTTGTTTTAGTGAAGCAAGACGATGGTACATGGACCTCGAATGACAAAGTTGTGGATGCTGTTGATGAATTGCTCGACATCGATCTTGGGTTTACACCGGCCACGAACACGAATGCGATCAAGCGACTCCAGCTAGGGATTGGAGATCAGGCAGAGTTCACTGCTGTTTGGTTGGATGATGAAACCTGGACATTCAAACCGCTGAAGCAACGATATGAGCGGCTGAACGAGAATACCTATAGGTACACTTCGATCAATAGTGGATACGAAGCAAATTTGACTGTCGATGGATTTGGTTTCGTTCGAGTTTACCCTGAGTATTGGAAAGCAGTGATAGCTTAGGCCCAACAAGGGCTCTGAAGCTAAAACGATTGCCAGAAACGGACTTTCGTTTTTCCAGGTGAGCGGCAGTATAGTCCGTCTACCCGTCGTAAAAAGCCTCTAAAAATCGATCTCAACACCCGGCAGGTTCAGCTCTTTCATCATGTCGCGCAATTCCTGACGTGCTGCAATGTTCGAAATGTTCAGCTGTTTGATCCCGATATCCTTGAGGTCCAATAGGGTCAGCCCGCGCGGGAACAGCTCTCGGAAAATAACGCGTTCGGAAAAGCCCGAAGCAACCCGGAAGCCGATCCGCTGCGACAGCATCTCGATCGCGCGCTGCATCTTTTCCTTGTTGACCATGCGTTGGGTGCCGACGCGGTTGCGCACTACGACCCAGTCGATGGGCTTCAGGCCGGCTTGCGCGCGCAGCTGTCGGGCGTTCCAGACCATCTCGGAATAGACCGACGGGCCCAGGATTTTCTCACCCTTTGAATCGATGCGCGCCAACAGGTCAAAGTCGATGAAACTGTCGTTCAGCGGGGTGATCAGCGTGTCGGCCAGCGAATGCGCCACCTGGCTGAGGCGGGTATGAGAGCCGGGGCAGTCGATCAGGATGAAATCGCTATCGCTTTCCAGCTCGGACACGGCCGCTGAGAGGCGGTGGTCATAGATGTTCTCGCCGGGTTTCAGCGTGCTTGCGTCAATTTCGGGCAGGTCATGGTGGCGGGGGCTGGGAAGGGTCAGGTCCGCGCTTTTCAGAAAGCTATTCCGGTTCTCGAAATACCGTCCCAAGCTGCGTTGCCGCAGGTCCAGATCCAGGGTGCTGACCTTGTGACCCAGGCGGGCGAGTGCGGTGGCCACATGCATCGACACAGTCGATTTGCCCGCGCCGCCCTTCTCGTTCCCCACTACGATAATATGTGCCATGCCTGTATTCCCAAGTCTCACCGTGTTTGCGTACACGTTGTTGCAGGCCACTATATGTTGTGGAAAGCGGGAAGGGAAGAACCCGAAACAATGTATGGCGGCATAAAAAGGCGGTGTTGCGGAAATCTCAGCCTGCCCACAGGCCGCTGACTTGCGAAAGCCGGGACTATGTTTCAATCTCCAGGCTTAAGGACTGTGAGAAAGACATGGCTTGGAGCATCTGTTTCTGAACGTACTGAATGTGGTGTTGCCGGTGCTGATCTGTGCCGGGGCTGGGTATGCACTGGCGTTGACCAAAACGCCCTTTGACAACAAGGTCATTGGCGCGATCGTTTCGCGGGTTGGATATCCCACACTGATCATCTCGCATCTGTCGGCCACAAAGATCGCTGTTGGAACGTTTCTGGACGTGATGTCCGCTGCGGTTTTGGCGATTGCCGGGTTTGGTGTTCTGGGATTTGCGGCGCTGAAGGTTATGCGCCTGCCGGTGCGGGCCTTTCTGACGCCTCTGATGCATGGGAATGTGGGCAATATCGGATTGCCAATCACCTTGCTTGCGTTAGGCGATGCGGGGATGGCCTATACGATGGCATTTGTAGTGGTCGTTCTTGTCAGCATTTTCACTGCAGGGATGTGGATACCAGCCAAAGAGTTTTCGCCCAGAAAGCTCGCCACCTCGCCGATCATATATGCGGTGGTCCTATCGCTGGTGCTGATGGCCAGCGACTATAGCCTGCCTCAGCCTGTTGCGAAGTCATTCGATATCCTGGGTGGGCTTTCCATCCCGCTGATGCTGCTGACATTGGGCCACACATTGGCCAGCCTTCGGGTCAACCGCCTTGGGCGTGCGGTGATGCTGACCGCTTTGCACCTGGTGATGGCAGTTGCAATCGCCAGCGGGTTGGTCTGGGCCTTCGGCTTTACAGGCGCTGAGCGCGGCGCGGTGATCCTGTGCTGTTTGATGCCGTCATCGGTGGCGACCTATTTGTTCATAGACCAGCATGTGCCGGAATACGGCCCCGATGTTGCCGGGTTCATACTGGTTTCGACCCTGACAACGATCATCGCTTTGCCACTGGCGCTGTCCTACTGGATCTAAAGCTAGGCGGTTTGCACATTCCTGCTAAGCTGTCGGTGTGGCGATCCATAGTCGTTGCACGTATTTTAGGACGTATTTGATGTTACAAACGAATTCATCTGATGTCGGCGCACGCGTTGTATTGGTCATGACGGCGATTTGCATGGTTGTTGTTGGCTTCAATTCCACGGCGGTTGCGACCATCCTGCCTGATCTTAAGAATGAGTTCGATCTGTCGCCTTCGGACCTGCAATGGGTCATGGCCATCTATACCGTGGTCAGTGCCACGCTGGTGACGATTATCAGTCGGCTGGGTGATATCACGGGCAAGCTGGGCGTGTTTCTGGTTGGCATGATCGTTTTTGCCATAGGCTCTGCCTCGGCCTTGTTCGCGCAGGACGGGGCGATGATGCTGTTTGGCCGTGGGGCGCAGGGGGCAGGGGCCGCAGCGCTGTTTGGCACGTCGTTGCCCTTGTTGACCGCCGCCACTCCGGAAGAGAAACGCGCCAGCGTTACCGGGGCGTGGGGCGCCATCGTCGGATTGGCGATCGGGATCGGCCCAATCCTGGGCGGCACATTCGCCCATTACATCAGTTGGAGAGCCGTATTCGCCACCGATCTGATCCTGCTGACCACCGCGTTTTTCATCGGGTTGACCGTGAGAAAACGGAACTATGTCCCAAACACGCGGCTGGCCGGGGCCCGGTTCGATTATCTTGGGGCTGTGGCGATTGTGCTGTTTTTGGGCCCGCTGTCCTTTGCCCTGAGCAATGGGGAAAGTGGCGGATGGCGAGCACCGTTGACTCTGGTGCCGCTGGGTGTCGCCATGCTGGCCTTGGTCGGCTTGGTGCTGGCCTCGCGCCGCAGCGAAGATCCGTTGGTCGAACTGCGCTATTTCCTCCATCCACGCTATTTCATGGCGGCGGCGGGGATGTTCCTAACCGGCTTTATGCTGTTTGGCTTTTTCGTCTATTTCAACACCTTCGTCCAATCGCCGGATACCTTCGGCTACACGTCCATCGGGGCAGGGCTGGCGATTATGCCGCTGAGCCTGAGCATGTTCGCGGTCTCGGTCATCGCGCCCCGGTTTCTGGCGCCCTACAGCTTTCAGTGGCCCGTAGTGATTGGGCTGAGTGCTATGGCGGTTGGGTTTTTGTTGCTGACCACGATCACAGTGCCCACTCAATATGCGCAGATATGGTGGAAATTGATGATCGTCGGCATTGGCCTTGGCATCTGTTTTTCGCTGCTGCCGCGTCTTGGGTTGCGGCTTTTGCCGGACGAGCATGTAGGGCAGGGGTCAGGTGTGATCAATGCCTGTCTATACTTCGGGGCCACGCTGGGGGCTGTGGTCTGCGGCCTGGCCGAGGCCATCACTTCGCGCCGGGGTCTGACCGAAGTGATTGACGCGCTTCCGGCTGGCTCGACCCCGCGCGAAGATCTGGCCCATGCGCTGACCCACGGAACGCCCAGTCAGATCCAGCAGTTGATCGCAGGCATGGATCCAACATCGGGAAGTGCTCTGGCAAAGGCCTTGCGCGACCTGCAGGACAACGCATTTGACAGCGCCATGATGGTGACGGCGATTGCGGCGCTGATCGGCGTGACGCTGGGGTTGATGTTGCTGCGCGGCCCTGTGCCCCCGGTGCACAGCGCGGCGGATCTGACACGCGCGACGAAACCCTGAGGGATTGATCCTGACGCGTTTCTTGCCAGGGCGGTGTCAGAGGTTTCGGGTAAAACGAAAAAGGCCGCCCAGAGGGGCGGCCTTTCGCATTCGAAACGGGTCAGGCTTAGAAGCCCAGACCTTCGTATTTCTTTTTGAACTTCGACACACGGCCACCGGCGTCCATCAGACGCGCGCCGCCACCGGTCCATGCGGGGTGCACGGAGGGGTCGATTTCCAGAGCCAGCTGATCGCCTTCGGAGCCCCAGGTGGATTTCATCTGAACTATGGTGCCATCGGTCATTTTGACGTCGATGACGTGATAATCGGGATGGATGTCTTTTTTCATCTTTCCGTTCCTTACGCTTCGGCGCCAGCTTTGGGCTTGTAGTTGGTGACCTCTGCGATACGTGCGGATTTACCGCGACGAGTGCGCAGATAGTACAGTTTGGCGCGACGAACGCGGCCACGGCGGACAACGGTGATGCTGTCGATATTGGTTGAATACAGCGGGAACACACGCTCCACGCCTTCACCAAAGGAAATCTTGCGCACGGTGAACGCACCGGCGATGGTGTTGCCACCTTTACGGGCGATGCAGACGCCTTCGTAGTTCTGAACACGGGTGCGCGACCCTTCGGTCACTTTAAAGCCGACACGAATGGTGTCACCGGCTTTGAAATCGGGGATGTCTTTCCCCAGGGCGGCAATCTGTTCCGCCTCAAGCTGTGCGATCAGGTCCATCGCAGGTTCTCCTATCTGCTCGTGGTTGGTCCACGAAGTTTGGGCACGGCCTGAGAGCTCTTGGTCTTCACCGGGTCCTGCGTACAGCCCGCCAGAGGTCAGATCGAATGTTCACTTGGTCTCTGGCCTGCCCGCCGCGCCGTGGCTGAAGAAAGCTGGGCGTCACGACATGATGCAAACCAAAACACCGGAGTCGCGAAGTTGCGGCACCGGATTGCGGTCATTTACGGGCATCGGGGGCAGGGATCAAGCCTAAATCGCGACGCAAGGCGGGGAAAACGGTGGGTTTCCGCCGCACGCAAACAGAACCATTGCCTTGCGGGGCTGATCAGGCAAACTGGATGTAATTATAAGAGCAGTCATTTGATACAGGATTAGATCATGCGCACAGCATTGATGCTCGCCGTCATAGCCTTTGCGACCCTGTCCTGCGGTCGCAGCAGCCCGCCGCCGCAACTGGTCGAGGCCCAGTCGTTTCCAGATGCTACGCCGCCCGCTGTGATCTTCCCAGCCTTTGCAGATGCAGACCCCCACGAATGGGAAGGGAGACATCCGGGGCATTACCCGGTGCACGGGCTGGACGTATCGCGCTGGCAAGGAGCGATAGACTGGCGCACCGCCAAGCAGTCAGGCGTTAGTTTCGTCTTTATCAAAGCGACCGAAGGGGGCGATGTGGCCGACCCCATGTTTGCCAGCCATCGGCAAGGTGCGCAGGCTGCGGGCGTGCCGTGGGGGGCATATCATTACTACTATTTCTGCCGGTCGGCGCGGGAACAGGCCCGCTGGTTCATCCAGAACGTACCCAAGGGATCGGATCTGCCACATGTGCTGGACATGGAGTGGACCCCGCATTCTAAGACCTGCACCCTGCGCCCCGATGGTGCGACGGTCCGGGCCGAGGCTCAACGGTTCCTGGATATCCTCGAACGCCACTATGGGCGCCGTCCGATCGTCTATACGACGGTGGATTTCTATGGTGATACGAATATCGGGCGGCTGCCCAAGACCGAGTTCTGGTTGCGTTCGGTCGCCGGTCATCCGCGAAATGTGTATCCCAAAGCGGTGTGGCGGCTCTGGCAATACACCGGCACCGGGCTGGTGCCCGGTGTTCAGGGGAGGGTTGATATCAATGTCTTCAACGGGCCACCGGAAATCTGGGCGCGCTGGAAATCTGGTAGCCCTTAGACTTTGGGCACCCCATAGGTTTCGATGGTGTCGCCCACGACGAAGTGATCAAGCCTGCATTCGCGCTTTTCCCCCCCGAATAATTCTGCAACCGGGACCGCTCAGCTGCGGGGCTCATGTCACACGGGGGATGTCAGTCAGACGTCTCTTCCTGTTCACCCAGATAGGCCTCCCACAGATCGGGTCGCCGTTCGCGGGTGATCTGTTCGGACATATCGTGACGCCATTCGGCGATGCGACCATGATGGCCTGACATCAAAATCTCGGGGATTGGGCGGCCTTTCCATTCGGCCGGGCGGGTGTACTGGGGGTGCTCCAGCAGGCCCGACGAAAAACTCTCTTCTTCGGCCGAGGCCTGATTGCCCAGAACGCCGGGGATCAGACGCACCGTGGCGTCGATCAGCGCTTGCGCGGCAATCTCGCCTCCGGTCATCACGAAATCCCCTAGCGAGACCTCTTGGACGCCGTAATGCTCCAGCACCCGTTCATCAACACCTTCAAACCGCCCACATAGCAGGGTCATGCCATCACAGCGCGCGAGGTTCTGCATCATGCACTGGTCCATGCGGCGACCGCGCGGGCTAAGGTAGATCAGAGGCCAGTTTCCTTGCGCCTCGGTCATCGTGTGCTCGATTGCTTCGCCCAATACATCTGAGCGCAACACCATCCCCGCTCCGCCGCCGGCCGGGGTGTCGTCCACATTGCGATGCTTGCCGACACCGAACTGACGCAGGTCAACGGTTTCCAGCTGCCACAACCCTTCTTGCAGGGCTTTTCCAGTCAGGCTTTCGCCAAGAACTCCGGGAAAGGCCGACGGAAACAAGGTGATGATCTTGGCCTTCCACACCCCATGCAAATCGGGCGTGGGCGTAAGCAGTTCGCGCGGTTTCAGCGTAGGACGGATCGCCTTGCGACCATGAGATTTCGGGGACGTATCAGTCATGATGTACCAATCAGGTCTGTCTGCGCGCGTTCAATCACGGCAGTCTTTTGCGCAACCAGAGCCGCTTCGTCCAGGCGCGAACGGTTCAGTTCCAGCAACTCGGACAGGACGTCTTCGGGGAGCCGGGTATTGACCTGGGTCGGAGGCACCAGAAGGTTGGCCTTGTCACGCGACAGGTCCATAAATTCGGCAAAGGGGTCGCCAGGTCCAAGCCGTCGCAGTTGCAAATCTTCCAGCCATTCAGTCGTAACAGAGACGGAAGGCAGCTTTTCCTTGATGCGGCTGACGGTGTCTTGCAGCGGGGGCAGGTGGTCCAGGTTGTCGCGAAAGGTTTCAAAGTCAAAAACCTGTCGCATCCGTTCCAGATCATGTGCCCACAGGCTGCGCAACCAGCCTCCGCGCTGGCGCAGAGACAGGTATATCGTGATCTCAACCTCTTGCCCTGAAAATCGCTGGCGAATTGAATCCACCAGACAGGCAGCCAGATCGGGGGCCGCAGCATAGCCTTGGTCGATATTGCGGCTGGGCCTGAGGCCGGCGAAGTTTTCTTCGCTCAGGATCAGTCCCCGCTTGTCGCCGAAATCCAGGCTGTCCAGAAATTCGCGCAACTGACTGCCAAACTCGGAGAGGGTTCCCACTGTTCCATAGACGGAATGGTTGGTGGCCGCGCGGGACAGGCCGGAATTGCGGGTGCGATACGGTAGGACCAGCGCAAAATGCGGCCAAATCAGCTCGCGATTTTCATAGAGGAAGGATTGCGCTGCTGTTGTGCCAGTTTTGTGCAGGCCCAGATGCAGCAGGACCCGACGCATCAGATCAGCCCTTCGGGCGGGTCGGCGACGATGCGGCCCTGTTCCAGATCAACTGTAGGAACCGACTCGAGTGTGAACGGTAGCAAAACAGTGGAATTCAGGCCCGGCCCGTGCAATTCCAACAGGTCCGCCGCACCGTGGTTCTGGACAGATTTAACCTGACCCAGCAACGCGCCCCCTGTGTCATAGACCGCAAGCCCGATTAGATCTGTGTGGTAGAACTCGTCATCAGGTAGCGAAGGCAACTGATCGCGCCGCGCAAACAGGCGCAGCCCCTTCAGGTCGTCTGCCTGTTCCTTGGTTTCAACTCCGCCCAATCTGGCGGCAAAGCCATTCTTGATTGGACGAGTCAGGACCAGCGGATAGCGTTCCGCGCCCTGTTCATCCGTCAGCGGCGAATAGGCTTCGATATCCTCAGGGATCGCGCAATAGCTTTTCAGGCGCACTTCGCCGCGCACCCCGTATGAGCCCGCAACACTTCCTACGCAGATCAGGTCATTCATTTGGTCCATCCACCGTCACACATAGCCCGTCTTGCCATAACCCGCGTGCCTCACACGCTTCGCGCTGGTTCGAGCGTTCGAAAAACACGCCCACAATAAAGGCGATCATCAACAGGATAGGAAGCCGTAATAGTCCGAACATACGTCTATCGTACCTCCACAAGCAGGTTGTCGTCGCGGAATTCCCAGCCAGATTGCTGCAACTCGGGGGTTTCCGAGTGCTCTTCGGGCCATCCGACACAGAAGTAACCGATCAACCGCCAGCTATCCGACACATTCAGATCACGCGCCATTTGTTCGGGATCCAGAATAGACACCCATCCCAACCCCATCCCTTCGGCCCGCAACGCAAGCCAGAACAGGGTGACTGCCGAGACCACGGAATAGCGCCGCATCTCGGGCATCGAACCTGCACCCAAACCGCGCCCCTTGTCGGTGGAATCGTCGCAGAACACGGCCAGCTGCACCGGTGCTTCCTGCATTCCCGTCAGTTTCAGCTGACTGTAGAGCCGCGCATTGTCGCCCGAGTATCCCTTTAGGGCCTGGGCATTCGCCGCCTGAAAGTTCTTAAGCGCAGCCTCACGCGCGGCGGTACTTTCGACTCGGACCACACGCCAAGGCTCGCTGAGCCCCACAGAAGGCGCCAGTCGAAACGCGTCGAGGCAGCGCGTCAGCACTGCCTCGTTCACAGCTTCGTCGCGAAACCGGCGCACGTCGCGCCGGAGCCGCAACAACAGATCGAACTGCGCGCGAAAATCGTCGGTAAAGGTCTGATCCCGCACGCGCCGCCCTGCTTACTCTTCTGCTGCTGCTTCTTCAGCAGGCGCAGCAGCAGCTTCGGCAGCTTCAGCGGCCTTTGCAGCTTTTTCTTCCGCGCGCTCCTGAGCTTTCTTGCCCGGGGTACCCTTGTTGGGGTTGCTACGCTCAGCTTTTTCCTTGGCGCCGGCTGCTTCCAGCATGCGGGCGATCCGGTCGGTGGGCTGGGCGCCCTGGTCCAGCCAGTACTGGATGCGCTCCATGTCCATTTTAACGCGCTCTTCGTTGTCTTTCGGCAGCAGCGGGTTGTAGGTGCCCAGCTTTTCGATGAAACGGCCGTCGCGCGGCATGCGGCTGTCGGCAGCCACGATGCGGTAGAAGGGACGCTTTTTCGAGCCGCCGCGGGCGAGACGAATTTTCATTGCCATGGTGGTATCTCCTTTAGATGGCGTGTGCCGGGAACGGCCCGGTCAATTCTGGTGTTTCTTATGGTGTCGGATGACTTCCTGAATGATGAAATTCAGAAAAGCCTTGGCGAAATCGGGGTCAAGATCGGCCTCTTTCGCCAGGTCTTCTAACCGTGCGATCTGCGCAGCTTCGCGCGTGGGATCGGACGGGGGAAGGTCGTGTGCCGCTTTCAGTTTGCCAACGGCTTGTGTGTGCTTGAACCGCTCGCCCAGTGTGTAAACCAGAATCGCGTCCAAGCGATCGATGCTTTCGCGGTGGTCCTTGAGCAACGCGGCAGCCTGAGTCACGGGATTGGTCATTGGCCGGTCCTTTCGGTGGTCAAAGCAGGTTCGGATAAATCAAGCATGGGATGGCGCCAGACCTGGCAGGGCTTGCCCATCACTTCGCCTTCGCGCTCGAAGCTAGCCCCCATACGCTCGGCCAAGGCACGAGAGCGCGTGTTTTCATGCGCGATATAGCTGATGACGCCATTCAAACCTTGTTGGCGTGCAGCATAGTCGCGAGCTGCAAGGGCTGCCTCGAAAGCCAGACCTTTGCCTTCCGCCCGTTCCATCAGGGTCCAGCCGAGTTCGGGTTCGTCCCAGCCAGGTACATCAATGATGCCAACCCCGCCAACAAAGCGACCGCTGGATTTCTCGGCCAGATGCCAAAGGCCGTAGCCTTTCAGCGCCCAGTGACCCAGACGTGTTGCCAGAGAGCTCCAGCTGCCCACCTGATCCCGCGGACCGCCAACCATATGGCTGCGCTCGGATGCATAGAAGGCAGTCAACTCAGGCAGGTCATCCGCATGCGGGGCCCGCAGAACAAGGCGTTCAGTTTCGATGATCGGGATGGAGAACGTCGTCATGCGTATGCCTCCACTCCACCGTTCTCAAGGTCTGATGGAGCCGGGTGCCGCCAAACCTGCATCTCGCCATAGGCCGGGTGTTTATAGATGCTGTCAAACCGCGCACCCAATCGTTCGGCCACGGCTCTGCTCGCCAGATTGTCGGGGTCGATCAGAGAAATAGCAGTATCCCAGCCCAGTACGTCATAGGCATATGTCCGTGCTGCGAGCGCCGCCTCGGTCGCGTATCCTTTGCCTATTGCGCTGCTCATCAGTGTCCAGCCGATTTCCGGCTCAGGCCAGCTATGCGGAAACCACAGCCCTACATGGCCGATGTATTTGCCGGCGCCTTTTTCCTCTACCGCCCAATACCCATAGCCGCGAAGGGTCCAGTGACCCAGCAGTAGGGCAAGTGTCCGCCATGTCTCATCCGCACGCTTGGGACCGCCGACGAATTTCGATGCGTCACTGGCAAAGAATGCTTCCAGCGCGCTGAAATCGTCCTCGCACGGGGCGCGCAGGATCAGGCGTTCGGTTTCAAGCCGGGGGATATGAGGTGCAGCGGCGGTCATTTACTTCTTTTTGCCAAATCCGCTGAGGCCCGGAGGCAGGGCCATGCCTCCGCCCATTCCGGGCATCTTGCCACCCATCGCTTTGGCCGCCTGCTCTAGCGCCTTGGGGTCCATGCCTGCCGCCATGTCTTCTGGCGAGGGGCCGCCTTTGCCAAACATGCCCTTCATGGCCTGTTTCAGCATCTTGCCTTTGCCCATCTTGCCCATCTTCTTCATCATGTCCGACATCTGCCGGTGCATCTTGAGCAGCTTGTTGAGGTCGCTGACCTCCATACCGGAACCCGCCGCGATACGTTTCTTGCGGCTGGCTTGCAGCAGTTGCGGGTTGGCGCGTTCACGCTTGGTCATGGATTGGATCAAGGCGATCTGGCGCTTGAGCACCTTATCATCCATGCCCGATTCTTCGACCTGTTTGGCCATCTTGCCCATGCCGGGCATCATGCCCATCATGCCTTGCATGCCGCCCATCTGGATCATCTGTTCCAGCTGCATCTTCAGGTCGTTCATGTTGAACTGACCTTTGACCATGCGCTTCATCATGCGCTCGGTCTGTTCGATCTCCATTGTTTCCTGGGCCTTTTCGACCAAGGCAACGATGTCGCCCATTCCCAGAATACGTCCTGCAATCCGGTCCGGCTCGAACGTCTCAAGCGCGTCCATCTTTTCGCCCAAGCCCACAAAGCGGATCGGTTTGCCGGTGACCGCGCGCATCGACAGCGCCGCACCGCCGCGCCCATCGCCATCCATACGGGTCAGAACCACGCCCGAGATACCGACCTTGGCTTCGAATTCCTCGGCGACCTCAACGGCGACCTGACCGGTCAGACCGTCGACGACCAGCAGGGTTTCGCGCGGGTCGACCGCGTTGCGAACCTGCTCGACCTCGTTCATCAGCACTTCGTCGATGTGCAGACGGCCCGCGGTATCGAGCATATAGACGTCATAGCCACCCAGCGTCGCTTGCTGCTTGGCGCGTTTGGCGATGTCGACGGGCTTCTGGCCGGGAACAATCGGCAGCGTATCGACGCCGACCTGTGTGCCCAGAACGGCCAGCTGATCCATCGCCGCCGGGCGATAAACATCCAGCGAGGCCATCAGGACCTTCTTGCCCTCTTTCTCTTTCAACCGTTTGGCAAGCTTACCGGTTGTCGTAGTCTTACCCGAACCTTGCAGACCGACCATCAAGATCGGGGCAGGCGGGTTGTCGATTTTCAACGCACCGGGATCATCCTCACCGCGCAGCACGTCAACGAGCGTGTCATGCACGATCTTGACGACCTGCTGGCCGGGGGTGATCGACTTGGTCACCGCTTGTCCGGTGGCCTGATCCTGTACCTTCTTGACGAACTCCCGCGCGACCGGCAGCGAGACGTCAGCCTCAAGCAAGGCAACCCGTACTTCGCGCAGGGCGGTCTTGACGTCCTCTTCAGACAGCGCACCCTGTTTGGTCAGCCGGTCAAAGACGCCAGAGAGGCGTTCGGATAGATTTTCAAACATGCCTTCGGCCTCCTATGCCGGTTATCTGGTGGCGCCTCTTAGATAAGAAACACCGGTTAAATGCACAATTGCCCCCACGGGCGTAACACGCTGGTGGGGGGCGATCCCTGAACGACTCAAGGGACCGGAAGATCAGACGCTTCCGGATGTTGGGCAGGGATTTAAGCTGAACGGCTAGCGGTGTCAACCTTGTGCGCGGGAAGCCAGTTATTGACCGCATCAACCAGCCGATGCGCACCACGACCGTTCGAGAACGCTTCGACGATAGGATGACGTCCCGCGCTCATCCCCTTGTCCAATATTAGCACAGGGCGATAGAGGGTGGATGACCCCTTGTCGCTTCTAGATATCGTGCTTTCAATCTCCGCATGGGATAGGTTTGAAAGCACATGCTCGACAGTATCATAGCCAAAAACCGACTGCCTGCGGATCATTATGCGGTCTTCCTTTCGGTCCAGGATGACCTGAACACGACGGACAAAGGCGCAGAATGCTCCAAAGCCCATTCCACCGCCGAACAGTGCAAAGAAGATGCCGAACAAGATGCCCTCACCGCCTTCGCTGGCCAGAAACAGGCCTGCGCCGACAAAAGCCAGAATGAAGAAGACCAGCATGATGCCGATGAACCATGGCGTATCGGACAGGATCAGTTGGTTCGGAGTGTTGCGTGTAATTTTCATGGCGGCACGCTAACACCGAAGGCAGCACCTGTCGTGGCTTGAATTCGCCCGCGCGTTGCGCGATGAGCGCAGCAAATTAGGAGGGTCCCATGGACGCATCATCAGCTTTTCAGGATACACTGCCGCTCAGCTCGGATGCGCTGTTGGCGCAACTGGACGTCTGGGGGCTGTCCTATCGGTTGCACACACATATCCCGCTGCGCACGGTCGAGGATGCCAAAGGGGTCGAAGACCAATTCATGGTGCCGGGTGAGCGTACCCTGCGCCTCAAGAACCTCTATCTGCGCGATAAGAAAAAGCGGAACTATCTGGTGACGCTGGAACAGAGCCGCGACATCGACCTCAAGGCGCTGGGCGCCGAGCTGGGTGTCGGCAGCCTGTCCTTTGGCTCGGCGGATCGGCTGTTGCAAAACCTCGGCATCCGCCCTGGGGCTGTCAGCCCGCTGGCGATGATCAACGGGGTGCAGAATGATGTACGCTTTTACATGGATGCTGCCGCACAACAGGTCGATGTGATCAACATGCATCCCTTGGTCAACGACCGCACAGTTGCCATATCGCGCGCTGATTTGATGGCCTTCTTCGATCGGATTACATGCGCGGTGAACTGGCTGCCCTGATCAGGGCACTAACGCTTCGTCCAGGGCCGCGGCCACATGTGCAGCGGACGGGTTGATGAACAGATGCCCGTCAGCCTCGAACACAGGGTCGTCCAGATGATCGGGAAAGGCCAGCGGCAGTTCCGTGCAGGCCAGAAGGATTGCGGTTCCGGGTTCGGCATGCCGGTTACAAAAGGCCAGCAGGCGCGCACGGGCGCTTTCTGACGCGCCGCCGTAGAAATCACCGTCGATCATCGCTTGCATCTTTGCAATTTCGCTTTCGGGCAGGCGGGCGTTTGCGCTGATGCCAATCTCGCCCAGCTTGTTGGCATAGTGCGTCGCCTGCATCGTTACCGTGGTGCCCAGAACCAGCGCGCGCGTGGCGTCTGTCGAGGCCGTAACCTCGGCGGTTGCATCGAAGATGCTGAGAATGGGCATCGTAACGCCCTGTCGGATTGCATGCAGCCGCGCGTGGGGTGTGTTCGAGGCGATAATCCCAAAGTCACAGCCAGAGGCTTCAAGAGTTAACAAAGCTTCCCGAAATACAGCATCAAATCCGGTCCAACTGGCCTCATCGCCAGCGACGCCGCGTAGGGCACGGGTTTTAGCCTGGGTCACGGACTCGATGGTCATGGGTGGGATGGGCAGAGGGGATCCATGCCCGCGCTGGGCGAAAAACCGCCCCGCGCCTTCGGCAATCGCCCGGTAATAATCAACGGTCGAGGCCCAGCCCACGCCGCCCAGAATGCCGATCTTTTTCATTGCGTGCGTCCAGTCTGCCCATTTGGTATCCAGGACAGACTGGACGCTTTCTGAGGTGAAGGTCAATCAGGCTGCCAGTTGCGAAACCGCATTTCGTGCATTGCTGAGAGAACCTTCGGCATCCAGCGCCAACTGGTCGGCGGCGACGATTTCCACGTCATGAATACCGATAAAGCCTAGTACATGCTTGGCATAGGTGGTGGCAAAATCGACATCAGACCCGACAGCTGTGCCACCCGACGCCACGGCTAAAACCGCGCGCTTTCCATCTAACAGGCCTTTTGGACCGCTTTCGGAATACGAAAAGGTCACTCCGACGCGGGCAATCAGGTCGATCCAGGCTTTGAACGCCGCGGGCACCGAGAAATTGTAGATCGGCAGGCCTATGACAAGCGTATCGGCCTGCTGCAGTTCAGTTACCAGCTCGTCAGACAGGGATAACTGGTCCTGTTGCATGGCACTGCGCTGATCGGCAGGGGTGAAATTTGCGCTGACCCAGGCTTCGGTCAGCAGCGGTAGAGGTGTGGCAAGGTCACGGCGAATTATGCGGTCAGCGCCCAAGTGATTGACGATGCGTGCCGACAGGTCACGAGTGGTCGAGCCTTCGCGGCGGGCCGATGCGTCGATATGCAGGATAGTTTTGGTCATGGTTCAATTTCCTTTGGTGTACAGGATGTGTCTTGGCCCGATATGAGCGTTGCGCGAGCGAACAAAACTCTGGTAAGTCAACAGGGTCTGTTAGAATTTGCACAATGGAAAACCGCAGTGGACAACTGGGATGAGGTAAGAACCGCCTATCAGGTGGCGCGTATGGGAACAGTCAGTGGCGCGGCGGAGGTCCTGGGTGTGCATCATGCCACCGTCATTCGCCACATTGATGCAATTGAGGCCCGGCTGGCGGTCAAGCTGTTCCAGCGCCATGCGCGCGGCTACACCCCGACCGAAGCCGGAGAGGACCTGTTGCGTGTGGCACAAGCGACTGAGGATCAGTTCAATCAACTGATCGGCCGGATGAAGGGTCGGGGTGATGACGTGTCGGGCGAGTTGGTCGTGACGTCGCTGTCCTCTCTGGCATCTCTGGTGGTGCCGGTTCTTGCCGAGTTTCAGCGACGGCACCCGGAACTGATCGTTCGGTATCTGACCGGTGATCGGCTGTTTCGTCTGGAATATGGCGAAGCGCACGTGGCGATACGTGCCGGGTCAGCGCCTGATCAGCCCGACAACGTGGTTCAGTCCTTTATGAAGCAAGAGGTCGGGTTATACGCCAGCACTGATTATGTCGCGCTGCACGGCAAGCCTGGCAGCCTGGATGACTTTGCAGATCATTCTTTCATCAGTACCGATGACGAAAACAGCCGAGCGCCGTTTTCCCGCTGGTTGCGCCAGACCGTGCCAGCCGAGCGCATCACCTTCCGTTGTACCAACAACTTCTGTATCCGCGAGGCGGTCCTGTCCGGCGCGGGTATCGGTTTCATGCCACGTTGGTCAGCTGCAGGAGACCCGAATCTGGTCGAAGTGATCGACCCGATGCCGGAGTGGTTTGGTGATCTGTGGCTTGTTACCCATGTGGATCTGCATCGCACGACCAAGGTGCAGGCCTTTCTGACCTATCTGAAAGAGCAATCCAAGAGCTGGGCAAAATGAGTCAACAGGCGCGTGGCCATCTGGCCATGCTGATTTTTTCGGCCCTGGTTGCAGGGAGTTTCTCGCTGGGGTCACTGATCGCCAATCAGATCGCGCCCGAAGCCATTACCGCGGCCCGGTTCGGCATCGCATCCGTGGTGATTGGGGGTGCCGCCCTTATGACCACCGGCCTGCCGCGCAGCGCGGCACAAGCCCCGTGGCGCTATTTGGTTCTGGGCGGAGTATTCGCGGCCTATTTCGTGTTGATGTTCTACGGGTTGAAAACTGCACCGCCTGTCAACGCGGCAGCGGTCTTTACGCTGACTCCGGTTATGACCGCATTCGCCGGTTGGATCTTGTTGCGCCAGATCACCACACCAAGGATGGCGCTTGCACTGACCCTTGGGGCAGTCGGGGCGCTGTGGGTGATCTTTCGCGCCGATTGGCAAGCCGTGCGGGCGTTCGATATCGGGCAGGGGGAAATCATCTATTTCTGGGGCTGTGTCGCGCATGCTTTGTATACCCCCCTTGTACGCAAGCTGAACCGTGGAGAGCCTGCAGTGGTGTTTACCTTTGGTACGCTTCTGGCGGGATGCCTAATGCTGACGATCTACGGGTGGTCCGAGATCCGTGCTACCGACTGGGCGAACCTGCCAGCGATAGTCTGGGTGGGTTTGATTTATGTTTCGGTCTTTGCAACCGCGGCCAGTTTCGTGCTGGTTCAGTATTCAACGCTGCGCCTGCCATCGGCAAAGGTGATGGCTTATACTTATCTGGTTCCCAGTTGGGTCATTCTGTGGGAAATCTCTCTGGGGCAGCAGGCGGTTGGCCCTGTCGTCTATTTTGGTGCCGGTCTGACGATCCTGGCCCTGGTTTTGCTGCTGAAATCCGAGGAGGACAAACCCGCGCGTCCTTTGCCGCAAGCCGATTGAACTTGTGAAACGACCAAATTGTGTCAGGCTTGGCCCTAGACCAGAATATTAAACGTCCAAGGGGACGACATGAAACCAGTTCTTTCCATAATGATATTGGTGGTTTGCGGCGCCTGTGCCGGGTCATCTGAAACGGATTTACAAGCCAGTTGCGAGGCGCTGGTCGCAGCCGAAACCGGAACGCGGCCCGGAGATGTTCGGGCATTGTCCACCGATACCGAACCGGGCGGGTCGGTCACGACGGTTTCCGTTACCGGGGCCCAGGCCCCGTGGTTGTGTCGGGCGGACCCTTCGGGGGTCGTGACCGGTGTTGAATACAGTCAGGAAGGCTAGCCCGTTTCAATGTTTGACCAAGCGGGCGAGGGTGTTGAGGCAGATCAAGGCCTGGCACCCTCTGGTTTCTCTATGCTTCAGGCCAAGGAGGAACGTCCCATGTACAGTCATATCATGATCCCGGTTGATCTTCATCTGCCACCCGAGGTGCGCAAGGCCGCCAAAGTTGCAGCAGCTATAGCCGAATGGCAGGGGGCCAAGATTACTTTGGTCAGTGTCACCGGCACCCAACCGGGTGACCCTGTTCAGTCAGATGCTGCGATTGACAAGAACCTACGTGATTTTGCCAAACAGTTGGCTGAAAGCAGCGGGACCGAAGTGGCGTATCGTAATATCCATTCGGTTGATGTCGCTGCCGAAGTTGACGGTGACTTGACACGGACTGCCGAAGAAATCGAAGCTGACCTTATCGTCGTCGGCACCCATGCGCCGCGTATTACCGACTATATATTCTCGAGCCATGCGGGGTATCTGGCGAAACATGCCAGTGTCTCTGTTTTTGTAGTCAGGTAGGCGGATCATTCCTCGGCTGCGGGCAGTTCAACCTCAAGAAATCGTTCGAACGCGTCCAGATTGACCGGCTCGAACTGCCCGAACCCTTGCATCCAGACGGATGCGGATCGCAGCGCGTCAGGCTCCAGCTTGCACCACTTCACCCGTCCACGCTTTTCCTGGCTGATCAAACCGGCTCTGGTCAGGATCACCAGGTGTTTTGAAATCGCGGCAAGCGACATCTCGAACGGTTCGGCGACATCCGTCACCGCCATGTCATCCTCCAGCAGCATCGCAAGGATGGCGCGGCGTGTGGGGTCGGCAAGGGCCGCAAAAACGGTATCGAGATCGTTGGACATACTCCTTTCCTAAAGCGCAAGAACCGGTTTGACAATTTTCGGTATGAGGTCACTGTGCCCCGGCATGTGTATCGGGGGTTGGGATGTCACTAAAATACTGGCTGGTGATTTGTATTCTTGGCATCGGTTGGGGCATGTCCTTCATGTTTAATGCCATTTTGCTGCGGGAACTTGGGCCGCTTTCGGTGTCGATGGGACGGGTTGCATTTGGGGCGCTCGGGTGCTGGGTCTATGTGATCGGGGCGCGATTGCCAGTCAATCTGACACTGGCACGTGCGTTTGGGTTGTTGGGATTTGGTGCGCTCAGCTATGCCGCGCCCTTTGCGTTCTATGCGCTTGGGCAACAGCATATCGCTTCGGGTGTGGCAGGGATTGTCAATGCAACGACACCGGCCTTTGCCGTCATTGTTTCGCATTTCTGGCCCGGAAGTGAACGTGCCACCCTGTTAAAGTCTCTGGGCGTGGTTTGCGGCTTCACCGGTATCGTTGTGCTGTCCCTGCCTGTACTGGGCGGTGGCGCGTCGTCCGAATTTTGGGCGATCCTTCTGACACTTTGCGCACCGATCTGCTATGCGTTCTCAGTCAACATCGCGCGGGCCTTCCGGGATATGCAACCTGTGGTTCTGACCGCCCTTGCATTGACGGGTGCTACGCTGGCCATCACGCCCTTGGCGCTTTGGCAAGAAGGACTACCCCATATAACCCGGGCCGAGACTTGGGCCTCGCTGGCGATGATTGGGTTTGTGCTGACATCCGCCGCCTTTATCGCGTTCTACTGGCTGCTGCCCAAAGTTGGCCCGACCAATATCTCGACAGTGACATTGATTGCGCCTGTTTCAGCGCTGGTGCTTGGAACATGGGTGCTGGGGGAAACCCTGCGGCCCGAGCATCTACTGGGAATGGCAGCGATCTTCGCCGGTCTGCTGCTGATCGACGGGCGCGTGATCAGACGTATCTGGCAGGGGGTGTCGGGCAAAGATCAACCAAAAGGTTGAATATGCGGATTCCGTGCCTTTGTACCCGCTTCCTGTGGTTCGGGCTGATCACGCCTATGGTGACTCAGAAAAATTACCTTTAAAAACAATAGAGTAAAGTGCGGCAATTCGGGCTGCCAACGCCGTTGACTCTGCGCTCTCCGCCCCTTAGCACCGTGCCCAAGACTGTACGAGGGAAACGCCCGTGACTGATGATGACCAAAAGCAGCGTATGGCGCAGCTTGAGGCTAAGATCACGGCGGCGAAAAAGGCCAAGTCAAAGCCTGAGGCCCGTGCGGACGCCGATTATTCGGGAGGCGAGCTTGCCTGGCGGATGGTCATCGAAATGGTATCCGGTCTGGGGATCGGATTTGGCATCGGATACGGGCTGGACAGCCTGTTCGGGACAATCCCGATCTTCCTGGTGCTGTTCACATTGCTGGGTCTGGTCGCCGGGGTAAAGGTTATGCTCCGCAGCGCACAACAGGCGCAAGAGAAACAGATGGCCGACAAGGCCGACGAAGACGAGAGGGACTGAACGTGGCAACCGAGACCACCGCAGCAGAAGGCAGCAGCCTGGTTTTCCATCCGATGGATCAGTTCATCGTCAAACCGCTTTTTGGCGACGGTGCGATTGCTTGGTACACGCCCACTAACGTCACTCTGTGGCTGTTTTTCGCAATTCTCGCCGTGATTGGCCTGCTGGTGCTCAGCACGTCCAAGCGCGCCATTGTCCCGACGCGCATGCAGTCGGTGGCCGAACTGGCCTATGGCTTTATCTACAAGATGCTTGAAGACATCTGCGGCAAGGATGGCGTCAAATACTTCCCTTATGTCATGACCCTGTTCATGTTCATCGTGACCGCGAACTTCCTGGGTCTGATCCCGACCTCGTTCACAACCACATCGCATTTCGCCGTGACCATCCCACTGGCGCTGGCCGTGTTCCTGACTGTGACCATTCTGGGTTTTGTCAAGAACGGCGCCGGGTTCCTGGGCCTGTTCTGGGTCTCCAGCGCGCCGCTGGCGCTGCGCCCGATCCTGGCGATCATCGAGCTGATCTCGTATTTCGTGCGCCCGGTCAGCCACTCTATTCGTCTTGCCGGTAACGTCATGGCAGGCCACGCGGTTATCAAGGTTTTCGCAGGCTTCGCCGCGATTGCCGTGATCTCGCCTGTGTCCGTTCTGGCGATCACCGCAATGTACGGTCTTGAGGTCCTAGTGGCCTTTATCCAGGCCTACGTATTCACCATTCTGACCTGTGTATATCTGAAGGATGCACTGCATCCGTCGCACTAAGGTCCGATACCCAAACATCGAAACTTCCAATTCGTAAGGAGAAACATCATGGAAGGCGATCTCGCACACATCGGCGCAGGCCTGGCAGCAATCGGTTCCGGCGCAGCCGCAATCGGGGTGGGCAACGTAGCAGGCAACTTCCTGGCTGGCGCTCTGCGCAACCCTTCGGCGGCTGCTTCGCAGACCGCAACCCTGTTCATCGGTATCGCATTTGCAGAAGCCCTGGGGATCTTTGCATTCCTAGTTTCGCTGCTGCTGATGTTCGCCGTCTAATCTGCGGAACCTGATCCTTACGCGCAGGTGGGCCCAAGCCATAGCGGCCCGCCTGTTGTAAAGACAACGTTCCGACGGAGGACATCATGGCGACAGAACCCGTATACGAAGAGGTGGCTGGCACCTGCGTTGACTCTCATGGGTCGGCGATTGGTATGCCTCAGCTTTGCTTCGATTGGTTCCCCAACCAGATTTTCTGGCTGGTCATCACGCTGGTCGTCATCTTTCTGGTCCTGTCCCGCGTGGCTCTGCCCCGCATCGCGGCAATCCTGGCGGAACGTCAGGGGACCATTACAAATGACCTGGCTGCGGCCGAAGATCTAAAGGCCAAAGCGGTCGAGGCTGAAGAGGCCTATAACAAGGCGCTGGCCGATGCCCGTTCTGAGGCACAGCGTATCGCTGCCGAAGCACGCGCCGAAATCCAGTCTGGTCTGGATGACGCGATTGCCAAGGCAGATGCTGAAATCGCTGCAAAAGCGGCTGAATCGGAAAAGGCTATTGCCGACATCCGTGCAGGTGCGCTGGAAAGCATTCAAATCGTTGCCAAGGATACGGCAGTAGAACTGGTTACCGCTCTGGGTGGCGAGGCTGATGCCAAAACCATCAACGGTGCGGTTGACGCGCAGACAAAAGGATAAGTGACATGCGGAACACTCTTGCCCTTATCCTGACATTTGTTGCCGCCAGCCCCGCGCTGGCCGCAAGTGGCCCGTTTTTCTCGCTTGGCAACACCGACTTTGTGGTTCTGCTGGGCTTCATCGTTTTCATCGCAGTCCTGTTCTACTTCAAGGTCCCGGGCATGATCGGTGGAGCGCTGGATAAGCGTGCCGAAGGCATCAAGTCCGAACTGGACGAAGCTCGCGCCCTGCATGAAGAAGCGCGCAGCCTGCTTGCCTCGTACGAGCGCAAGCAACGCGAGGTTCAGGGTCAGGCGGATGCCATCGTGGCCGCCGCAAAGGAAGATGCGGTTCTGGCAGCTGAGCAAGCCAAGGTCGATCTGGAGAAATCCATCGCGCGCCGTCTGGCGACCGCGCAGGATCAGATCGCTTCGGCTGAAGCGTCGGCTGTCAAGGAAGTCCGCGATCAGGCCATCACCGTTGCTATTTCTGCAGCCAATGCTGTGCTGGCCAAGCAGATGACCGCCGCGCAGGCCAACAAGCTGATCGACGCATCCATTGTGGATGTGAACGAAAAGCTTCACTAAGACAATTCCGGCCCGGCAGCACATCTGCCGGGTTCGGACATTGGGCTGCGAATATCGCACCCCGCTTCCCGATTTGACCGGGGACCGATTGTCTGCGTTACATATTCGGAAACACTCCAACCAATTTTGCGCCCGTGCGACGGCATTTGCCGAAACCGGACTGGATAAGAGCCCTTTATGACCGAATTGCCGACGATCAGTGTCGTTATTCCCAACCTGAACTGCGTCGATTTCATCGAACGGACAATCCTCTCTGTGCTTGAGCAGGAATATCCCAAGCTGGACCTGATCCTGTCGGACGGCGGTAGCACCGATGGTTCGATGGAGGTGGTCGAAAAGTACCGCGATGCGTTTTCACATATCATCTCGGGCCCGGATACCGGGCAGGCCAACGCTGTAAACAAAGGCTTTGCAGTGGCCACGGGCGACGTAATGGGTTGGATCAATTCGGACGATGTTCTTATTCCCGGCGGCCTTGCCACGGTAGGATCGCTGTTTGCGTTGAACAAAAACATGAATTGGATGACCGGGCGGGTCACGTGCATTGACGAAGAAGACAATGTCCTGACTGTACGGCGCCCAAAGCCCGTTTCACGGGTAAGACTGCTTGCCGGGGACTATCAGTGGGTTCAGCAGGAATCGACCTATTGGCGGCGTGACCTTTGGGATCAGGTCGGGGGCCAACTAAACGAGAACCTCAAGCTTGCCGTCGACGGAGAGCTATGGCTGCGGTTTTCGCGACATACCGATTTGGTGCCCGTGCATGCTCAGGTCGGGGCTTTCCGGTTCCGCAAGGGCCAGCGGTCCGAAGCGGCTGAGGCTTACCATTCGGAAATGCTTCAGGCGATTGAAGTCGAGCGTCAGGCGCAGAGCCGGTCGGATGACCTGATCGGGGCGATATTGGACACGCCGTTGGAATTGCGCTCTCGGACCGAAGCTGAAGGGTTGTTTCCGTCGCTGTACAGTCAGGACCCGAAGGCAATGAAACGGCCAAATTTGTGGGTTCACAGTCTTAAGCGGCGGCTGAACGGAATTTAACCCTCAAGGCCCTGCTGTTTCTTGCGCCTGCTGGTCCACCACACATAGGCCGCCAGGAGAGTGATTGCGATTTCGATCTTGAAGGTCCAATGGCTTAGAAAAGACAAAATCCAATGAGAATGCGTGGCCTGAACAACCACCAGCGGGTGGGTGAATTCGAAAATTGGCCAAGCCCATGCCACTTCGCCAACAATCGAATCCAAGGTCATATGCACCAGACCCCCGGCGCCGAAGGCTGCAGTAATGAGTCCTGCGCGCGGGAATCTTAGCCGCAGCAGCAGGCCGAGCGTCAGGATGCCGAGCCAAAGCAGAGGGCGGTGTGTGAGGTATTCGTGATGGTGGTGGCTGCGATTGTCTACGAAATAGAACCACAGCAAATCGATATCTGGGGCGATGGAACCAATCATCGCAGCGGCAAACGCAGCTTTATCCAATCCGGGCGTCGCAGTGCGAAAGACCAGATACGCACCAGGTAGGTGCCCAATGAACATCAGTGCTGTCCTGTCTCATGGTCCAGGCGCTGCTGCGCAATGGCTTCGTTCCGCAGGGCTTTCTGGTGGTCTTCCATGCAGATACGAACGAAGCCCAGATGCTCCTGGACTGCAACGCGCGCCGCCTCAGGGTCGCGAGCCTGCAGCGCTGAATTGATTTCCCGGTGCTGATCCAGAATGGCGTCTCGCGTCGTACGCTGCCGGAACATCATCTGCCGATTGTAGAAGACACCCTGTCGTAGCAGGTCAAACATCGACCGCATCATATGCAGCATGACCACGTTGTGACTGGCCTCAATGATGGCCATGTGGAACTGCGCATCCAGATGGGCCTCTTCCTCGGCCGCATTGCGGGCATGGGCGGCTTCCATCTTGTCAAAGATCGCCTGTACGACCTTCAGGTCGCTTTCCGACCCCAGTCTTGCCGCGCGTTCTGCTGCAAGCCCTTCCATGTCCCGGCGGAAGGACAGATAGTCGAAAACCGCCTCGTCATGGCTGCTGAACAACCGGATCAGAGCCGGTGAAAAAGCCGAGCCTAAGACTTCGGCAACATAGATTCCTGACCCCGCCTTGGCTGTCAGCAAACCCTGATGCTGAAGATCAGAAATCGCTTCGCGTAGTGAGGGGCGTGAAACGCCCAGACGGTCGGCCAGTTCCCGTTCTGCAGGCAAACGTTCTCCGGGGCGCAGGATCCCGCGCAGAATCAGCAACTCGATTTGTTTGACCACCGCAATGGACAGCTTTTCAGTTTGGATCTTTTGGAAGGGCATGGCGGCGCGTTTTCGAAATTGGTCAATTCATATGACCACATATCCGGGCCTGGTTCAAGCAGGGGGGTGGAGTCGAATTTAGGTCAGCAATATTGACATTATAAAATTTGCACCTAGGGTGGGTCGCAACAGGGCAGGAGGAGGCCAAGGATGACCCAGAATCTGTTTGCAACGCGGGCGTCCCGGATGAAAGCATCGGAAATCCGCGAGTTGTTGAAACTTCTTGATCAGCCGGGAATCATCTCGTTCGCCGGCGGCATCCCAGACCCAAACCTGTTTCCCACCGAGGCTTTTGCCCAAGCTTGTCAGGCCGCTTTGAATGCTGGGCCGCAGGCGCTGCAATATTCAGTCAGCGAGGGCTATGGTCCATTGCGCGAATGGCTTGTGCAGCATATGCGCGAGATCGGTGTCGATTGTAGTGTCGATAACATCCTGATCACCTCGGGATCGCAACAGGCCTTGGATTATCTGGGCAAGCTCTATTTGTCGCCAGGGGATACTGCGTTGATCGGCTGGCCGACCTATCTGGGGGCGATCAACGCCTTTGATGCCTACGAGCCCCGGTTCGACCGTCTTATGCTTAATGGCAATAGAGGTGCCGCCGAATATTCCGAAGCCGCAGGCGAGGGCGCGGTCAAATTCGCTTATCTGTCGCCTGATTTCGCAAATCCAACCGGTGAGACCGTTGACCTACGTGGTCGAGAATACCTGCTGGATCTTGCCGATGATCTGAATATCGCAGTGATTGAGGACGGCGCCTATCAGGCTCTGCGCTATGAAGGAGATGCCATCCCTCCGGTTTTGGCGTTAGAACAGGCGCGAAAAGGGTCGATCGAGGCCTGCCGTACGATCTATTGCGGTAGCTTCTCGAAAACGCTGTCTCCCGGTTTGCGCGTTGGCTGGGTGGTGGCCGCCAAGCCCATTATCTCGCAACTGGTATTGGTCAAGCAGGCGGCGGATTTGCATTCGCCCACGTTGAACCAGATGGCGGTTGAGCAGGTAGCTCACGCGCATTTTGACACGCACATCCCGCTTTTGCGCCAGACCTATGGTGCCAGACGCGATGCTATGCTGGAGGCGCTGCAACAGAACATGCCCGATGGCGTTCAGTGGACGCATCCCCAGGGTGGTATGTTCATCTGGGTGACTCTGCCTACTGGTGTGAACGGGGCAGACCTGCTGGCCCGTGCGCTCTACACAGTGAAACTGGCCTTTGTGCCGGGTCGGGCCTTTTTCGCAGATGGCTCGGGCGCCAATACGATCCGGTTGAGTTTCTCGAACTCGGATGAGGATACGATCCGCGAAGGTATTCGCCGCTTGGGAATAGTACTTAGGGCCTGAGCGAAGGAAAGGTTCTGTTAACCAGTTTTGGCAATGATGCGGATATGATCCGGATTTTGTCTTTTCTGATGCTGGCAGCATGTTCGGCCGGGACCCCTCACTTTCGCCATGTTCAGGCGACGCGTATCGCTGTGAATGGCAGCGTATTTGATGTTCGCGTGCGCGGAGATCTGGCCGAAGCCGTTCGGGTTAATTCGCAATACGCTCCGCGTCTTGGCCCGATCCGCGAACGAGCGGCCATGGCGATGGCTCAGGTCTCGGGATGCCCGATACTGGATGTCCTGGGCGACGCGGCTGTGACCGTTGGCGTTTTGGGTTGTGACCGCGCCATGGGCAAGCGGTTGCTGCTGACGGCGGTTTCAGTCCCGAATTACGAATGCATTGATACCGGGCTGTTTCAAGACCTTGGTGACGGCGACGGCTATCAGGTCTTTGAGTGTGCAGCCTACTGAATCGCGCCTTTTCTTGCGGATTTAGGCAAGATGTTGTGGATAAGTGGGCCATATATCCCATATCCTGCGCGACTCCGTTGACTCACCCCCAATCCGTTGCGCAGACTTCGAAGGTATAGGAATCACGGGACCCATTGCCTTTGCGCTTTAGCAAACTCAAACTCACCGGCTTCAAAAGCTTTGTTGATCCGACCGATCTGATTATCGCGGATGGGTTGACCGGTGTTGTGGGGCCTAATGGTTGTGGCAAATCCAATCTGCTGGAAGCTCTGCGTTGGGTGATGGGGGAAAACCGACCCAAATCCATGCGCGGTGGCGCGATGGAAGATGTGATTTTCGCCGGGGCCGCCACGCGGCCGGCCCGCAATTTTGCCGAAGTTGTGTTGACCATGGACAACTCCGAGCGGCTCGCGCCCTCGGGTTTCAATGACAGCGACCAGCTTGAGATTGTCCGCCGCATCACCCGAGATGTCGGGAGCGCCTATAAGACCAATGGCAAGGATGTGCGGGCGCGTGATGTGCAGATGTTGTTCGCCGACGCGTCAACGGGTGCACATTCTCCGGCGCTGGTCGGACAGAACCGCATTGCCGAACTGATTAACGCCAAACCCCGCTCTCGCCGCCGCATTCTGGAAGAGGCGGCCGGAATTTCGGGCCTCTATCAGCGCCGACACGAGGCCGAGTTGAAGCTGAAGGGTACCGAGGCCAACCTGACCCGTGTGGATGACGTGCTGGAACAACTGGGCGGACAGCTGGCGCAGCTGGCCCGTCAGGCGCGTCAGGCCGCCCGCTATCGCGAAATCGGAGAGCAGCTGCGCCAAGCCGAAGGCATGTTGCTCTATCGTCGCTGGAAAGAGGCCGACATGGCCCGCCAGCAGGCCGAGGAAAAGCTGCGCGAACGCCTGACCGAGGCGTCGCGCGCCGAAGCTGATGCACGCTCTGCCGTAGCAAGCCGGGCGGAAATCGAAGAAACCCTGCCGCCCCTGCGCGAGGAAGAGGCCATTGCCGCCGCCGTCCTGCAGCGCCAACAGGTGCAGCGGGATCAGTTGTCGGATCAGGAAACCCGCGCCCGTCAGACGATTGAGACATTGACCAATCGCATTCAGCAGCTTGGCAACGATATCGAGCGCGAGGCCGGGCTGAACCGCGATGCGGGGCAGATGATCGAACGGCTGGAATGGGAAGCTCGTGAATTGGCCAAAGCTGCCGATGGCCACGACGAAAAAGCCGCCGAGGCCGCCGAGGTCGCGCGCGAAGCGGCCACTGTCCTGCAAGACCGCGAAGACCACTTGTCACAAGAGACTGAGGATATGGCGCGTCTGGTTGCGCGCCACCAGTCCGGCCAGCGATTGGTCGACGACAGCCGCAAAACGCTGGCCAGGTCGGAAGGTGAAGAGGAAAAGGCCCGCGCAGCGGTGGATGAGGCGAAAACAGCCCTGACCCGCGCCGCCGAGGCATTTGAGGCCGCGCAAGAGGGTGAAGAAGAGGCTCGCGAGGCCTCTGAAGCCGCCGAAGAGGCACTGGCCGCCGCTGACGAGTTACGCAATGAAACCCAGGGCCGCGAGGCCGAGGCGCGTGCGAAAAGATCCGAAGCTGAAGGTGAGCTGGGTGCGATCCGCGCCGAGACCACAGCTCTGGCCAAGCTGGTTGAACGGGATACCGCAGAAGGCGGGCAGGTGCTCGACATGCTGCGTGTGGCTCCGGGTTATGAAAAGGCATTGGGCGCTGCGCTTGCGGATGATCTGAGGGCACCCTTGGTCGAGGGCGACGGGCCATCAGGCTGGGTTCCGGTTGCTGGCTATGATGCCGATCAATCGCTGCCCAATGGGGCCGAGCCGCTGGCCTTGCATGTATCCGGACCTGATCGCCTCAGCCGCCGGATCGCGCAGATTGGTTTGGTCGATGCGGATCAGGGCGCGCGGTTGCAGGCATCGTTGAAGCCGGGCCAAAGGTTGGTGTCGCGTTCGGGCGATCTGTGGCGGTGGGACGGATTCCGTGCCTGGGCCGAGGATGCGCCAAGTGCGGCCGCCCTGCGGCTTGAACAGCTCAACAAACTTGAGGCACTGAAACAGGAACTGGCCCGGACTGAGGCGCAAGCCGACGGGGCCCGCGCAGCGCACGAGACGCTGTCGCAACAACTGGCCGACGTGACCGAGGCTGACCGCCGCGCCCGCGAGGCACGCCGCGCCGCCGATCAGCGCATGGCTGAAACCGCGCGTCTGCTCAGCAGGGCCGAGGCCGATCGCAATCTGGCGCAGGGCAGGCTGGAAACGCTGGCGCTTGCCGTTGATCGCCACAAAGAGGATGCGATGTCCGCCCGTGCCCAACTGCGCGAGGCCGAGGGCGCCTTAACCGGTCTGGGCAATCTCGACAATGCCCGCGCGCAGGTCGAAGACATCAAACAGACGGTCGAGGCGGCGCGGATCACGATGCTGACTCACCGCTCGTCCCATGACGAGCTGCGCCGCGAGGGCGAGGCCCGTACCCGCCGTACACAAGAGGTCACCAAGGACCTCAGCGGTTGGCGGCACCGCCTGGACAGCGCCGAAAAGCGGATCTCGGAACTGGCCGAGCGCAAGGAAAGTTCCGAGGAAGAGCTATCCGAAGCGATGGCTGCTCCGGGCGAAATCGCCGAGGCGCGTGAAGAGTTGAACGAATTGATCGAAACTGCCGAAGCCCGCCGGGCCGAAGCCGCCGACAAGCTGGCTGCCGCCGAGTCCCGCCAGCGAGAGATTGTGCTGGCTGAGCGCGAAGCGGAACGTTTGGCTTCGGAAGCGCGCGAAAGCCGCGCCGCTGCTGAGGCGCGCTGTGATGCCGCCAAAGAGGCCGTATCGGCAGCGGCCGAGCGTATCGCTGAGGATCAACAGCTAACCCCGAACCAGTTGCTGAATCAGCTGGATGTGAATCCCGACCAGATGCCGGCTGCCGATGCTCTTGAGGCCGAGGTCAACCGCCACAAACGCCAGCGAGATGCGATGGGCGCGGTAAACCTGCGTGCCGAAGAGGACAGCAAAGAGGTTCAGGAAGAATTCGACACGCTGAACGGCGAAAAGGCCGATCTCGAAGAGGCGATCAAAGCGCTGCGCAGCGGCATCTCCAGCCTCAACCGCGAAGGACGCGAACGGCTACTGACCGCGTTTGAACAGGTGAATTCGAACTTCGCCATGTTGTTCAAGCATCTCTTTGGCGGTGGCGAGGCCAATCTGGTCATGGTCGAAAGCGACGACCCGCTGGATGCCGGCCTTGAAATCATGTGCCAGCCGCCGGGCAAGAAATTGTCGACGCTCAGCCTGCTTTCGGGTGGTGAACAGACCCTGACCGCGACGGCCCTGATCTTTGGCGTCTTTCTGGCGAACCCGGCTCCGATCTGTGTTCTGGACGAGGTCGATGCTCCGCTGGATGATGCCAACGTGACCCGGTTCTGCGACCTTCTGGACGAGATGTGCCGCCAGACCGACACACGGTTCCTGATCATTACCCACCACGCGGTGACCATGGCGCGGATGGATCGTCTGTTCGGCGTCACCATGCAAGAACAGGGTGTCAGCCAGCTGGTCTCGGTTGATCTGAAGAAAGCCGAACAGATGGTCGCCTGACCTCTCACTGCAACGTTATGAGCGGTTTCGTAAGAATTGGGTTAGGCTGCTGCCATGACCCGTTTCCTGATCATCGCCCTACTGACTGCTACCCCTTTAGGGGCCGCGGAATGGACGACCAAGCCCGATGACGTCCCTCTGACCCAACAAGAGTTGACGGCGCTGGCGGGTCGGACGCTGACCTTTTATGATGACGGGCAGTCGCGATACTCGGCTGGCGGGGCCTATTCCTATACCTATGCCAGCGGAGAATCCGCGTTCGGAACCTATTCCATCGCGGAGGATGGCAGTATCTGCGTGCAATACAGAAACGGGTTCGGTCGATGTGATCTTTATGTCCTGAGTGCTGGACGCCTGATCCTGATCACGGAAAAGGGAGAGCGTTTCCCGGTACGGCCCGAGTGACATTCAAGAAACCGGGCAACTGTTGAAATTGATCTGAATATTTGGATTTTTGGTGGTCATTTAATCGTAATATTTCAAAATTAGATGGAGATCAGGGGCGAATTCTCACCCCGCGTTGTTGTAATTTCCCGTATCAACAACGGATCAAAAGAGGCGGGTCGATGTGCAGATTTCTGGCTTGGGCGGGTGCGAAACGGTTTCTGGACGAACTTGTTATGGACCAGGAACAGTCGCTGGTGCATCAAAGCAGAAATGCCCTGATTGGCAAAACGCCGATCAACGCGGATGGTTTTGGGTTGGCCTGGTATTCCGGGCGCGAAACGCCTTGTTTTTACAAAGACACCAACCCGGCTTGGTCGGATGCCAACCTGAAACAGTTGACCCATCACACGAAATCGCACCTGTTCCTGGCGCATGTACGTGCCTCAACAGGGACTGCCACGTCGCGGAACAACTGCCATCCCTTTGGCTGTGGTAAGTGGAGCTTTATGCATAACGGGCAGGCCGGCGGCCATGACCGTATCCGCCAACAGCTTGACGGGATGATACCTAGCCACCTGTACGATCATCGCCTTGGCGCAACTGAAAGCGAGGCGATTTTTCTGATTGCCCATGGCGAAGGGTTGGACGCCGAACCCATCGCCGCGATGGAGCGTGCGGTGCACCGTGTCGAGGTGCTTGCCCGCGCTAAAGGAAGCCTACCCCATATGCGCTTTGCCGCCTGCTGGTCCGATGGAGATCGCCTGTTTGCTGCGCGCTATGCCTCGGACCGTTTCGCACCCAGCCTGCATTACAGGCCCTGCGATGATGGGATCATTATCGCGTCTGAGCCGCTGGATGCGAAGAATGGCGATTGGGCCGAGATCCCGGCAAATACCGCCATCGAAACACGCGGCGATAGGCTGCAGATGCATGTGTTTGAGCCGAACGGGCGATCTTTGGACGCCGAAGTCGCCTAGATCGCCGTATCGAAGAGCGACTAGAGCCGGTTCAACAACTCAGCCGTTGGCCAGGCATCCGCAGGCAGGCCTAGTCGTGCTTGCTCTGACTGGACAGCCGCGCGGGTCCCTGCGCCCAGAATCCCGTCGATCTTGCCCACATTATGGCCGCGCGCCTGCAGCTTGCTTTGCAGCTGCTTCATCTGTGCACCCGATAAGCCTTGGGCCGCGTTGCCCGCGTCATAGACCTGTGCCCCTTCAAGCCGGGTGCCGAAATAGGCTGCGGTCAGCACATAGACAAAGCTCTGGTTCCATTCGAAATACACATCAAAATTTGGATAGGCCAGAAAGGCAGGCCCGTTATGCCCTTGCGGTAGGATCAGCGAGGCGGGCAGGTTGGTGAGGGACCCGTAGCGTGCCTGAACGCCCATCGCCTGCCAGTCAGAAACCGAACGCGGTTTGCCCGGGCCCGATAGCGACCAATCCATCCGTGCGGGTACGGTGACCTCTTGCAGCCAAGGCTGCCCCGGTTGCCAGCCCAGATGCGACAGCATCTTGGCGCCCGACATAAGCGCATCGGGCGCAGAGGTCTTTAGCGAAACCTTGCCGTCACCATCGCCATCGACCCCGTTTTCCAGAATGTCTCGGGGCAGCATCTGCACCATTCCTATCTCGCCAGCCCAAGCACCTGACGTGCGGGCCGGGTCGAAATTTCCCCGGCTGTACAGCTCAATCGCAGCGAACACCTGAGGCCGGAACAATTCTGGACGACGGCAATCATGCGCCAGCGTCACCAGCGCGTTGCGGGTGTTGAAATCCCCCTGAAACGCCCCGTAATCCGTTTCGAACGCCCAAAATGCCAACAGCACCCCGCGCGAGACACCATATTGTTGCTCGATCCGGTCAAACACCGCGTCGTATTTGCGCGACATGGCCTGACCCCGGTCGATCCGGTTTTGTGAAATCAGGTGTCGCGAAAAATCAATGAACGGTTTCTGGAACACGCCCTGTGCCCGGTCGGCTTTCAATACCGCGTTGTCTTGTTGCACACCTTTGAAGAAGGCATTGACGGTGGATTTGTCAAAGCCTTGCTGAACGGCTTCGGCCTTCAACCCCTTCACGAAGGAATTGAAACCCCCGCCACATTGGGCAAGCGCAGGTGAAGCAAACAAGGCGGCGGCAACAAGGCCGGAAAGAAAACGCATGGACAGGTCCGTCAGATTATGAAGCTGACCCCAACCCACACTGACACGAGGCCAAGCGCAAGCCCCCATATCCTCCAAAGCATGTCACATGCGCGGAAAATTTCTGGCGCACCGATTTCGCGCGAGGCTTCGCCGTTGACCCAGGCCAGATCCCTGATCTGCCCGTCATAGCTGCGCGGCCCGGCAAGGGCCACGCTCAGCGCGCGTGCCATTGCCGCCTCGGGCCAGCCAGCGTTGGGAGAGATATGGCGGCGCGCATCGCCGACCATCTCGCCCCATCTGGCCCATTGGTTTGACAAGATGACGATCAACAGAAAGGTCAGTCGCGCGGGGATCAGGTTCAGGACATCGTCCAACCGCGCAGTTGCCCATCCGAAATCACGGTATTTATCCGTGCGATAGCCGACCATGCTGTCGGCAGTATTGATCGCCTTGTAGACCAGAAGCCCTGGCAGGCCACCCACCAGAAACCAGAAGGCCGGCGCGATGACTCCGTCGCTGAGGTTTTCAGCCGCGCTCTCGATCGCGGATCGGGCGACCTGTGCTTCGGTCATGTCCTTGGTGTCGCGTGACACGATCATAGCGACCTTCGCGCGCCCATCGACCAGCGAGGTCTGCAAACCCTCGCCAACAGCGCGGACATGTTCCACCAGCGATTTTTGTGCCAACAGCACAGCGCAGATGATGGTGCCGATGATCGGGCCAAGCAAAGACAGAAGCCCCCCAAGCCCAGCGGCACCTGCGACCAGCATCGCGGCAACAGCTATGCCCTTGAGGCGACGGTACGAGCAATGGTTCAGGCGGTCGTCAAGCCACCCGATGAGTTTACCAATCATAACGGCGGGGTGCCGGACGCGCGACCACAGCCAATCCGGCTCGCCCAGTGCAGCATCCAGACACATGGCGCAGACTAAGATAAAGGCGGTGCTCACAGGGCCGCCTCAAGCCGCGCCCAGCCATCTGCCGGTGGCAGGCCAAGGCGCAGATAGGTTTGCGAATAGGGGAATACACGAGTCCAGATATGTGCGCGGGCCAGCCGGTCTTGCCAGGCGCTGGCGTCGTCGACCTGATAGAGCCGGAACAGGCTGGTGCCGCCGATCAGCTGCGCGCCTTTCTGCGTTACCATCCGATCCATCCGGGCGGCATCGGCCGCCAAAAGCAGGCGGGTCTCGTCAGCCCAGGCCGTGTCGCGCAACGCTTGCTCTCCGATCCGCAAGGCGGGACCTGAGACCGCCCAAGGCCCGGTCAGATCGTTCAAACGTGCGATCAGATCGGGGCGTGCGATGGCAAATCCCAGCCGTACCCCCGCCAGCCCCCAGAACTTGCCAAAGCTTTTTAGCACGATAACACCGGGCCGGTCGGCAAGATGGATCAGCGAGGCATCGGGCGCGACGTCGCAAAAGCTCTCGTCGATAATCGTCAGGGGGGCATCCACATCGCCCACGCTCCAGATGCGCCCATCTGGGTTGTTAGGGTGCACGATCACGCGCGCCTCAACTGGGCCCGAGTTCTGTAGCGTCCAGCCCTGCGCGGCAAAGGCGGCGGCATGTTCGTTATAGGTCGGAGTGGTAATCTGAACCCGGCCGGTTGCAGCCAACGCAGGAATGCGGGCGATCAGAGCAGATGCGCCGGGTGCAGGCAGGATCTCTGCACCCTTGGGAACTGACCAGAAACTGCGGGCCGCATCGGCCAGCCGTTCAAATGCGCCATGGTCGGGCAATTCCATCCAATCCGATGGGGTGAGCCCGGCAACTTCGTATGGAACCGGATTGATTCCGGTGGACAGGTCGATCCAATCGGTTCGCTTACCGCCATAAACTGACATGGCCCCATCCAATCCACCGCCATGGTCCCGAGCGGCCCGCGGATTCAAATCTCTATTTTTGCGCGCCATCGGGCCCCTCGCCGGAATCACCAAATTTTGCCTGTTTCAAGCGGATTTCTGCCAGTTTTACAAGCAAATCCGCGTGATCAGGGGCGTGCTCCGGCTCGGTTAACACTTTGTTAATGAATTGGCGTGAACACAAACCTTAGGGGTCGGCACCACTCACCATAAATGTGCCGAGGTTGTTGAGAATGAATGTATTGATTGTTGAGAGTAACCCCGATTTAGGTCGGGTTTGGAAAAGGCATCTTGAACGCCAGGGTGCCGATGTCACGCTTGTGGCCGGTCAGGAGGATGCAATCCTCGCCCTGTATGGGGCCGAGTTTGAAATCATTGTTCTGGATTTGGTGCTGGAGACCGGCAGCGCTTTGGCCGTGGCAGACTTTGCCAGCTATCGCAGGCCCGAAGCTCGTGTGATTTTCGTGACCAACACCACTTTCTTTTCGGATGGCTCGATCTTTGCCCATAGCCCGAATGCCTGCGCTTATGTGCAAAGCGGCACGCCGCCAGAGGATCTGGCGGCGATGGTTGAGCATTACGCGGCGGGACGCTGATCGCGCCCGTGGGGCTCCAGATAGTTCAGGATCGGGTTCGTCGGGATGATCCGGTGCGGGTTAATGCTCTCATGGCTGTAGTGATAGTGGCGCACGATATGGTTTAAGTTCACGGTCCGCGCAACACCCGGCCACTGGTACAGCTCGAGGGTATAGGCCCACAGGTTGGGATAGTCGATCAGACGCCGCCGGTTGCATTTGAAATGCAGATGGTAGACCGGATCAAACCGGATCAGCGTGGTGAACAACCGCCAGTCGGCCTCGGTGATGCGGTCGCCCATCAGATAGCGGCTGGTGGACAGCCGGTCTTCGAGCCAGTCCAGCGTGTCAAAGAGCGGGCCAACGGCTGCGTCATATGCCGCCTGGCTGGTGGCAAAGCCGGATTTGTAGACCCCGTTATTGATGTCGGAATAGACGCGGGCATTGACCTGTTCGATTTCGTCACGCATCGCCTCGGGCCAGTAATCATCGGTGTTCCCGGTGATCCCGTCAAAGGCCGAGTTGAACATCCGGATGATTTCCGAACTTTCGTTTGAGACGATGGTTTCCTGTTCCTTGTCCCACAGGATCGGAACGGTTACGCGCCCCGAATAGGTCAGGTCAGCCCTGGTATAGATTTGGTGGGCATAGTCCATTCCGTACAGTACGTCGCCCGCCGCCCCGTGTTCGTCGGTTGCAAATGTCCATCCCTTGTTCAGCATGTCTGGGTGTACGACCGAAACCGGGATCAGATCGGACAGCTCTTTCAGTTCGCGGAATATCAGTGTCCTGTGGGCCCAGGGGCAGGCATGGCTGACATAAAGATGGTACCGGTCAGGTTCGGCTTTGAAGCCGCCCGTGCCCGAGGGTCCGGCGCTGCCATCAGCGGTCAACCAGTTGCGAAATTGCGCCGCGCTACGCTTGAAGGCGCCGCCTGTGGATTTGGTATCATACCACGTGTCATGCCATTTGCCGTCGACCAATAGGCCCATGCTTGGATCCTCCGTAATGCGGTTTCCCGGAACATACGCTTTGAAGGGGACCGATCCTATGCGAGCCGCCGCGCATTGTGCCTGCGTTTTCGCACAGGTTGGAATGGGATTTCCGTGCAACAGGTTTGGATTCGACCGCGTTGAGTGATCGGCTTCACTGGATTTTTACAGTCTACGTTCCAAAATAGAGTCCGCTGCGGGGGAGTTTTGATATGAGTACCTATGTTTCCAAAGAAATCAGCGCCGAATTGGATGCTGCGCGAATCGCGAGTCTGAAGAAAACCAGCCGACTTCGTGTCGAATTGGGTGACAATACCTACAAAATTCTCCGATTGTGGAAGGATGGCTTCACCGTAGAGGCTGCAACCACGCCTCGATTGCGCGGATTGGTCGATATCTACGATGGCGCGCGTCACTTATATCAATGCCTGATCATTGCCGATGAATGTGAGGCAGGCGAAATGCGCTATGAATTCAAGCGCAGCACGGCCGCCTCCGACAAGGCCCCATTGGATTTCTATCGATCTCCGGACGCGCCCATCGCGCTGCTTGGAAACAAGGACTAGGCTTTTGCCCATCGGGTCTGCCGATGGGCATCCCGCTATTGCAGATCGGAAAACGCGTGTTTCAGCCGTTTGCTGGCCTCTTCGACACGCCCGCGTTGCGTCGCAAGATTGAACCGCTCGAATGTCTCTCCACCCGCACCAAAGCCGGGGCCGGGCGAGGTGGCGATTTTTGCATCCTCGCGCAGACGTCGGGTAAATTCTGCGTGGTCCATTCCGGTGCCCGAGAAATCAATCCAAGCCAAATAGGTTGCCTGTAGGGGCATTGACCACAGGCCAGGGATTTCTGCGATTGCAGCGTCAAAGATTTTTCGATTGCTATCAAGATGGGCGATCTGTTCATCCACCCAAGCGGCCCCTTCAGTCGAATAGGCAGCGGTGATCATTGCGACTCCCAATGCGCTGGGATCATAATCCAGTGTCTGGATTCGGCGACGCATCGCGGCGCGCAGGTGCGGGTCGGGAATGATCATATTCCCCGTCCGTTGACCGGCGATGTTGAAAGTCTTGGACGCTGCCGTCAGTGTCACGGTCCAGGGCCGCGCATCCGGCGCGGCGACATCCATCGGAACAAAGGTCGTGCCGGGATAGACCAGATCGTGGTGAATCTCGTCCGAAACCAGAATAAGGCTGTTCCGTTCCGCAAATGCCGCGACTGCGCGCAATTCCTCTGGCGTCCAGACCCGGCCCGAGGGGTTCTGAGGCGAGCACCACAAAAGCATCTTCTCGGTTCCGTCCAGCCGCGATTGCGCGTCTTCCAGATCAAGGCCATAGCCGTCGCCGTCGCGCATCAAGGGGCATTCCACCACGCGCCGGCCCGACTTGTTCACCTTATGTGCAAACTCATGGTAGACGGGTGTAAAGATGACCACTCCGTCGCCCGGACTGGTCCAGACATCGAGGCAGAGCGCAATCGCATTTCCCAGACCCTGCGACGTCAGAATCCAATCAGAATCGATCTCCCACCCGTGGCGGTTCTTCATCCACCATTGGACGGAATTCAGGTAGTCCGGGTGCATCCAGGAATATCCGAAAACACCGTGATCCGCCGCGTTACGCACAGCGTCAATCACACAAGGCGCCGTAGAATAGTCGGAATCGGCTGTCCACATTGCCAGACTGTCATCCGGCGAAAGGCCATACAGCTTTTCAAGCTTGTCCCATTTCGAACTGTTAGTGCCGCGGCGGTCGATCAGGTCGTTGAATGTCATATCTGCTCCATCTGTCCGGATGAAAGCTAGCCGCAAATTCGGCAGGTGCAAGGGGGGCGTTGCGGCTTAGGGCGTGATGGCCTAAATCAACCTCATGAAACGCAATATACTGATCCATCCCGACCCCCGCCTGAAAAAGATCTGCTCTCCCGTAGTGGATCTGACGGACGAATTGCGCCAGCTGGCTGATGACATGCTTGAGACGATGTATGATGCGCCTGGTATCGGGCTGGCAGCGCCTCAGATTGGGATGCTGGACCGGCTGATCGTTATGGACTGTGTCAAGGAAGAGGGCGAGGCTCCACGCCCGCTGATTATGTTCAACCCCGAAGTGGTCGCATCGTCGGACGAGACGAATGTCTATGAAGAAGGTTGTCTTTCGATCCCTGAACAATTCGCCGAAGTCACACGCCCAAAGGTCGTGGACGTGGCTTGGATCGATCGTGATGGTAACGCGCAGCGGGAAACATTCGATGGCCTTTGGGCAACCTGTGTCCAGCATGAGATTGACCACCTGAACGGGAAGCTGTTCATCGACTATCTCAAGCCTATGAAACGCCAGATGATCACCCGAAAAATGCAAAAGCTGAAACGCGAGCAGGCGCGCGAATGACTATTCGTACCTGCCTGCCATGGCCTGATAAGCGTCTGCGGACCAAAGCCGAAGATATCACCGAAATTACTGACGAGGTTCGTGCCATCTGGGATGACATGATCGACACGATGGAGGCGATGCCCGGCGTCGGCCTTGCCGCACCGCAGATCGGCGTCATGCTGCGGCTGGCGGTGGTCGATGGCTCGACCGAGCGGGGGCGGGCCGTGCGGCTGGCAAACCCTGAGATCCTGCACAGATCGGTCGAGTTGCGCGAGCATGAAGAAGCCAGCCCAAACTTGCTTGGCGTGTCGGCCAAGGTGAAACGTCCCCGGGCTGTGACGGTAAAGTTTCTCAACGAAAAAGGCATCATCGACCGCCGTGACTTTGTCGGGATCGAAGCCACCAGCGTGCAGCACCAGATCGACCATCTTAACGGGCGGATGTATTTCGACAGGCTCAGCAAGGTCAAACGCGACATTCTGCTGCGCAAAGCTAAAAAGCTGGGGTAGGCATGCGGCTGATCTTTATGGGGACACCCGATTTCTCGGTTCCGGTGCTGGACGCGCTGATTGATGCGGGGCATGAGGTTGCCGCCGTCTACTGCCAGCCTCCGCGCCCAGCGGGCAGAGGCAAAAAGGATCGTCCAACCCCCGTTCATGCTCGGGCCGAGGCATTGGGACTGACCGTTCGGCATCCGGTCTCATTGAAATTGGCGGAAGAACAGGACGCCTTTGCCGCGTTGAATGCGGATGTGGCTGTCGTCGTGGCCTATGGCCTGTTGTTGCCACAACCGATTCTGGATGCGCCATCGCAGGGATGCCTGAATATTCACGCGAGCCTGCTGCCGCGCTGGCGCGGGGCCGCGCCGATCCATCGGGCGATCATGGCGGGTGATGCGCAGACTGGTATTTGCATCATGCAGATGGAGGCTGGCCTGGATACCGGGCCAGTCCTGTTGCGGCGGGCCACCGACATTGGTGCGCAGGAGACCACAGGGCAGTTGCATGACCGGCTGTCTGAAATGGGCGCTTCTCTGATCGTCGAGGCACTGTCCAAACTGCCGAACCTGACGCCCGAGCCTCAACCCGACGACGGCGTGACCTATGCCGCCAAGATCGACAAGGCTGAGGCGCGTGTTGACTGGGCCAGACCCGCGGTCGAAATTGACCGTCAGATCCGTGGCCTGTCCCCTTTTCCCGGCGCCTGGACCGAGATGAATGGGGAGCGGATCAAGCTGCTTGGTTCCAAATTGGCCGAGGGGCAGGGTGTTGCAGGAGAGGTTCTTGACGACCAACTGAAGGTTGCCTGTGACGATGACGCGATTAAGCTGCTGCGCTTGCAACGGGCGGGTAAAGGGGCGCAGGATAGGGAAACTTTTCTGCGGGGGTGGCCGATTGCCGTTGGTACCCGCCTGTCATCGGAGTAGGCCACCATGTTCATGATCCTGATGGGGACTGTCGTTATTGCTGGGATTGTCGGCTATCTGTCCGAGAAATCCGGCTTTACCCATAATGGCATTCTGCAGTCGATCATCATCTGCGTAGGTGGTGCATTCCTGTTCTATTTCGTGCGCATCATGTTTGGGATCAGCTTTGGCCCGCCCGGTCTGGATGCAGTGCTGTCCTCGATCGGGGCGCTGATCATCGTTCCGACCCATTGGAGGAAGTGACATGCCCGTCATCGCCCTGATCGTCATCGGCGCCGCTGCGGGTTTTCTGGCCACCCGCCTGATGCGGATCGAGGCGGATATTCCCACCACCATGCTGATCGGTATCATTGGTGCCTTGGTTGGTGGATTTCTTCTGCGGGCATTGGTCACGATGATGGGCTGGCTGTCCGGGTTCATCGGCGCTGTGCTGGGCGCGCTTCTGGTGATCTGGATCTGGCAGACGTATAAGCGCCGCTAAGCCTTGATCAAGGGCGACTGCGTGGCGGGCGGCTTTTGTAGACGGGCAGTTTCCAGCCGAACAGCAGCGATCCTGCCCGCAATGCCCAGCAGATCAGGGCGCAGGCGGCAAGCACCGTCAGCTCCTCGAACCCCATCCGGTTGGCAATAACGGCCGCTACCGAGCCTGCAAGGGCGCAGGACACATAAAGCTCACCCTGTTTCAGCACCAGCGGAACCTCGTTGCAGACCACGTCCCGCATCAGGCCGCCAAAGCATCCGGTGGTGACACCCATCAACACCACGATCGTGCCGGATTGGTCCAAGGATAATGCGACGCCCGTGCCGGCAGCGACCGCGATGGACAGGGCGAAACTGTCCAACCAAACCAGCCAGTTATATCGGCTTTCGACCAGATGGGCTGTAAAGAACACAAGCACCGCCGCACTGCAGGCCATCAGGACATAGCTGGGCTGGCCAACCCAGAACACCGGATTCCGATCCAACAGCAGGTCACGCACCGTGCCGCCGCCAACGGCGGTCAGGCAGGCGATAAAGGCAAACCCTACAAGATCGAGCTGCGCGCGACTGGCGACCAATGCGCCGGTCAGCGCAAAAACCAGAACCGAGGCATAATCGAGCAGGTCCAAACCGCTCATGTCTGTGCCTTCGTTGGTTTGAACGGGGCCATGCCTGCACGGGCCAGTTCGTCGGCTTTTTCGTTTTCCGGGTGACCCGCGTGGCCCTTGACCCATTCCCAGGTCACATCATGACGCACCTGCGCCTCATCCAGCCGTTGCCACAGGTCGACATTCTTGACCGGTTTTTTGTTCGAGGTTTTCCAGCCGTTCTTTTTCCAACCGAATATCCAGCCGGTGACGCCGTTTTTCACATAGGCGCTGTCAGTGATTACGGTGATTTTAGAGGCACGTTCAAGCGTTTCAAGCGCGCTGATCGCGGCCAGAAGTTCCATTCGGTTGTTGGTGGTTTCAGCTTCGCCGCCGCTCAGTTCACGCTGTTTCAGGACGGTGTCGCCGTCCATTGCACGCAGCAACACACCCCAGCCACCCGGGCCTGGATTACCGGAACAAGCACCGTCAGTATAGGCAAACAGTTCAGGCATGGGCCAGCACCAGAATGAAGCCATCGTAAGAACCCGCCAGACCTTTGCCGATCCCGGTCCTAATCCCGTCGATGGTAAAGCCGGCATCTGCCAGGGCCTCCTCGATCTCGTTCTGCGAGAAGTAGCTATAATAGCGATCCAGATGATCGCGATGTTCGCCCGTGCCCAGTTTGAGGCCCAGGAAAAAAACGCCCTGCGGTTTCAGCGCCCGGTGGATGGCCGCCAAATGGCGTGGGAAATCCTTGCGAGGCGCGTGCAGCAGCGAGAAGCTGGCGTAGATGCCGTCATATGCGGCCACTTCGGTCACGTCGTCGAAAGTACCCAGGTGCGCGTCCACGCCATTGGCGCGCGCATAGTCAACAAAAGCGGGCGTCGCATCCAGCGCATGCACGCTCAGGCCCTGGCGTAGAAAGAACGCGCTGTCTGACCCGGGGCCCGAGCCCAGATCCAACACATGCCCCTTACCGACGGCATCGACAAATTCCTGACGCGATGTCAGCTGCTCCGGTGGTAGAGGAACCTTGAGGTATTCGGCCACGTTGTTGGTATAGGCGTTGATGGTTTTGGGATCGCTCACAGATAGACTCCGACGGTAAGGCAGGCCAATACGACTGCGGTCAGCAAAATGCGCAACCGCATCCACCAGACCGGTGTTAGCCGCCAATACGAAAAGATGGCATCTAACACCAGTAGCCCGCCAAACCCCCACATCAGATTTGTGCCAGTGCTGACAGGCCCGCTGCCGGTTTTCAGAAAGGCCCACAGGGCGGGTAATGTGGACAGCGCATAACAGGTCGCGGCCTTGCTGCCAGAGGTTTTACTGGAAAACCCCCACAGCACGCCGGACATAAAGCTGAGGATGATCGCCCCATAATACAACTGGATATACGGACCGACAAAACGTGCGCCCAGTGCCTGTCGGCCCCAGTCGTTCAGATCGTCGTTCAGATAGGTCAGAGCGCCCCAGATGAAGGGGATCAGCCCGGCCAACCCCAGAAACAGCGGCGCCCTTGGTATGCCGCTCATGCGGGTTGGCGCAGGACGCGCGGGACTTTGAATTCGACATTCTCGGTCGCTGTTTCGACCATCTCGACCGTCACATCATAATGCTGGCGGAACGCATCGATAACTTCGTTGATCAGAACCTCGGGGGCAGAAGCGCCTGCTGTCAGAGCGACCGAAGAGATACCTTCGAGGGCGCGCCAATCGATATCGGTCGCGCGCTGCACCAGTTGGGCATAGCTGCATCCCGCGCGTGCCGCGACCTCGACCAAACGGCGCGAGTTAGATGAATTCGGCGCCCCCACAACCAGCAGGGCATCGGACTTCCGGGCCACAACCTTGACTGCTTCTTGCCGGTTGGTTGTGGCGTAACAGATATCTTCTTTGTGAGGGCCGACGATAGATGGAAACCGGGTCCGAAGCGCTGCAATGATATCCTTTGTATCGTCAACCGACAGGGTCGTCTGAGTGACAAAGGCCAGTTTGTCAGGGTCGCGGACCTGGACGTCTGCAACGTCTGCAACCGTTTCGACCAGCAAAACCTCTCCTTCCGGTAGCTGTCCCATCGTTCCGATAGTTTCGGGATGGCCCTTATGTCCGATCATGATCATCTGCAGCCCGGCTTCGGCGTGGCGCTGTGCTTCGACATGGACTTTGGAGACCAGCGGGCAGGTGGCGTCGACATAGACCATCTGGCGCTGCGCCGCCGTCGCGGGTACCGATTTGGGAACCCCGTGCGCCGAGAATATCACTGGCCGATCGTCGGGGCAGTCTTCCAGTTCATCGACAAAGATCGCACCTTTGGCACGCAGTCCATCGACCACGAATTTGTTATGGACAATCTCGTGCCGAACATAGACCGGGGCACCCCATTTCTGCAGCGCCATCTCGACAATCTTTATGGCCCTGTCGACACCAGCACAGAACCCGCGCGGGGCGGCGAGATAGAGGGTCAGGGGGGGCTTGGTCATGTCGCGTTCTCCTTACCGACACAGGTAAGTCTTTTCACGGCCATGGTCCAGTCAGGACAATGTCATTGATCCGACATGGTTCAATGCTAGCCAATAGGTGTTTTCAGCACCTGATCTTTGTTTAAAAAGCGCGGCCAGGGTTTCCCCTGACCGCGCTAATTTTCAACCGAGTTTGCTTTGGGGCCAGTTACTACCCGCCTGCGGCAACGGTGCGCGGTTCCATCGGCATTTCGCGCGGCGGACGACCGATCACGTCGCGGAGATCTTCCAGCTCGATGAAGTTGTCGGCCTGGCGGCGCAATTCGTCCGAGATCATGGGTGGCTGGCTGCGGATGGTCGACACTACAGAAACGCGTACCCCCTGACGTTGCAGGCTTGCGATCAGCGGGCGGAAATCTCCGTCGCCGGAAAACAGCACGATATGGTCTACACGTGGTGCAAGCTCCATGGCATCGACGGTCAGTTCGATATCCATGTTACCTTTGACTTTCCGACGCCCCATGCTGTCGGTGTATTCTTTTGCCGGTTTCGTAACCATGGTGAAGCCATTGTAATGCAGCCAATCAACCAGTGGACGGATGGGCGAATACTCGTCATTTTCAAGTAGCGCTGTGTAATAGAAAGCTCTGAGCATCTTACCGCGGCGCATGAATTCCTGGCGCAGCAGTTTATAGTCAATGTCAAACCCCAGTGCTTTTGCGGCTGCATAAAGATTCGAGCCGTCGATGAACAGCGCTAGCCGTTCGTCTTTATAAAACATAAATAGGTCCTTCCGGTACAAATCAGCGCGCTGCGTGTTACGTGAGTGAGTCTTGGGAAAATACAGCGCATTGATATCTCCATAATTAGGGGTTTTATGGTGTATCGCAAGTATGCAATTCGCCGAATATAGGGAGTAGGATGCGCAAAACCACCTCAAAAGCAGTGCTTGCCCTCGGTGCAAATCTCAAAGTGAGAGGTTTTGAGCCCCATCTGACGCTACGGCATGCCATTGACGCGATTTTGCGCCAGGGGCTGTTGATTCGGGCAGAAAGCCGCTTTTATGCGACCCCTTGTTTTCCTGCAGGCGCGGGGCCGGACTATGTGAATGCGGCCGTGTTGATCGAGACTGAAAGGTCACCCTTTGAGTTGCTGCAAATATTGCATGGAATTGAACATGATTACGGGCGCGAGAGGATTCAGCGCTGGGGAATGCGGACGTTGGATCTGGACCTGGTCTGTTACGATGATCTGGTTCTGCCCGACCGCGAGGTTTTTCAAAGCTGGTTATCGCTGCCGCCCGAAGATCAGAAACAGCAGGCGCCGGATCAGTTGATCCTGCCGCACCCAAGGGTACAGGATCGTGCGTTTGTGCTTGTTCCCATGGCGGATGTTGCCCCGAACTGGAGGCATCCAATACTGGATCAGACCGTCAGGGAAATGCTTGCGGGGCTTCCTTCAGGCGATATTGCGGCAGTTACCCCGTTATGATTGGTGCATTTGCAGCATTTCCTGCTTGTCAAGGCAGGGATTCGCCCTTAGATAAACCTCTTCCTGACATGGATTCAGTAACGGAGAGCGCCCCATGGCCCGCGTGACGGTTGAAGATTGCGTAGACAAGGTTCCGAACCGGTTTGAACTGGTGATGCTTGCCGCCCATCGTGCGCGCGAGATTTCCGCCGGTGGTCCGATCACCGTTGACCGTGACAACGACAAAAACCCGGTTGTATCTCTGCGTGAGATCGCTGACGAGACCCAGAGCGCTGATGAGCTGCGCGAGCGGCTGATTGAGGCCAACCAGACCCAAATCGAGGTCGACGAGCCCGAAGAAGACCAGATGGCGCTGCTGATGGGTGCGGAAACAGACAAGCCTGCGGATGACGACATGTCCGAAGAAAAGCTGCTGCGCGCTCTGATGGAGGCTCAAGGCCAGGGGTAATCCCCACAAATGAAGGTGCGGACCGGATGATTTCTGCTGAAGACCTGATTGCGCTGGTCCGTAACTACAATCCAAAAACGAATGCAGACCGCATTGCCAAGGCGTATGAGTTCGGCAAGCAGATGCATGATGGGCAATTCCGCCATTCTGGCGAGCCCTATTTCACCCACCCTGTTGCCGTTGCCGCCATCCTGACCGAACAGCGTCTGGATGATGCGACTATTATCACGGCGCTGCTGCACGATACGATCGAAGACACCAAGGCCAATTACGGCAAAGTGTCTGAGCTGTTTGGCGAAGAAGTCGCCAAGCTGGTTGATGGGGTCACCAAACTGACAAACCTTCAGCTGTCCAGCCGCGAAACCAAACAGGCCGAGAACTTCCGCAAGCTGTTCATGGCGATGTCCAAGGATTTGCGGGTCATTCTGGTCAAGCTGGCAGACCGTCTGCACAATATGCGCACAATCAAGGCGATGCGGCCCGAAAAGCAGATCGTCAAAGCGCGCGAGACGATGGATATCTACGCGCCGCTTGCAGGCCGTATGGGTATGCAATGGATGCGGGAAGAGCTGGAAGACCTCGCTTTCCGCGTTCTCAACTCTGAAGGGCGCCAGTCCATCATCCGCCGCTTCATCACGCTGCAGCGCGAAACGGGTGACGTGATCCACCGGATCACCGGCGACATGCGGCACGAACTTGAAAAGGCCGGGATTGAAGCCGAGGTTTTTGGCCGTGCCAAGAAACCCTATTCGATTTGGCGTAAAATGCAGGAAAAGGACCAGGGGTTCTCGCGTCTGTCCGACATCTACGGGTTCCGCATCATTACGCAAAGCGAAGAAGACTGCTATCGAACCCTTGGCGCGATCCACCAGCGTTGGCGCGCCGTGCCGGGGCGGTTCAAGGATTATATCAGTCAGCCGAAATCGAACGGTTATCGGTCGATCCACACCACCGTTTCAGGCCGTGACGGCAAGCGGGTCGAGGTTCAGATCCGCACCCGTCAGATGCATGATGTCGCCGAAACCGGCGTGGCCGCGCACTGGTCCTATCGGGATGGCGTGCGTTCGGAAAACCCCTTTGCCGTCGACCCGGCTAAGTGGATCGCCAACCTGACTGAACAATTCGACAGCGAAGAGGATCACGAGGATTTCCTCGAGGCAGTCAAGCTCGAGATGTATTCGGACCAGGTCTTTTGTTTCACGCCTAAGGGGGACGTGGTGAAACTGCCGCGTGGTGCGACGCCGATTGACTTTGCCTATGCCATCCACACGCGCATCGGGCACGCCTGTGTAGGGGCCAAGGTTGATGGTATTCGCGTGCCACTTTGGACCCGGATCAAAAACGGTCAGTCGGTGGATATCATAACAGCTGACGGTCAGACTCCCCAAGTCACGTGGTTGGAAATTGCCGTCACCGGCAAAGCCCGTACAGCCATTCGTCGCGCCCTGCGCGAGGTTGACCGAGAGCGGTTCATCAAGCTGGGCAAAGAACTCGCGCGATCGGGATTTGAACATGTCGGGCGCAAAGCGACCGACAAGGCGCTGGACACTGCTGCCAAGCATCTGCGCCTGAAAGACCGGCATGAGCTGCTGGCGCGCCTGGGCAGTGCAGAACTAACTGCCCATGATGTGGTCAGCGCCGTCTACCCGGAACTGACGCAGGATGATGGTGATGCCATTCCGATGCGCCGGGCCGTGATCGGTCTTGAGCCGGGGCAGAAGTTTGACCGCGCCCCTTGCTGCCAGCCATTGCCGGGTGAACGGATCGTCGGGATCACTTATCGCGGCAAAGGTGTTGTCGTGCATGCAATCGACTGCGATCGCCTGAGCGAATACGAGAGTGAGCCCAAACGCTGGGTCGATCTGCACTGGCACTCGGGAACTCACCCGGCTGTTTACGGGGCAACGATTGATGTTACGATTGGCAATGACGCAGGTGTGCTGGGTCGCATTTGTACATTGATCGGCGAGAAAAAGGCCAATATCTCGAACCTAGAATTTGTGGATCGCAAACCGGATTTTTACCGCCTGCTGGTCAACGTAGAACTGCGCGACCTTGAGCAGTTGCATTCGTTGATGTTGATGCTTGAGGCCGAAAGCGATGTCGCAGCGGTTGAACGTTTCAGAGACAGAGCTAAATCCGCAGTTGCGGCTGGCTGAGAAGGGGTGATCAGGAGTGGTATTCAAGCGCCGAGATCGACGCTCGCCTGTCCAGATCGCATCGGAATTCGTCTATCCTCGTGGTGGCTGGACCCGGGCCTTTCACTATGTGAAACACCGCGTCCGGCGATTGCCGGATTCACCTGAACGCATCGCCCGCGGGGTAGGGTTTGGAGTGTTTGCGGCCTTTACACCTTTTTACGGGCTGCATTTTGGCATTGCCGCCCTGGCTGCGCGATTGTTCAACGGCAATATGCTGGCTGCACTCAGCGGTACGTTTTTCGGAAACCCATTGACCTATGTGCCCATCGGGGTGGTTTGCCTTCAGACCGGGCATTTCCTGTTGGGCACCGAGTTTGAAGAGGGCGACACCCATGGGCTTATGGGGAAGTTCGCCAATGCTATCGGTGATCTCAAAGACAACCTGATTGCAGTATTCACCGACCGGGTGGCTGACTGGCACGGGCTGGGAATTTTCTACGACGAGGTTTTCTTTCCGTACCTGATTGGCGGCATTCTTCCCGGATTGCTGGCTGGGGTGGTTTGCTACTATCTCAGCCTGCCGCTGGTCCACACCTATCAGCAACGGCGTCGCGACAGGATCAAAAAGAAGTTTGAAGAAATCAAACGTCTGGCTGAATCCGAGGCTGCCGTTCCAGAGTCAAACCAACTAGGCTCGAGCCAGGATTTGGGAAAGGAATCAAAGGATGTCTGAGAACCGTTTGCGTCTCGGTGTGAATATCGACCATGTGGCCACAGTGCGGAATGCACGTGGTGGGGTCTATCCCGACCCTTTGCGCGCGGCCACGCTGGCCGAGCAGGCCGGTGCAGATGGCATTACTGCCCATCTGCGCGAAGACCGCAGGCATATTTCGGACGCAGATATTGACGGGTTGATGGAGGTTCTTTCGGTGCCTCTGAATTTTGAAATGGCAGCCACGCCCGAGATGCAACAAATCGCTTTGCGCCATAAGCCGCACGCGGTCTGCATCGTCCCCGAAAAGCGCGAGGAACGGACTACCGAAGGCGGGCTGGAAGTCGCGCGCGAGGAAAACAAACTGGCCCATTTCATTGCACCTTTGCGTGATGCGGGCTGTCGCGTGTCGATCTTTATCGCCGCCGACCGTCGCCAGATCGAGGCCGCGCATCGCATCGGCGCCGAAGTGATCGAACTGCACACAGGCGCCTATTGTGACGCCCATGCCGAAGGCAAACTGGATGAGGCAGCGCAAGAGCTGGAAGGCCTGCGCGACATGTCCGCCTTTGCCCATTCGCTTGGCCTCGAAGTGCATGCCGGACATGGTCTGACATACGAAACGGTCAAACCTGTCGCCGCTTTCCCCGAGGTGCGCGAGTTGAACATTGGTCACTTTCTGATTGGCGAATCGATCTTTTTGGGCATGACCCCCGCCATTCAGGAAATGCGCCGCCTGATGGATGAGGCGCGGGGATGATAACCTCGGGTTTCATAGCAATCTGGATCGCCTGGTTGATGGCCGGAGGCTCACCCGGTCCGGCAACCATGGGCATCGCCGGAACTGCAATGAACGAAGGCCGCCGCGCCGGTCTGGTCTTTGCACTGGGTATCTGTGCGGGGTCCGCTGCCTGGGGCATCGCCGCCGCGCTGGGCCTGTCGGCGATCATGCTAGCCAATGTCTGGGTGTTCGAAGTAATCCGCTATGTCGGTGTAGCCTATCTGGGCTGGCTAGCGCTCAAGGCCCTGAAACGGGCGCTGTCGTCGGATGAGATGGCGTTGGGCAACCCGGTCACCGGCTCGCTACGCACCATCTTTGCCAAAGGCGCGGCGATCCACCTGACCAACCCCAAGGCGATCCTCAGCTGGGGCTCGATTTACGCTATCGTTGCCCCGAATGACGCCAGCTTGTCGATGCTGCTTGGCTATTTCGGCCTACTTTACGCGGGCTCGCTGCTCATTTTCATCAGCTATGCATTCCTGTTCTCGTCTGAGCGCACAGTCCGCGCCTACCGCCGCGCCCGCCGCTGGTTCGATTTTGCCTTTGCCGGGTTCTTTGGGGTGGCAAGTTACAAGATTTTGACGGTTCGGTTGTCATGATCCTAGGCATCGGCACAGACCTCGCAAACATAGACCGCATTCAGGGCACGCTCGACAGGTTTGGTGACCGGTTCCGTAACCGCGTTTTTACCGACACTGAACAACGCAAGGCCGAACGCCGCGCCGACACAGCAGGCACATACGCCAAGCGCTGGGCCGCGAAAGAGGCGTGCTCCAAGGCGCTGGGCACCGGGCTTCGTATGGGGATTTCCTGGAAGGACATGGCTGTAACCAACCTTAAAACCGGCCAACCAGTGATGCATGTGACCGGTTGGGCGGCGGAACGGCTCAACGATATGACCCCCGAGGGTCATGCGGCGATCATCCACGTCACCCTAACCGATGACCACCCCTGGGCGCAGGCCTTCGTGGTGATCGAGGCGCGCCCAATTCGCGAACGCAGCGCTCTGTCTTGACTAACCCCGCCGCGCCGCGCATGTAGCACCCCAACAAACCAAGGACCGGAGAGCAGTATGGCCGAGGACGTCAAAACCGGAAATCCCGTGTGGGAGACGATCAAAACCATCGTCTATGCGCTGTTGATCGCGGGCGTTTTCCGTACCCTGTTCTTTCAGCCGTTCTGGATTCCGTCAGGGTCGATGAAACAGACCTTGTTGATCGGGGATTTCCTGTTCGTCAACAAAATGGCCTATGGATATTCCTATGCCTCTTGCCCCAGTCTGATTATTCCTAGCGTCGGCCTCAATATCGACGCCGAGGATGTTTGTGGCTGGATGCAAAGTGATGACAACACCCGTATTTGGGCCGGCGATCCCGAGCGCGGGGATGTGATCGTATTCCGTCATCCGGTAACGGGCCGCGATTATATCAAACGCCTGATTGGCCTGCCCGGCGATCGTATCCAGATCATCGAGGGCCAGATCATCCTGAACGGTACTCCGGTTCCGCAGCAACCCGATGGCGTCTTCACCGAGGTCGCGGCGCCGCAAGGTCCGCAAGGGTTGCGCCCGCGCTGTGAAAACGGCCCGGTTGGCCGTGGTGGCGTGTGTGAGAAATCCCGCATGATCGAAACCCTGCCCAACGGGGTGTCCTATGATGTGCTCAATATCGGTAATCAGGGGTCGGACAATACCGGCGTCTATACAGTGCCCGAAGGCGAATACTTCTTTATGGGCGATAACCGCGACAATTCCAGCGACAGCCGCCTGCCGCAATCGGCCGGGGGTGTCGGATATGTACCCTATGAAAACTTGATTGGTCGTGCAGATCGTATCATGTTCTCATCCGCTGGCCGGTCGATGCTGTTCTTCTGGACCTGGCGCGGAGACCGCTTCTTTAAGGCTGTGAATTGAAGCTTTCCGCCGAAATAAAGGCGTTTCAAAAACGTCTGGGGCATGAATTTGCCAACCCCGAGCTGCTGGTGCGTTCGCTGACCCATGGATCGGTTTCGTCCGCCACACGCCCGGACAACCAGCGGCTCGAATTTCTGGGTGATCGGGTGCTGGGTCTGGTGATGGCGACGGCCTTGCTGGAGGCGGACAAAAAAGCGAGCGAAGGTCAGCTTGCACCCCGGTTCAATGCGCTTGTGCGCAAAGAGGCCTGTGCAGATGTGGCGCTGCAGATTGATTTGGGTGCTGTACTGAAACTGGGCCGATCTGAAATGCTGTCCGGAGGGCGGCGCAAACAAGCTTTGCTTGGCGACGCGATGGAGGCAGTCATTGCTGCGGTTTATCGCGACGCCGGGTTCGAGGTCGCCAGCGCCGTTATCCTAAAGCTCTGGGGTGATCGCATCCACGATGTCGAGGCCGACGCCCGTGACGCCAAAACGGCGCTTCAGGAATGGGCGCAGGCACGGGGCCAGAAACCGCCCAGCTATGTCGAAGTCAGACGCTCTGGCCCGGACCATGCGCCGGTCTTCACCATCGCTGCGCGTCTTCAGGACGGGGCGGAAGAGCAGGCAACAGCAGGGTCAAAGCGTCAGGCCGAACAGGCGGCCGCCAAGTCGTTGCTGGACCGTTTGCAGAATTAGTCTACCGGGTAAAAACAGTCTCCTGAGGGCTGGCCGGAAATGCCTATCGGTCGAACACGGATCCTATCCGGTGATGGGTCGCCCACCATACCCCACCCAATGCCATCCTGAACGCATGTGCCAAAGCTGCAAATCGCTCTGGTCCGCTGCCTCTTTCTGCGATAGGGAGGCCCATCTGCAAACAGGATCAAACCCCAGATGACGACACGCGCCGGATTTATCGCACTGATCGGAGAGCCCAACGCAGGCAAATCCACCCTTCTGAATCGCATGGTCGGGGCCAAGGTCTCGATCGTGACACATAAGGTTCAGACGACCCGCGCCCGCATCCGGGGCGTGGCGATGGAAGGTGATGCACAGCTGGTCTTTGTGGACACGCCGGGCCTTTTCAAACCGCGTCGCCGTCTGGATCGGGCAATGGTGGCCGCCGCATGGGGCGGGGCCGCGGATGCAGATGTGGTTGTCCTGATGGTCGAAGCGCATCGTGGCATCACCGAGGGCGTAGAGCGCATCCTTGAAGGTCTGAACGAGATCGGGCAGGGCCGCACCGTCGCGCTGGCCATCAACAAGATCGACAGGGTGCAGTCAGAAAAGCTGCTGGCCCTGACCAGCGATCTCAACTCCCGCTATTCTTTCGCCGAGACCTTCATGATCTCGGCCGAGAAGGGCCATGGCGTTGACGATCTGCGAAAATGGTTGGCGGGCGAATTGCCCGAAAGCCCGTGGCTGTATCCCGAAGACCAGATCGCTGATCTGCCGTTGCGTATGATCGCGGCTGAAATGACACGCGAAAAGCTGACCCTGCGGCTGCATCAGGAACTGCCCTATCAGCTGACCGTCGAGACCGAGAATTGGGAAGAGCGCAAGGACGGGTCGGCAAAGATCGACCAGATAATCTATGTCATGCGCGACGGACATAAAGGTATCGTTCTGGGCAAAAAGGGCGAGACCATCAAGGCCGTCAGCCAAGCGGCCCGGGCCGAGCTGGAAGAATTCCTTGATCGCAAGATCCACCTGTTCCTGCAGGTCAAAGTCCGGCCAAACTGGCTGGAGGAATCCGAGCGCTATTCGGAAATGGGTCTGGAATTCAAAGACGGAAACGCATGACGCGACTGACGGCAGACTTCTGGGTTCACGCCTATCTGGCACGGTTACGATTTCAGGAAATACCGGCCTTTGTTGTGGCCCATGGTGACGACACAGCCGGCGCGGTTTTGATCAAGCTCAACACGTTGGACGGTCAGGCCACAGCCTTCCAGCGCAGCTTTGATCTGATGAGCGGTGAGCGCAAGTGGGTTGAACTCTCCTCTGGTCCCGAGGCCGATGTGGACGAGGCTATCCAACGCCAGCGCAGCTTTGACCCTGACCTCTGGGTGATTGAGGTCGAAGACCGGCAGGGGCGCCATTTGCTGGGTGAGGACGGTCTGGATTAGCGGTAGTAGCACAGACGCGGTGCAGGCCTCTGCCAAAGTTATGTCATAGGTCTTGGTAAGACGGTCCATTTTCGCTATTTGTATGCGTATTTAACGGATGGTGCTGAAACGGGTTGTTGCGGCATATGACGAGGATAGAGGTCTTACGTTGGCTGAAACATTTAGTCAGAAGTTCATAAAGTCAAACCTTGGTCTCGTGATGAAGCACTTCGAGGGCTTCATGGTATTTGTCGGCATTTTAGGCCCATTTGCCACGCTTCCACAGCTTGTGAAGCTCTTCTTTACCCACTCTCAACATGCGTCGGGCCAATCGCTGTTAACATGGTCGCTCTATGCGGCGTTGTCTTTGCTTTGGTTCATCTACGGTCTGATCGTCAAGAAGTTGCCCATCTATATTGGCAACGGCATTTCTATGGTGCTGAACCTTCTTATGGTCCTGGGTATCCTGATCCACGCGGGGGTCACGTTCTGACAATAGGTCGACGATTTCCCGGTCTCTCTTGCAGTGGTCCCGGCTTTGCGTTCTTTTGCTCGGGCAGGACTGACCCACAAGATTGGACACGCTTTGGACTGGCGCGACCACGGCATACTTCTGACCTCACGCCGCCATGGCGAAACGGCGGCGATTATCGAAGTCTTTACCGAAGGCCACGGTCGTCATGCCGGCGTCGTACGTGGTGGAACCAGCCGCAAGATTGCGCCGATCCTGCAGCCCGGGGCGCAATTAGATGTGCTTTGGCGCGCACGGCTCGAGGAGCATATCGGCACTTTTCAGGTCGAGCCCCTGCGGTCGCGGGCGGCGGCGGCGTTTTCGGGTAGGCTTGCGCTGGCTGGATTGAATACGGTGGTGGCCCTGCTCTCGTTCTGTTTGCCTGAGCGCGAAGCGCATCCGCGCATCTATAAACAAACCGAACAGTTGATGGACCTGCTGGGTCAGGACGAAATTTGGGTGCTTGCCTATCTGCGGTGGGAATTGTCGCTGCTGGAAGAGCTGGGGTTTGGCCTTGACCTGACACGCTGTGCCGTGACGGGGGTAACAGAAGGTTTGGATTATGTTTCTCCGAAAACAGGTCGTGCGGTCAGCGCTGATGGGGCAGGGGACTGGGTGGATAGGTTGCTTCCCTTGCCACCTTGCCTGCGTGGCGTGGGCGACGCGCCGGATACCGAATTGGTGCAAGGATTGATGACCACCGGACATTTTCTAGAGAACCATGTTGCTCCGTCGTTGGGGAACAACCCTCTGCCCGGCGCACGGGCGCGGTTTATTGATCAGATCAATCGGCAGCTTTGAACACCATTTCCTGCCCGTCCTCATTGCGCAATATCAGCAGGTTCCCTGATACTTCGGATTGGGTCATGGCAAGCAGGGCGGCGAAATAGATCCCTTCTGCCTCAAGCCCGGCACAGGCGGCACGGGTTGCTGTCAGGCCGGTCAGCTCAAACCATGGATAGGGCGCGTTAAGCCTGCCCGTGTAGCTGTTGCAGGGGGCGTTGCCCGCTACTTTGCCTTCTTCCAGAAATCGCAATAAGGCACTGGCATTGTAGGGCTGACCGTTGATCTCTTGCAGGGCCCATTCCCGTTCGGCAGCACCATAGGCCGCAACGGTTTCATCCTTCTGACATTGGAGTAATCCGGAAAGGGAAAGCAGCATTATGTAACGCAACATGGCAGAATTCCTGAATTCAGCGAAGAACAGTTTCCTGGGCTTGGACGCATTGTTTTGAACCGACTAGGTAAAGAATCGGATACAATGCTGACCGTTGACTTGCAAAACATCTTGGACATATTGAAAGCGAATAACGGGCCTTTCCTAAGATTTGGGCAGTTAGGTGGAATTTTTACACCGGTATCTACGCCAGGTTTATTTGATTTTGACCTGATAGAATTGGAGCTTCGTAGTGAGCGGAAATGATGATGTTGGCATGGGGCGGATGCGACCTGTAACCAAGTTTTTTATGATTTTGATCTATGCCCTCTTTCTCTTCCTGCTGGTTGAACTGCTTTCGTATTTCACCGTGGTTTATGTGTATGACAACACGCTGGGCAATACGGCAGAGCGACATCTATACTCTTCGATCCGTGGTCACAAACTGAACCCAGACTATCAGCGAGGATTTGATACTGGCGGGCAGCGTATCCATTCCGATCAAGGGTTCCGCCACGATACGCTGATTGAACAGCCAAAACCCGACGACACGTTCCGCATTTTTCTGATGGGTGGCTCAACTGCTTATGCCATCGGATCGCAGGGCAGTATTTATCCTGACCACCCAACGCTCACCAATCAGGAAACGGTTGCGTATTTCCTGCAGCAGGACCTGCGCGAGCGGTTGGGCGATCAGATGCCCGGTGTGACGATTGAGGTGATCAACGCCGGAGTTGTTGCGTATCACAGTTTTCAACATGTGTTGTACCTGTACGAGACGCTATATGAGTACAGCCCGGACATGATTGTGTTTCTGGATGGCCACAATGATTTTTACAATGTTGGGGTCGATAATCCGGTCCAAAGTTATGCTTACTCGTCCGCACGCATGATTGACGCCTTGAATGATCGCAAACCCTTCTTTTCAGCCTATGCGTTCCTGCGGTACCCGGCGCAGTATTCCTATACCTTCAAACTGGCTTCGAAATTTACGCAAGGCTTGTTCGACCGCTATGAAATCCCCAAAAATATCACGTATGGGGATGTTACCGCCTTGCAAAGAGACTTTTCAGCAGAGCTTGCGCAGACTGCAAAGGTCGGATTTTTGCGCAATTACAAGCTGATCGAAACATTCGGCGACTACCACGGGTTTTGCTATCACGTCTTTTTGCAGCCTGAGGTCGTCTATGAGGACACCAATGTCCTAAGCGAGACCGACCGCGAAATCGCCCAGCTCACGCGGGATTGGTACAAGCCGGGACGCGAAGATTTGATGCATCGCGCGCGGGTCGATTTCCCTGCTTTGTTTGAAGAGGCCAATGTGCCTTTCACCGATATTGCCGAGATCGGCGGTCCCCTCCACAAAGACAAGGTGCTGTATGTCGATTACACGCATCTGACGCCCGAAGGGTCAAAGCTGGTGGCTGCGCGGATGCTGCCCGTGGTGGCGGAACGGATCAGCCAGTGTAAGACCCCGTCCTGACCTCAGTAGGGTTGCTCTCCGTTTAGCAAAGCGGTGCGCACCTCCATGCGGGTACGCCAGTTGTATCGCGTATCTTCGCGCGTTGGCGCCCATGTCAGCGCGCCACTGTTGCGCCATGGGTCAAGGATGATGCCTTCGAACATCGTGTCGCCCTTTGCGCTGATCACTGCGGAATGGTGGATGATCCTCAGCGGCGTTGGCGGTGATGTAGCCCAGTGCATTTCCAGGGTGCGGAAGTTTTCTGCCCTTAAACGGCTGGTCATCGCTTCGGCCCAGTCGTTGCACAGGCCGCGCTCACGAAATCCGTTGATGACCTTGGCGTTGTGGATGATGGCCGGGTCGGTGACCTGCCATTCTCGGGCCAGACGCTGCGAATAGGTATAGGCAATGGTGGCCGCCTTCTGTGCCTCGGCTGGATCAACCTCAGGGCCCAAAGAACGGATGGCGAGCGCCAGCTCGTCTATGTCGTTCTGCGTTGCGGTCGGTTGAGGGGTGGCACAGCCGCCAAGGGCCAGTGCCGCAAGCGTGGCCAGAAGGACAAGAATGGATCGGGTCATGTGTTCGCCGCTGGTTCGTGATCAATCGCTGATCTACCGGGATAATCGACGCAGTGATAGGGGGAAGTTTGTGCTGCGGCTGGTCATGGTCGAGCGTGGACATGAGGGCAGGTAACAATAATAATACTGGGAACAGAAGATTGTAGTATTGCGGGCAAAAAAAACCCGGCGCGTGCGCCGGGTCGAGTTGGGGAAACAGGATTGCCGTAACAGGTCAGCCCAGCAGACGCCGCGCGATCACCTGTGCCTGAATTTCGGCAGCCCCTTCAAAAATATTGAGAATACGTGCGTCACACAGCACGCGACTGATCTTGTATTCCAGTGCAAAGCCGTTGCCGCCGTGGATCTGCAGGCCGTTATCGGCAGCAGCCCAGGCCACGCGGGCGCCCAGCAGCTTGGCCATCCCGGCCTCAAGATCGCAGCGATGACCGTTGTCTTTTTCCCAAGCCGAGAAATAGGTCAGCTGTCGTGCGATCATGATCTCGACGGCCATCATCGCCAGCTTGCCGGACACGCGGGGGAAGTTGATCAGCGACTTGCCGAACTGTTTGCGGTCCTGCGCATATTGCATGGCGATGTCCAGCGCGCTTTGGGCCACACCGATGGCGCGGGCTGCGGTCTGGATGCGGGCGGATTCGAAGGTTTCCATGAGCTGTTTAAATCCCTTGCCTTCTTCGCCACCCAAAAGGTTCTCACCCTTGACCTTGAAGCCATCAAAGCCCAGCTCGTATTCCTTCATGCCGCGGTAACCCAGCACTTCAATCTCACCGCCAGTCATGCCGGGGGTGGGGAAGGGGTTGTCGTCCGTGCCGGGCGTCTTTTCCGCCAGGAACATCGACAGGCCGCGATGATCGGAGGTGTCAGAGTTGGTGCGTGCCAGCAAAGTCATCACATGGGTTCGCGCCGCATGGGTGATCCAGGTCTTGTTGCCGGTGATCTCGTAATCACCATCCGCATTCTTGACCGCACGGGTGCGCAGGCTGCCCAGGTCCGAGCCCGTGTTGGGTTCGGTGAAAACAGCCGTCGGCAGAATCTCGGCGCTGGCGATCTTGGGCAACCACTGGGCTTTCTGCTCATCCGTTCCGCCGGCGATGATCAACTCGGCCGCAATCTCGGACCGGGTGCCCAGCGAACCGACGCCGATATAGCCGCGCGACAATTCTTCGGACACCACGCACATCGAGGCTTTGGACAGGCCAAACCCGCCGAATTCCTCGGGGATGGTCAGGCCAAAGACACCCATCTCGGCAAGTTCCTCGATGATCTCCATCGGGATCAGCTCATCCTTGAGGTGCCAATCATGGGCGTTTGGTTCGACTTTTTCCTGGGCATAGCGGCGGAACTGGTCGCGGATCATTTCCAGTTCTTCGTCCAAGCCCGACGTTCCGAACATCGTGGCACCGGCCTGTTCTTCCATCAGTTCAACCAAGCGACCGCGTGCGGCCTGTGAATTGGCCTGTGCCATCAGTGTCTGAACTTCGGCGCATTGGAAACCGGACAGCGCGTCCCAGCCCAGACCCATGTCCTGAAGACGCAAAATCTCACCCTGGTTCATTGGGATGCCGCCCGCGACCTGATGCAAGTATTCACCAAAGGCGATTTGGTGCAGCAGCTGTTCGATCTCGCCGAATTTGCCTTCTGCCTCCAAAGCATCGGCCCAGCGTTGCATTTGCTGCAGCGACTGGTTGTATGTCGCCAGCCATGCCAACCCATGAGCGGCGGTCTGATTGGCCTCGATCAGAGCGCCGGACACGCGACCATCTTCTGTCACCATCGCGCGAACCGACTCGCGGGCGCGTTCGAATACGGTCTCCACGGCGGGCAGAGCCGCACGTGTCAGCGTTAGAAGCTCGGGCAAAATCGCGGATGTAATCATCTGGGTCATATCCTGTCCGTCATGGGCCATGAATCAGCTTTCTCCTAAAGTCGTCTGGTCATATCATGCTGCACATGCAGCGCAACAAAAATACGAATTATGCGACTAAAAAGTTCTAAAGTTGCTTGATCATTTTTGCAGTGCAGCACCCGTCAGGAGTGATATCAGGGGGACATGACGTTGTTTTCTATGCTCTCTGCCCAAGAACTGCTGCTGGCCTGTGGGGTTGCCTTCATTGCCGGTTGGGTCAAAGGCATGGTCGGGTTTGCCATGCCAATGGTTCTGATCTCGGGGCTGAGCATGTTCCTTTCGCCGGATATGGCGATCGCGGGGCTTATTCTGCCAACCCTGGTGACAAATGGGGTGCAGGCATTGCGCGGGGGTGTTCCGGCCGCCGTGTCCTCGATCCGTCAGTTCCGTGTATTTCTGGTTGTCGGGTTGGTGTTTCTGCTGATTGGTGCTCAGTTGGTCAGCGCAGTGCCAGCATCAACTTTTTTGTTGATGATTGGCATCCCGGTTACAGTCTTTGCATTGATCCAAGTATTGGGGCTGCGTCTGAAATTGGCCAGCCCATCTGCCCGAATAGAGGCCATGATCGCCGCGGTTGCAGGCTTTGTCGGGGGGATGTCTGGAATTTGGGGACCACCAACCGTTGCCTATCTGACCGCCTTAAACACCCCGAAAGCGGTGCAGATGCGTGTGCAGGGGGTCATCTATGGTTTGGGGGCGTTGGCGTTGCTGTTCGCGCATATGGGCTCCGGGATTTTCCGCGCCGAAACCGCTCCGTTCTCGGCTGCTCTGGTGCTGCCGGGGCTGGCGGGCATGTGGGTGGGGTTGCAACTGCAGTCGCGCATAGATCAGGCGCTGTTTCGCAAGATCACCCTGTTCGTGCTGCTTATCGCAGGGCTGAACCTGTTGCGACGCGGGCTGATGGGCTAGGCACGCCGATCTATCGTGCGCAGCGTGAAATAAAGCCCCAGCATCAGAAAGAACAGGCCCGAGATATCGCCGATCAGGAAGGCGATATATTCCAGCCCACCGCTGCCAAAAGCCAGATTGGTCAGTACGGACACCAATATTGACGTGACGATCCCGACCCCCATGACGCAGGACCAGCATGGTTTGCGGTCCGGGTGGGGAAACAGATCGAAGCCGACCCATTTGCATAGGTAAAATACAGCAGGAACGGTTGTGACGGCGATTGCTATGGCGGCCAGACGGTTGGGCAGGAAGACGTCGCTTCCGCCGAGAAAGGCAAAGACAAGAAAGACACCGGGCAAGAGCGCAAAAATCGCCCGCCACCCCAACAACCAAGCAGAGAGCACACGCACACCATGCGGGAGAAACAGCAAGCTGGCCTTGCTGGGATATTCGGGGAAGAATACGTTCTGCAGTGGCATCAGAACCTCGAACGTAAGGAACGAGGCAATCACGTAGGTCAGTGAGGCAAAGAACGTTTCAGAGGCCCATCTGCGCACGGCGGTCAGCCAGCAATGCGCAGATCAAACGCTTTATTACTTAGGCGCATGCACAACATACCGTCCACGGTTCGCGCTACCGCTTTGTGACAAATACCCCTTCTGCACCAGCGACTTCAGCGCACGAAAAAAGGTCGGGCGCGAGACGCTTTGCACAAGCGTGTGTTCAATCAACCCAAATGTCCGAACTTCCTGATCAGCTTTGGACAGTTCTTCGGCGGCGTAATAGATATCGCGCTCTACCGGTGAGAGTTGTTCCAGCCCCAGCGTGCGCTCCATGCTTTGCATCAGTTTGCGCAGTTCGGTCAGTTTCAAGATTTCAGTCATTTCGTTACCTGTCGTTTCCCATGTCACGCGCTGCGACAAAGCAGCGGTATGAGACGAACTGAAATCTGAATGTTCAGAAAGTCTCATATTGACACTCATCCCCATTGGCATACACTTGCTATCTGATTAGGTTTCTCAATTCGCGAATGTGAGTGCGCGGCTGAGTTACCCAAGGTATTTTTAAACAACGCCCGGCGCGATTGCGTCGGGCGAATTTATCTTAATGACATCATTGGATAGCTTAAACCGGCAAATCGGGCAACGAATTTGTAAGGACACCTTACGTTAGACGTATAAGGACGATTGCCAACAGATGTGCTGTCCGAAAAAAAGGGGAGAGGTTGGCCCCCTTTTGCAACATTAACCGATTGCTACGGCTTTGATGTCTTCGTCGATGAAAGGCAGATACTGCTCAAAGTTTTCAGCAAACATCTGAACCAGCTTCTCAGCCTGTTTATCGAAAGCGGCCTGGTCGTCCCAGGTGCGACGCGGATCCAGCAGAACTTCGGCGACACCGGGGACGGAAACCGGCACGTCAAAGCCAAAATTCGCATCCTTGCGGAATTCCGCATCCCGAAGCGATCCATCCAGAGCGGCAGTCAGCAAACCGCGGGTCGCACGGATCGGCATCCGGCTGCCAACGCCATAGGCGCCGCCAGTCCAGCCGGTATTCACCAGCCAGCAGGTCGCGCCGTGCTGGGCGATCTTGTCGCGCAGCAGGTTGCCATAGACTTCTGGGCGACGCGGCATGAACGGCGCGCCAAAGCATGTCGAGAATGTGGGTTGGGGCTCGGTCACGCCGCGCTCTGTGCCAGCAACCTTCGAGGTGAAGCCCGACAGGAAGTGGTACATCGCCTGAGCCGGGGTCAGCCGCGCAATCGGGGGCAGAACACCAAACGCGTCACAAGTCAGCATGATGATGTTCTTCGGATGCCCGCCCAACGCGCTTTTCGAGGCATTGGAGATATACTCGAGCGGATAGGCGCAACGCATGTTTGCGGTCAGCGAGTCATCTTCGAAATCCAGCTCCTTGGTCTCGGGATCGAAAACCATATTCTCGATCACGGTGCCGAATTTGCTGGTGGTTGCATAGATCTCGGGTTCGGCCTCGGCGTTCAGGTTGATCGTCTTGGCATAGCACCCGCCCTCGAAGTTGAAAGTGCCACGGTCTGACCATCCATGTTCGTCATCGCCAATCAAGGTGCGGGCCGGATCAGCGGACAGGGTGGTCTTGCCAGTTCCCGAGAGGCCAAAGAAGACTGCGGTATCAACGGGATTGCCGACCGCGTGGTTCGCCGAGCAATGCATCGGCATCACGCCTTTTTCGGGCAGCATGTAATTCAGCAGGGTGAAGACGGACTTCTTGTTTTCACCGGCATATTCTGTGCCGCCGATCAGAATCAATTTGCGGTCGAAGTTCAGTGCGATCACTGTCTCGCTACGGCAGTTGTGCTTGGCCGGATCAGCCTGGAAGCTGGGACAGTTGATGATTGTGAAATTCGCGATGAACTCATCCAGGTCTTCACGATCCGGGCGGCGCAGCAAGTGACGGATGAACAGATTATGCCATGCCAGTTCGGTGACCATGCGCACGTTGATCGAATAAGCGGGGTCGGCGCCACCGACCAGATCCTGCACGAAATAGTCACGACCCTTCATGTGCTCGATCATATCGGCATAAAGCGTTTCGAAACCCTCGGGACTCATCTCGGCGTTGTTTTCCCACCAGATCGAATCGGCGACACTGTCGGTGCGGACAACATGCTTGTCCTTGGGAGAACGGCCAGTGAACTTGCCGGTACTGACAAGAAAAGCTCCGCCATTGCCAAGTGTACCTTCACCCCGCTTGAGGGCTTCTTCAATCAGTGCCGGTTCCATGAAGTTGTAATAGACATTGCCCAGACCCTCGATGCCCTGATCTTCGAGGCGGAATTGCGGGTTCACCCGTCCAGATGTCATGTGTGTCTTCTCCTGTGGCGGCGCGGCGGCAGATTGGCCAAGGTGCGCTCTTGGGGCAGTGTACCGGGGAAACCGGCGATTGGGCGGGTCTTATCATGGTCGTTTAGGGCGTGAACAGGACGGTTTGGCGCAGTTAGCGCAACCAAGTTCAGGTTTAGCGCCACCATGTTTTTTCTGCCGGAAATACAGACACTTTTCGAAGACCATTAACGGCTTTTTTGCCGCATGTGTGTGACAACAATCGCACGATTCGTAGATGGCGATTGATTCGCGGCCATAAAAACGACAAAAATGCCCTACAAATAAGCGAATTGTTTCGTATGAGAGCAGGAATAGGGGTTAACCCGATGTCAAAGATTGCACTGGTGGATGACGACAGGAACATTCTGACGTCCGTATCCATGACGCTCGAAGCCGAGGGTTTCGAGGTAGAAACGTATAACGACGGGCAGGCTGCTCTGGATGCGTTTAACAAGAAGCTGCCCGATATGGCAGTGCTGGATATCAAGATGCCGCGTATGGATGGCATGGATTTGTTGCAGCGACTGCGGCAGAAGACTCAGATGCCGGTGATCTTTCTTACTTCGAAAGATGACGAGATCGACGAAGTTCTGGGTTTGCGTATGGGTGCTGATGATTATGTCAAAAAGCCCTTTTCGCAACGGTTGCTGGTAGAACGGATACGGGCCTTGCTGCGCCGTCAGGAAGCGACCTCGGGTGATCCCGTGGCTGCCAACACAGGCGACGCCAAGGTGATGGAACGGGGCGAATTGCGGATGGACCCCTTGCGCCACGCGGTGAGCTGGAAGGGATCGGATGTCTCTTTGACAGTGACCGAGTTCTTGTTGCTGCAGGCCTTGGCGCAGCGTCCGGGATTTGTCAAAAGCCGCGATCAGCTGATGGATGTTGCCTATGACGATCAGGTCTATGTAGATGACCGCACGATCGACAGCCACATCAAGCGTCTGCGCAAAAAGATGCGCGCTGCTGATCCGGAGTTTTCGGCCATCGAAACGTTGTATGGTATTGGGTATCGGTACAACGAAGAATAAGCGTGGCCTAAGTTAAGGGGTTACTGGGTCTCGTGCGCGATACTGAGCAAGAAAACGAGTTACGCGACGGTGACGTCGTTCTGGGGGATGACTGGGTCATCCCCCAGAGCGACGATTCCGCCGAACTCAGGGCCACACGCGGCCGCCGCAATCTGTTTTCCCTGCGGGGCTCGCCTCTGGCGCGCAAGATCATCACATTCAACATGATTGCATTGGTGATTCTGGTCACCGGATTGCTATATCTGGATAATTCGCGAGAAGAACAGGTGCAGCAGACCGCCCGGAACTTGGTTGGTGATGCGCAGTTGGTCAGCAACGTATTTGAAACCCAGCTGCGACAGAATGTGACTGGCATTACCCGCGACGCGGCCATCCTGGATGTCAAAGATACGTTGGCTGGTCTCAGCTTGCCGGTCGGCGGTGAAGTCTTTGTTTACGATGCCCGAGGGACGCTGATTGGTTGGACGCGCGGCGCGCCTGCGGTCTCAGAGATGCCGGTCATGCTGCGCTCAGAAGCTGATGCGCAGACTGGAAGCACACTGATCAGTGATGCCTTGAACGCGGTCTGGACCGGGCTGTCCAAAGTGTTCAAACAAGATGAAACCAGCGAAGCGCCAACCTTGGCCCAACGCGTTCAGGCCATCATTCCACAGGCGCTGACCGGACATATTCAGGTTCAGGCGGTTCAGGATGACGCAGGCGAAACGGTTATCGTTGCTGCGGCCCCGATCCAACTGGATGGAAAGCCCGTTGGCGCGGTTGCCATGGCCGGTCCCGCCGGAGAAATCGACGCATTGGCCCGCCGTGATCAAGAGCGGATCCTGCGCATGTTCGTCGTGGCGCTTTTGGTGTCAGTCGGATTGAGCCTTGTCCTAGCATCGACCATCGCCAACCCATTGGCCGACCTGGCATCCGCCGCCGAGATGGGCAAAGACCGCGGTGCGGGGGTCAACCCGGGCCGCATCCGCATCCCCGATCTGAGCGCGCGACCGGACGAAATTGGACGACTCAGCCGAGCTTTGCGCGGCATGGTTACAGCGCTGTATAACCGGATTGATGCAAACGAACAATTCGCGGCAGATGTTGCGCATGAGATCAAAAACCCCCTAGCCAGCCTTCAATCCGCTGTGGGCACGTTGCGCATGGTTAAAAGAGACGACCAGCGCGACAAGCTGATGGGGGTGATCGAACATGATGTCCGTCGGCTGGATCGTCTGGTCAGCGACATTTCGAACGCCTCGCGCCTGGATGCCGAACTGGTCAAGGAGGAAGAGCAGCCATTTGATTTGTTGAACCTGATCGGAAACCTCGGTCAGTATCTGGGCGAGGATGCGCGCGCCAAGGGAATCGATTACATCACTGATCTGCCGCCCGAACCAATCACCGTGACCGGGCTTGAGGCGCGATTGGCGCAGGTGTTCGTAAACCTGATCACCAATGCGATTTCCTTCTGCGAAGAAAGCGATGCCATACGTGTGTGGGTACGCCGGCGCGAGGATCGGGTTCTGGTTGTTGTTGAAGACACCGGCCCAGGCATCCCCGAGCAAGCCCTGACCAAAGTGTTCAAAAGGTTCTATTCCCAGCGACCAGCCGAGCATTTCGGCAATAATTCGGGGTTGGGTCTGGCAATTTCCAAGCAGATCGTCGAGGCGCATGGCGGGGTGATTTGGGCCGAAAATATCCGCCCGACCGAAGCGGACATAACATCAGACCCTCAAGGCGCGCGATTTGTCGTGGGCCTGCCGGTTTGACGCGGTGAGCACGTCCGCACTCTCCTCTGTTGAACACAAAGATACTGCCATCGTTCACGCCTCTTGCGTCGCGGTAGCAGACCGTGCTGTTTTGATCGTGGGACCTTCGGGCACCGGGAAGTCAGCGCTGTCTTTGCAGATGATGGCGTTGGGGGCCGATCTGGTCGCGGACGATCGGGTTCGGTTGTATATGGATGGCAATCTCGCCCTGGCAGAGGCGGCTCCAAATATCGGTGGACTGATCGAGGCAAGAGGTCTTGGCCTGTTACGGGCAGTCTCGGTTGGGCCGGTGCCGGTTGGCTTTGTGGTGGACATGGCGCAAGAAGAACCCGAGCGCCTGCCAGAACCCCGTTCAATTCTTATCTTGAGGCAAACTGTTCCCTTGCTTCGGGGCGCTGGCGTCTCCAATTTACCAGCAGCGCTCTTGCTACTGATGAAAAACGGGTGCGCAGACCCGGAATGGCCCAATCAATGACGACCCAAAGACGCATCGTACTTGTCACCGGCCCATCCGGCGCAGGCCGGTCCACCGCAATCCGTGTGTTAGAGGATCTGGGGTTCGAGGCCATCGACAACCTTCCCATGGGTCTTTTGCTGCGTCTATTAGACGGGCCAAGAACCGACCGTCCCATGGCGCTGGGTATTGATGCACGCAACCGCGATTTTTCCACGATTGGCGTCATCGAATTGCTGGCCAAGCTTCGGTGGATGGAACAGGTTGACCTGACCACGCTTTATCTCGATTGCAGCGATGAAATCCTGCTGCGCCGGTATTCGGAAACCCGCAGACGTCACCCGGTGTCTGCGGATGCCAGCCCTGAAACCGGAGTGCGCCAGGAAAAAGAGTCGCTGGCCCCAATTCGTGAACTCGCAGATACGTTGATCGACACCACGCCACTGAATGTTCACCAACTGCGCGAAGAGGTAGAGCGTTGGTTTGCACCTCAGGGTGGGCGGCATCTGGCGGTAACCATCGAATCATTTTCCTATAAGCGTGGTTTGCCTCGCGGATTGGATATGGTCTTTGACTGCCGTTTTCTCACCAACCCGTACTGGCGTCCCGAGCTTCGGGCCGAAGATGGTCGCAATTCGGATGTGGCGAGCTATATTCAAACCGACGCGAACTATGCGCCTTTCTTCGAAAGGGTGGTTGACCTGCTGACTTTGTTGTTGCCCGCCTACCGGGCCGAGGGCAAAGCCTACCTGTCCGTGGCCTTTGGCTGTACCGGAGGGCAACACAGATCGGTTGCAATGGCCGAAGCGGTTGCAAAGGCCCTTGCAGAGGGGGGGCAGCAAGTGGCAATTAGGCATCGCGAAATGGAAAGACGATCGTTGAATGTGAGGCCGGATTGATCGGGATCGTACTCGTAGCACATGGTGGGCTGGCCAAAGAATATTTGGCCGCGATGCAGCATGTGGTCGGCAATCAGCCCGGCCTGGCCGCGATCTCGATCGAGGCCGATCATGATCGCGAAGCGAAGCAATCGGAAATCTGTGCGGCCGCCGACAGTGTTGATGTTGGTGACGGTGTTGTCGTCGTGACCGATCTGTTTGGCGGAAGCCCGTCGAATCTCAGCCTGCGTGCCTGCGCGCCGCAGGATCGCCGTATCCTTTACGGCGCAAATCTTCCCATGTTGATAAAACTGGCCAAATCCCGCCACCTGCCGATTGGCGAAGCCGTGCGGCAGGCAATGGAAGCTGGACGTAAGTATATCAATGCGCAAAATGTGACGTTTGACGAGAACCGGACAGATAAAGAATGACCACCCGAAGCTTGAAAATTATCAATGAAAAGGGCCTGCATGCCCGCGCCTCGGCCAAGCTGGTCGAGTTGGTAGAAGGGTTCGACGCTCAGGCCGAGGTGTCGAAAGACGGGCTTTCCGCATCCGGCGACAGCATTATGGGTCTTTTGATGTTGGCAGCGTCTCGCGGAACGACTATTGACGTCGAGACGTCCGGACCGGATGCTGAGGCGTTGGCTGATGCGTTGGAGACTCTGGTGAACGACAAGTTCGGAGAAGGTTTCTGACCGCACCCGCCGTGATACGAAGAACGGGATAACCAGGAATTGGCGGAAACAACGCACGAGACCAAGACAGGCCCGGTGGTGGATGGGACCAAGGACCAGGGCGAGATCTATGATCGTAAGACCCTGACCTACGCAAACTCGTTCGACGACCCTTGGACTGCAACAGCGATCCGCACCATTGAATGGTGTACGGGTAAGTTGACCATTTTGGGTATGGTTAACAAGTTCGAGAAGCAGAATGAACAATTCCGCGGCCAACGGTTCTGGGCAGGTGCGCTTAATATAATGGGCATCGACCTGACCACGCCAGAGGAACAGATCGCGCGTATTCCGAAAACGGGGCCCGTGGTCGTCGTAGCCAACCATCCCCATGGCATGGTCGACGGCATGATTTTGGCAGAGCTGATCGGCAGGGTCCGCAGCGACTATCGGATCTTGACCCGTTCGGTTCTGACAGGTTTGGACGAGGCGGCGACGTCGTTCATGATTCCGGTGCCCTTCCCGCACGATCCCGAGGCACAGGCCAAGATGCTTGAGATGCGCGGCAATGCGATGGAGCATCTGAAAAACGGGGGCGTTGTGGCCTTGTTCCCTTCGGGCGTCGTGATGTCTTCGGATGACTGGTTCGGGCCGGTGATCGAGCGTGAGTGGAACGTGTTCACGGCCAAAATGATCCGTCGATCCGGCGCGCAGGTCCTGCCGATCTTTTTCCCTGGCAGGAATTCGCGTGCCTACCAGATCGCCAACAAGCTTTCTGCGATTCTGCGCCAGGGTTTGTTGCTGCACGAGATCGTTCGATCCTGCAACAAACCGCAATCCCCGGTGATCGGAGAACCGATCTCGGATGAGGATATGCAGCTGCTGGAACGAGATCCGCGCGGCTTTATGGCTTGGCTCAGAAAGCACACGCTGGGTCTGGGGCAGGCAACCAAGCTCTGACCTGCAATTTCACCTGATCAGGACAATCTCGGTGGCTGCGCCCGGATGAATTCCGGGCGGTGGCCTTTACCGGGTCGGCACTGGGGCCTCGCCCCGATAGTCATAAAAACCACGCTGCGTTTTACGTCCCAGCCAGCCCGCTTCGACATATTTCGTCAACAGCGGACAAGGGCGATATTTGGTATCGGCCAATCCATCATGCAGCACGTTCATAATGGCCAAACAGGTGTCCAGGCCGATAAAGTCAGCCAGTTCTAGTGGTCCCATCGGGTGGTTTGCGCCCAATTTCATCGATTGGTCAATCGACTGAACATTCCCCACGCCTTCATACAGGGTGTATACGGCCTCGTTGATCATCGGCATCAGGATGCGGTTGACAATGAAAGCCGGGAAATCTTCGGCGCTGGCGGCGGTTTTGCCCAGGCGGTCTACAACGGCCTTACAGGCAGCAAATGTTGGTTGATCCGTAGCAATGCCCCGGATCAGTTCAACCAGTTGCATCACCGGAACTGGGTTCATGAAGTGAAAACCCATAAAGCGTTCGGGCCGGTCTGTTCGGCTCGCCAAACGTGTGATCGAAATAGATGACGTATTTGACGTCAGGATTGTATGCGGTTGCAGATGTGGCAGCAAACTTTCGAAAATGGCTTGTTTGACGGTCTCACGCTCGGTTGCGGCCTCGATCACCAGGTCAGTCTGGCCCAGCTGTGGCAGCTCCATTGTGGTCGTGATGCGTTTCAGCGCGGATTGCATCTCCTCATCCGAAATTTTTCCGCGCGATGCCTGGCGCGCCATATTTCCTTCAATCGTCGCCATGGCGCTGTTCAGCGCGTCCTGGCTAACGTCGTTCAGCAGAACGTCATATTCCGCCAAAGCCAGTACGTGGGCGATACCATTGCCCATTTGGCCTGCGCCAATCACTCCGACTGATTTTACATCCATTTTTTGATGCCTCTGTGCCACGGGGTAGGATGACACTATCGGCAGATCGGGGCGGGCGGCAAGGGGATCAGACCGTTCGACTTTGCTTCAAATGCGCACATTAGGAGATTCTCAAGACTTGCGGCTGCAAGATGGCATCCGGGTGAAAATTGGGTGAGTGATATGAGCTATCATCAAGCTGGCTCGGGGCGACTCGAGCATGACGTGTGCCAATACGGTGACTCACGATTGTGGTTTCGTGGGCCAATGCGTTCGCTGGAGACGTCATTTGTGGCCTGCGCAGGTGGGACCGAAACATTCGGGCGATTCGTCGAGCAGCCATTCGCGGCAGTTCTCGAAGAGAGGTTGGACAGGCGATGCCTGAATTTCGGAAGTCTTTTTTGCGGCGTAGATGCGCTGTGCGATGACACGGAGTTGAAGGGTTTACTGAACCAAGCAGAGCTCTGCGTGGTGCAGCTTAGCGACATATTGGGGCAGTCCAATCGATTCTACCGGGTTCATCCCCGACGCAACGACCGTTTTCTGGCTCCAACAGAGGATCTGAAATCTCTCTATCCCGAGATCGACTTTGCTGATGTCCATTTCGTACATCACCTGATGATTTTGTTGCAGGGCCGCAATGATGCGCGGTTCGAGGTAATCGCAGAAGAGCTGCGACGGAATTGGATCGACCGCATTGGGGGGCTTGTTGAGGCGCTTGAGGCGCCTGTTGTCTTGTTGAATTTGCAGGTCCTGCGTGAGGCAGAAAGTGATCAGCCCAAGCACGGTGCTGATATTCGGATCACGCCACAGATGATCGAGGCCCTGCGCCCTCTCAGCGCCGAGATCGTTGAGGTGACGGTCAGCGTGTCGGGGCAGTCCGATGAGCTTGAAGATATGCTGTTTGGAACACTGCAACAGCCCATGGCGGAATATATGATAGGTCCTGCGGCACACAGGTCGATTGCTGACGCCTTGGTCGGTCCGATCAGAAACCTGCAATGAAAAGGGCCCGCCGATGGCGGGCCCAATGCAAGATTCTTCGTGGAAAAGTCTAGCCCGTTGATCAGCCGAGTTTCTCGGTCAGTTCCGGAACGGCCTGGAACAGGTCGGCGACCAGACCGTAATCGGCAACCTGGAAGATCGGCGCTTCTTCGTCTTTGTTGATCGCCACGATGATTTTCGAGTCTTTCATACCTGCCAGATGCTGAATCGCACCCGAGATGCCGACAGCGACATACAGATCCGGGGCAACAACCTTGCCGGTCTGACCCACCTGCCAATCGTTCGGAGCATAGCCCGAGTCGACTGCGGCGCGCGATGCGCCTACTGCGGCCCCCAGCTTGTCAGCGAGACCTTCGATCAGCTTGAAGTCCTCTTCAGAACCGACACCACGGCCACCCGACACAACAACGCCAGCCGAAGTCAGCTCGGGGCGGTCGCTTGTGGCTACCTTGTCTTCGACCCAGGACGATAGACCGGGGTTCTCGCCGACCGAGATGGTTTCAACGGCTGCCGAGCCATCTTCGCCCGCAGCATCAAAACTTGCGGTTCGGAAAGTGACGACTTTTTTGGCGTCCACAGATTTGACGGTCTGGATCGCGTTGCCCGCATAGATTGGGCGTTCGAAGGTCGAGCCGTCGACGACACCGGACGCGTCCGAGATGACCATGACGTCCAGCAGCGCGGCAACGCGCGGCATAACGTTCTTGGCATCGGTGGTGGCGGGGGCAACGATGTGCTCATAACCATCAGCCAGACCTACGATCAGCGCAGCGGTGGATTCTGCCAGGCGATGGCCCAGCGATTCGTCCTCGGCGACCAGAACCTTTGAGACGCCGGTGATCTTGGCGGCAGCTTCACCGGCAGCAGCAGCGGAACCGCCTGCGGCCAGAACGGTTACATCACCCAGTGCCTTTGCTGCGTTTACAGCTTTGGCGGTTGCGTCCAGCGCCAGTTCACCATTGTTGACTTCGGCGAGAAGAAGAACAGCCATTACACAGCCCCCGCTTCTTTGAGTTTCGCGACAAGCTCGTCTACCGAGCCGACGATGATGCCAGCGGCACGTGCCTGTGGTTCTTCGGTTTTGACGACTTCCAGGCGCGGCGAGACGTCGACGCCGTAATCGGCGGCGGTTTTCTCGTCCAGCGGCTTTTTCTTCGCCTTCATGATATTGGGCAGCGACGCGTAACGGGGCTCGTTCAGGCGCAGGTCCACGGTCACGATTGTCGGCATTTTGACGCTGATGGTTTGCATGCCACCATCGACTTCGCGAGTGATCTTTGCGCTGTCGCCGTCGATGTCGATGTCGGACGCAAAAGTGCCTTGTGACCAGCCCAAAAGAGCTGACAACATCTGACCAGTTGCATTCATGTCGTTGTCGATAGACTGCTTGCCGCACAGAACGATACCGGGCTGCTCTTCCTCGACCACTTTGGCCAGGATCTTGGCAACGGCCAGGGGTTCGATGTCCTGATGGACATCATCTGCAGCAATGACCAGGATGGCACGGTCCGCGCCCATGGCCAGCGCAGTGCGCAGTGTTTCCTGGGCTTGTTTTACGCCGATAGAAACAACGACGACTTCGTCTGCCTTGCCGGCTTCTTTCAGACGGATTGCCTCTTCGACAGAAATTTCGTCGAACGGGTTCATCGACATTTTGACATTGGCGAGATCGACACCGCTGCCATCCGCTTTGACGCGAACTTTAACGTTATAGTCAATCACGCGTTTGACAGGCACGAGTACCTTCATTTTGCGCTAGCTCCTCACAAAAAACGGCAAGCCGCGTCGCGACTCCACCAATGTTCATGAGGGCTTGAATAGCGATTCAATTCAGGCGGCAACAGGGCAAAATCGTCACGTCATCTGCAACGGACGTCGCGTTTTGCTATTTTTGACGTGACCAAGCACCACACACCCACCCAAAAAGCCAGGAAGCTATCGGTTTGCACCCGCCCGTCGGGCCGGGGCTTCGCCCTTCCGGTCGCCGCCGCGTCCACTGGACGCAACGCCGCTTTCAGCGGTTCGCGCCCGGAACCCACAGAACATCTTCGGTTCCGTTTTCATTGGCACAACGGGCTGCGACGAAGAACCAGTCGCTCAGACGGTTCAGGTACTTGACTGCGGTTTCGTTGACCGGCTCCATGTTGGTCAGCTCAACCGCAAGCCGTTCGGCCCGGCGAGATACGGTTCGACATACATGCAGATGCGCCGCAAGACGCGAGCCACCGGGCAGGATGAAACTGCGCAGCGGTTCCAAGGCTTCGTTCATCGAGTCGATTTCAACCTCGAGCCGGTCAATCTGCGAGGGCACGATGCGCAGAGGCGGATAGTCTGCTTCGGCATCCTTTTCCATATCGGGACGACAGAAATCTGCGCCCAGATCAAACAGGTCATTCTGAATGCGGGCGAGTGCAGCTTCGACATCCCCATCTGCCTCGGTCCGGGCGACGCCGACAAAGGCGTTCAACTCGTCCACGGTGCCATAAGCGGTCACGCGGCCCGAGTATTTGGCAACGCGTTCGCCATTGCCGAGAGCGGTTTTGCCATCATCACCGGTGCGGGTGTAAATCTTGTTCAATACGACCATTTACTGACCTCCCTGACCGCGCAGCCAGACGTAAAGCACGATCAGAATCACGGCGATGAACTGAAACAGGATACGCAGGCGCATATACTTGTTGCTTTTCAGTGCCGCGTCCCTGCCGCTTTTGCCAAAATTCGAGATGCCAAGCGCCAATACGACGACAACCGCCGCCATGGCCAAAAGCAAAATGACCATCATTAGGTCCATGAGTACACCGTCCGCGTTTCTGTTTGCCTAGGGCTATCATCTAGCCCCGTGCGTGCCAAAAGCGAACGGGTTATTTCGCCTCAGACCCCTGCAAGGATGCGGTCAATCGCACGTGTCGACAGGATGCGGCGCAAACAACCGGCGATAAATGTAGGTGTTGTCACATAGTATCGGGGGCGCGGGCGCTTGGATTCTACGGCGTGGGCCAGCTTGGACGTTACCGCTGATGCGGGCAGTTCAAACCGATCCGGCCCCGACGATTCATACAGTCTTTTCAACAAAGAGGACTCATAACGCTCGCGCAGGGCCGAGTTTTGCCAGTTGATGAACCGCTCGAAGAACGGGATTGAGTTTTCGCGGATTTTAGATGTGATCGGGCCGGGTTCGATCAAAATGACCTTAATCCCCGTATCAGCCAGTTCCAGGCGCAGTGTATCCGTCAGCCCTTCGATTGCATATTTCGTGGCCACATAGGCGCCGCGCCACGGATAGGCCACCAGACCCAGCACCGAAGAGTTCTGAACGATTCGCCCGTGTCCTTGACTGCGCATAATCGGGATGACCTGCCTGGTCAGTTCGTGCCAGCCAAAGAAGTTCGCCTCGAAAATCTGACGCAGGCCTTCGGTCGGCAGGTCCTCGACCGCGCCGGGCAGGCCATGTGCGCCATTGTTGAACAGCGCGTCCAGGGTGCCTCCGGTGGCCTCCAACACTTCGTTCAAACCCGAGGATATGCTGGCCGTGTCGGTATAATCAATGCACGGGCTTTCAAACCCCTGCGCCCGCAACCGGTCGCAATCGCGCTGTTGTTTGCACGAGGCAAACACGCGCCAACCCCGCGCGCGCATCCCATGCGCCGCATCCAGTCCGATGCCCGATGAGCAGCCAGTAATTAGAATGGTTTTCTGCATGATTTTCCCGATTCTGAACCAGCCCCAAGCTAGGGTGCACAGAGTATGGGGACAATCATTGCTCCACGTCAGTCTGGTGTTTTTCTGACCAAAGAGGTCGAAATCCACCCCACCTGTTGCTGCGGCAACACGCGCAGTCGCAACCATCCGGTGCCCGAGTCACTTAGCACCTCGACCTTCTGGCCGATGCGCGCTTTGCCAACAATCGGGTAGATCGTTCCAGGGCCGTCACGCATGTTCACGCGGGTCCCGGAGATTTCCCGGATATCTTTCCTGGGTTCAGGCTGGGCGGCGGGTTCAGGCTGCACGTCCTTGGTGATTTGCTTCAGGCCAGTTACACCGTCTTCCAGAGACGCAAGCGTGATGCTGGCAGTCTGATCGTCAAACACCGAAAGCGCGTTGAAAGTGTCCAGACTGGCGGGTTCTGCGACAATCGCTGCGACTGCTGGCTGGGGATCAATCGGGCGCTCGCGCACGACCGGCGAGCGCATAGCGACATTTGTCACAAGCTCTTTTGCCGGAGACGGTGCTACGGTTTTGGGGGCCGCTTTCGAGGCGACTCGCACGGGCTGTTCCGACCGCACACCGCGCGGTTCGAAATTAGGCCCGCCACTCATGACGTAAAAGCACCAACCAAGTGCAGCGAAACTCATTACAATCAGGCGCGTCATGGCGCATCCCCCGGTCGATCAATCAAAACAAAAAAGGCAGCAGACTAATGTCAGACATCCTAGCATAATTCGCGACCCAAGTCGAAAAACGGGGGAAATCGGGGGGTTGCCTCCCCCTGTTGCAAAAAGCGCCACTTGTCCCCAGTAAAATATGTCTTGCTTGCTTTACCCGCGCGCCCTTGCGTCGTATCACATCATCTATGAATGATACGATCGACGACCCCAATATGGTGGCCCCCGAAAACGGGGGCGAAGTAGCCGAACCGCTGCGCCGCGCGATTGGTGAACGTTATCTGACCTATGCGCTGTCCACCATCATGCACCGGGCCTTGCCCGATGCACGGGATGGTCTGAAGCCGGTGCATCGGCGAATCCTCTATGCGATGCGCGAACTGCGACTGAGCGCGACGGGGGGCTTCCGTAAATCGGCGAAGATCTCTGGTGACGTGATGGGCAACTATCACCCGCACGGCGATGCCGCGATTTATGACGCGATGGCGCGTTTGGCGCAGGATTTCAATGTGCGCTATCCGCTGGTCGACGGGCAGGGGAATTTCGGCAATATCGACGGCGATAACCCGGCGGCCTCTCGTTATACCGAGGCTCGGATGACCATCGTGGCCGAGGCTCTGCTTGAGGGTCTGAACGAGGATGCTGTCGATTTCCGTGACAACTATGACGGCACGCTGACCGAACCGGTGGTTCTGCCCGCGCAATTTCCGAATCTGCTGGCCAATGGCTCCAGCGGTATTGCGGTGGGCATGGCGACGAATATCCCGCCACATAACATCTCGGAACTGTGTGACGCCTGTTTGCATCTGATCAAGACGCCGGATGCGCGCGACGATACGCTTCTGAACTACGTGCCCGGACCGGATTTCCCAACCGGCGGCGTAATCGTTGAACCGCCTGCGAATATCGCGCAGGCCTATCGCACCGGGCGCGGGTCATTCCGCCTGCGCTGTAAGTTCGAGGTCGAGGATCTGGGCCGCGGTCAGTGGCAGATCGTCGTCACCGAGATTCCCTATCAGGTTCAGAAATCGAAGCTGATCGAAAAGATCGCCGAGCTGATTCAGACCAAGAAAATCCCGATCCTTGGCGACGTTCGTGACGAATCCGCCGATGACATCCGCCTGATCCTTGAGCCGCGTTCCAAGAATGTGGACCCCGAGGTTCTGATGGGCATGCTCTATCGCAACTCGGACCTTGAGGTGCGGTTCAGCCTGAACATGAACGTGCTGATCGACGGGGTGACACCCAAAGTCTGCTCGATGAAAGAAGTGCTTCGCGCCTTCCTTGATCACCGGCAAGAGGTTCTGCTGCGCCGGTCGCGCCACCGGATGGCCAAGATCGACCATCGGCTGGAGGTGTTGGAGGGCTTTATCGTTGCCTTCCTGAATCTTGACCGCGTGATCGACATTATCCGCTATGACGATGACCCCAAGGCTGCGCTGATGCGCGAAGACTGGGGCATCGACCATGTCCGCGCCACCAATGAGGCCGACTATGTCTCGCCCACACGGGGCGAGGGCGAGCTGTCCGAGGTCCAGGTCGACGCAATTCTTAACATGCGTCTGCGCAGCTTGCGTCGTCTGGAAGAGATGGAGCTGGTTCGCGAACGCGATGAGCTGATGTTGGAACGTGCCAATCTCGAAGATCTTCTAGCCGACGAAAGCCTGCAATGGGCCAGCATCGCCGAGCAGTTGAAAGAGACCAAGAAAACGTTCGGCAAGGATTATGAGGGCGGCGCGCGTCGCACCCAGTTTGCCGAAGCCGGTCAGGTCGAAGAGGTCCCGCTTGAGGCGATGATCGACCGCGAACCGATCACGGTTGTCTGCTCTCAGATGGGCTGGATTCGCGCCATGACCGGCCATATCGACCTGAACCGCGAGTTGAAGTTCAAGGATGGCGATGGGCCACGGTTTATCTTCCATGCGGAAACCACCGATCGGCTGCTGGTCTTTGCCTCGAACGGTCGATTCTATACGATCAGCGCCGCGAATCTGCCCGGCGGTCGGGGTATGGGCGAGCCGCTACGCCTGATGGTCGACCTGCCGAATGAGGCGCAGATAATCGACATCCTGATCCACAAACCGGGGCGCAAGCTGCTGGTGGCCTCGGATGCGGGTAACGGCTTCACCGTGCCCGAGGATGACGTGCTGGCACAGACCCGAAACGGCAAACAGGTGCTGAACGTCAAAGGCGACGAAACAGCGATTATCTGTAAGGCGATCGAAGGTGACCACGTTGCAGTGGTTTCTCAGAACGGCAAGTTTCTGGTCTTCCCGACCGAGGAACTGCCTGAAATGACCCGCGGCAAGGGCGTTCGCCTGCAGAAATACAATATGGCGCGCGGGCGGCAGGGGACGCTGGAATTGGACGGCGGGCTGTCAGATATCACCACCTTCAACTGGGAAGAGGGCCTGAAATGGTCCATGGGTGGCGACAAGACCCGGCACGAGGCAGATCTTTCGCAATGGCTGGCCAAGCGTGCCAGCGTCGGGAAAAAGCCGCCATACGGCTTCCCGCGTGATTATAAATTCTCCTGATCAGGCCCGGTCACAGAGGATTTATGCCGATACGGCTTGGCACAAGCCGTATCGGTGCGTTAGATCAAAGAAAAACAGGCCTATCGAGACGAGACATGTTGCGCATTTTGACACTGATCACCGGATTGGCCCTGATGGGCGCCTGCACCCAAACGCAGGTTTACGAAGAGCCTGAGTCGCTGGGCGAATTCAAGTTGCGGGTAAACTATGCCTTCGCCGATAAGGCGGTGCAGGGGCCGGTAAGCCGGGATGCGACGCCCGACGAATGGACTGCGGCCATTCAAAACGCGGTGGACATCCGCCTTGGGCGCTATACGGGCGCTCAGGAATACGACATCGGCATCAGCCTCGAGGGCTACATGCTGGCCCCTCCCGGAATTCCGGTGATCTACAACCCCAAGAGCACTGCGATTGTTCTGGTCAACGTTTATGACGTGAACAAGAAAGAGTTTCTTGCCAAAGGTAAGCAATTCCAGGTGCTGGAAGACACAACCGGCGGCAGTGCCCTGAAAGGGTCGGGTCATGAACGGACGAAACAAGAGCAAATGAGCGGGTTGGCTCTGAAAGTTGCGGACCGAGTCGAAGAATGGTTGGCCGAGGAACATTTGGAAAACGGTTGGTTCGACCGGCGTCCCGAACTGATCCAGCCACTCGATTCAGGTGAAGCAACGCAAAATCCGGCTTAAAGAACGGCATTTCCCGCAGGATGTGCTTGATTTTCTCCTTTGAACCCAATATCTCGCGCGCGCAGATGTAACCACGGGACCAAGGGTCCCCCAAAGCACAAAAGGGCGCCTGAGGAATGGCAAAGGAAAAGTTTGAGCGTAATAAGCCGCACGTCAACATTGGCACGATTGGGCACGTTGACCACGGCAAGAC
>NZ_JBXWOE010000011.1:0-162346 GCF_059610725.1 Ruegeria sp. CDSC045
AGTGTGTCCCAAGCGCCTCAGCAGCGCCGGTGAAGGGGGTTCTAAGCATTACAAACATACACCGCAAGCAGAAAATCCCCGAAACTCGCGAAAATCTTCAGAACTATTATTTAATGAAATAAAACAAATACTTACAAATAGTACCAGGCCCAAATACGGCGACCAACCGCCAAGATGCGTACGGAAAATTGTGTTTCGCACAGGCTTACCGGCAGACTCAGGCCGAGTCGGGCGGAATCGCACCCCGGAATCGGCTCATCAGGGTCGAGATCGGTAGGCGCAAAGCAAGCAAAGCCAAAATCACGGACAAATAGATCAAGGGTTCGATCTGAAATCCTTTGGCCTGCATTACATAATGCACGCCCCCCAGAACTGCTGCCGGATAGACCAAACGCTGAAGCGCGCGCCAGCCCGGGCCAAGCTGCCGTACTGAAAAGTTGTTCGACGTCACGGCCAGTGGCAGCGTCAGAACAAATGCCGCCATACCTACAGTTATATAGGGGCGCTTCAGGATGTCCGCCCAGATCTGCCCGGGGGCCTGCACATCCAATACCAGCCAAACCAAAAGATGCAGACTGATATATATAAATGTCAAAACGCCCAGCGCCCGCCTGAACTTGATCAGGTTCACGCCGACAAACCTGCGCAGGGGCGATATAGCCAGAACAACAATCAAAAACTGCAATGCCAGTTTGCCGTACTTATGCTCAAGAGCCTCAATCGGGTCGGCACCCAAACCTCCGGTCAGCCCTTGATAGAACAGCCAGGGTGCCGGCAGGATCCCCAGCAAATAGACGGCCCAAACAGGGATCCGACGGAATATCTGGTTCAGCGCGCTCATACTCTCAATAATGCTTGGACAGATCCATGCCTTCGTAAAGCCCGGCGACCTCGTCCTCGTAGCCATTGAACATGAGCGTCGGGATGCGCTTGGCAAACAGCCCACCGCCGATTTGGCGCTCCGAGGCCTGCGACCAGCGCGGGTGATCCACATTGGGGTTCACGTTACTATAGAAACCATATTCGCGCGGACCGGCCATGTTCCAGCTTGTCGGTGGCTCAACATCTGACACCGTAATGCGAACGATCGACTTGATGGATTTGAACCCGTATTTCCACGGAACCACCAGACGCAACGGTGCGCCGTTCTGGTTCGGGATCGGCCGGCCATAAATACCAGTGGCCATCAGGGTCAGTGGGTGCATTGCTTCGTCCAGCCGCAGACCTTCACGGTACGGCCAGTCCAGAACCGGATACTGAACACCCGGCATTTCATCTGGACGATAAGCGGTTTCAAAGGCAACGTATTTGGCGCCTTCCTGAACACCGGCCATGTTCAGCAGGTCGGCCAGTTCAAACCCGTTCCAAGGGATCACCATCGACCATGCCTCGACACAGCGAAACCGGTATATCCGTTCTTCGACGGTCATTTCGGACAGGATGTCCTTGAAATTGTAATCGCCGGGCTTGTCCACCAGACCGTCAATCTTGATGCTCCACGGCTCAGTAACAAGAGTATAGGCGTATTTTGCAGGATCTTCTTTCCGCGTACCAAACTCGTAATAATTGTTATAGCCGGTGATCTCTTCCCAGGTATTCGGCTCCAGCACCTCTTGCGCGGCTGCCCCCTGCGCCAGCCCTGCCAATCCGACACCCGCCATCCCGGCCATCATCTGGCGCCGGTTCAGAAACGCCGCCCGGGGGGTGACGTCGGCATGTGTCAATGTGTTGGTCCAGCGATGCGCCATCTAAGTCTCCGTCTTCATGCAACCTCAGAAGTGAGGTAGTCTGCTGATAGCACAGGGCCAAGGAAACAAGCGTCACGATTGAGCGACCGGATTGTAACGTATCCGCGTGCAGCGGCGCTTGCTTGGGTCACCACCTTTACAACGTAGGCCTCAAAAATGCAGGCTGGGCCGCAGGTATTACCAACAAGGGAAAAGATGGACGACCCATCCAACGATTGAAATCCACCAGTGGGAGAAGAAGAATGTGTGACATCTGCGTTATGAATGCCGTCAAAGACAGAATGCTGTCGCGGCGGAGTTTCTTCAAAGCTGCTGCCGCCACGAGCGTTGCGGCTGCGACCACCGGAGCGATTGCACCAGCAGCGCTGGCCGCAGGTCATGGCGGGGTCGAGGACATGACCCATACGCTCAGCCCCGACTTTCCGACCTGGGGAGGCGAACCCGGCATTTCCGCCGAACAGGCGTTCAACTTCGCGGATCACGGCTTTAACCTGTTCAATCTGTCGATCAACGAACATACCGGCACGCATATAGATGCGCCTCTGCATTTTTCCGCGGATGGTATGTCGGTCGATGAGATACCGGTGACTGATCTGGTTGCACCGCTTTGTGTCGTCAATATCGCCGCCCGCGCGGCCGAAGACGCCGACACCCGCGTTACCCCGGACGATCTGAAGGCGTGGATTGCGGCCAACGGAGACATCCCCGACGGCGCTTGCGTAGCGATGCATTCCGGTTGGTCCGGCAAGACCGCCACGGATGGGTTCCGCAATTTCGACGGTGAGGCGCAGCACTATCCCGGGTTTCACGTCGAAGCGGCGCAGATGTTAATGGAAGACACCGGCGCGCGGTCGATTGCGGTGGATACCCTGTCGCTGGATCACGGCATGTCTGCTGATTTCGCCACCCACTATGCCTGGCTGCCCTCGGGTCGGTTTGGCATCGAATGCCTTGCGGGCCTGGATCGGGTTCCGGCCGCGGGGGCCACGCTGGTCATCGGCGCACCGAAACATGCTGGCGGCACCGGAGGTCCGGCACGGATATTCGCATTGGTCTAAAGCCACGATGCACTAGTGATGCAGCATACCTTCAAAGCACGGACCGATGCCCAAACCCATTGCCGAAATCACGCATCGCTACGATACAGCCGCGCCCCGGTGGCGGGACAAGATGCGCGCGCTTGGGTACTATGATGGCTACCTAGAATTCCTGACCTCGGGATTGCCTGTCGCTGACGAAGTGACACATGTGGTCGATATTGGGGCTGGCACTGCGTCCTTCGCCGAGGCCTGGGTAGCGGTCCACGGAAAACCGGCCAGGATAACCTTACTTGAACCCAGCGCGGCGATGATCAGGCAAGGCCAAAAGGCTCTGCGGGCGCGGGGGGTCGAACCAGAACTAGCCCAAGGGGTGCTAGGCAATGTCAATCTAGACCCCGTAGGCGTAGCTCTTGCGGCCCATGTGATTGAACATTGCGCAGATCCGTCCCAAGCCTTGCAAGACATTCACAGACTGCTGCGCCCGGGGGGTCGCCTGTTTTTGGTGGTATCAAAGCCACATTGGTGTAACGCCATCATCTGGTTGCAATGGCGACATAAAACGTTTCAGCGCGCGGAGATCTTAGAGCTGCTAGATGAAGCAGGTTTTGATTGCGAAACGGTCTATTCTTTCCCATCTGGCCCACCCTCTCGGACAAGCCGGGGGTTAGTCGCAAAAAAACGCGGGTAAATTCAAGAATGGACCCACCAGTCAAGCGGGTCCATTCAACAATCAGTTTAGGTTCAATGCACCACGGCATCATCCGGTCGTGGTCGCTCAGACGTGCCCAGCCGATCGCCTATGATCAGGCCCTCGGCCCCGGCGGTGACCGGAATAGACTCACCATCCTTGATCTCACCCGCCAGCAGCGCCTCGGCCAGAGGGTTCTGCAAGGCGCGTTGGATCACGCGTTTCAGCGGGCGAGCACCGAAGACCGGGTCATAGCCCTCGTTGGCCAGCCATTCCTTAGCCCCGTCGTCCAGAACCAGCTCGATCTTCCGCGCGGCCAGACGTTTTTGCAGGCGCGCCATTTGGATATCGACAATGCCATCCATATCACCCCGTTTCAGGCGGTCGAAAATGATCGTTTCGTCCAGACGGTTCAGGAATTCGGGCCGGAAATGCGCCCGGACCGCATCCATCACATCCCGCCGTGCCTGTGCACTGTCGGCACCGTCGGGCAACTGGCTGAGCGCCTGAGAGCCGAGGTTCGAGGTCAGGATGATCAGCGTCTGCTTGAAGTCCACGGTGCGGCCCTGACCATCGGTCAGCACACCATCATCCAGTACCTGCAACAGCACGTTGAACACATCCGGATGCGCCTTTTCGACCTCGTCAAACAGCACGACTTGATAGGGCCTGCGCCGCACGGCTTCGGTCAGCACACCGCCTTCGTCATAACCGACATAGCCCGGTGGGGCGCCGATCAGACGGGCAACCGCGTGTTTCTCCATGAACTCAGACATGTCGATGCGCACCATCGCGTTATCGTCGTCGAACAGGAAGTTCGCCACGGCTTTGGTCAGCTCGGTCTTACCTACACCCGTGGGCCCGAGGAACAGAAACGAGCCCAGCGGGCGGCCTTCGTCGTTCAGGCCCGCACGCGCACGACGTACAGCATTGGCCACAGCAGTGACCGCCGCATCCTGACCGATCACGCGGGAATGCAGATCGTCTTCCATCCGCAGCAGCTTCTCGCGCTCGCCTTCCAGCATCTTCGAGGTTGGGATACCAGTCCAGCGTTCAACCACCGAAGCGATCTGTTCCGGACGCACCGTTTCTTCAGCCATCATCTGGCTGCTTTCGGCATTTTCGGCCTCGGTCAGCTTTTTCTCAAGCTCTGGGATGACGCCGTAAGACAGCTCACCCGCTTTGGCGAGGTTGCCTTCGCGCTTGGCGATTTCCAGATCGGCCCGTGCCTTGTCGAGCTGTTCCTTCAGATCGCGCGCACCAGCCAGCTTGTCACGTTCGGCTTGCCACTGTGCAGTCATCTCGGCGGATTGCTCCTGCAGATCGGCCAGATCCTTTTGCAAGGTTTCCAGACGATCCTTCGATGCCGCATCATCTTCGAGCTTCAGCGCCTGCTCCTCGATCTGCATCTGCAGAATCTGACGATCCAGCTGATCGAGTTCTTCGGGCTTGCTATCCACTTCCATCCGCAAGCGAGCCGACGCTTCATCGACAAGGTCGATAGCTTTATCGGGCAGGAAGCGATCAGTGATGTAGCGATGCGACAGGGTCGCTGCCGACACCAAAGCCGAGTCCGAGATACGCACGCCATGGTGCAACTCGTACTTTTCCTTGATACCGCGCAGGATGCTGATCGTGTCCTCGACAGTCGGTTCCTGAACCACAACCGGCTGGAACCGGCGCGCCAAAGCCGCGTCTTTTTCCACGTATTTGCGATACTCATCCAGCGTGGTTGCACCGATACAATGCAGCTCACCCCGAGCAAGCGCAGGCTTGATCAGGTTGGCAGCATCCATCGCGCCGTCGGATTTGCCCGCGCCCACCAGCGTGTGCATCTCATCAATGAACAAGATGATTTCACCGGCGGCTTCGGTCACTTCGGTCAAAACCGCCTTGAGGCGTTCTTCGAACTCACCACGGTATTTCGCACCTGCGATCAGCGCACCCATGTCGAGCGCGAGCAACTTTTTATCCTTTAGCGATTCCGGCACATCCCCATTGATGATGCGCAGGGCCATACCTTCGGCAATCGCGGTTTTACCGACGCCGGGTTCCCCGATCAGAACCGGGTTGTTCTTGGTGCGGCGCGACAGAACCTGCATCGAGCGGCGGATTTCCTCATCCCGTCCGATGATCGGGTCGATCTTGCCCTCAGCAGCCGCTTCGGTCAGGTCACGCGCGTATTTCTTGAGCGCGTCATAACCATCTTCCGCCGATGCGGTGTCAGCAGTGCGGCCCTTGCGGATGTCATTGATGGCTTCGTTCAGTTTCTGCGCCGTCACCGCGCCATCTTCCAAAGCATCCTTGGCTTTGGATTTCACCATGCACAGCGCCATCAGAATACGTTCAACCGGCACGAAACTATCGCCTGCCTTGGTGGCGATCTTTTCAGCTTCATCCAGAACTTTGGCGGTCTGACCATCCAGATAAACCTGGCCCGCATCGCCGCTGACCTTGGGAATTTTGGCCATGGACGCATCCAGTGCGTTAACGACACGGCTGGGCGCTCCGCCTGCGCGGGTGATCAGATTGCTGGCCAGCCCCTGATCATCGTCCATCAAGGCTTTGAGTATATGTTCAGGGGTCAACCTCTGGTGCCCCTCGCGCATCGCAATCGTTTGCGCTGCCTGCACGAAACCTCGTGCCCGCTCGGTGAACTTGTTCAAGTCCATATTTTGCTCCTTCTCTAAGCGCCCGGTTTTGACGCGCCCGCCTGGCAGCGCGCGTCGGTCTGGGCCTCACATTCAATCTGGGAAATATCTTGCGCGGTTCAAGGGGTCTGCCAACAGAATCCAACCTACCGACGCGGCACAGAATAAACTGTATATCCCCCAGTTTTCGCCACAGAACGCGCACCGTACATATCGACAAGCGATTGCGCCGCATCGCTGCCTGTCGGGCAGGAAACCAGATCGGCGGCGTCATCCAGAAAATCCACGGTAAAGGCGGATTCCCCCGTAACCTGACAGTCATCATCCATCGAACGATAACCGCCAATCAGCCGGAGGTTGTCGTTTGTCGGAGACCTCAGAACTGTATCAGCAGCCTCTTTTTCCAGCGCCATGTCCTGACACCCGGCCAGCATCAGCCCCGCGCAGATTGCGATAGTGGGTTTCGTAAACTGTCTCATTCCGAATTCCGTCCCAGTTGCACAACGCGATAATAGCACAGTCGGAAACCTCTGCCGTGATCTGAATCACGCAAGGCGCGCATGGACAGAAGCGCACGAAACCGTTAGGACGCAGACGTTTGCCAAAAAGGAGCCCCCAATGTCCGATGACCGCCTGATTGTAGCCCTTGATGTCCCCAACGCCCTGGACGGTCTGGCCTTGGCCGAGCGGCTGGGGGACAGTGTCTCATTCTACAAGATCGGCCTGGGAATGCTGACAGGGGGCGGGCTAGCCCTGGCGAACGAGTTAAAGCAGGATCAGGGCAAGCGCATCTTTCTGGACATGAAACTGTTCGACATCGGTAATACGGTGGAAAATGCGGTGCGCGGTCTGGCACAGTTCGATTTGGATTTCCTGACCGTACATGGTGACCCGCACGTGGTGCGGGCCGCCAAAGAGGGTGCGTCTGGCAAAGACCTCAAGATCCTGGCCGTAACCATCCTGACCTCGTTGAACCGGGATGATCTGGATGCCAGCCTGCTGAAGTCGGGCGATGTCCAGGACCTGGTTGTCGAACGCGCGGCCAAAGCGTTGGAGGCGGGTGCCGATGGCGTCATCGCCAGCCCGCAAGAGGCCGCGCTGATCCGTGCCCTGCCCCAAGCCGAAAATCGCTTGATCGTGACACCCGGCGTTCGGCCCGCAGGTGCCGCGTTGGGTGATCAGAAACGGGTCGCAACCCCGGCAACTGCCATCGGTGACGGCGCCGATCACATCGTAGTGGGACGCCCAATCTATCAGGCGCAAGACCCTAAAGCCGCCGCAGAGGCGGTGCTTGCAGAGTTAAATTCCTTATCCCGACACTAGGGCAATCCGGCTAAATCAGGCTAAATTTTCGCAAGAACAACCCGCAAACAGTTGACCTTAGGTCACTTTTCACCCGATCCGCGCCAAATCGTCCCTGTGCCCCAAAACACACATGCAAAACACGAGTTTCCACTGTGTGAACTGGGTTCTATCGAAAAATTCGATTTTGAGAGAATCTAAGTAGGTGATACTCCCCGCGGACCATCTCTTCCTGAGGTCCGTCACCTCCCCCCGCCACTTTGCGGGGGGCCTTCTTTTGGCAGATCTGGTTCCTACCCTCACTGTGCGGGTTTTGCCCGTGGCATGCGAATGATATAGTCACCGAACCTTACGGACCGCATGGAAGACGGGAAAAGAAAATGCCCGGCCTCTGCCGAGATTGCCTGACAGAACTGACGAAGGAACGCCGCTGCCCGGACTGCGGCAGCCCGCGCATCAAAACGCATCCTGAATTGTTTGACCTGTCCATCGCACATATGGATTGCGATGCCTTCTACGCCTCTGTCGAAAAACGGGACAATCCGGAGCTGGCCGACAAACCCGTCATTATCGGGGGCGGCAAGCGCGGTGTTGTGTCTACGGCTTGTTATGTAGCCCGGATTCGCGGCGTCCGTTCGGCAATGCCGATGTTCAAGGCGTTGCAACTATGCCCCGACGCTGTCGTGATCAAACCGCGCATGTCGGTCTATGCCGAGGCTTCGCGCCAAATCAGGTCGATGATGGACGAGCTGACGCCGATTGTTGAACCGCTTTCGCTGGACGAAGCGTTCATGGACCTATCCGGCACGCAACGTCTGCACGGTGCGCCTCCCGCAGTCATGCTTGCACGATTGGTCAAACGGATGAAGGACGAGTTGGGGCTGACCGGGTCAATCGGGCTGTCACATAACAAGTTTCTGGCCAAGGTCGCATCCGATCTGGACAAGCCGCGCGGATTTTCGGTGATCGGCGAGGAAGAGACATCCGCGTTTTTGAACGACAAGCCAGTGCGCCTGATCTGGGGCATAGGCCCTGCGGCGCAGGAATCGCTGGACCGCGCAGGCATACGCTTGTTCTCGGACCTGTTGCGCTGGGACCAAGAGGATCTGACCGCGCGGTTTGGCTCCATGGGCTACCGGCTGTGGCATCTGGCCCGCGGTCAGGACAAGCGCCGGGTTTCGGCACATGAACCGATGAAGTCCATCAGCAACGAAACGACCTTTTTTGAAGATACGGCCAATGCCGACATTCTGGATGGGCACCTTTGGCGGATGGCCGAAAAAGTCTCGGATCGGGCCAAGGCCAAGGGGCTGGCCGGGCGGGTTGTGACGCTCAAGCTGAAACGGGCCAATCACAAACTCATTACGCGACGCGTTTCTCTTCGCGATGCCACGCAGATCGCCGATCGGATCTATCGCACAGCAAGGGCGCTGTTCGATCAGGTTGGTGATCAGGGCCCCTATCGGCTGTTGGGGTGTGGCCTGTCGGATCTGTGCCCCGAGGATCAGGCGGATATTTCAGGGGATCTGCTGGATCCGGATGCCTCGCGCAGATCGCAGGCCGAACGCGCCACGGATGAGATTCGCCGCCGCTTTGGGACGGATGCCATCGTCAAAGGACGTGCCCTGCGCTGAGGTTATTCGGCTGCAAGCTGCAACGATTCACCCCCGATCCGCGTAATATCCATGATGATTTCGCCCAGGGTCTCTTTGAAGGCAGCGAAATTGTCATTCGGCTCGATCCTGCTTTCATCCATATACAGGGATCTGTCGATCTCGATCTGTACAGCATGCTGGTGGCGGCTGGGGCGTCCATAGGTCTGGGTCACATAGGCCCCGGCAAACGGCGTATTTCGGGCCACGCTCAGACCCGCCGAGACGAAAGCGGCCTCTATCTGTTCGACGACCTCTGGCGCTGCAGAGGCACCGAACCGATCCCCCAGCACGATCTCGGGACGTCTGGAATTGACTGTGGACGCAAGGGCCACGGCTTCGTGCGGCATCGAATGACAGTCGATCAGAATCGCCTGCCCGAATTCCTGATGCGATTCTGCCAGCAACGATTTGATCCGGGCATGATAGGGACGCCAACAGGTATCGATTCGCAGACGCGCCTCATCCATGGTCAGCTTACCGCGATAGATTTCTCGACCATTGGCGACCACACGCGGAATCACCCCCAGCCCGGACGCTACCCGCGGGTTATGGCCTTGGCGGCGCGCGCCCTGAATAAGGGCTGGATCCAGCTCTTCTGCGCTGCGGTTCAGATCGACATAGGCGCGTGGCATCATCGCCGAAATCAGTGGCGCACCATGGTCCGCCGCTGATGAAAACAACTGATCCACAAAAGCATCCTCGGAAGAACGAATCACATCTTGGCTGAGAACCGACCGCTTCATCAACCCATTTGGATAGTTTCGACCGCTATGCGGAGAGGAAAAAACCACACAGGACGTGCGCTTGGCAGGCATATCCAGTAGGTAAGCAGCGTTTTGCATGGCGACTCCTTGTTCGCACCAAACATAGACCGGAAAATAGTTCTACCAAACCCCTTGAACCCTTTTGCGACTCCTTTTATAGACCCCGCTACCGGCGCGGGGTTCCGCGCCCCATTTCGTTATGGGGTTGGCCACGCGACGGTTTCATGGGCGGTTAGCTCAGCGGTAGAGCACTTCGTTGACATCGAAGGGGTCACAAGTTCGATCCTTGTACCGCCCACCATGAACTCACTGCTTCGGATTTCCGGGGCACCCGCAAACCCAGGCGCTGGCCACGTCCTTGATGAAGGCGCCGCAGATTGGAGACAGACCCATGAAGGTCAAGAACTCGCTCCGCTCGCTCAAGAACCGGCACCGTGATTGCCGGGTTGTGCGTCGCAAAGGCCGCGTCTACGTGATCAACAAGACGCAGCGTCGGTTCAAAGCTCGTCAGGGCTAAGAACTGCACATACTGAATTCAAAGAACCGCGCCTTCGGGTGCGGTTTTTTTGTCCGGCATTTCAACCAGATGTAATGCGGACGGAACTGCAGGAATTCGCTCAGAAAGTTCGGTTCTAAGATTCAACGTTGTGATAGGGCGATCTCGTGCTACGCTTTCCGTGATTTTATGACGGGAGGTCGGATTGGCCAACGATGATCTGGACAAGATATTCGGAACAACTCTGACCGACATGGTAGCCGATATAGGCCGCAGTGTGGCCCAGGCGGCCGAACAGCTTAGCATTGATCAGCTGAAAGCGCTGAAGAACTATCCCCAGGAACTGCGCGATCTTGGCATCCCGCCGGTCTTTTATCACATGCAGGATGTCGATGTGGAACTGAAGGTCGTCATGGAGATGAGCAGTTCCACCGAAGAAGGCCAACGCAGCAGGATTGGCACCTTTATTTTTGGCCCGAAATTGACTCAGACAGACACGCTCGATTCCAAAAGCGCGTCCACGATGCGAATGCGTTTCGCGCCCGGTCCCGTAGATGAGAGCAGATCTTTGGATGGCAATGATGGCAACTAAGAAAGTCAAAGCCCCCAAAAGAGCGCCCATAGATGTCCGCGTCACCGAGATGCCCGAGGCATTCACCACTCTGCTTCAGTCACTTGAAAACCGCATGACGGCAATGGAGGCGCGCGAAGTCGCGCTGCTCGAGACGATCAACGACCTCCAAGAACGGATCGACGATCTGGAAGAAGGCAGCGGCGGCATGTTGATGGGCGCGGGTAACCCGGTGATGAACCCGATGGCCGAGGGCCGCGCGGCAATGGGAGCGGACGATCCTGACACACAGGTCGTCAACGCTCAGGAATTCTCGCAAGCCCTGGGTGAACAGATCCTCGCCGGGTCTGATGGCAGCAGTGATTTCACCATCGACAACGTCAAAGTCGAAGCGGTTGTTGGGTTGGGTCAGGACGGCACCAAAGCCCAAATCGCGACGAATGCCCGAAAACAGGCGATCAGCCAGAACGCATCCAAGGTCACTTTTTCCGTCAGGAGGCGGACCGCCACGCAAATTATTGAGAAAGACTGAATTAACAGAGGAGATTGGAAATGAGTATCGGGCAGGAACTGCTAAACGTCCCGTTTGCGGAAATGGTTCAAAAGCTTGCGCTTTCCGTTGCCGAGTCGCAGACCGAGTTGGATCGACATTCTACAGATGTCGCCAAATATATGGCCGATCAGAAGATCCAGCTTCCGGACCTGTCCAATCCCAATGGCCCCCCCAAAGAATTCAGTTTGGTTTCCATGGGCTTTCTACCCGCATTCTACGCGGTGCAAGAAGCCGAAATTGAGGTCAAAATGGCGATCTCAATGACTAAGCAAACCGAAAAAGCGGGCAGCGCTTCGGTCAAAGGTGGTTGGGGCCCTGTCGCAGCGCAGGTCAATGCCAGCTATTCCTCGCGCTATGCTTACAGCCAAGAAGGTGCAAGCAGGCTGACCATCAAACTGGCCCCGGCCGATCCTCCGGTCTTGCTGCAGAAATATATGGAAGCTGTCACACAGGTCATGCTGAAAAAAGAACCGGTGTTGACCGACGACCCAGACCCTGAGCCGGCCCCCGCACCTGTCCCGGACCCGTCTCCACCTGAACCTGAAAAAAGACAGAGAAAGCGCTAAGCAGCATCTCTCGATTTTTCAGTTCTTAAATCAACACGACTAGGTCAGCCATGACGGCGTAGCCAGGATCGGCTTTGCCGACCCTCAGGCCCCGCTGTGCAGTACCACTTGGTCGGGGCCAGCGACATGTTGGCGGTGATTTGACCAACTAATTTTGTCGGAATTTCTTGCATCCCCCTGAGAATCGTTTAATTGACCATTTCAGTCGGGTTATTACCCGCGCCGATTTTCAATGTTGGGACACATGATGCTGAAATCCTCTACCTGCGTTGCCGCCGCCCTGACGGCCCTGATCGCGACCTCTGCCGCTGCCGAGGGCGAACTGAACCTTTATTCTTCGCGCCACTACGACACCGACGAACGCCTCTATTCCGATTTCGAAGAGGCCACCGGTATAACCATCAACCGCATCGAAGGCAAAGCGGACGAGCTGATTGCCCGGATGGAAGCCGAGGGCGCGAACTCACCCGCAGATATCTTGCTGACCGTTGATACCTCGCGTCTGGCGCGTGCCAAGAACGCGGGTATCCTGCAGCCGGTCCAAAGCGCGGTTCTGGAAGAACGTATTCCCGCCAACCTGCAGGACGAAGACAACCAGTGGTATGGCTTTTCGCAGCGCGCGCGGATCATCTTCTTTGACAAGGCCGATGTGACCAACCCGCCCGCGTCTTATCTGGATCTGGCCAAGCCCGAATACAAAGGTTTGGTCTGCATCCGGTCGTCCAGTAACACCTATAACCAGACCCTGCTGGCCTCGATCATCACAAACCACGGTGCGGAAACCGCCAAGACCTGGGCCGAAGGCATGGTCGCGAACATGGCGCGTGAACCACAGGGCGGTGACACTGACCAGCTGCGCGGCATTGTTTCGGGTGAATGCGAGATCGCCGTTTCGAACTCCTACTACTTTGCCCGTGCAATGCGTAAAGACGTCAAAGGCCTGAGCGCTGAGATTGACATGATCGGCGTCCAGTTCCCGGCGCAAGAAGCCGAAGGCGCGCACATGAACCTGTCCGGTGCCGGCGTGGCCGCAAATGCCCCGAACAAGGACAACGCGATCAAGTTCCTGGAATACCTCGCCAGCGATCAGGCGCAGGTCTATTTCTCGAACGGCAATGACGAATTCCCGGCGGTCGAAGGCGTCGCCCTTGCGGATAACGTTGCCGCCCTGGGTGAGTACAAAGCCGACGAGATCAACCTGTCCCAGGTCGCCAAGAACATCCCCGAGGCACAGAAGATCTTTAACGAGGCCGGCTGGAAGTAATCTTTCATTCCATCGAGCAGAAGGGCGCAGTTTTCTGCGCCCTTTTCTATTGTGAAGTTATGTTTTCCGGTCAATAATCTCATATATGAAAATGATTCCCATATACGAACTATGCCTGATACCCTATCCGACCGCCTTGCAAACCACCTGAATCAACTTCGCCAAACGCGGGGATGGTCGCTGGATCAGTTGGCGGAACACAGCGGTGTCAGCCGGGCCACTCTGTCGCGCTTGGAAAAGGGGGATGTCAGCCCAACCGCAGAAACTCTGGGCCGGTTATGTGCGGCCTATGGGCTGCCGATGTCGCGTCTATTGATGATGGTCGAGGACAGTTTCGCCCCCCGCGTTCCCTTCGAAAATCAACCCGAATGGCGCGACCCCGAAACAGGCTTTACCCGGCGATCCGTCTCCCCTCCGGCCGCGGGTCTTGGCGGAGAGGTCATGGAAGGCCATCTGCCCCCAGGCGTTGTGATCACCTATGACACGCCGCCAAAACACGGGCAGGAGCATCACCTGATCATGCTGGACGGTGGCCTGACCCTGACCGTGGATGGAACCGCGCATCATCTGACGAGCGGGGATTGCCTGCGCTATCACCTGTCTGGCCCGACACGTTTCGAAACCCACGCCGACCGCGGTGCGCAGTATTTGATGGTGCTGATATGATCTTACGACTGGCGGCCAATGATCTGAACCAAGCCATGAACGATCTGACAGAGATACTGCACGCCTGCGTGCATGACGGGGCGAGTATCGGGTTCATTCAGCCATTTCCGTCGGGCGACGCGCTGCGCTATTGGCAGTCCCATGTCTGGCCAAACATCCAGACCGGCGCGGCCGAGATATTCGTCTATCGTGATGGCGAACGGATTGTCGGCACCGCACAGCTGGTGCCTGCCGCGATGCCCAACCAAGCGCATCGCGCCGACGTGTCCAAGCTGCTTGTTCATCCCCGCGCGCGACGGCGGGGCATTGGGCGGGCGCTTATGGCGGCGGTTGAGGCGCGGGCACGCGAACTGGGGCGGTCCCTTTTGGTGCTGGACACGCGCAGCACGGACCCGTCGCTCCTCCTCTATCAAAGCCTTGGGTTTGAAATTGCCGGAGAGATTCCGAACTACTGCCGCAGCCCGGAAAATGATCGGCTGGAACCAACAACCTTCATGTTCAAAGACCTTAGCTGAGAGGGCGATCAGTCTACGGTGCTAACGGCAGTATAAAGCCGCCGAAACCGCCCCAGCCGTTCAAATAACGCATGCATTTCTACAGGCTCGAACCTGTCCGTCGTCGCAGGTTGCTCGGCCAGATCAGCTATGGTCAGCGCACCGTCAGCACAGGCCGCCAGCCGGGCGGCGCCATAGGCCGGGCCGGATTCCGCCCCCACTGAACGCACTATGGGCTTCTCGGTTACAGCTGAAATCAGACCCAGCAACAGATCAGATCGACTGCCCCCGCCAATCGCTGCAAGCTCTGGCAAACTGTCAATGGTGTCGCCAAAACTCTGTGCAGCATCAGCAAAACAAAAGGCGATTGCCTCGACCACCGAGCGGCAGATCTCGGCACGCGTTGTGGCGTCCTCAAGGCCAAAGAAACAGGCTCGGATATGCGGGTCCCCCAGGGGGCTGCGCTCACCTGTCAGGTAGGGCAGAAATATGGGCACGCGATCACCGCTGACGGTTTCAGCAAGCCCGACAACCTCGGCAGCCGAAAGCCCCAGCTGGTCACCAATCCACGAAATGGGCCTTGCCCCGTTCAGCATCGCCGCCATTTGATACCAGCGGTCGGGCAATGTATGCGCAAACGCATGGACATAGCGTTCGGGGTTGGGCTTGTATTTACGATCCGCAACAAACAACTGACCGGATGTCCCCAACGAGATAAACCCACGTCCAGGTTCGGTTGCGCCCAATGACACCGCACCGGTTGCCGCATCCCCACCTCCGGCCACGACGGGCACGCCGGAGTTCAATCCGGTCTCAGCTGCAGCCTGCGTTGTTACCGTGCCAACGACATTGTGGCCGTCGAACACCTGCGGCAGCCAGTCAACAGCGACATCCGTGGCTTCCGCCATTCCGGTATGCCAGCGGCGTGAAGCCTGGTCGAGCCACATTGTTCCTGCGGCATCGGAAGTATCGGTTGCCAGCTCTCCATGCAGGCGTAGGCCGACATAATCCTTGGGTAGCAGGATATGGGAGAGTCGGGCAAAATTGTGCGGTTCATGCCGTTTCAGCCAAGCAATCTTGGGCGCCGTAAAGCCGGGCAAGGGCAAGACGCCTGCGATGTGACCAACCTGCGGCTGTGCCGCGCGAATGTCGTCGCATTCGCGGACCGCGCGGCTGTCATTCCACAGAATCGCCGGGCGGATAGGGCATTGGTCGCGGTCCAACAGCACGGCCCCGTGCATCTGCCCCGACAATCCGACTGCTTTCACATCCGACAGGGAGATTTCGCCAGCAAGCAGGCCCAACGCATCGCGCGTCGCCTGCCACCAAATCTCCGGGTTCTGCTCGGACCAGCCGGGCTGTGGCGACGACGTCCCGATGCTGACTGACGAGGTCGCAAGAATTCGGCCGGCATCCGCGCAGACAAGTTTGACCGCTGACGTTCCGATGTCGATCCCAAGATACATTCACACCCCTTGCCTTGCATAATTCCGATATCACCGGCCAGGCTATTGATTTTTTTTGCGCGCGCAAAGAATATGTAAAATTATGATAAGATCAAGGTGGACGAACAGACTGGCATGACGAAGATCAGGAACATGGAAGAGTTTGCGGCCCTCAGCGGCATCTCTCGGCCCACCGTATCGAAGTATTTTCAGGATCCGGACAGCGTTCGACCCACAACACGGCTCCGCATCGAAGAGGCGCTTGAGCGCTTCGACTATCGCCCCAACATCTATGCGGTGAACCAGAACCGAAAGCTGACCAAGAATATCGGCATCGTGGTTCCCTATCTTGCCGATCCGTTCTTTGCCGAAATCGCGCGCTATCTGGAACAAAGCTGTATTGCTGCGGGGTATCGCCCGTCGCTGTTCAGCTCGCATGGTGATCCCAAGCTGGAAATCGAAATTCTCGACGGGTTGAAATCCATGAAGCCTGCTGGAGTGCTGCTGGCGCCCTTGGGGCGCACCTCGGATCGGTCAGCGATCGAGAAGTTTTGCGCCAATGTACCGACCGTCCTGTTTGACAGTAATCTCGAAGGCCTGGGCGCGGCCTTTATCGGGTCGGACAATTTCAGTTTCGTCTCACAAACCGTCGAATACATGACCCGCACCGGCGAACCGCCGTCATTTTTTGAGATGCGAACGCCAGCGAACCCCAATGCTAATAAGCGGCGCCACGCCTATATTGAAGTGATGGAACAGCTCGGCTTTGAACCACATGTCATTAGTATCGACGGCCAGGGTTGGGCATTTGAAGAGATTGGCAAACATGGAGCCGCCGGAGTTCTGGAGCGGCAAGAGCTGAAAACGGATTCGGTTTTATGCAGCAACGACCGCCTGGCAATCGGGTTTCTTTCGGCATGTTACGAACAAGGGATTCGGGTCGGTCGCAAGAAAGACTGCGCGTTGCGGGTCGCTTCAAACGATGACCATCCCTTCTCAAGGTTTACCTGCCCGTCTTTGACAACGGCCGCCCATGACTACGACAATGTAGCGGGGCGCAGCGTCGAAACTCTCTTTGAACTCATTGAAAATGGAGGGAAATTTAACGAGAGGACGGAAACACTGTTTCCTGCACGACTTGTTTTGAGAGACTCCGCATGATCAAAAATTAACGCGCGTAAAGTTTTTATTGACGCCGCGACAATTTTCCCCTTACCCTGTCCAAACAACATCCAAGCTCAGGGAGGACAAGGATGTATCTCAAGAACGCACTTCGTGCGGCGACAGCAATGACTTTCGTCGCCACGGCAGCAGCCCAAGCGGATACCTTAACAATAGCGACCGTGAACAACGGCGACATGATCCGGATGCAGGGCTATACCGATAAATTCACCGAAGCGACCGGCATCGATGTCGAGTGGGTTACGTTGGAAGAAAACGTGCTGCGCCAGCGCGTGACAACGGATATCACGACCAAAGGTGGCCAATTCGACATCATGACCATCGGCATGTACGAGACGCCGATCTGGGGCGCGAACGGCTGGCTGGTACCCCTGGACGGGCTGTCGGATGAATACGACGTAGGTGACATCCTGCCCGCCATGTCAGGCGGCCTTAGCCATGATGGAACGCTCTACGCGGCTCCGTTCTACGGCGAAAGCTCGATGATCATGTATCGCACTGACCTGATGGAAAAAGCGGGTATGGAAATGCCGGACGCTCCGACTTGGGAGTTCATCCGCGAAGCGGCTGCTGCGATGACCGATCGCGACGCTGATATCAACGGTATTTGCCTGCGCGGCAAGGCCGGTTGGGGCGAAGGCGGTGCTTTCATCACAGCGATGTCCAATTCCTTTGGTGCGCGCTGGTTTGATGAAGATTGGAAGCCGCAGTTCGATCAGCCTGAATGGGCTGACACGTTGAACTTCTACGTGGGTATGATGAACGAGTCCGGCCCCGCAGGTTACGCCACTAACGGATTTAACGAAAACCTGTCGTTGTTCCAGCAGGGCAAATGCGGCATGTGGATCGACGCAACGGTTGCGGCCTCTTTCGTGACCAACCCGACCGACTCGACAGTCGCGGATAGCGTCGGCTTTGCACTTGCACCCGACACGGGGCTTGGCAAGCGCTCGAATTGGTTGTGGGCGTGGGCTCTGGCAATTCCGGCTGGTACGGAACAAGCAGACTCGGCCAAACAGTTCATCGAGTGGGCAACATCCAAAGACTACATCGAACTCGTAGCCGAAAACGAAGGTTGGGCCAACGTGCCTCCGGGCGCACGTACGTCGCTGTACGAAAATCCGGATTATCAGGCGGTTCCGTTCGCCAAGATGACATTGGACTCGATCCTGTCGGCTGATCCGAACAATCCGACTGTGAAGCCAGTGCCTTACGTTGGTATTCAGTTTGCAGCGATCCCGGAATTCGCAGGTATTGCCACGCAGGTGAGCCAGGAGTTTTCAGCAGTTTATGCCGGGCAGCAAACGGTAGAAGAAGCTCTTGCCAAAGCGCAAGCCTTCACTGCCGAAGAAATGGAAGCCGCAGGCTACTAAGGCCTCCTTCCCAGCGGGCGGACAGAGGTCTGTCCCCCGCTTCACCCTTCCACAACTCGCGTTTTTCTCGCAGGCTGAGCTATGCCTGAACAGAGAGGTTTTGCGTCATGGCTACTCAACATTCCCGATCAGTTGCACGCCTGATGATGGCACCTGCAGTGATCCTGCTTCTTGGCTGGATGCTCGTGCCTCTGACGATGACGCTGTATTTTTCCTTCAAGAAATACCTGCCCCTGCGCGGCGGTGATCTGGGATGGGTCGGCTTGGACAACTACGTCCGGTTCGTCTCCTCCAGTTCCTTCTGGCCCGCGGTTCAGGCCACGCTGATGATCGTCGGCGGCGTGCTTGCCATCACGGTTGTTCTGGGCATCCTTCTGGCAATGCTGCTGGATCAGCCGATGTGGGGCCAAGGCGTTGTCCGCATCCTAGTGATCGCACCGTTCTTTGTGATGCCGACCGTTTCCGCATTGGTCTGGAAGAACATGTTCATGGACCCGGTCAACGGGTTGCTGGCCCATCTGTGGCGCTTTTTCGGGGCTGAGCCAGTTTCCTGGCTATCCGAGGCGTCGATGACGTCAATCATCATGATCGTATCGTGGCAATGGCTGCCATTTGCGACGCTGATCCTGCTGACCGCGATCCAGTCGCTGGACAGTGAACAGTTGGAGGCCGCGGAAATGGACGGCGCGCCGCCGCTCAAGCGCTTTTACCATATCATCCTGCCGCATCTAAGCCGCGCGATCACCATCGTGATCCTGATCCAGACGATTTTCCTGTTGTCGATCTTCGCCGAAATCTTCGTGACCACCGGCGGCGCCTTCGGCACCCGTACACTCACCTACCTGATCTTCCAGCGCGTGCTAGAGGGCCAGAACGTCGGCCTTGGATCAGCCGGAGGTGTCTATGCAATCATCCTTGCCAATATCGTTGCGATCTTCCTGATGCGCATCGTCGGCAAGAACCTGGACGCGTGAGGAGGTAACGATATGAGCCGCTCAGTTACACCCCGTCGCAAGTCGCTTAACACCGCCCTGGCATGGGCCGTTGGGCTGCTGATCTTTTTCCCGATCCTCTGGACCATCCTGACCAGCTTCAAAACCGAAGCACAGGCCATCGCCAGCCCGCCGCTGTTTCTGAACTTTGACTGGACGCTGGAAAACTATGCCATCGTTCAGGAACGCTCGGACTATATGCGGTTCCTGTGGAATTCGGTCATCATCGCGGGTGGTTCGACCATATTGGGCGTGATCATCGCGGTGCCCGCCGCCTGGGCGATGGCCTTTGTGCCATCAAAACGCACCAAGGACATCCTGCTGTGGATGCTGTCCACCAAGATGCTGCCTGCGGTCGGTGTTCTATACCCGATCTACCTGCTGTTCATCCGGCTTGGGCTTTTGGACAGTCGCGCAGGTCTGGTTGTGGTTCTGATGCTGATCAACCTGCCGATCATTGTCTGGATGCTGTACACCTATTTCCGCGAAATCCCCGGCGAGATCCTGGAAGCCGCCCGCATGGACGGGGCAACGCTGAAAGAGGAAATCCTCTATGTGCTGACGCCCATGGCGGTGCCCGGTATCGCCTCGACCATCCTGTTGAACTTTATCCTCGCCTGGAACGAGGCGTTCTGGACCCTCAACCTGACCGCGGTTGACGCGGCACCGCTGACGGCCTTCATCGCCAGCTATTCAAGCCCCGAGGGCCTGTTCTTTGCCAAGCTCAGCGCTGCATCGACCATGGCAATCGCACCAATCCTGATCCTTGGCTGGTTCAGCCAGAAACAACTTGTCCGCGGCCTGACCTTCGGCGCCGTGAAATAAGGAAAACTCCGCATGGGACGCATTCAACTCAAATCCGTGACCAAGAAATTTGGCGACGTTGAAGTCATTCCGCCGCTGGACCTGACCATTCAAGATGGCGAGTTCACTGTCTTCGTCGGCCCCTCGGGCTGTGGTAAATCCACCTTGTTGCGGCTGATTGCCGGGCTGGAGGATATCACCTCGGGCAATATCGACATTGACGGGGCGGATGCCACCGATGTGCCGCCCGCAAAGCGCGGTCTGGCAATGGTGTTCCAATCCTACGCGCTGTACCCGCATATGACGGTGCGCAAGAACATCGCATTCCCGCTACGCATGGCCAAGCTGGATCAGGCCGAGATTGACCGCCGCGTAGAAGGCGCTGCTGATGTCCTGAACCTGACCGATTACCTGGATCGCCGACCGGGCCAACTGTCCGGGGGTCAACGCCAGCGCGTTGCCATTGGCCGCGCCATCGTACGTGAGCCTGCGGCGTTTCTGTTTGACGAGCCACTCTCGAACCTCGACGCCGCCTTGCGCGTTGGAATGCGGCTTGAAATCAGCGAGCTGCACAAGCGCCTTGCAACCACGATGATCTATGTGACCCACGACCAGGTCGAGGCGATGACGATGGCCGACAAGATCGTCGTGCTGCAGGCCGGTGTGATTGAACAGGTCGGCAGCCCGCTCGAGCTGTATAAAACTCCCCGAAACCTATTCGTCGCGGGCTTTATCGGATCACCCAAAATGAACTTCATTGCGGGCGAAGAGGCCGCGAAACATGACGCCCACACGATCGGGGTCCGCCCCGAGCATCTGGAGGTATCCGACAGTTCCGGCACCTGGTCCGGGGTGGTTGGGGTTTCCGAACATCTGGGCTCGGACACGTTCTTCCACATTCACGAAACCGGCCTTGCGGACACGATCACCGTACGAGCGGGGGGTGAAGTTGGCTTCAACCACGGCGACCGCATCTATCTGACGCCACGCGCGGATGTGATCCATCGGTTTGACGCAAAGGGCCTGCGGATCGAATGACACGTCTGGTCGGTAAAACCGCCCTGATTACCGGGGCCGCGCGTGGCATCGGACTGGCCTTTGCCAAAGCCTATGTTGCCGAAGGGGCCCGTGTCGCGCTGGCCGACATTGACGGCGCGCGCGTGCAAGCCGCGGCCGCCGAAATCGGTGAGGCCGCTTTGGCTATCGAGACGGATGTGACCAACCAGCAGAGCATCGATGCCGCGGTGGCAAAGACGGCTTCACATTTCGGTCCCATCGACATTCTGATCAATAACGCTGCCATCTTTACCGCAGCACCCATCATCGAAATCGAGCGTGCCGACTACAACCGCGTCTTTGACATCAATGTCTCGGGCGCCTTGTTCACGATGCAGGCCGTCGCGCGCCACATGATCGAACACGGGACCAAAGGCCGGATCATCAACATGGCATCGCAAGCCGGACGACGGGGCGAGCCTCTGGTCGCCGTCTATTGCGCAAGCAAAGCCGCTATCATTTCGCTTACCCAATCTGCAGGGCTGAACCTGATCCAACACGGCATCAACGTAAATGCCATTGCTCCGGGGGTTGTCGATGGCGAACACTGGGATGGTGTGGACGCCTTTTTTGCAAAGCATGAGGGCAAAGAGCCCGGGCAGAAGAAACGCGAAGTAGCCGCAGCGGTGCCGCACGGACGGATGGGCCGTGCCGAAGACCTGACCGGAATGGCCGTGTTTCTGGCCTCGGACGAGGCGCAGTATATCGTCGCGCAAACCTACAATGTCGACGGCGGGAACTGGATGAGCTGATGAACCCTCTGGCAAACGCAAATCCCCCGGTGCGGCTGCGGCGCGACAGCTTTGCAGATATGCCTGCGACTGTCAGGACACCGAATTACCTGCCCACAGACCTGAAACCCGGCATCGTCCATATCGGGCTGGGCAATTTTCACCGCGCGCATCAGGCCTGGTATATCCACCAGTTGATGCAACAGGGCCAAGCACTGGACTGGGCGATCATCGGGGCCGGTGTCCGCAGCTATGATGCCGAAATGCGAGAGAGGTTGCTGGCGCAGGACTTTCTGACAACACTGATCGAGCTGGACCCAAAGGGAATATCCGCCGAAATTGTCGGAGCCATGATCGACTACCTGCCAATCGAAGAGGGCAATGCGACGCTGATCCGGCAGATGGCCGATCCGTCCATCCGGATTGTGTCGCTTACAGTGACCGAGGGCGGCTATTTTCTGGACGCCAATACCGGCGCGTTCAACGCCGATCACGAAGACATTCGATACGATGCCGCCCATCCAGACCAGCCGCGAACCGCGTTTGGCGCCATTGTTGCAGCTCTTCGACAGCGCAAGAAGGAGGGTTTGAAACCCTTTACCACACTCAGCTGCGACAACCTTCAGGGCAACGGGGTGATCCTGCGAAACTGCATTGTTGGTTTGGCGCGTATGTCTGACCCGAATCTAGCCACATGGATCGACCAATATGGCGCATTTCCCAATTCGATGGTGGATTGCATTGTACCCGCTACGACAGAGCAGGTTGTTTCGCAATGCCACGGACTTGGAATCGATGACCGCGTCCCTGTCTCACATGAAAACTTTCGCCAATGGGTGATCGAGGACAATTTTTGCGCAGGGCGTCCGCCGCTCGAACAAGTCGGTGTCACACTGACCCACGATGTTCATAGCTATGAGACGATGAAACTGCGTATTTTGAACGGCGGTCATCAGCTGCTTGCGAATGTCGGAGAAATCCTGAACGTCCCGACGATTTCACGATGCATGCAGGACTCTGATATCCTGGCGTTTTTCGCTAAAGTTCAGGCAGAAGAAATCCTCCCGCATGTCGCTGCTGTCCCCGGCGCTAAACCAAGTGAATATCTTGATCTGGTCGAAAAGCGATTTGCAAACACCGCCATCCATGACACCACGCGCCGCGTCGCGTTTGACGGATCCTCACGGCATCCCGGTTTCTTGCTGCCTTCGCTGCGTGACGCGGTTGCCTCGGACCCTGCCCCCAGCGGGCTGGCCCTGGCCGAGGCATTCTGGTGCCGGATGTGTGCAGGCAGGCGCGAGGATGGGTCTGAAATTGCGCCAAACGACCCCCATTGGGACGCTCTTCAGCACATCGCGCTGGCGTCCAGAGATGACCCGAAACTGTGGATCGAGCAGGATCAGTATTACGGCGAGATTGGCCGAGATACCCGCTTTGGTCAGGCCTTTTCTTTTTGGCTGACCAAGATCTGGAGACATGGCAGCCGCGCTGCGATAGCAGACTACGTCGCGCAGACCTCCGCGTCAGAGTAACCGGTCAACACACATGGAGATCAGTCGCGGGCCAAAACCGCGCAGTTCCGTGACGTATCACGTGCAAACGCGGCGCAGGGGTTCTGACACTGCAAATTGGCGCGCACCCATAAAAATTGTAGGTGTTCTCATAACGCTGCATCGGCGCCATTGATTTTACTCACGAAAATTGAAGACTTTTGCGCATAAATTTGCGCGATTTGCCCATAACATTGCGCGGTTCGAGAAACGCGCTCAATTGATGGTAGTCACCAAACATCTTCTTCAACTAAAGCCGGGCGTTTCTCAATCAAGAGTAAATTCTTATTGGAAATATTCGGCCCGGATCATAGGGAAGCAGTTCTTTCGAGGGCTTGTGATAGATCCTCGCTTCGAGAATGGATATTCCCGTAATTGCCAAGTGAGCGCGTCCAAACCGACGCGCTCACTTTGCTTGGTATTGCTTGTCACTACGGAGTTAAGAGCGATGTATCACTCTGCGGCAACAGCTTTCTCTTCCAGTACCGGGTAGTCGGTGTACCCTTTTTCATTGCCGCCGTAGAGCGTGGTTGGATCGAGCTCATTCAGAGCGGCGCCTTTCTCCAACCGGTTGACAAGATCAGGATTGGAAATAAACGGCCGGCCAAAGGCCACCAGATCGACGACTCCGGTTTCAACCGCTTCAATCGCCATGTCTCGGTCATAAGCGTTGTTGCCCATTTTCGCACCGTCAAACAGATCATAGAGCATCTTCAGATCGCCACCTTCCGGAATATCGCGGGGGCCGCCGGTCTGTCCCTCCACAAGATGGAGATAGGCCAGCCCATAGCCATTCAGTAATTTGACCGCATGAGTGAATGTCGCCTGCGGGTCGCTGTCGGAGATGTTGTTGGCGTCCGAGAACGGGCTTAGGCGGACACCAACACGGTCGGCGCCCCACACGTCAACAACTGCGTCCATGACCTCTTTCAGAAACCGTGCTCTGTTCTCGACAGGACCGCCGTATTCGTCTTCACGCTTGTTGGACTCGTCCCTCAGGAACTGATCGATAAGGTATCCGTTGGCTGCATGGACCTCGACACCGTCGAAACCGGCCTCCTTGGCGTTTTCTGCGGCCCTCCGGTAGTCGGCAACGATGCCAGCAATTTCTTCGACAGCCAGAGCCCGCGGCTCAGATGTTTCGACGAACTGCTCACCATCAAAGGTCTTGGCCTTGGCGCCGATCGCAGATGGCGCAACAGGGGCACCACCATCCGGCTGTAAGCTGGTATGCGAAATCCGGCCCACATGCCAAAGCTGGATCACGATCTTGCCGCCCTCAGCATGGACGGCCTCAGTCACTTTTCTCCAGCCGTCGATCTGTGCTTCGGAATAAATGCCAGGTGTCCAGGCATAGCCTTTGCCTTGGGGCGAGATTTGCGAAGCTTCCGTGATGATCAATCCAGCACCCGCCCGTTGCACGTAGTACTTGGTCTGCAATTCATGGACGCTGTCATCTTCGGCTCTTGCCCGGTTGCGGGTCAGTGGTGCCATGACAACGCGGTTTTTCAGCTCGATTGCACCAGCTTTGATGCCGGAGAACAGTTTTTTATCAGCCATTGCTGCTTCCTTCTTTGGTAAACTTCGTTCAGATATTATTGAACCAATTAGTCCAATATTAGGGTCACTGTCTCTTGTTTGAGTTTGTGTTAGGTTTCATTTCCTTTTGGTGGCGGGAGGCCTTATGGCGAAATCACCAACCGGGCTTGTTTCAGGGTTTGTGATATCTGATCCGCGGGAACACCCGCCTTGCGCAAAGCTAGTGTGCCGATTGCAAGGGAGGCAAAAGCACGCGCCTTGTCGAGTGCCCGTCCCGGGTCCGAAGGCTCAAGCGCTCTCGCAATAATCTCGTCAATACTCTCCAAATGGTGCCGTCCGAGAGCCGCCACTTCATCATCCTGCGGAGCAAGTTCCGTCAGGCAGTTGATAAGCATGCAGCCGTCACGACCTCCTTGCGGGTTCGCCAAAGCTTCCATTATCGCACCAACGGGATCATCCCCGCCCGCATCTGCAACGTCACGCAGATTTTTCAAACCACGCCTTGAATAGTGCCTGAGGGCTTTGTGAAACAAAGTCTGTTTGTTGACGAACGTTCCATAGAAGCTGGACCGGCTCAAACCCATGGCCTTGGTCAGATCATCCACAGATGCGGTCTCGTAGCCCTTGTGCCAAAAAACGCACAAGGCTTTTTCCAAAGCCTCAGCTTCGTCAAAGGCGCGAGGCCTACCCGGGCCTGCGGGTGATTTGATGTCGCCAACTGCGAGAGTTTCTTTGCTCATGAGCAAGATGTGGAATGGTCGGCCCAGAAATTCAAGGTGGCGGTAGGGAATTTTTGGAATGGTCAGTCCGTATTGTGACCAGAGAAAGGAATTTAGGTCCGTGGAAATGCAAAACCTCCCCGGCGCGTTTGGTGTCACGCTAATCTTAGGATCAGGACTGTTAGTCTTCTTGCGGGAGTGTCAGACGAAGAGGATCGTGTTCCTAGAAAAGAGAGGCCACGCTCGGTACTCGTTTCCAACACTGGACAGAGTGACTGGCGGATTTGTCTAATACGTAGATGTTGATCACTCACAAACCAGAGATTGGTTCGGTAGATCCATGGCCAATGCCCTCAGCTTGTGAGGATTACCACCCCAATGAGTAACAAAGCCTCGAATTCAGAACTGGTTTTATTAGCATCAGTACGGCGGGCCGTTGTAAGCAAACCAACAGTAATTTCAGCGCGCTAGGTTAAAAAAAACGAGGTTAGCTGAAGTTTAATTCGCCCAATGTGAACTTCTTAACTTTGGCTAGAACGATTTCTTGTCAGTATCGTTTCATGAGTTGTTAGTGAGTTCGGTGAGTAAGTAGATGTATTTGCATAGTTTCGAGGGACATTGTAGCGCAGTCAATGACATCCGGATGGATGATTTTGCGCTTGAGTATCCGTTGTTGGACGATGCCGGCGTGCACGCACAATGGCAAAATGGCTCCTGGCAGATCACGCGGATAGCCGATATCTGGACAAGAACCGGGAAGGTACTTTCTTTGCCTTACAAAGGGGCCAACGCCTATCCATCTTTCCAGTTTGCTGAGGATGGAACCCCGCTTCCTTTGATGGAAAAAGTGTTGAAAGCCCTGCCACGTGAAATGACGCCGTGGCAATGCGCATTCTGGTTAACCTCACCCAATTCAGAACTCCGAGGGGAAAGTCCGGCAAATCGCATTCAGACCGGCGATGACTGCATAGTCGATATCGCAGGCGAAGCTGGTGGTCTGATGGCAGCTTAGTGTTAGCTTCTGGTCACTCATACGTCGTACAGCATCTGGCAAATTCGTGTCTCCCTTGCTGTTTCCGCCTCCGGCAAGAATAGCGAGATCAGGGAACTCAACGCAGCACTCTTTAGCGTACTTAGCTGTGGAGCAGAACTTCACGGAACATACCGTTCCGGCTTCGGAGACTGAATACTCTCCAAATACTCAGCAATTTCGATAAGTCTGGAAGGAATACGCGCAACCAAACCGTTGCCCGTATCGAATTCGACAGCAGGGCCGTCATTCAATTCGGTGATTATCGGCATGTCATCGCGTGGTTCTTGTAATTTCAAATAACCGTCCAAGATCGACATGACCTCCAACATGGGCCACACGCCCCCCCGGCGTTCGGAAATCTTTGTTAAATCAGCAGGCTGTGTTTTCAAATCAGTGGCGTCAGGCCCATCTCCTGTCGCATCGACTCCGTGACACCTGGCGCAATGCTCGACAAAAAGGTCTTTCCCAAGGTCCGAAAACTCGTCGGCCGCAGATATCGTTGCAACCGAAGAAATGCCCATGCTTGCAGCGATCATAAAGTACCTCATAAGCTGGAGGTCCTTTGCTAAACGAGAGTTTCTACAACAAAAATGAACCGACATCTTCCTCCGGTCAACGTCGGTCCTTTACCATATAACGTTCGCTATCCTGTGGCCCAAAACCGATTGATGGGGACAGGCAGCAGCGAGCTCAGAACAGCTTCACCATTTAACATTCGGTATTTAGCATGTGACGGTGCTCGGCTCTTTGACATAAATCATATGTCAACTCGCAGTTTGCCAGAATTGGGCTCGGCACGCCAATTCGGCCAGATTATTTTGAGTGACTGCTTACGCATAGCAGACCACGGCGCTTCACAATGCTGGGTCTGCAATAGTCACCTGGTCAAAAAAGGTGCAAATCCAGAACACCGACAAACTGTCAATTTCTGATCTAACGCCAAGATCACTAATCTACTGTTGGATACTTTCTAAGAAGAACAATAAACCCGCTAATTCCCGTGGAGTGGGCGTCAAGACACCCTCGATTTCAACCGGAACTAGGTCTTCCACCATTTCCCCGCCAAACTCCGGCATAACCCGAGCAAGATGGCTGTTTTCCGGGTCGCCGTAGATGTAGCTAAGTGCGCGTGCTTGAGGGAAAATGCCTCCGTTCTTCGCGCTCAATGTTGTCAAATCTGTTGGCGCAACAGAAAGACCGCTGCTTGCCGGGCCACCGCCTCTACCATCCACACCATGACAAGAAGTACAGTTTTCTGAGAAAAAGGCCGCTCCATCAGCGCGAGTGGGCATGACATCGGCGTCAGGATACAGGTCTGAACACGACGCCGTGGCCAGAGCAATAAATCCAGCCGATAATATAACCCACCTTTTAGCGTGCATGCTCTACCCCGGTTTTTAATCAAGCCTACGGTCTATTGTAGCGCATGGCAATGACCGCAACTGCGGTTTGAAAATCGATGAGGGTCAACTTTAAGAAACTCTTACAAGGACTTGGGCATTGCCGCTCACCATGGGCGGTGAAAGCTATTTGTAGACCTTCTATGTCCTGTGGGCATTTCACTTTTGAGAATCTAAGCAAAGTATACGACAATCTGGATTGGGGGATCCAAACATGCTGGAACCCTCTTCCCGAATAGTTTGGCTCGAAGCGATTGGGGCGATCCTGATGATCCTACTCAGATCCGGGCTGTACTTTGCATATGTTTTGCTGGGAAGTTGGGCACCAGTGGCGCTTGTGGCAGCTGTCAACGAGTCAATTTGGGAACACTTAAAGCTGACTTTTAGGCCAGGATTTTTTTGGTCCTGCCTAATGCCGCTTCCACCCCAACTTACAAGAAGGGACGTATTTAGTGCTAAGGGATTTAGCCTCGCAATTACTGCTATTTCGATTGTGACAGTATTCACGGCATACACAGTGATACTTGAGCGCAACTTTTTGGTTTTTGATATTGGACTATTTGTTGCAGCAATTTGCATCGGCCAGATCGTGTCAATTCTGATGCTTGATTATGAAGGTCGAATTCGTGAACTCATCCATGTATTCGGCCTGGTTCTCTTTGGGGTTCAAGTCGTCGCCTATAGTACCTTAGGTCGTGTTGATGAAAGGGATTCACAGCGACCTCTGATCGTTATTCAAGCCGGTATCTGCGATGGAGGCCAGCTTGGCACGAAGTCTAATGCCGGACGAGGAGTGGGCGTTCTTTGAACGGTTCATCCTTTCGGTCCGTGCCCCGAACGGGCGCAAACCTACCAACCATCGCCTTTTTCTTGATGGCGTTTTCTGGATTGCACGTACAGGTGCCCCATGGCGAGACCTGCCTGAGGAGTTTGGGAAGTGGTCGAGTTTCTACCGACAGTTCCGCCGATGGACTCTCGCGGGGCTCTGGGAACAGATCCTGGAAGCCTTGACCGGGAGCAGGATCGTTCCTGACGCTCTTCAGATGGTCGACAGTGCAGTGGTTCGTGCCCATCATCCATTGCCCGGCAGGGCATTGCGCCAGCAATGTCCCGAGAGGGAGGCAGCGGGCGCAAAAGGGGGACTCCGCAACAGGGTTTGGCCGCTCAAAAGGCGGCTTCACGACCAAGATCCACCTCCGGGTAAATGCCGCTGGGCTGCCGATGAGAACTGACATCACAACCCGGCCAGACATCGGACTATCTTGGTTTGATCGGGTTATGGACGACAACCTGCCGGAGCCAGTCGAGCTCCTGGCCGACAAATAGTACGATGCCGACCGTATTCGCACCGAACTGCACAGCCGAAGCATTCGACCGGTGATCCCAATGCGAAAGTCCCGAAAGAGGCGCATTGGGTTGGATTGGCCCCTCTACCGGCTGAGAAACCTGGTCGAGAGATGTTTCAACAAACTGAAGAATGCTCGGCGGGTGGCTACCCGCTATGATAAGACAGCCGAAAGCTTCCTCGGCTTCGTGGATATCACTTCAATCCGCCTCTAGATCCGCCATTTGTCAACATGACCTAGAGCCTCACACATTAAGCCGTGGAAAGACTGCGAAACTGATGCTGAGCGGTTGGACGTCCACAACGGAATTTTGCTGTCAGCATTATGGGACGCAGCATTCGACAAGGGTCTGGTGACTTTCAAGGACGATGGGACGCCTAGGTTTTCGAGTAAACTGTCCGCGCCGGCATTGAGCTCTTTGTCCGGACATTCCAAGCGGATCTCTAGTCTAACTGCTGGGCACAAGGAGAACCTGATCTAGCATCGCGAACAGGTGTTCAATCCTGGAGAAGCTGAAATCTATCATTCGGCACCCGCGTAAGGCGATTTACTCACTTTTCTCTGCACCATTATCGCGAAACATTGCAGGCTTATGAGCAAATCGTGCAAACTTATGGGGTGCGTGAAGGTTTGTGCGCGCCCCTACAAAAATTCAGAAGTCCAGATTTTCGACGCTCAGAGCATTTTTCTGTATGAATTCACGGCGCGGTTCCACGACATCACCCATCAATTTAGTAAACAGGTCATCAGCTTCGAGCATATCATTCACCCGTACCTGCAACAGCGTTCGTGCATCCGGGTCCAACGTGGTTTCCCACAGCTGATCTGGGTTCATCTCGCCCAGTCCCTTATAGCGCTGCAGGGACAGGCCCTTTTCACCCTCTTCCAGAATGGCACGCAACAGGTCCAGCGGACCGTGGATGGCCTGCGACCGGTCGCGGCGGATCAGGGTTGCGGATGTGTTATAGATCTCCTGCAGGCTTTGGGTAAAACTGCCGGTCTTGCGCGCTTCGCCCGAGCGCAGCATCGGGCCATCCAGCGTACGCACCTCTTCAACGCCGCGCAGGATACGAGCCAGGCGGATGCCGTGATCCTGCGTGATCCGACCCTGCCAGCCACGTTCGTATTCCAATGCGATCAGGTCAAGACGGGCTGCGACCTTGTCGGCCACGCCTTGCAGATCGGCATCAACCGCACCGGGGACAAAGGCACCGGCCACGGCGGCCTGTTCCAGAATGTGGCGCGGATAGTGTGTCGGGAATGCATCCAGAACGCGTTTCAGCTGGCGCGCTTCGTCAACCACGCGCGCCAAGTCCTGGCCGGTCAATTCCTCGCCCGAACCCAGTTTCAGCACCGCACCCTCGACGCCCTGATTGATCAGGTAGTCATCCAGTGCCGCCTGATCTTTCAGATACACCTCGGACTTACCGCGCGCGACCTTATAAAGCGGCGGCTGCGCGATATACAGGTATCCGCCTTCGATCAGCTCTGGCATCTGCCGGAAGAAGAAGGTCAACAACAGCGTCCGGATATGTGCGCCATCCACATCCGCATCCGTCATGATAACGATCTTGTGGTAGCGCAGCTTTTCGATATTGAACTCATCGCGGCCAATGCCCGTGCCCAACGCCATTACCAGATTGCCGATTTCCTGGCTCGACAGCATCCGGTCGAACCGTGCACGCTCCACGTTCAGGATTTTCCCACGCAGCGGCAACACGGCCTGTGTCAAACGATCCCGACCTGTCTGAGCCGAGCCGCCAGCCGAGTCCCCCTCGACCAGGAAAACTTCGGTCTTTGACGGGTCCTTCTCGGAACAATCCTTCAGCTTGCCGGCCAGATAGTTCACATCCATCGCCGTTTTGCGGCGGGTCAGTTCACGGGCTTTTCGTGCGGCTTCACGGGCCAGAGCAGCCTCGATGATTTTGCCCACGATGATTTTGGCTTCATTTGGGTTTTCCTCAAACCATTCAGCCAGCTTCTCGTTCACCATCCCTTCGACCGCAGGGCGGACCTCGGAACTGACCAGCTTGTCTTTGGTCTGTGAGGAAAACTTTGGATCCGGTACTTTGACCGACAACACGCAGGTCAGGCCCTCGCGCGCGTCATCGCCGGTAAAGCTGACCTTTTCCCTTTTCGCAATGCCGCTAGATTGGGCATAGTTGTTGATCGTGCGGGTCAGCGCACCCCGGAAACCCGCAATATGAGTACCGCCATCGCGCTGAGGTATGTTGTTGGTAAAGGGAAGAACCGACTCGTGATAGCTGTCATTCCACCACATCGCGATTTCGACACCGATATCGTCCCGCTCACCCTTGATATAGATCGGCTCGGGCATGGCAGACGACTTTGACCGGTCGAGGTATTTGACGAATTCCTTCACGCCGCCCTCATAAAACAGCTCAGTTTCCAGCCGTTCTGCGGGGCGTTCGTCGACCAGGATGATCCGCACACCCGAATTCAGGAAGGCAAGCTCGCGCAGGCGCTTTTCCAGCGTCTCGAACGAGTATTCGAGGTTCGAGAACGTATCAGTCGAGGCCAGAAAGCGCACCTCGGTCCCCGTACGGTCACCACATTCGCCGACCACTTTCAGATGTTCGACGGTTTCGCCCCCTTCGAACCGGGCGACATGTTCTTTGCCCTTGCGCCAGACGCGCAGTTCCAACCAGTTGGACAGCGCATTCACAACCGAAACGCCCACGCCGTGCAGACCACCAGACACCTTGTACGAGTTGCTGTCGAACTTACCGCCCGCATGCAGCTGGGTCATGATGACCTCGGCGGCGGACACGCCTTCTTCGGGATGGATATCCACCGGAATCCCGCGACCGTTGTCGCTGACTGAAACGCTGGAATCGGCGTGAATTTTCACTGTCACATGGTCGGCATGACCGGCCAGAGCTTCGTCAATTCCGTTGTCGACAACCTCATACACCATATGGTGCAGACCCGAGCCGTCATCGGTGTCACCGATATACATGCCGGGGCGCTTTCGAACTGCCTCTAAGCCTTTGAGAACCTTGATTGAATCCGCGCCGTATTCCTGCGGTGCCTGTGCGTCTTCGGACATGCCGTTGGTACCTATATTATTTTGGTAACTTATACGTTCTCTGGTGGGGAATGTCACGCGATCCCCCAATATTTTGTGCCAGAGTTTGGATTTTCAGCCGATCAAAGCTGATCGAGGTCTGCGGCGATATCTGCGGCGATTTCCTTGGCGTTGACGTCGCTGCGTTCAGCGGACAATCGCAGGCCCAACAGGTCGGATTGATAGCGCGCCGCAAGCCGCTCTGGATCGTGGTCAGGACCGATCTCTCGGGCCTGTTGCGCCTGCCTAAACAGCGTTGCAAAACATTGCTTCATCTCAGCCATATGCCGGCTGGCTTTCTGCGCTAGCTGGTGATCCCTGGCCTGCAATTCGGCAAAGGTCTTGGCGAGCATACAGGCCTGCACCGGCGTTTGGCTGGAATCGATCACAATCTGCGGCTGCGTCTTTAACGCGGCCAGCGGCCCGATGTCTTCTGCCAGCGCTGTCAGCCGCGCTACACCGTCCTGCGTGTAACGTTCCAGCGCCAGCGCATAAAGCGCGTCTTTTGATCCGAAGGCCGCATAGAAACTGCCCGGTTTCAACTTCAGCTCGCGCTCCAGATCCTTCAACGACGTCCCGGCCCAGCCATGGCGCCAGAATATGTCGCGGGCCTGCGCGATCAGCGCGTCTCGGTCATAGGTAGGTTTGCGGGGCATCGACATCACCAATTCTTGAACGGTCACTCAAATATATACTTGAGTGATCACTCAAGAAAGACTATTTCCAACTCAGACATCAAAAAATGGAGCATCCACATGGCCGATTTCCCATCCCACGACCTGACCACCGCGCCCGAAGCATCCAAACCTTTGCTGGAAAAATCTCAGGCCGCGTTTGGCCGCCTGCCCGGCCTGCATAAGGTGATGGCCGAAAGCCCGCAGCATCTGGAAGGCTATCAGGTTCTGCACGGCCTCTTCATGCAGACCGATTTCGACAATGACGAAAAAACCGTCGTCTGGCAGACCATCAATGTCGAGAACGAGTGCCACTATTGCGTGCCGGCCCATACCGGCATCGCCAAGATGATGAAGGTGTCGGATGACATCACTGATGCCTTGCGCAACGAAACCGCGCTGCCCAATGCCAAGCTCGAGGCTCTGCGGACGTTCACTTTGCAAATGATGCAGTCCCGCGGCAATCCGACCGATGCGCAGCTGCAAGCCTTCTTTGACGCCGGGTATTCGCACCGTGCCGTGTTGGATGTGGTGCTGGGCCTGGCGCAGAAAACCATGTCGAATTACGTCAACCACATGGCACAAACCCCAGTTGACGAAGTAATGCGCGGCTTCTTGTGGGAACGTAAGGTCAGCGAACCGGCCTAATCGACGACCGAGCCCTCATCGCCTTCGGTGACAACCAGGGTCTGGGCCCGGTCCCCTAATTCCGAAAACAGCTCAGGCCCTGTGCCCGTCATCCAGGCCTGAGCGCCCAGCGCGCAAATCTCATCATAGAGCGCGGCGCGGCGCCCGGCATCCAGATGGGCCGCGACCTCATCCAGCAACACAATCGGCGGTGCCCCGATCATCCCGGCCAAAGCGCGCGCGTTGGACAGGATCAGCGAGACCAGCAGCGCCTTTTGCTCACCGGTCGAGCAATCCTTGGCCGGAACGCCCTTGGCGGCAAAGACGCCGTACAGGTCAGACCGGTGTGGCCCGACCAGTGTGCGCCCCGCCGCCAGATCGCGAAAGCGGCTTTCATTCAGCGCCTCACGCAGATCATCCGCCGTTTCCGGCATCGCACCTTCGGTTTGAACCAGCTCAAGATCAGCCGATGGAAAACCCGTTTCGGCCTGATCCTGTGCTGTGCGCAGATGATCCAGAGCGGCCATGCGCGCCACATGGATGCGATGCCCGGTTTCGGCCATCTGCCCCTCGAGCGCGGCGTACCAATGGGCATCGCGCACCTGTTCTTTCAGCAGCCGGTTGCGTTCGCGCATGGATTTTTCATAAATCAGTGAGGCTTCGGCGTGGGCAGGATCAAAGCTGAGCGCGATGCGATCCAGAAACCGCCGCCGCCCCTCGGCGCCTTCAATCCACAGCCGGTCCATCGACGGGATCAGCCAGACGACCCGCGCCAGCTTGCCCAGATCGATCTGACTGGCGGATTTGCCATCTATCCGAACCTGCCGCGCTGCGCCAGCTTCGGACCAAGTCTCGATCTCATAGCTCTGGCCCTGCGCTTGCAGCAGACCGGACAGCTTCCAGCCCAGCGCCTCGGGCCGACGCGTCATCTCGGCTGCACTGGCCCGCCGCATGCCGCGGCCGGGTGAAAACATCGAAACAGCTTCAAGGATATTGGTCTTACCCGCGCCGTTAGGTCCGTGAATGGCAACCGGACGGCCATCCAGCGACAAACGCGCCAGTTTGTGAGAGCGAAAATGCGAGACCGTCAGTTCGGTCAGGGCCAAGGTCATGACCCCTCTCTTTCCTCAGCGATCAGCCCCCAAAGCCGATCAGACACGCATCGGCATGACCACATAGACCGCGCTCAGGTCATTGCCTTCGCGCATCAGGGTCGGATCACCAGCGGAGTTGAACAGGAACACCGCGTTTTCGCGATCTACCTGAGAAGCAATTTCCAGCAGGTATTTTGCGTTGAAACCGATCTCGAGCCGTTCATCTGAATATGCGACGGCCAATTCTTCCTCGGCTGCACCGCTGTCCGGTGCATTGACCGAAAGAACCAACTTATCCGTGTCCAGCTGTAGCTTGACCGCGCGCGAACGTTCCGACGAGACCGTCGCAACCCGGTCGACGGCCTGCGCAAACTCAGCCGCATCCACTTCCAGTTGCCGCGTGTTGCCCTGCGGGATGACCCGTGTGTAGTCGGGGAATGTGCCGTCGATCACCTTCGAGGTCAGCGTGATATCCGGCGTTGCAAAGCGCACCTTGGTTTCGCTGACGGAAACGGCGATATCCATCTCGTCATCGTCCAACAGCTTGCGCAACTCACCCACTGTTTTGCGCGGCACGATCACGCCGGGCATGTCCGCAGCCCCATCCGGAAGGTCTGCGTCAATGCGCGCCAGACGGTGACCATCGGTGGCCACACAGCGCAGCACCTTGCCGCCTTCGGAGCCATCTGAAACATGCATATAGACGCCATTCAGATAGTACCGCGTCTCTTCGGTTGAGATGGCGAATTTCGATTTGTCGAACAAACGGCGCAGCAATGCTGCCGAAGCCGTAAAGTTCGACTGGTATTCCGACGAGGCCATAACTGGGAAATCTTCTTTCGGCAGAGTCGCCAGAGAGAAGTTCGATCGCCCGGCTTCAACCGTCAGACGACCTGCCGCACTGTCGGCGGTCAGGGTGACCAGCGCGCCATCGGGCAGTTTGCGCACAATCTCGTGCAGGGTTGTGGCGGCAACCGTGGTGGCGCCGGCCTTTTCCACCTGCGCAGGGGCCTTGTCGACCACTTCGATATCCAGATCGGTGGCGCGGAACATGGCCTGATCGCCTTCGGCCTCGATCAGAACATTAGCAAGTATAGGGATCGTGTTGCGCCGTTCGACGACGGATTGGGCCTGGGAAACGGCCTTGAGAAGGGTGCCGCGTTCGATGCTGATCTTCATACCCTTAATTCCTCTGACTTGCGTGCCGAAAATGGGCGGGACTGGCACGTTAGCGCCTCCGCCCTGAGGCACAAGGATTTTTTATGGATTTCTGAGTCGGTTTGCCCGCAGGGTCAAGAGGCGCGTGACCCGGCGGTCACAGTTCATAGCCAACCGTGGACTATTGCGCACAAAAAAACGCCCCGGCCATCAGGATCCGGGGCGCCTGTTTAATGCCTAGAAGATACTCAGGCTTCCAGCGCGCGACGCAGCATTTCCACGTCTTCGGCGATTTGGCCATCGGTTGTCTTCAGTTCTTCGATGCGTTTGACGCCATGCATGACCGTGGTGTGATCGCGTCCGCCAAACCGACGGCCAATCTCGGGCAAAGAGCGGCTGGTCAGCTGTTTGCACAGATACATCGCCACCTGACGCGGGCGCGCATAGGAGCGCAAACGCTTGGGGCCTATAATGTCGCTAAGGCGGATATTGTAATATTCTGACACTTTGCGCTGAATCTCTTCGACGGTAATCTTGCGTTCTGACGCGCGCAGCACGTCCGCCAGGCAATCCTGCGTCAGCTCCATGTCGATCTCTCGCCCGACAAGCGAGGCAAAGGCAAATAGCCGGGTCAAGGCCCCTTCCAAAACACGCACATTGGTCGAGATGCGATGGGCCAGGAATTCCAGCACCCCATCTACGATAGTCACGTCAGGATAGGTGCGGCTGTATTGCTGAACCTTGGTTTGCAGGATGCCCAGACGCAGTTCGTAATCAGTGGGATGCAGATCAACGACCAGACCACATTGCAGGCGTGATTTCACACGGTCCTCCAGGTCCTTGATCTCGCCCGGAGCGCGGTCGGCCGAGATGATGATCTGTTTGTTCTGGTCTACCAGCGCGTTGAAGGTGTGAAAGAACTCTTCCTGAGTCGAATCCTTTCCAGCGATAAACTGGACGTCATCAACCATCAGCACATCGACCGAACGGAACAGGTGTTTGAAGTCCATCATCCGGCGTTCCCGCAGCGCCTGCACAAAGCGGTACATGAACTGTTCCGCCGACAGGTACAGAACATTCAATTCGGGATGTTTGGTCTTTAGTTCCCAAGCGATGGCATGCATCAGGTGGGTTTTACCCAGGCCGACACCGCCATACAGAACCAGCGGGTTAAAAGTCACGGGGCCACCTTCGGACACACGACGCGCGGCGGCATGGGCCAGCTCGTTGGGTTTGCCGACCACAAAGCTGTCAAACGTGAAACGAGAATCCAACGGCGCCGCCTGCAGGGATTCCAACGCATCATTCGCGGTCGCGGATAAAGTCTGCGTTTGCGCTTCCTGAACGCGGGCAGGCGCAGTTGCCACGTCGTTCGAAGGACGTACCGGAGAGTTCGCTGCCACTCGGAACGCGAGGCGCTGTACAGATTCTCCGGCGGTGTTCATCTCATACAGTATAAGATCCGCAAAATTCTGGCTCACATAATTGCCCATAAAGTTCGTCGGAACCGAGAACACCGCTACACCGTCCTGCAGCTCTTGGAATTCAAGAGGCTCGATCCAGGTGGTATAGTTGTTCTTTCCGATCGCCTTGAGCAGTTTGTTACGCAGTAGTCCCCATTTCTCTTGTGTCATTAAGCGCCTCACGCATCCCATTCTTTATTGGCCTGTCGGCCTTATTACTAAGCCCCGGTCGCCCGGATCACGATGTCACTCGCAAAAGGATACCCTGCGCCAAACCGCAGAAGTTTGGCGGGTTTGTCCCTGAAAGTCAGCACAATCCAAACTCGTGACATCCAGCACCTGAATATCCCGAAAAGCGGCCTGCGCTTCGCAATCTTATCTTTAGACAGGGCTCGGATCCTCGGTTACCCCAAGACCCTCAGCAGATCAGCAAACCGGTTTATCCGGATGCCAACATTCGTTCCTCGACCGCTCTGATGCCCGTCAGTACAATCGTAGGAACAGCCTGTCCCCCCAAGCGAGTGAATCGCTGTATCAGTGGTAACAAGAGGCCGACGTCTGCGGCAACGAAACTCTGATATTGACTCGGGTCTTTGTGCGAAAGAATCTCTCGGCAACGTGAAGACGCGGTATTCTGGCAACAGCAAAAGGGCGCCGCGATATGCGACGCCCTTCGGAATAGTTCAGCCATGCTTACGTGACCCTAGGTCACATAAAGACTCAGCCCAGCGATTTAACGCGGGCCGACAGACGGGACATTTTGCGGGAGGCTGTGTTCTTGTGGAAGACGCCCTTTGTGACGCCGCGCATCAGTTCGGGCTGAGCTGCGCGCAGAGCAGCAGTTGCTGCGTCCTTGTCACCGGATGCGATTGCTTCTTCTACTTTGCGCAGATAGGTGCGGATACGCGAACGACGCGCTTTGTTAACGGCGAAACGCTTTTCGTTCTGACGAGCGCGTTTTTTTGCCTGGGGCGAATTTGCCATGTGTCTCTGACCTTTGTTCGGTACGGTTATGTAGTAAGCGCGCCACGGATATCCGCACCGGATCAGAATCACGAGTGTGAGTCGGGCCAAGCGGGCCGCACGCGCATGTATAGCGGCGGTGCATAGCCAAGTTTTCAGGCTTTGCCAAGCCGATTCTTCACTGCTGAACCGCGGGCAAGAAAAAGGCGGGCTCAGCCCGCCTGTTCGATACATATTTCGTGGCCGGTTTACTTGTCCCGGAACTGAGCCGAGCGTTTTTCCAGAAAGGCGGCCATGCCTTCTTTCTGGTCCTCGGTGGCGAACATCGAATGGAACACCCGGCGCTCGAACAACATACCTTCGCTCAACGGCACTTCATAGCTGCGGTTGACCGCCTCTTTTGCCGCCATGGTCGACAGTTGCGATTTCTCGGCAATTTTCTGGGCCACGCCAATGGCTTCTTCGATCAACTTCTTGGCCGGTACAATCCGGCTGACAAGACCAGAACGTTCAGCCTCTTCCGCGTCCATGAAGCGACCGGTCAGATTCATGTCCATCGATTTTGACTTGCCGACGAACCGGGTCAGACGTTGGCTGCCGCCCAGCCCAGCAATAACGCCCAGATTGATTTCAGGCTGGCCAAACTTGGCAGTATCGGCGGCAATGATGAAATCGCACAGCATCGCCAATTCACAGCCACCGCCCAGCGCATAACCCGCAACTGCTGCAATGATAGGTTTGCGGATGGCCGAGATACGATCGTTGGCCTCGGCAAACAGGTTGACAGTGAAGACGTCAACAAAGCTCATCTCGGACATTTCCTTGATGTCCGCACCTGCGGCAAAGGCCTTGTCCGAGCCTGTGATGACGACGCAGCGTACCTTGTCGTTTCCATCCGCCTCTTCCAACGCGGTGCACAATTCACCCAGCAACTGAGTGTTCAGCGCATTCATCGCATCGGGGCGGTTGAGTTTGATGAGGGCGACGTGGTCTTCGATTTCGACGATGATCGTCTCAAAAGCCATGAGTTAGAGCTTCCGGTTGTTCCGTTCAGGTACGATTCCTTACCACGCGAAAAACTTGGATCAAGCTATCTTTGGCATTGCACACAATAGAAGGATGAGCGACCGGACTGGGTGATTCTCTTGATTTCTGCCCCGCAACCCCCTGTCCGGCAGGGCGCACCCTCGCGCCCGTAGACATCAAAGCTGTGCTGAAAATATCCAAGTTCTCCATCGGCTTGCCGGAAATCCCGCAGCGACGATCCACCTGCCTCGATCGCCTCCTGTAGCACTTGACGGATGATCGGAACCAACGCGGCAACGCGGGTAGAAGAAATCTGTCCCGCTTTGCGACGTGGCGACACTCGACCCCGATACAGCGCTTCGCAGACGTAGATATTGCCCAGTCCTGCAACGATTCCCTGATCCAACAGCGCTGATTTGACCGGTGTGTTCTTGCCTTTGAACGCTTCGATTAGATGCTGTTCATGAAAATCATTGCCCAAAGGCTCCGGTCCCAGGACCGATAACAGCTTATGATGCTCGGCGGTTGCCGTAGGTAGCAGGTCCATCGCACCAAACCGACGTGGGTCATTGAAGGTGATCCGGGCACCATTGGCCATGTGGAACACCACATGGTCATGTTTCTCGGGCATGGGATGGGTATGCGCAAATTGGCCCAGCGGATCACCCGAGACCGTCATCCGCCCGGACATGCCCAGATGAATCAGTAGCGTTTCGCCACTGCTAAGATCAGCTAGAATGTACTTGGACCGCCGCCGCAACCGATCGACCCGCTGGCCGGTCAGCCGTTCGGCCATCCGGTCAGGAAACGGCCAGCGCAAATCGGAGCGATTTACATCCGCCTGTTCGATCACGATACCTTCCATCGCCGGGGACAGGCCGCGTCTTACTGTCTCGACCTCGGGCAATTCGGGCATTTCCTGGCTCCTATTCCAAAGGGCCGCATTGTGCCCGGTTCTTATCGCCCTATAACAGAGGCGAAATTCGACAAACGGCAAGGCAAATGTCCGACAAAAGCGACAAGACCACTCATTTCGGGTTCGAAACCGTGCGCGAGGCCGACAAGGCCGGGCGCGTGCAGGGCGTGTTCAACTCGGTCGCCTCAAAATACGATGTGATGAACGATGTCATGTCGATGGGCATTCACCGGATCTGGAAAGACGCAATGATGGACTGGCTGGCCCCGCGCACAGGTCAGCGCCTGCTGGACGTTGCGGGCGGCACCGGCGATATCTCGTTCCGGTTCCTGAAGCGCGCAGGCCGTGGCCATGCCACCGTTTTGGACCTGACCGAGCCGATGCTGATCGAAGGCCGACAGCGGGCCGAGGCGGATCAGATGTCGGACAGTCTGAATTGGGTGGTGGGCGATGCGATGGCCCTGCCGTTCGAGGATAACACCTTTGACGTCTACACGATCTCCTTCGGCATCCGAAACGTGACTCGCCCGCAAGAGGCATTGAACGAGGCCTACCGCGTATTGAAACCCGGCGGCCGCCTGATGGTTTTGGAGTTCAGCCAGTTGCCCAATGACGGGCTGCAGAAACTCTATGACCTCTATAGTTTCAATGTCATCCCGCGCATGGGGAAACTGATCGCCAATGATTATGACAGCTATCAGTATCTGGTCGAATCGATCCGTAATTTCCCGGATCAGGATACTTTCCTGAACATGGTCCGCACCGCCGGGTTCGACAACGCGAAATACCGTAACCTGACCATGGGCATTGCCGCGCTGCATTCCGGCTGGAAAATCTGATGCGCGGCCCTCACAATATCATCCGCTTGATCCGGACCGGCGCGACGCTGGAGCGGACAGGTGCCATGAATGTCGTTCTGGACGCGTTCGAAGCACCACGTGCCCTGCGAGTTCTGGCCCACACCCTGGGCAAACCCTTTCAATGGCTGGGTTACAAAGGCGATCCGTCGATGCCCCCAGCCACCCGTGCCCTCACCGCCCTGGGACCTGCCTATATAAAATTCGGTCAGGTTCTGTCCACGCGGCCCGACGTGGTTGGAGACGAACTGGCAGAACAGCTACGCGTGCTGCAGGACAAACTGCCCCCGTTCTCCAAGGCCGAGGCCATGGCCGAGGTCGAGAAAGAGCTTGGTCAACCCGTCGTCGAGATATTCGATGAGTTCAGCGAGCCGATTGCGGCCGCCTCAATCGCTCAGGTCCACAAGGCCAAGCTGCGCAGCACTGGCGAGGATGTGGCCGTCAAAGTTCTGCGCCCCGGCATCGAACGCGCCTTCCGCAAAGATGTCGACGCATTCTATTTCGCCGCCCGCATCGTGCAACTCTTCGCCCCCAGCGCGCGCCGCCTGCGCCCGATGGAAGTGATCGAACATTTCGACGGCGTTGTCCGGGGTGAGCTGGACCTGCGTCTGGAAAGCTCAGCCGCCTCGGAATATGCCGCTAACACCAAGGACGATGCCGGATTCTGGTTGCCCCCCGTGGTCTGGTCCCTGTCGGCGCGTCGGGTAATGACTCTCAGCTGGGCAGATGGCATCCCGCTGGGCGACAATGGCGCACTGGATGCAGCCGGTCATGACCGCCGCGATCTGGCCGAACGCGTGCTGCGCCTGTTCCTGCTGCATGCTCTGCGCGACGGCTATTTCCACGCTGACATGCACCAGGGTAACCTGAAGGTCGCGGCAAATAGCGATATCATTGCCTATGACTATGGCATCATGGGCCATATCGACGAATACACGCGCCGGGTCTATGCCGAGATTCTCTTTGGCTTTATCCGCCGCGACTACAAGCGCGTGGCCGAGGTGCATTTCGAGGCCGGATATGTCCCTGCCAATCAGGATGTCGACGAATTTGCCCGTGCCCTGCGCGCGGTTGGAGAGCCGATCTTTGGTATGAACGCCACCCATATCTCAATGGGACGGTTGCTCAGCTATCTGTTCGAAGTCACTGAACGCTTCGGCATGGAAACCCGTACCGAGCTGATCCTGCTTCAGCGTACAATGGTTGTGGTCGAAGGCGTCGCGCGCTCACTCGACCCGCAAATGAACATCTGGGAAGTCGCCCGACCCGTGGTCGAAGACTACATCAAACAATCCATCGGCCCCCGCGCCGCACTTCGCGATTTTGGCAAAACGGCAATGGTTCTGGCCCGGTTTGGTCCGAGGCTTCCAGCACTGGTAGAAAACGCATTGATTTCCCAAACCCAAAAGGATGAGCCGACCCGGTCGCGCCTATGGTCCGTTGCCTTGCCCGCCACCATTGGTGCCGCTACCGGCGCGGCCCTCGTCCTATTGCTGACAAGCTTCAGCTAAACCCAATCCCGCCCGCTTCATCTGGCCAAAAATACCTTCGGGGGGAATTGCGCCATAGGTGCGATGGGGGGGCAGACAGCCCCCCTGCTTGGTTCGGTTTCAGAGCAGCTCAAAGGCGATGGCAATGCCCTGACCGCCACCGATGCACATGGTGACCAAACCCTTGGACCCGCCCGTGCGCTCCAGCTCATACAGGGCTTTCAGCGTTATAATCGCACCGGTTGCACCCACCGGATGGCCCAGCGCAATCGCCCCGCCATTCGGGTTTACCTTGGCGGCATCCAAGCCCAGCTCTTTGTTCACGGCCAACGCTTGCGCGGCAAAGGCTTCGTTGCTTTCGATCACATCGAAATCACCCAGCGTCAGGCCCGTCCGCGCCATCAGGTTTTGCACCGCAGGAACCGGACCAATGCCCATCACCTCGGGGCGTACGCCTGCGTGGCCATAGCCCAGAATGCGTGCCTTGGGTTTCAAGCCGGCCTTCTCGGCCGCCTCCGCCGAGGCCAGTACCATCGCCGCCGCACCATCGTTGATGCCCGACGCGTTGCCTGCCGTCACCCGGCCATCCTTGCGGAAGGCAGGACGCAGCCCGGCCAGCGCCTCGGCGGATGTCTGTTTGGGATGCTCGTCGACCATGAAATCGACCATGTCGCGCTTGACCTTGACCTGAACCGGCGTGATCTGGCTTTGGAAATACCCCGCCTCCAGCGCAGCCGCCGCACGGGTTTGGCTGGCCATCGCGAATTCATCCATCTGCTCACGGGTGATCTGGTGCTCATCAGCAACGTTTTCGGCCGTAATGCCCATATGGCCAGTGCCAAACGGGCAGTTCAACGCGCCCAGCATCATATCCATCGAGGTGACATCGCCCATCTTCGCGCCCCAGCGCGCCTGTGGCACGATATACGGACTCCGCGACATGCTTTCGGCGCCACCAGCCACAGCGAATTCGGCGTCGCCCAGCATCAGGGACTGTACCGCCGACACAATCGCCTGCGCACCGGACCCGCACAGACGGTTTACGTTCATCGCGGGCGTTTCAACGGGGATACAGGCCTGCTTGGCCGCGGCGCGTGACAGGTACATGTCGCGTGGTTCGGTATTAATGACATGACCAAACACCACATTGCCGATTTGCTCGGGCGCAACTCCAGATCGCTCCATCGCCGCTTCAGTCACAACGGTCGCCAGATCAATCGGCGCAGTTGAAGCCAAGGCGCCACCAAATGTGCCAATCGCGGTGCGCGCACCATCAAGAATGACGATATCTTTCATGTCTCTTCTCCTCGTGGATTTGCGGGCACTATGCATCCAGCCATTGGAACTGTCCCATAGGACGTACCGTCACAAGCGGAATTGACATGAGGCCACCAAACGCGCATGAGATTCCGTCATGACGGAAAATTCAGACGATATCCTGACGCGCCTGCCCGCCCGCCTGAAAGAGGCCCGCCGCGCCAAAGGCCTGTCGCTGGAAGCTGTGGCCAATCTCAGCGGCGTGTCCCGATCCATGGTCAGCCAGATCGAACGCGGTGAAAGCAGCCCGACGATCTCGACCCTGTGGAACCTGACCCGCGCCCTGCAGGTGGACTTCGCTGGCCTGCTGGAAGAGGCCAATAACGCCGATCAGATCGAAACCCTGCGCAGCGACGAAGTGCCCAGCATCGACAATATGGGCCAGAATTGCCGCATCCGTATCCTCTCCCCGCCCGAAGAGGCCGGTGGCCACGAGGTCTACGATATCCGCTTTGACAGTGATGGCGCGCTGAACAGCCAACCACACGCCCGCGGCGCGCATGAACAGTTGACGGTACTTGAAGGTGCGGTGCGCGTCACCTCGGGCAGTGCCGTCAGCGAACTGAACCAGGGCGACACCGCGCGATACGCGGCGGACGTTCTGCACTCAATTACAGCCAAGAAGCCAGCAAGGGTGTTCCTGATCGTCAAAAACGCATGACACCGGCGTATTTCCGCCTTTACGGAAATTTTTCCTTCATACTGTAATTCCCCTATTTGGGAATTTCATCCGTTATGTTAGACATGCGACTCAGTTGAACGGAGATCGCCATGTCAGATGCATTCCTGACCCATGTCACCGACACCCTCGTGCAGATCGAAGCGGAGGGTCTGTACAAGCGTGAACGAATGATCACCTCGCCCCAGGGCGGCGAAATTACTGTGGGCGACAGGCAGGTCATCAATCTGTGCGCCAACAATTATCTGGGTCTGGCCGATCATCCGGCACTGATCGCCGCCGCCAAAGATGCGATGGAGCCCAAAGGGTTCGGCATGGCCTCGGTCCGGTTTATTTGTGGCACACAGGACATTCACCGTGAGCTGGAACAGAAGCTGGCACAATTCCTGAATAAGGACGATGCGATCCTGTTTGCCGCCTGTTTTGATGCCAATGGAGGGCTGTTTGAGCCATTGTTAGGGCCTGAAGATGCCATCATCTCGGACAGTCTGAACCATGCCTCAATCATCGACGGGATACGGTTGTGCAAGGCCAAACGTTATCGTTATCTGAACAACGACATGAACGATCTGGAGGCCTGGCTGAAGCAGGCACGCGAGGACGGCGCGCGACACATCATGATCGCGACAGACGGTGTGTTTTCGATGGATGGCTATCTGGCTAACTTGCCGAAAATCCGCGAACTGGCGGACAAATATGACGCCATTGTCATGGTCGATGACTGCCATGCCACCGGATTCATGGGTCCGAACGGGGCCGGTACACCGGATCATTTCGGTGTCGCTGTGGATATTCTGACGGGAACCTTGGGCAAGGCACTTGGGGGGGCAATCGGCGGTTATATCGCCGGGCCGCAGCCGGTGATCGACCTGCTGCGGCAGCGGGCGCGGCCCTATCTGTTCTCAAATTCGCTGCCGCCTTCAATCGTTGCTGCCGGGATCGAAGCCATCCGTCTGGTCGAAGAGGGCGACATGCTGCGCGCGCAACTGTTCGGCAACGCCAAGTATTGGCGCGCGGGATTGGAAAAGTTGGGTTTTGATCTTCTACCCGGCGAACACCCGATCATCCCGGTAATGCTGGGCGAAGCACAACTGGCGCAGGACATGGCCGCAAAGCTGTTTGACGAAGGCGTTTATGTTTCGGGTTTTTTCTTCCCCGTCGTCCCGCGCGGTAAGGCACGGATCAGAACGCAGATGAATGCGACGCTGACAAAGGATGAGCTGGACCGTGCGCTGGCCGCCTTTGGCAAGGTCGGCAAAGAGCTGGGGATTATCTGATGCGACCCAATACGATGAAAGCGCTGGAAAAATCCAAGCCCGAGGAGGGGCTGTGGATGGTGCAGGCCCCGGTGCCCGAGATCGGCCCTGATGAAGTGCTGATCCGCATCAACAAGACCGGCATCTGCGGCACCGATATCCACATCTGGAACTGGGACGACTGGGCCGCCGCCACGGTGCCCACCCCGATGATCACCGGCCATGAATTTGCCGGTGAAATCGTTGAGATCGGGCGCAACGTGACCGGGCTTGAGATCGGCCAGCGCTGCTCCGGCGAGGGGCACCTGATCACAACCGACAGCCGCCAAAGCCGCGCTGGCAAGTTCCATCTGGATCCCGGCACGCGCGGAATCGGCGTCAACGAACAGGGTGCCTTTGCGCAATACCTGAAACTACCTGCCTTCAACGTGGTGCCCCTGCCCGATGACATTCCCGACGAAATCGGAGCCATTCTAGACCCGTTGGGGAATGCCGTGCACACCGCACTCAGCTTTGATCTGCTGGGTGAGGATGTGCTGATCACCGGTGCAGGCCCCATCGGCATCATGGCCGCCGCCGTGGCCCGCCATGCAGGCGCGCGGCATGTGGTGATCACCGATATCAATCCGGACCGCTTGACGCTGGCTGCGCATGTCGTGCCAACATTGCGCCCTGTCGATGTGACCAAGGAAGAATTGCAGGACGTGATCGCCGAACTGGGCATGCAGCAGGGTTTTGACGTCGGGCTTGAGATGTCAGGTTCACAAATTGCACTGGACCAGATGGTCGAGGCACTGGTGATGGGCGGCAAGATCGCTCTGCTAGGCATCCCACCTGGAAAATCCCCCGTGGACTGGTCCCGCATCGTATTCAAGGCCATCACCATCAAAGGTGTCTATGGGCGCGAGATGTTCGAGACCTGGTATAAGATGATTGCCATGTTACAAAACGGCTTGGATGTCAGCCGAGTGATCACGCACCGTTTCAAGGTTAATGAATTCGCCAAGGGCTTTGGCGAGATGAAATCAGGTCGATCCGGCAAGGTTGTTCTGGATTGGACCTAACCCTCTGGCGTTAAACGGCTTCACCCCCTAAACAGGAGGGAACTCAGGTGTTTGGAGGCGCAGATGAGCGACAAGGACAACCGGTATCTTGAACGCGGGATCGAGGACACTCTGGTCACGGATTTCGCCGAAACCCACCGCAAGAGCTATGGCGATTTCCTGCAGCTCAAAACCCTACTGAATCTGCAAAAGACGTTTCAGGATCCCGCGCAACCAGATGAGATGCTGTTCATCATCATCCATCAGGTCAGCGAGCTGTGGCTGAAGCTGATGCATCACCAGCTGGTCGAAGTGCGCCGCTTTCTGCAAGAGGACGAATTTGGCCCGGCAATGAAGAATCTCGACCGGGTCAAAGCAATCCAGCGGCAGTTGATTTCCGCGTGGGAAACGCTTCTGACCATGACCCCCGCCGATTACATGACCTTTCGGCAAGCACTTGGCAGCTCCTCGGGATTTCAAAGCTATGGCTATCGTCAGATTGAATTCATTCTGGGCAACAAGGATGCCTCGACCCTGAAGGTTCACCAGCATGATCCCGAAGTCATGGAATTATTGGATGCCGCACTGACCAAGCCTTCGCTTTACGACGAAGTGCTGCACATGCTGGCCCGGCAAGGGTTTGACGTGCCTGATGACCTGCTGAACCGTGACTTTGCACAACCATATTCCGGCGACCCGCGCGTGGTGAAAATCTGGGCTCAGGTGTTTCACAATACCGATCAGTATTGGGACCTCTATGCGCTGGCCGAAAAGCTGATGGACGTTGAATCTCTGTTCCAGCGCTGGCGGTTTGACCATGTCACAGCGGTCGAGAGAGTTATTGGCAACCAGCCAGGTACAGGCGGGTCCAGCGGTGTGTCGTTCCTGCGCAAAGCGCTGGACTTGCGGTTCTTTCACGATCTCTACGATGTGCGCACCGAATTGATGTATAGCGGGCAGGAGTAGGCGATGCTGTATCGTGGTTTCACTCAGACAGAGCTGGAGCAGGAGTATTCTCCCAGTTCGATGGTTGGCGGCGATCTGACACCCTATCTTGAAAGCTACGCCGCGCTGAGTGCGCAGAACCGCGCCCGGATGGAATGCCGGGAAAACCTGCCCTTCGGCGAAACATCTGAACAGGTGCTCGACTTCTTTCCTGCGTCGACGGCCAACGCTCCGCTGCATGTCTTTATTCACGGAGGTTACTGGCAGGCGCTCAGTCAGCGTGAGTCGGCGATGATGGCCCCTACACTGGTGGAAAACGGGCAAGCCTTTGCAACGCTGAACTATACGCTCGCACCTGAGGCCCGACTGGATCAGATGATCAAAGAGTGCCGCGATGCCCTGCTTTGGCTGGGATCACAGGCGACGGCCCTTGGGTTCGATCCGGCGCAGATCACCTTGTCGGGGCACAGCGCCGGGGCACATCTGGCGGCCATGATGATGGCGACTTCAGCCGATGCGCTAGCCCGCGCCGGCTTGCGGGTACGAGAGGTGATTCTGATTAGCGGCGTCTATGATCTTGAACCGATCAGCCTGACGCCGGTGAATGACCCGCTGCAACTGACCCCGGTCGAAATACACGATCTCTCACCCATTCTGCACCTGCCCGCCCCCGGTCCGCGTTACCATATAACCGTCGCCGAGCGCGACACACCCGAATTCATTCGTCAAAGCCGGGACTATGCGGAATTGCTGCGTAAAGGCGGGCATTCTGTCAGTTTTGATCTGCAGAAAGGGATGCAGCATTTCGACATCATCATGCACGCAAGCACGTTCCTGCCGGCTCCTCGGTAATCATAGGTGTTGGGCGATAGAATATTCTGACCTTTGCGTCATGCACTGCGCAAGTCGCCATATCCCTGCATTTGTGGCGGTACCGCAAGTGTCCGGTTTGAGCGCCAATCTGTGAATTTGATTTTATTGCTGCGCGGGCATCATCTTGAACACGGCAGTGCGGCGTAAAGAGCGGCTATTGGTGCCGGGCGCAGCGAGGTTTTGTCAGGCAATTCGCGAGACGCGGACTTTGCTACCGTTAGCCATGGCGCAGAGTTGTGCGAGTTTGATGGTCGCGATGCGCAGAAACCAGACTTTGCAAACTTTGGCCAACGAGCCAATGCGGACAATCAAAACCTTTCTCGGATGTTGCGGTTGCGGCCCGCTTATCCACAACAGCAGTCACCTGACTGAATTGGCGGGCACGGGACAGTTGCGTAGGAACAAAAAACACAGCAATCGCCTTCTAACGGTTTCAAGACTGCCTTGCATGATTTGCATTCATAAAACCACTGGCACGAGTCAGTTGGCATTTTCTCGGTTTCAACGTGCCCACACCGAGGGCAGGTCAAAGTGCTATCCAGCACCACAGTTTGTTTTGTCATTGTCTCACATCTGCATGATTAGATAATCGTTGATTTGAGCCTCATTGAACACGATGACCCATGCCAACGCGGTAGTCGCCGTGTTTCCGACAAGCCACCATTTCAGATTTGCCAACGTCCCGTTTCGATGCGCTACGAACCACGAAACTGCGACCAGCACTGTTGAGATGGCGAGAACATAGTAGCTTGCTGCCGCTATTTTTCCGAATATCGCCAACCAACTGCCACCCAAGCCGAGCAACATCATAGCCATTGGAAGAACACAGCATGTCGCGACCCCCAGAGCGGAAACCGATCCCAGGTGGCTGAGGGTCAAATATTTTTTCATCTTTCGCTCCCTGGGTAGGCGATTTGATTGTGTTGAGGCACTAGCATTCAATGCGTATAACTCCTGTAGTAACTACAGGATCAAGTGGAGGCACTTCACATGATTGCGATAGGCGAGGCTTCCCGGCAATGCGGGGTCGGCATAGAAACTATCCGCTATTACGAACGCGAAGGTATCGTACCAAGACCCGCACGAGCTCTGAACAATCGTCGCCTCTATTCGGCAAGCGATGTTGGAAGACTTCGATTTTTGAAGAAGTGCCGTGACCTGGGGTTTCCTCTATCTGACGCAAAGGCGCTTTTGGAGCTGTCAGAAGGAAGTGCCGAAGACTGCCGATCAGTGAAAGAACTGGCCGAGGCACACATTGCCAGCGTTCAAAGCAAGATTAGTGAGCTCAGACGCCTTGAGTGAGCTTACGGCCAATTGTGATAGCGGAAACGTTCAATGCCCGATGCTGCAAAGACTGAGAACGATGGACGATATCTGACTCTGGCCACTGGACGGAAGCGCAGGATCTGAGATTTAGCCAGATCACGTCAGACCAAGGTCTGTGGTGCGATAACAGATTGTAGTTCATAGTCGATTTCACGATGAGAGCGAAAGTAACTGACCTGACGATTGGCAATTGGTCGCTGTCGCGAGTCTTTCTTGCGGCCAGCATTTTCGTGATGGGTACTGCTACCGCAATCGTCGGGGTCTGGGTGTCAAATCGAATCCAGAACGCAGTCGTGCAAAACTCCGCCAATTCCGCTGCGCTATATATGGAAAGCGTAGTATCCCCGCTCAGCCAGGAATTGGCACATGGCAACCATCTTTCTGAGCAGGCGAGCCTAGCGCTGGACGAGATTTTCATGACCCAGCCAATGCGTGACCGCATTGTCTCCTACAAATTCTGGAAGCAAGGCGGTGTGATTGTACATGCCTCTGATACAGACATCATTGGAAACCGTTTCAATCCAACGGATGACTTAAGGCGGGCGTGGAGCGGTGACATCTCCGGCTCTTTCAAAGAGCTTGATCATGCCGAGAGCGCCGCCGAGGCGGCTTTGGGGATACCACTACTTGAAGTTTACAGCCCCATCCGCGAACTTTGGTCCGGCGAAATCATCGCAGTTGCGGAGTTCTACGAAAGAGCTGATCAGCTTGAGTTAGACTTAGCCAAGGCCAGGCGAACAAGTTGGTTGGTCGTCGGTTCCGCATTTCTGGCAAGTACTATTGTTCTGTATTCCATTGTCGCAATTGGCGACAAAACTATTCGACGACAGGGGGCTCTTCTTAAACAGCGCCTGACAGAAAGTGAGAGGATGGCCGAGCAGAATGCCCGGCTGCGGTCGCGTGTAGTAGATGCGTCAGAAAGATATGCCACGCAAACAGATCGGTTCCTCAAAAATCTCGGTGCCGAACTACATGATGGTCCTGCGCAATACCTGTCGCTCGCCGCCCTTAGACTGGAGGCGGCGTTTTCCAAAGAGTCCGAAAGTTCTAAAGAGGCAGAGGAAATTCAGCAGTCTTTGCAAAAATCTCTGGCTGAAATTCGTGCAATATCGCGAGGGCTTTCTGCGCCAGATATCGACAGCTTGTCACTCGTCGATGTTGTGAAGAGAGCCGTAGAGGATCACGTCGAACACAGCCCGTTGCGACCGGATATTTCACTTTTGGGTAGCCAGGCCCCAGAGTTGTCATTGTCCGACAAGCTGTGCGTTTTTCGGTTCCTTCAGGAGACGCTTTCCAATGCCGCGAGATATGCTCCAGCTTCCAAGTGCACCGTTATCTCTGAGGCGCAGAACGACCGCATAGTTATAAAGGTCAAAGACGACGGGCCTGGTTTTGACAGGTCAGAAGAAACCGCGTTGCGAGACGATGGTGGCCAGGGGCTTATGGGCTTGCGGGATCGGGTCGAGAGTATTGGCGGCAGGTTCGAAGTCGCATCGAGACCGGGTGAGGGCACCACCGTTTCTATGACACTCTTTCCCAGAAAGTTAGGCACATCATGACTACATCTGTCGTAATAGCTGATGATCACCCGATATTCAGGGATGGTTTGCAACGCACGCTGGATGAAGCTGATGGTTTTGAAGTTTTAGCTGCCGGGTCCAGCGCTGAAGATGCAGTATCGCTGGTCGTCACGCATCAGCCGAACATAGCCATTCTTGACCTCTCGATGCCCGGTGGCGGGATAAGCGCAACACGTAAAATTGCGGCAATGGCAAATCCGCCTTTCATTGCAATCTTGACGGTCTCAGAGAACAGCAGCGACGTCGCGGACGCGTTGGAGGCGGGCGCGATAGGGTACATCGTGAAGGGAGTAACCGCGAGCGAATTGACCGCTTCCTTAAGCAGCATCGCCGCAGGTGAAGGGTTCGTTTCTCCGGGCTTGGCCTCGCGGGTACTGCTTCAAATCAACGCTGACACCGGCACCTCTAAGAACAGCAGCATTCTCAATGACCTTACGCATCGTGAGGAAGAAATACTTCGACGTGTAGCCAAAGGACTGAGTAATCGTGAAATCGCTGACGAGTTAGACCTTCAGGAAAAGACCGTGAAGCACTACATGACGGCAATACTGTCCAAGCTTCACGCGCGAAACCGGGTAGAGGCCGCGCTCATTGCCCATGATGTTTGGAACAAGGGAGACTAACAGCGGTCTCTAGTACGAAGATGGCGGCCCCCTCTACAAGAAGCCACCAACGGGTTATCTACTGGAGTTGCAGCTTAGTTGGCAACCGACTGCAACCTTCGGCGATCGGAAGCCGTTGCGTTTCTCTCAACAACAGTCCGGTTGTACGGATCTTTCAGCTCGTAGCGCCCAAACTCGATCTCCTCTTTCCAACCATTGGCATAGTTCACTTCGATATTGTTGCCCTGGCGTTCAATTTTCGTAGGTCGACTTCCAGCAGTGCCGCCTTGCCCAGAAGAGAGCACGTTGTCGATTGAGATACCATTCGCCAAAGACCGAAGCCTTGAGACGTCAGCACCGGTCGCAGGGCGCTCCTCAACAGTTCGGTTCTGAGCATTCTTTCTCTCATACCGCCCGTTTTCGATCTCCTCCTTGGTTCCGTCGGCGTAACGCACTTCAATGCCGTTAGCGTTTGTTTCGACCTTTGTTACACCGGCCGAACCCAAGGGTTTACCACCTGCTTGAGACCGATCCTTCTTTCCGCTGCCCCTATTGGAGCGTTTGGAGTCGTCATCGTCATCATCATCGTCGCGACCACCTTTGCCTGATCCCGAATTGTCGTCACGATCATCATCCCGGTCGTCGTCGCGGTCATCATCTCTGTCGTCATCCCGATCATCATCGCGACCATCCCCGTCGCTTCCCCTGCCGCTCTTGGCAAAGGCATATGATGGTTCAAAATGTAGGCGACCATCGGCATCAAACGCTGGCACATAAGGTGTTGCCGCGATCAACGAAGCCAACGCCGCGGTACTAAGAAGTTGACCCAGCTTTCTTTGAATTTTCATTTTCGCCTCCAATTTTGAGCATCACGCTTCGTGACGTTGGAGGCAGGTTACTTCTGGTTCGGCTTCCCCACATCGGGCTTAGGTCTGACGAATTTCAAGCCGAACGTCTTAGTCAGATCAGTCAAACCAATGGAGTTTTTGCTGAGCCATGTGACCAGTTTAGCGGGAACTAACCCGGTCACCCTTCAGCTCGTCATCAGGTTCGAGGTGAATGACAAAGACAGAACCCGGATACAAACGATCCAATTCTTCCTTGATGTCATTGCATATATCATGCGCCGCGCTGACTGGCATTGTGCCGTCCACAACAAGATGAAACTCCACAAAGATGACGTTTGCGGATCTACGCCCTTTGAGGTCGTGGTACTCCAAGGCTCCGCCGAGATTTGCTTCTATTGCATTAGTAACAGTCTGCAAGTCATGATCCGAAAGGGTCACATCAATCAGTCCATCGACAGACGCCCGAATAACTTTCCAGCCCTCCCACAAGATGTTCAGTGCAACAAGAATTGCCAGGATCGGATCGAGGATCAGCCAGCCGGTGACAAGTGCAAGTATCAGACCTGCGATGACACCAACTGAGGTCATGACATCTGTGAAAATGTGCCGGGAGCTCGCCTCCAATGCAGGCGACCCCTCGCGACTGCCGATTTTGAGCAATAGGTAAGCCCATGCGCCATTCACGCCCGTTGCAACGACACTGACGGCGATTCCAAAAAGAGGCGCATCCTCAAGATGCGGGTTTGGGAGTGCCAGTACAGCTTCTCTGATGATCAAGAACGCCGCCAGAACAATCAATACGCCCTCGACGACAGCGGAAAGATACTCAGCTTTTTTGTGACTAAAGGGGTGGTTTTCATCAGGGGGTTTATTGGCAACCCGAACCGCAAAGTATGCCAGCAACGCCGCAACGACATTCACGGTAGATTCCATTGCGTCCGACAACAACGCCACCGAGCCTGTCAGCCACCTAGCCAACAGTTTCAGAGCCAGTACCGCAATGGATATTGGAATGGATTAAAGAGCGATTATTGGTGTCATTTGACCACAACGCTCAATCAATCATGAACAGAATCTCGGGATATTGCTGAGCTCCGACGTTCAAAACGTAAAACAGGTGGTTGGTGAAAAGGGAATAGGCCCTGCGGCTTCCTACCGGCGATCGACGACAGCATCTGGTCCCCCTGCATGGCGCCAAACGACTGTTACTCTGATGGAAGCACCGCCGACGAAACAGGAACCGCCTTGAGATAGGCGGCAATCGCCAAACGGTCCTCATCGGTGAGGCGAGATGTGTTCTCGATGACCTCCACCATCTCACCACCAGCGCTGTCATAGTCCGGTGTAAAGCCAGATTTGAGGTACTCGGAAATGTCGGCCTCGGACCAATCAAGCTGGTCTGAGGTAAGGCCCGGGACGCGACCCTTCCCGTTTGGATTTGGTGCACCTGTCAGCCAAAGGTCTCGTTTCAGACCACCTAAGCCATTTCGCGGCGTATGGCATTCGGCGCAGTGACCCAACGCCTCCACTAAATACCTGCCATGTCTTTGTTGGTCGGTCAATTCACCTTCGACTACCCAGCCTGGTGTCATGAACAACAGTTTCCATCCCCCCAATCCACGACGAACATTGAAAGGAAAACCGACTTCATGAGAAACGCTTTCGGCTTTGGACGCTGGCAGGGTTCTGAGGAATGCAAGGAGCGAAATAACGTCTTCGGCCGTAATGTTGGCGTAAGATGTATAGGGAAACGCTGGAAAATAGTGCTGCCCTTCGGGTCCGGTCCCATGGATCAAGGCATTGGCCAGATCCAGGGCAGACCAGGACCCAATACCAACTTTTGGGTCACTGGAAATGTTGGGGGCAATGAACGTGCCGAATTCTGTCTCAAACCGGCGACCACCGGAGAGCATGAGCTTGTCCTCACCAACCGCATCCGGCGCTGAATGACAAGATGCGCATCCTGAGGCGTGGAACACGATTTCGCCTCTGGTGAGATCCGGATGCAAACCGTCGAGTTTAGATTGATCCGTTCTTTGTGGTCGGGTCAGCACCAAACCTGCCAACCCAACCAAGAGTGCAACGAAAGCGGTGAAAAGGAAAAACCGCTTCACAGCTATCTACCAATTAATCTTTTGGCGCTCTGTACGCTTTGTGACATGCCGAACAGCTTCCACCCAGATCGCCCATAGCCGCTTTCAGGGCATCAACATCTTGCCCTGCCGCAGCCTGCATCGCAACAGCGGCATCTGCCATAGCCTGCCCTTTCGCACCAACGTCAGCGAAGTTTTCCCAGATCGCAGGCAGCGCTCGGGTGGACGGATCGGATACATTGTCGGATCCTGCGGGCCACATCGCGGATTGGTCGATCTGCGTTAGTACAACAAGGTTGTTTGCAGCCCGTGTTGCGGCCTCGGCATCATAGCCCACCTCGCCTTTGGCCATGCCGCCAAGTGTACCAAGATTGAAGGAATAGAGCTGCATGATTGAGGTCCGAGCTTTCACAGCCGGATTTTCGCTTTCATGGGCGATGGCTGCGCCAATGGCCGCTACAGACAAAATGCCTGCCGCCAAAATTGAGAACTTCTTCATCATGATGTCTCTCCCTGTTCAATACTTCGAATGTTAGCTTGAACGAATTTACTTGTAATTGTTTGTTATTCGCCGCCTCCTGTTAATTTATGAACAACGATAATTGGGATGACATTCGATATGTGCTTGCCGTTGATAGATTCGGTTCGCTGAACTCGGCGGCGGAAGCTTTGCGGGTAACGCATGCGACAGTCCTGCGCAGAGTGGTTGCCTTTGAACAGAGAAGTGGCTGTGCGATTTTTCGGAAGAGCTCTTCTGGATATTCCGCGCTGCCTGAGGCCAGAACAATTCTATCGGCTATGGAAAACGTTGAAGATGCGGTGCTTTCAGTAGAGAGGGCAATCGTAGGCGCGAACCGCTCTCCTGTTGGTCACGTTCGCATCACGTCCACTGACAGTCTTTGCCAGATGGTATTGCCTCAGATTTTGAATGAAATTTCCAAAGAGTACCCAGGGTTGGAACTGACTTTGTTGAGTAGCAACAGCCACCGTGATCTATCCCGGCTGACTGCGGATATCGCTGTGCGCCCATCGATTAAACTTGAGGACGGCCTGGTCGGAGAACGATCAGGTACATTGTCGTTTGGGGTCTATGATGATGGTTCCCCAAATCGTAAATGGATGAGGCTTGACGGCGCGTTGAGCCGCTCTCGGCCTGCCAAGTGGCTAGCAGAAAACGCGAAAACCGAACAAACTACCAACGGAGCAGACAGTTTTTTGGTGCTTCAGCAGATGGCCGCTTCCGGAGCGGGCAAGACATTTTTACCAGAATTCATCGGCGATGCTGACCCCCGCCTTCATAGATCGCACGGCATGAATCCCCAAATCGAAGTTCCGCTCTGGGTCGCAACACTAGAGGAAATCGCGCAGACACCAAGGTTTGCTCTCGTGCAACGGGCCTTGGTTGAACGCATAGCCAAAGCTCTAGCCAACTGAAATCACCCAAAAACAGTTGTAAGCAGTCGCATTATTTGCAGAGCAGCATTACGAGTTCAGTGTTTCAAAGGCCGACTTTCCGATGCAAGGCATTCAACGCGATAGCGGCTTTGGGCTGACTACGGACATTGCCGCGGTCAAGTCGGAAAGCTGCTTTGTCCAGCATCTGAGGCAATTGATCACAGCACGGTGGTGGAGTACGTCTGTCAGACCGGGCGTTCGCAATACTCGCGGCGAAAGTTTCGTGCGAACCCCATTTTGGGTTTGCCGCAATGGTGACGAAAGTCGGCCATAACGTATGTGCCGACCAATATTCCGTCAAGATATGTTTCGAAGGCTGAACTGTCATGTTCTCTAATCCCTGTGCGCTAATCGTGGACCCAAGCAATGCATACGGCTAGCATCGGAGATCACACAGCAAGAAGGGAGAATCACATGTCGAAGTTCACCAACAGAACAGCTGTCCATGGGGTTGCTGCACTCGTAATCTGCTGTTTCGCGGCAATCGTTCAGGCACAATCGGCAGGCGAAGAGATGTCGTTCTTCATCACTAGTGTAGGCAAAGGAGACGGTGCCAATCTAGGCGGCCTCGACGGCGCCGATGCTCATTGTAATGCACTTGCTTCTGCGGTCGGTTCTTCCAAAACTTTTTCGGCCTATCTGAGCACGTCAATGTCCATTGATCGCAGCACCGACCCGATGACAATAACCAACGGTATTTCGGCACGCGACCGAATCGGGGCGGGTCCATGGTACAATGCCAAGGGAGAACTCATCGCCAACAATGTAGAAGACCTACACAGCGACAGCGTGAACATTAGTATTCTGACCGCACTCGATGAAAACGGTAACCCTGTAAATGGGCGTGGTAGTCAGCCGAACAAACATGACATTTTGACCGGCTCCGATTCTGCCGGACATTTCTCGACGGCAGGTGGCGATACGACATGCAGCAACTGGACTTCGAATAGTGAAAACGGGTCCGCGATTGTCGGACATCATGACCGTGTGGGTCTCAATGATGCGCGAAACATGGTGTCTTGGAACTCGTCGCACGGCTCGCGTGGTTGTGGAGAAGAACATCTGCCACGTTCTGGCGGGGCGGGTCTGTTTTATTGCTTCTCAACGGACTGATCAGACAGCGCTGGTGCGTGTGCCACCCGCATTGCCGCTAGTATTCACCAGGTCAATTTTTAGGGGCGCATTCTGGAAGCGCTCGTTGTCGCCATAGTAAGCAATGAGCGCTGTTTCATGCGTCCAGATTGTCCAATCTGGATACACCGAAAGCTCCGTTCGAAATTCGGACTATGACCTTGCCTTGAATGGCCGGTTTGACGAAATAAGTTGCACCGCAGCGATGCGCGTGCAGCAGCTGCTCACCGATGCTGCGTCAGCAATAGCAGCGGTTGAATAAGGCTGCTTTGTCCGCATAGCCGACACCAACCTAGATTTACTTTGCCTCTTGAACCAAGGCTACCCGGTGCGACTTGATGATTAACTTCAAACAAACTCGCGCATAAAGTCAAAGGCTCACGGCAGCTCTCGAAAAGAAAAACAGCGGCCCGGTAGAGCCGCTGTTTTCCGAATTTCAGTTCTGTCCGGATCAATCCAGTGTCCGGGTGACCTCTTCGCGCTCGAAGATTTCGATGACGTCGCCGGCGCGGATATCGTCATAGTTCTCGAATGCCATACCGCATTCCTGACCCGACTGAACCTCGGCCACTTCGTCCTTGAAGCGCTTCAGCGTTTTCAGCGTGCCTTCGTGGATCACCACGTTGTCGCGCAGCAGGCGGACACCTGCGGAACGACGCGCCACGCCTTCTGTAACCAGACAGCCAGCAACCTTGCCAACGCCTGTAACCTTGAAGACTTCGCGGATCTCGGCATAACCGATGAACTTTTCGCGGATCTCGGCGCTCAACAGGCCTGATGCGGCGGCTTTCACGTCGTCGACCAGATCGTAGATCACCGAGTAGTAGCGGATTTCCACGCCCTTTTGGTTCGCGGTGTTCCGGGCTGAAGCATTGGCACGCACGTTGAAGCCCAAGATCGGGGCTCCGGACGCTTCCGCCAAGCCGACATCCGTTTCGGTGATCGCGCCGACGCCTGAATGCAGCACCCGCACGCGCACTTCGTCGTTGCCGATCTTCTCCATCGCCTGAACGATGGCTTCGGCAGAACCTTGCACGTCCGCTTTCATCAGAATTGGCAGTTCGGTGACGTTTTCGTCTTCCTTGGCCTTTTGCATCAGCTGTTCAAGGGTGGTTGCGGCACCGGCGGCGGCGCGTTTGTCCTTGGCGGCCTGTTCACGGTAGGCGGCGATTTCACGCGCCTGCGCTTCAGTCTCGGTCACGTTCAGAACGTCCCCGGCCTCGGGCGTGCCATTCAGACCCAGAACCTCAACCGGAACCGAGGGGCCTGCCTCTTTGACGCGTTCGCCCTTGTCGTTGATCAGTGCACGGACTTTACCGTATTGCTCACCCACAACAAAGATATCGCCCTGACGCAATGTACCGGTTTGAACCAGAACGGTAGCAACAGGTCCACGGCCCACATCCAACTGCGCCTCGATCACGGCACCCTGGGCGGCGCGATTCGGGTTGGCTTTCAGCTCAAGAATTTCGGATTGCAACGCGATGGCTTCCAACAGCTCATCCAGACCCTGACCGGTAATGGCGGACACTTCGACGTCCTGAACCTCACCCGACATTTTCTCAACGATGACTTCGTGCTGCAGCAGATCGGTGCGCACCTTGTCCGGGTTCGCATCCGGCTTGTCGACCTTGTTGATCGCAACGATCATCGGGACACCCGCCGCTTTGGCGTGGTTGATCGCCTCGATCGTCTGCGGCATCACCGCGTCATCCGCAGCAACAACCAGAACCACGATATCCGTGACCTGCGCCCCGCGCGAACGCATCGAGGTAAAGGCCGCGTGACCCGGTGTATCCAGGAAAGACAGCGTTGTGCCGCCATCGGTTTTCACCTGATAAGCGCCAATATGCTGGGTAATACCCCCGGCCTCACCCGCCACAACGCGAGCGTCGCGGATCGCGTCCAGCAACGAGGTCTTACCGTGGTCAACGTGACCCATGATGGTAATGACCGGCGGACGCGACTGCAGATCGCCTTCGCTGTCTTCGATCTCTTTGATGACGTCCTCGACGTCAGAGGCCGAGACGCGCGTGACCTTGTGGCCAAATTCTTCGATGATCAGTTCCGCAGTATCAGCGTCAATGGTCTGGTTCTGCGTGACCATCATGCCCATGTTCATCAGCGATTTGACAACGTCCGCGACACGCTCGGCCATACGGTTGGCCAGCTCGGACACGACAATCGCCTCGGGCAGCTGTACGTCACGGATAACCTTTTCCCGCTCGACAGCGCCGCCCATGGCTTTCTGACGCGCGCGCTCTTGCTTACGCTTCATGGCTGCCATCGAACGCTGGCGGTTGCCTTCACCACCGGTCGCCTGACCCAGAGTCAGCTTGCCTGAACGGCGGTTATCGTCACGGCCCTTGGTGCGCGTGCCGCGCTGTTCACGCTCGCGATCCTGCTTGCGTGGCGTTGCTGCGGGCGCAGGCTTGCTGGCCGGGCTGCGGGCGGCTTTTGGCTCTTCAGGAGTCGGGGTCGCCGCGACACGCTTAGCGGCATCTTCAGCCTCTTTGCGCTTGCGTTCTTCCTCTTCGGCCTTGGCGCGCGCGCGTTCTTCGGCCTCGCGCTGTTCGCGCTCTTTGGCCTCTAGTTCCGCACGGCGACGGGCACGCTCTTCCTCGCGCGCTTTTTCAGCGGCCTGACGCTCGGCGGCCTCTTCGACCTCACGCGCCTTGGCAGCCTGCAGCGCCTTCATCCGGCGCGCCATTTCCACGTCGGAAATCCCGGCTGGACGACGCGACGGATCACCTGATGGCGTAGCTCCACCACCGGTTTTGGCCGCACCCGGCTTGGGGACCACCACGCGTTTGCGTTTGGTTTCCACCACGACATTCTTGGTACGTCCGTGGCTGAAACTTTGTTTCACATTTCCGGGGCGCGCCCCGCCACGAAGACCCAATGTCTTTTTGCCGTCACTATCGCTCATAAAGCTTCTTACCCTTCCGCGCGGCCCTTGCCGCCGTCATCCGTTTCGCGCAAGCCATGCAGGCGCTGCGCTTCCTCTACAACACGTTTGGCGAGTCCGCCAGAGGCCAAGGCCGCATGAATCACGGTTTGGCGCCCAAATGCCGCCCCAAGTTCGTCTGCGGTCAACCAGCCGATGTATTTCCCAAAGTGCGGCGTGCTGAGTTTCGACTTGCCACGCCCCGATCCATCAGAAGCCTGAAGCAATACCTGGGCCTCTTCCCGGTCCAGCATTGCCTTGACCTTTTCATAGCCAGCAACCGCATCACCGGACTTGCGCGCGAGGCTCAAAAGCTCGATCACGCGCCGCGCAATCTGCTTTTCAACCTCATCGGCCAGATCCTTTGACACAGTGACCTGCGCCTTGAACCCCCGCGCGAACAATTTCTTGCCGATGGCTTTGTCCAACGCGCTGCGGTCGGCCGAGACATAAACACCGCGCCCCGGCAGTTTTGCCGCGACATCAGGAAAGACCTGACCGTCTGGCCCGACCACAAAGCGGATCAGCCCATATCTAGGCTGAACCTCGCCAGTGGCAATGCACTTGCGTTCGGGTCCGTCAGACCGATCCTTATGGACGCCACCGCGACCCATGTGCGCCACCCGAAGCCTGCGATCAGGCCTCGGCTTCCTCGTCGGCCGCTACGCCGTCTTCTTCAGCCTGCTCCAGTTCGGCAGGATCAACCCAGCCCAACATGATGCGTGCGGTCATGACCAGATCCTGCGCCTCTTCCAGCGTTATGCCAAAAGGCTCCAGAACGCCGTCATCCTTGATACGCTCACCATCAACTGTGGTCCAACCACCAGCCAGTTCCCAGTCAGCGCAGGTGGCAAAATCTTCCAACGTTTTCACGTCGTCCTTGGCCAGCGCTTCTACCATCTGGGGTGTCAGACCTTCGAATTCAATAAGGCTGTCCTCGACACCCAGCTCACGCGCTGCATCCAGCGCCGCTTTGGCCTGTGCTTCCAGGTGTTCACGCGCACGGGTCTGCAGTTCCTGCGCGGTGCCATCGTCGACGCCGTCAATGACCAACAGCTCGTCAAGCTCGACATAAGCGACTTCTTCCAGGTTGGTAAACCCTTCCGAGACCAGTAGTTGCGCAAAGAACTCGTCCAGATCCAGGCTTTCCATGAACAGGCTGGTGCGGGCTTCGAATTCTTTCTGACGGCGCGCCGATTCTTCGGCCTCGGTCATGATATCAATGTCCAGATTGGTCAGCTGGCTGGCCAAACGCACATTCTGACCGCGACGGCCAATGGCAAGGCTCAGCTGTTCTTCGGGAACCACAACTTCGATCTTGCCCGCTTCTTCATCCAGAACAACCTTGGACACCTCGGCAGGCTGCAGCGCATTCACCAGGAAGGTGGGCTGATCTTCGTTCCATGGAATGATGTCGATCTTTTCACCCTGCAGTTCATTCACGACGGCCTGCACACGGCTGCCGCGCATACCAACGCAGGCACCGACAGGGTCGATCGAGCCGTCATAGGAAATGACAGCGATCTTGGCGCGCGATCCGGGATCACGAGCAACAGCTTTGACCTCGATGATGCCGTCATAGATTTCCGGCACTTCCATCTTGAACAGTTCAGCCATGAATTCAGGCGCGGTGCGCGACAGGAAGATCTGGTGGCCACGAACCTCGCGACGAACTTCCTTGATATAGGCGCGCACACGGTCATTGGGGCGATAGCTTTCGCGGCCAATCTTGTCGTTGCGGCGCAGAACAGCCTCGGCACCGCCCAGATCGACGATGACATTGCCGAACTCTTCGCGCTTGACCGCACCGTTGATGATGGTACCTGCGCGATCCTTGAAGTCTTCGTACTGGCGATCGCGCTCGGCTTCGCGAACCTTTTGCAGAATCACCTGCTTAGCGGATTGCGCCGCGATCCGGCCCATTTCGACCGGAGGCACTTCTTCGACATAGACGCTACCGACTTCCGGCGCTTCCATGTATTGCTTGGCCTGCTCGACGGTCATCTCGGCCTGATAGTTCTCAAGCTCTTCATCCTCAACCACGGTGCGGACGCGGGTAAAGGTCGCTTTACCGGTCTTGCGGTCGATGCTGACGCGAATATCCATCTCGGCGCCGTAGCGGCTTTTGGCGGCACGGGCGAGCGATTCTTCCATCGCTTCGACAACCAGACCGGGGTCGATCATCTTTTCGCGGGCCACGGCCTCGGCGGTCTGCAGCAGCTCCAGCTGGTTGGCTGAGGTGATTGCCATCAGTTCGTCTCCTCTTCGGACCCTTCGGTCTCAATCTCGTCGAAAGCGTTTTCGTTCAGGGCACCGGCGTCCTTGCGCTGGCGCAGCATCTCTTTGATCAGATCATCGGTCAGGACCAGCTTGGCATCGCTTAGCCAGTCAAACTGCAAGCCGATGGTGATCGTCTCATCTCCCTCGGAGATATTGATCAAAACCTCATCACCTTCGGTCCCGGCCAGCTCACCTTTGAAGCGGCGACGGCCGTCGATCAGTTCGGTGGTTTCAATCTTTGCCTCATAGCCCTCGAACATCTCAAAATCCTTGAGACGTGTCAGAGGCCGGTCGATGCCGGGGCTGGACACTTCCAGCGCATAGGCGTCAAGGATCGGATCTTCGACATCCAACGTGGCACTGACTGCGTTCGATATCTCGGCGCAATCATCCACTTCGATGCCACCATCGGGCTTGTCGGCCATGATCTGCAAGGTGGTCTGCTTGCCGCTCATCAGGCGGATACGGACCAGCTCATACCCCAGATCTTCGATCACTGGGGTGATGATCTCGGCCAGTCTCCGATCAATGGCAGCTTTGGCTATCAGTTCGTTTGTCATCAGCTACTCTACCCTGTCAGTCGGGCACAAAAAAACGGGCGCGCGGCCCGTCGAAATTCCCGGTGGAGCCCCAGACCAGAAGTCTGACACGCCGCTGTTGCAACTGCATATACGCAGGGTTTCCCGAGTCTGCAACCCCCGGCAGGAACCCTGACCGGAATTTACGCCAACCACCACCGTTCAGCGATGCGTCCGTCGTCCAGCGCGCGCGCGCCACCGATCTGCTGGGGCATACCAACATGAGCAGCCGCCGCCAGCGCAATATCCGATTCGCTGGGGTGAAGGCGCAGACCGCGCAGCCCATTCAAGCCTTCGGATGATGGCAGGGCAGCAATATCCACATAGCCATCCCGCAATGCTTCGGCCCGGACGCGGGCATCAGGAATGACGATAATCTCAAAAGCATCCGCCCAGCCGGCCTGAGTGCTCTTATAATGGTCAACAACTTTGCGGCCCAGAAAGTGGCGATCATCCTCAGCCCGTTCGACACGGTAGCATCCGGTGCCATTGGCGATCTGCAGCGGTTTGACGCTCTGACCAGCCCGCGGGATGACAAATTGACTTTCGGCCAGCAGGAAAGGCAGGCCGGGATTAGGTTTGGACAGTTCAAGATGCAGCCGGTTAGGGGCCAGCGCTTCGGCGCGCCCGACTTCGGCCAAAACCGCCATCACATCAGCGATATCCAATGCTACGCCGTCGTGGAACACCGCATCATCGCGCAGATCAAACGTCCAGATCCGGGCATCCGTATCGGTCTGCCATCCTGTTGCCAGCTCACCTCGCAAGGTACCGTCCGGTGCGATTTCGGTCAGCGTGTCAAACACCGCCCCCCGTGCAACTTGTTCAAGACTGTCGTCACGCGGCACCGCAAGCCGCAGGGTTCCGCCCGGCTTGGGCGTATTCGCCAGTGACGCACCTGTTGCGGCCAACAGCGCCGCAGCGGCACCTGATGCAAACAACGCGCGGCGGTCAATGCGGGTCATGCTACCCCCTCGGCCACGCGGTTCATAATGCGGACCAGTTCGGCACTGATGCCGGGTTCAGACAGGGCATGGCCCGCCTGACGGACCATCTTCAATTCGACATTCGGCCAGCGCTCGGCCAGGTTCCAAGCAGAATGCGGTGGGCAGATCATGTCATAGCGCCCCTGAACGACATGGCCGGGAATATGAGCGATCCGATCCATCTGCTCCAGAATCTGCCCGTCCTGATCAAGGAAAGCCCGATTGATGAAATAGTGATTCTCAAGCCGGGCAAAGGCGCGCGCATACTCACCCGGGCTTTCTCCGGTGGATCCGTTCGAATGGATTGACGCCAGCGAATTTTCCCAGGCGGACCAGGCCCGTCCGTACAGAACCTCAGTCGCCCGATCCCCTGAGAACAGACGTTTGTTATAGGCCCCAATCGTGTCGGAAAGCTCAGTCTCGGAGAGCAGAGCGGTGAACTTGGACCATTGCTCGGGCCAGAACTTGCCCGCGCCACCACCATAGAACCAGTCCAGCTCGGCCTGCGTTGCCAGAAACACGCCGCGCAATATCAGCCTATTCACCCGGTCGGGATGCGCCTGCGCATAGATCAACGCCAGGGTTGCGCCCCAGCTTCCACCGAAAACGGCCCAATCACTGATGTTCAACAGGGTGCGCAGCCGTTCGATATCGGCCACCAGATGCCAGGTTGTGTTGTCTGTGACCGACGCGTGCGGGCGCGAGCGTCCACAGCCTCTCTGATCAAACAGAATCACCCGAAAGACGTCCGGATCGAAATAGCGCCGCATTGCGGGGCTGCATCCGCCACCTGGGCCTCCGTGCAACACGACCACCGGCAGGCCATCCGGATTGCCGCATTGTTCCATATAGATAAGGTGACCATCGCCCACATCGACCATGCGCTGATCGAACGGGTCGATCGGCGGGTAAAGATATTGCACTGCGCGCTTTTGGTCCGGGTACTTGTCCATTATGGCCCTATATAGTCCTTAAACGTAAAAGAGCATACGGAGACAGGAATGCAAGCGCATCCGAACACGGTAGACCCGTCCGAGATCGCAAAATTCGAGGCGATGGCCGCCGAATGGTGGGACCCGCATGGGAAATTCAAGCCCCTGCATATGCTGAACCCCTGTCGTCTGGATTATATCACACAGCAAATCGCAGGCGAATTTGACCGTGATCTGAAGGCCCCGCGCCCGTTCGAGGGCCTGCGCCTGCTGGATATCGGATGTGGAGGAGGCTTGCTGAGCGAACCCATGGCTCGCCTTGGCGCTGAGGTCGTGGGCGCCGATGCCGCCGAGGGCAACCTGCCCGTCGCCCGCATCCATGCCGAGCAATCGGGGCTTGGGATCGACTATCGCCACACCACTGCCGAGGCTATGGCCGCCGCAGGTGAGCAGTTTGATGTGATTCTGAACATGGAGGTGGTCGAACATGTGGCCGACCCGCTCAGCTTTCTGACAGCCACGCGGGATTTGCTGAAACCAGGCGGACTTGAGATTTGTTCGACCATCAACCGCAACCCGAAATCCTATGCGATGGCTATCTTTGGTGCCGAGGTGATCATGCGCTGGCTGCCGCGCGGCACGCATGAGTGGAACAAGTTCATCACCCCTGACGAGTTGTTCGACCTGTTGCGTCAAGCCGGGTTGGACCCGGTGGACCGCAAGGGTTTCGTGTTCAACCCGATACTATGGAGCTGGTCGATCTCTGACCGGGATTTGAGCGTGAATTATGTGACGGCGAGCGTGAAGCCGGGGTGAACCTATTCCCCCTCCAACTGCAATCGCAAATCCCGCAGCACGGGCAGCGTGCTGCGCACCCGCTCCAGCCCCAGCTCTCCGACCACGCGATTGATCAGCGGCGCAATAGAGGAGATCGCCTGATCCCGAGCACTCCGCCCAGCGGGGCTGATGGCGACCATCTTGCGGCGGGCGTCGTCCCAGTCGGGGCGGATGTGGATATATCCGGCCCATTCCAGCTTGGCCAAGGTATTGGTCATGGCACCTCGGGTCACGTGAAACGTATCGGCTAGCTGTGCCGGGCTGCGTTCGTTGCCGACAAAGACAAGATGGTTCAAAACCGAGAAATGCGAAATTTCCATGCCCCTGGGCAGCACCCGGCTGAGCCGGTTCCGCAATAACTGGTCTGCGGTCAGGATCTCGCTGAACAGCGTGACCGCGAGGGCATTGGTATCGTTTGTCATAGTCCAGATTCTGGATCAGGGGCCGTCAAAGGGACGGACATGTGTCAGCGAAGGCACGCGGCTTCGTGCTTCTGTAACAGAACTATCATCCAAATTGAAAAAGTGAATGCCCTGATCGGTCCCTGCGTCGATGACGACCTCTCCCCATGGGGCAACGACCATGCTGTGACCGTAGGTTTTGCGGGTCTTTCCCCTGGTTTTAGGGTGTTCACCGGTCTGCGCCGGGGCCAACACCCAGCATCCGTTTTCAATCGCCCGCGCCCGCAACAGCGACTTCCAATGGGCCTCACCCGTGACCGGTGAAAAAGCGGCTGGAACCGTCAGAATGCGCGCTCCAGCCTGCGCCAGAGATGCGTATAGTTTGGGGAAGCGGATATCATAACATATACTCAGACCCACCTTGCCGAAATCTGTCTCGGATATGACCGCCCGTGTGCCGGGACGGTAGTTTTTGGACTCGCGAAACGTCTCGGCCTCGGACACCTGCACGTCGAACATATGGATCTTGTCATACCACGCCACGATCTGCCCCTGAGGATCAATCATGAAAGACCGATTGGCAAACCGACCATCCGCATCATGTGTTTTGATCGCCAACGAGCCGATCAATAACCAGATCCCCAGGCTCGCGGCCTGCTCGCGCAGCCCCGCAAGTGTCAGGTCATCTTCTTCGTATTGCAGAATTTCCCGCTGCCGTGTGGACGAGGTGGACACGCAATTCGTCACCTCGGGCGTCAGAACGAACCGCGCACCCTGCCCTGCCGCTTCGGACATCAGGGCGCGCACCATTTTCAGGTTTTCAGCCGGATCATCCGACGAGGTGATCTGAAGCAGGGCGCTCTTCATCAGGCCGCCAGCAAACCGTCCAGCTTGCCCTGACGTTCCAGCTCATACAGGTCGTCGCATCCGCCCACATGCTGCGATCCGATAAAGATCTGGGGTACGGTCCGCTTGCCACCGGCGCGCTGGATCATTTCAGGTTTGCGTTTTGGGTTCCTCAGCACATCGACTTCCTGAAACTCGACGCCCTTCTGATTCAGCAGCCGTTTTGCAGCGTGACAGAAGCCACAGAGCGGCGAGGTATATATTTCTACCGATTTCATATTCCGTACCTTTGGGTTTCGCACAATCCTGGGCGAGTTAGGTATCCTTGGCAACGCGCGCTAGGGTCAACACAAAAATATGATTTGCCCCGGATGCACGACAGACACGTGCACATGAGGTCAATGTTGCGCCTGATGTCATGACATCATCGACCAGCAGAATATCGCGCCCCTGCATCTGCCGAAGCCGCCTGGGATGCGCTGCAATCGCATTCTCCAGCGTTTCCATGCGCTGTGCGGCTGTTTTTCCATCCAAAACAGGCGTTCTTGTCCGTCGGACCAGAAGGTCCGGACAGGCCTCCAACCCGGTTTGCCGCCCCAGATGCTGTGCCAACAGGGCGGATTGGTTGTACCTGCGTTTCAGCAACCGGGACCAATGCAGCGGTACCGGCGCGATCAGCATGTCCTCGCGAAACAAATCCCGACCCGCCAGGGCCATCCAGCGCGCCGCAGGGCGTGCAAGCTCGGGCCGGTCCCCATGTTTCAGAGCCAGAATCAGGGATCGCGCCTTGCCATCATACAAAAGCGCAGACCGCCCATCGCGCCAGGGGCGCGGCGTTTTCATACAGTCATCACATTCGATTCGGTGGCCATCGGCCTCACCCGGCAAGGGCACGCCGCAGCTTTCACATACAGCGCCACCGATAAAGGGCGTTTCACGCCAACAGGAGCCACAGAGGCCGAAATCCGACTCGGTCAAATCACCGCATCCCAGACAGCGCGGGGGATAGATCATCTGGACAGCGGTTTGAATCCGCTGCCACATGCGATAGTTGCGCCCTATGAAACTGCCTGATTCCAACGCACCCTCACTGTTCGACCGCGCAATCCTTGCACGGCGTCGGTCCCGCGCACGGGAAGATGCCTTGTTCTTGCACCGCGCCGCAGTTGACGAGGTTCAGGATCGGCTCGCCTTGGTTAATAAAAGCTTTACGGACCCGGCGATCGTGACCCCTTTTGCGCAAGTCTGGCAGGATGTGTTGCCAATGGCGCGGATCATCCCGGATAACGAGGTGCTGGACCTGACTCCCGGTGCCCATGATCTGGTGATCCATGCCATGGCTCTGCACTGGACCAATGATCCGGTTGGGCAGTTGATCCAGTGTCACCGCGCGCTGCAACCTGATGGGCTGTTGCTGGTGATCTGTCTGGGCGGTGAAACCCTGCGGGAACTGCGCGCCGCACTTGGGCAGGCCGAGGTTGAGGTCACGGGCGGCCTCAGCCCCCGCATCGCGCCTATGGCCGAGCTGCGCGATCTGGGCGGGTTACTGCAACGCGCCGGACTGGCCCTGCCGGTTGCTGATACCGCGCGATTGACGGCGGAATATCGCGATCTGACCCACCTGATGCATGACCTGCGGGCAATGGGTGAAACCAACAGCCTGCAAAACCGCATGAAACACCCCACAAACCGGCAGGTCTTTGCCCGGGCGCAAGACATCTATGCCAATCATTTCAGCACTGATCAAAAACGCCTCAAGGCGACATTCGAGCTGGTCTGCCTAACCGGCTGGTCGCCCGATGAAAGCCAGCCAAAACCGCTGCGTCCGGGCTCGGCCCAGATGCGGCTTGCGGATGCTCTGGGTGCAAGCGAAGGCAAACTGTCCGATTGACGAATACGGAATTCCGGTTATCTCAGCCCGAAGCAAAGACATCTCAGGAAGTGAAACATGTTTGACGCCACACGCCCCGATCATGCCCCGGCGGATCACCCCAAAGTCAAAACGGGCCGCGTCGGCATCCTGCTGGCCAATCTCGGCACCCCCGACGATTACAGCTATTGGCCCATGCGCCGTTATTTGAACGAGTTTCTGTCGGACCAGCGCGTGATCGACTATCCCAAGTGGAAATGGCAGCCAATCCTGCAGGGGATCATCCTGACCAAACGGCCCTTCAGCTCGGGTGAGGCGTACAAGTCGATCTGGAACCACGACAAGGGCGAAAGCCCGCTGATGACGATTACCAAGGACCAGACCGCCAAATTGCGTGACGCGATGCAGGCACGCTATGGCGACAAGGTCATGGTGGAATTCTGCATGCGCTACGGCAACCCATCGACAAAATCAAAAGTCCGGGAAATGGTCGCGGCAGGTTGCGACCGGGTTCTGTTCTTTCCGCTTTACCCGCAATACGCAGGCGCTACGACGGCCACGGCCAATGATCAGTTTTTCCGCGCCCTGATGGATGAAACGTCGCAACCCGCCAGCCGCACCGTGCCCGCCTATTTTGACGAACCCGCCTATATCGACGCATTGGCGGGCTCGGTTAAAAAGGCCTATGCCGCGATGGTGGACAAACCGGACATACTGGTCTGTTCCTACCACGGCATGCCGGAACGCTACCTGCAACAAGGCGACCCCTATCACTGCCAATGCGCAAAAACGACTCGGTTGCTGAAAGAAAGGTTGGGCTGGTCGAACGACCAGCTTGTATCGACCTTCCAGTCACGATTCGGCCCGGAAGAATGGCTCAAGCCATATACGGTCGACCACGTGGCCGAGCTGGCAAAACAGGGTAAGAAGAAGATCGCCGTTATCGCACCAGCGTTTTCCGCCGATTGCATCGAAACGCTGGAAGAGATCAACGAAGAGATCAAAGAGAGTTTCGAGGACGCGGGCGGCGAAAGCTTTACCTATATCCCATGCCTGAACGATGACGAATCGCACATAGCGGCCCTGGGCAAGGTGATCGAGGATAATTTGAAGGGTTGGCTGGACTAAGCCACCCAGTCGACTAGGCGCAAAAAAAGGCGGTGGAAAGCTCCACCGCCTTTTCTTTAGATATCGCTTGTCGAATTAGCTTGCTGCAACAGCTGCGGCAACAACAACCAACAGGATCAGCGGCAGGATGATGCCGTTTGACGAACCCTGAGTTTCTTCAACAACAACAGGTGCTTCAACAACCGGCTCTTCCAGGTTGCCTGCATAAGCGGTCGAAGCAGCAGCAGTCAGTGCAGCGGCGAGAACGAGTTTCTTCATATTAACCTCCAGGATACGCACGGTTCCGTATAGTGAAACCATGCACTCAAGACTTACCTCGTGTTTTTTTCTAATCAGCTATCCAACTGGAATGCAAATGGAAGTTGCGTCACAAGCGGGTACCTGCGCGGAAATGTCGTCAAATTAGCAACACTTGCGTGCCAACCTTGGCCATTGAGAACAGTTCGGCAATATCGTTGTTGAAAAGACCGATGCACCCATTCGAAGATCGACGCCCGATTTTGCGCGTATCATGGGTTCCGTGAATTCGGTAATATTTCCAGCTTAGATATAAAGCATGTGTTCCCAATGGGTTATCCGGACCCGGCGGGATATAGTCTGGCCATTCCGGATTTCTTTTCTTCATCGAAGGTGTTGGCGACCAGCTTGGGCCTTCGACCTTGCGGATCACGCTGGTCCGGCCGCGGCGCGTCAGCTCTTCGGTCAGGGGAACCGACGACGGGTATAGTTTGTACACCGATTGATCGTCAGACCAGTAATGCAGCGCCCGCGATACTGTATCGACAAGGATAGCGCCGTTTTTCGTGTTGGAAAAATAGGGCTGCCAGTCCAGCGCCCTGAAGCCAGAGATGTTACGGCGCACCGCGGGTTCGTCCTCGGGTGCGGGGCGCAGCGGGTCTCCGGGGGTGTATTGGGCAATCGCAGGCGAGGCGACCAGAGCCGAGACACCCGCGACGAATCCGCGTCGGGTTGTATGAGTAATGCTTTTCTTGACCATGATCGCAGGTCCTTTTCACAGAAAATCTAAAAATCCTGTGCATTTTATTGCCAGAATGCTTCAGTCGCAATTGAAACCGGCAGAATCACGCAGAACAAAGCCATTGTGCGTTTGCCCACAGCCTTCTGTCACGCTATGCCGTATGGCAACACAATAATCAGGTCGATCATGACGCGCATCATTTCATTACTGTTTGCTAGCTTTATTGCACTGGCCGCCTGTACGCCGGGTGGATCCCCAACCTATGGGGCAGATGGGCGCCCCCTGCCAACGGTGTACAAGATCCGTGGCAATCCAGAAAAGCTGCAATTCCGGATGTTGGATTCGGTTAACGCCCTCCGCCAGGCATCGGGCCTTCAGCCGGTACAACTGAATGCTCAGCTCAATGCCGCGGCCGCCACCCATTCCAAGGATATGGCGCGACAGAATCGGCCCTGGCACTTTGGCTCGGACGGATCTTCGCCGTTGGATCGGGCGACGCGCGTCGGCTATTACGGCACCTTCCTCGGCGAGGCGATCTCGGAAACCTATGAGACCGAGACCGAAACGCTGGCCGCCTGGATGCAGGAACCCGGACCGCGAAATGTCATCATGGATGCCAAAGCCACTCAGATGGGCTTTGCCTGGCACCAGGAGAACGGCGGGAAAATCTGGTGGACCCTGGAAATGGGAACCGGCGGTTAAAACGCAGAAGCCCCCGAAAACCGGGGGCTTTTTTATTGCCTTTGGGGCAGTTAAGCCGCCTGGACCGACTGCGCCTCGGTCAAAATTGCATAGAGCTTGACCGGATCAGGATTGGCGCGCAGCTTTGCGCAAACCGACGTATTGCGCAGCGTTCTGGACACCAGTGCAAGCGCCTTTAGGTGGTCCACACCTGCCTCTTCCGGGGCAAACAACGCAAAAGCGACATCAACCGGCTGGCGGTCTACCGCACCGAAATCAATCGGCTTTTCCAGCATTACGAAAACGCCAGCCACTTCGGCCAGATCACCCAGCCGCGCATGTGGCAGGGCAACTCCATGACCAACGCCTGTTGGGCCAAGGCTCTCCCGCTCGAGCAGGCCATCCACAACAACCTGCGCGTCAAGACCAAGGGCCCCCTCGGCAACATCGCCGATTTCCTGAAACAACCGCTTCTTGCTGGAAGCGGCGGACAATACACGTACCGCCTCGGGCTTCAGTATGCTCGAAAGCTCCATGATCACGCTCCATGGCCTTGCCCCCGCTTGCGCAGGGGCTTGCCTTGCTATTCTTGCCTGTTACGGATCAATCCAGCCAATGTTGCCGTCCTCACGGCGATACACGACATTCAATCCGTCCTTGTTTTCATTCCGGAACACCAGCACCGGGGCGCCGGCTAGTTCCATCTGCATTACGGCTTCACCAACACTCAACGATGGGATCTTGGTTTCCATCTCAGCCACGATCATCGGCTGCAGCGTTTCAGGTTCATCAGCCGACTCTGATTCGTCAGAGGCGAGGATATAAGAGGAAGCACCAAAGAGTTCAACCGGCTCGGATCGGTCCTTGTGATGGTCCTTGAGGCGGCGCTTATACCGGCGCAACTGCGTTTCCATCTTGTCACAGCAGGCCTCGAATGCTGCGTAGATTTCGATAGCGTGGGCCTTGGCCTGCGCAGTCAGGCCGGTCGAAAGATGCACGGTGGCTTCGCAAACATACTCATGCGCAGAACGGGAAAAGACGACATTGGCGTCGGTCGGGCGCTGGGCATATTTTCCAACAACCTCCCCTAGCTCGGTCTGCACATGGGTCTGCAGCGCCTCGCCGATGTCGATCTGTTTTCCGCTAATTTGGTAACGCATGTGATCTCCTTCACAATTCACACCCATTTTGACGCTGCGTTACGCAGCGCACGTGTTTTTATCGGGTGGGGGATATCGGCATATTCCGCAGTTGCTGAGAAACGTACCCCTTAGCAAAGGTGCACCGCGATCCCGACTGGAACTGAAGAAATGCCATAACCCAATTGAGGCAAGAGACGGCGGCAGAGTCAATCAAAACAGGCGTGTATATACGTGATTTCAGCCATGCGCTGGGCGCAATTCCGCGCAAGCCTATGAAATACGGAAGTTTTCGCCCAAATAGACCCGGCGGACATTTTCGTTCTCGACGACTTCATCCGGCGTACCCGACATCAGCACCTGACCATCATGCAGGATATAGGCCCGGTCCACGATTTCCAGTGTTTCGCGCACGTTATGGTCAGTGATCAGCACGCCGATGCCGCGCTTTTTCAGGTCCGCTACCAGATGGCGGATATCGCCGACGCTGATCGGGTCTACGCCAGCAAATGGCTCGTCCAGCAACAGATATTTCGGATCAGCCGCAAGACAACGGGCAATTTCGACACGGCGACGCTCGCCGCCGGACAATGCCAATGCCGGGGCGCGGCGCAGATGTTCGATCGAAAAATCGGACAACAGCTCTTCCAGCCGCTCTTTCCTGCGATGGCTGTGCTTCACGGTGATGTCCAGAACGGCGGCAATGTTGTCCTCGACACTCATCCCGCGGAAAATCGACATCTCTTGTGGCAGATATCCGATCCCAAGCCGCGCGCGCCTATACATCGGCAGGGTCGTCACGTTTTGGCCGTCAATGGTCACAGTGCCAGCTTCGGGAAAGACAAGCCCGGCGACCGAATAGAACGTTGTGGTCTTGCCTGATCCGTTCGGACCCAACAAGGCAACCACCTCGGACCGGCCCAACGTCATCGAGACTTCGCGTATCACGGTCTTCTTACGGTATGATTTCCGCAATTTCTCGATCCTGAGGCCGGAACCGCCTTCGGCCACAGACAAATTCGGACGCTCCATCAGTTGCTATCCGGATTCAGAATGGTTTTGACGCGGCCAGTCATCTTTGCCGTTCCGGTCGTCAGATTGGCATTCATCTGATCGCCGCTGATAACGCTGGGGCCTTGCGTCAAAAGCACATTTCCGCGCATCACGATTTCGCCCGAGTCGATTGTGTATTCGGCCCAGTCGCCTTCGGCTGCATCAGGCGGGCTGACAAGAACCACATCATTTGTCGCCTCCATCCGCTCGATTCCGGACCTGTCGGCGTTGTAGATGACTAGGACCCGCTCGGCGGTCAGGCGCATCTCACCCTGCACGATCAGGACGTTACCGATAAACTCGGCCGTGCCGTCTTCTTGATTGACGTTTAGAGATTCCGAGGTGACCTCGACCGGCTGGCTTGGATCCGCCTTGGCTGACCCGAAGGCGACCTGCGTTTCCTGTGCCGACGCCGAAAAGGCACCGACCATCAGCGCAAAACTAACAACAGCAAATCGCAAATCAATCACGGCTTATCTTTCTGTTTTTTCAGGCTCGTATACCAGCTTAACACCATCTGTAAAAAGAATATGGACCGGCCCATCCTTTTTTTCGGTTCCAAATGTCATCCGTCCCGCGGAAAAATCTCCGATGATGCCGGTGCCATCGACCTGACCCGGAGTGTCGCCGCGGATTTCATCCAGAGAGGTATTTAGAAGATCAGTTCTGACCTGAATTCCGTCCGTCGTCGTTATCAGGACATCCCCAACAAACGTTGCGGAATTCTTGTCCGGGCGGATCATACCGGAATTTGAATCCATCGTTATGACGCCGCCATTCAACAATCCCAACCGCCCTCTAAATTCGGCAGTCGTGGGCAATGACCCTTCGCGCCCCTGGGTCGCTTGGGCCGCCTGAATTTGAACTTCCTCGCCTTTTCTGGTTGTTCCAAGATAATGGGGTTGGGTCACCACTTGGTCGGCCAGACGTTCATCTATGTCTTTTTGGGTAAACGGAACGGACACGCTGGTTTCGATGCTGCGTGACAGCAGGAAAACCGTCGACAGCAGCACAATGGCTGCCAAAGGCAGCAACACCTTTAGAAATTGCACCATCCGGGAATGTCCGTCCATCGAACGCCCCTCTACCCCAAACCAACGCGCAGGCAATCGTGGATATGTAGCACGCCCAAGGCCTGGCGATCACTGCCCTCCTCGACCACAAACAAAGAGGTGATCTTGCGGTCATTCATGATGGCCACCGCCTCTTCGGCCAACGCGCCGGGCGGGATGGTTGTTGGGTTCTGCGTCATCACCTGCTCGGCCGTTTTGCCCAGCAAGCCCTCCATATGACGCCGCAGATCGCCATCGGTGATGATGCCCACCACCTGACCTTGCGGATCGACAACCCCGGCAACGCCAAAGCCCTTGCGGCTGATCTCGATCAGCGCATCGCTCATGGGTGTTCCGACCGAAACCAGCGGCAACGCATCGCCCTTGTGCATCAGATCCTGCACCGTGCTCAGCTGTGCACCTAGTTTTCCACCGGGATGAAAGGCGCGAAAATCTTCGGGTTTGAAGTTGCGATACTTCATCAACGCTATCGCCAGCGCGTCGCCCATGGCCAAAGTCAACGTCGTGGAAATCGAAGGCACCATGCCATAGCCGCAGGCCTCGCCCAGTGAAGGGATCAAAAGATGCACGTCTGCCTGTTTCATCAGCGTGCTTTCCGGCTTGCTGGACAGGCCAATCAGTGGAATGCCAAAGCGGCGGGTAAAAGCCAGCAGGTTGGCAAGCTCTGGCGCTTCGCCCGAATTCGAGATGGCCAGAACCACATCGCCTTTTGAAACCATGCCCAGATCGCCATGGCTGGCCTCGGCCGGGTGCACGAAATAGGCCGGTGTACCGGTGCTGGCCAGTGTGGCCGCGATCTTGTGCCCGATATGACCCGACTTGCCGATGCCGCTGATGATGATGCGGCCCGAGGCCTGCAAAATCAGCTGAACCGCTTGGGCAAAATGTTCATCCAGACCGTCGGCCAGTACCTCCAGCGCGCGGGCCTCGTCTGTCACCACCTGACGGGCGGTTCTCAGAAATGCTTCGGTATCAGTCATGAGTGCGCAAAAATATCCGTTTCTGGCCAACCGGCGAGATCGAGTTTCGCACGCATCGGCAAGAAGTCAAAACAGGCCTGCGCCATCTCGGTCCGGCCCTCTCGCGCCAGGCGCTTGTTCAACTCCTCCCGCAGGCGGTGCAGATACAGAACATCCGAGGCGGCATAGTCCAGCTGCGCCTCGCTCAACGTTTCGGCGCCCCAATCGCTCATCTGCTGCTGTTTCGAGATATCGACGCCGATCAACTCGTTGCACAGGTTTTTCAGCCCGTGCCGGTCGGTATAGGTGCGCACCAGACGGCTGGCGATCTTGGTGCAATAGACAGGCGCGGCTAACGCACCAAAGGCGTGATACATCGCGGCAATGTCGAAACGGCCAAAATGGAACAGTTTCAGCACATCCGGGTTTTCCAGCATGGCACACAAGTTCGGTGCCTCGGTCTGGCCCTTTTCGACCTGAACGATATGCGAATTGCCATCGCCGCCCGACATCTGGATCACGCAGAGGCGGTCGCGATGCGGGTTTAGACCCATGGTTTCACAGTCAATGGCCACCACCGGCCCCATATCCAACCCGTCCGGCAGGTCGTTTTTGTACAAATAGTTAGCCACCCGAGTATTCCTTTGCGCGGTATCGCCACCGAGATAGGCGCTTTATTCCCTAAACTCAACGCCATCCCTGTACGCCAGCCGGTTGCCGCTGTCGCAATTGGTTAAGACCTAAACGAAGGTTTGGGGTGACAGAGCCTTTAGACTGCGGCAGATATCAATCAATGTTAAGCGTTCTTAGAAACCGGACCTATCGCCACCTGTTGGCCGCGCAGATCGTTGCCCTGACGGGCACTGGGCTGGCCACGGTCGCGCTGGGTCTGTTGGCCTTTGAACTGGCAGGGGATGCGGCCGGGCTGGTGTTGGGCACCGCGATGACCATCAAAATGGTGGCCTATGTCACGGTTGCGCCATTGGCAGCCGCGTTTGCCGAGCGGCTGGACCGGCGCAAGATGTTGGTGGTGCTTGACTTGATCCGTGCGGCTGTCGCGCTGTGTCTGCCTTTTGTGACCGAGGTCTGGCAGGTCTATGTCCTGATTTTCGTGCTGCAATCCGCCTCGGCCGGATTTACCCCTGCATTTCAGGCTACAATCCCCGATGTACTGACAGATGAGCGCGAATACACCCGCGCCCTGTCCCTATCGCGGATGGCATATGATCTGGAGAGCCTGCTAAGCCCCGTATTCGCCGCAGCCCTGTTGTTGTTGGTCAGCTTCAACAGCCTGTTCTGGGGCACCGCCCTGGGATTTGTCGCTTCGGCGCTGCTGGTGGTGTCGGTGGCTTTGCCATCACCCAAACCAAGTAAGCCGCGCGGGATATACGAACGGACAACACGTGGCATACGCATCTATTTGAACACACCCCGGCTGCGGGGCCTTCTTGCCCTGAGTTGGAGCGCGGCGGCACTCAGCTCAATGGTTATCGTCAACACTGTGGTCATCGTGCGATCAGATCTGGGGCTGTCGGAAAGCGCCGTTGCCGCTGCGCTGGCCGGTTTTGGTGGCGGCTCTATGCTTGCCGCTTTTATCCTGCCCCGGATGCTGGACCGGATCGAGGATCGAAAGGTCATGTTGGCCGGCGCCCTTCTGTGCTGCACCACCATGGCCGGGGCCGCCGCGATATTTGCGACAACCCCGCTGTCTTTGGGTCTGTTAATCGTTTTGTGGGCCCTAGCTGGCTTTGGCTATTCCACCACGCTGACTCCGTCTGGCCGCCTGCTGACCCGCTCGGCCCATCCCGAAGACCGCCCCGCCGTCTTTGCGGCCCAATTCACGCTGTCTCATTGCTGTTGGCTGGTGCTGTATCCTCTGGCAGGCGGGCTGATGACCCTGTTTGGGGCCACAACCGCCCTGAGCTTTATGGCGGCGATGTCCTTTCTGGGTATTATCGGTGCGGTCACCCTTTGGCCGCGTTCTGATCTGCATTCGGTGATCCACGACCATCCTGACCTGCCGCGTGACCACCCGCACATGGCCGGCCCGCCACCGCATGCTCATCCCGTCATAATAGACGACCTGCACCCCCGTATCCCGCGTGAGCCTTGAGCCCTGCTGCCGTTTTGCCCTAAACCGGAAAAACAAGACCCGCACCGGAGCGCCAATGGATCAGCTTGACCGCCGCATCATCTCAGTCCTGCAACATAATGCCCGCGAGTCGACCACAAAAATCGCGGCAAAACTGGGCGTTGCCCGGACAACCGTGCATGAACGCATCAGCCGGATGGAAGAACGCGGCATCATTGCCGGCTATTCCGTGATCCTGAACAGCCCCGAAGATGCCCCCCGCGTCCAGGTTGTCGTTCTGCTCGAGGTCCAACAGAAGGAAACCACCCGTATCATCAAGCGGCTCGAGGCCTATCCCGAGGTTAAACTCTGTCTTTCGATCAACGGTGACTTTGACCTGCTGTTGACCGCTGACGCGCCAAGGATCGAGGATCTGGATATTCTCGTTGATGATCTGGCACGAATCCCCGGTGTTCTACGCACCAATACGAGCGTTGTTTTTGGCCGGCGGATTGATCGAATCTGATTGACTGATAACCCTCTGTAAACCAAGGCAAGGCTAGCGTGGCCCGGATTGATCAGAATCCCGGACCGGCAGAATGCCAAATCGCCTATTCATTGTCATAGCATGTGTTGCGTTGCTTCCGGCAGCGCGTCAGAGCTTTGCGGGCGCGGAGGCCCGGATGTCTCAGACATGTGATCAGGCCGCCCGCCGCGCGGCCCTCGCCCAAGACATACCGCTTGATGTTTTGCGTGCCATAACGCGGGTTGAAACTGGCCGCGCGATCAAAGGCCGACTTGAGCCTTGGCCATGGGCAATCAATGTCGAAGGGCGCGGCCATTGGTTCCAATCTGAGCAGGAGGCTAAAGCCTATGTCGCGGATATTTTCCAAGCCGGAAAGCGCAGCTTTGATATCGGGTGCTTTCAAATCAGCTATCGCTGGCACGGGCAGGCCTTTCAGTCGATCGATGCCATGTTCGACCCCGAGACTAACGCCAGCTACGCGGCGCAGTTTCTGAAACAGCTTTACGCCGAACTTGGGTCATGGTCGGCAGCGGCAGGTGCCTACCACTCGCGAACCCCGGCTTTGGCCAAGACCTATTCCAGCCGCTACCAGATTGTTCATGCTCAGCTTGACCCGGGCACGGCGGTGCAAACTGCCCGCATGTCGCGTGATCCCTTCACACAATCCGCCACACCGCTGTTTCCGGTGCAAACGACCCAGTTTCCGACCGGTGCGATGGGCTCTTTGATGCCCGCATCGGACACCCAAACAGCCTTTATCATCTTCAACTAGGAGAATTACGTGCCCAGACTTGACGTCCGCTCCCTGTTTTCTCCGACTGTATTGCTGGCGCTTGCGTTGATGACCGTCATCGTAATGATGATCCTGCCCATGCCGTCCTGGGTCCTGGATGTCGGGCTGGCCACGTCCTTCGCCCTGGCGATCCTGATTTTCACGCTGACCCTGTTTATCGAGCGGCCGCTGGATTTCTCTTCCTTCCCGACCATCCTTCTGGGGTCATTGATGCTCCGGTTGTCGTTGAACGTCTCATCGACCAAGCTGATTATCGGTCAGGGGCACACCGGCCCCAATGCCGCCGGCGATGTGATCGAGGGATTCGCAAGCTTCGTCATGGGCGGCAGCATATTCCTGGGCCTTGTCGTGTTCGGCGTCCTGTTGATCGTGAACTTTATGGTCATCAACAAAGGCGCGGCCCGCATGGCCGAAGTTGGTGCGCGATTTGCCCTGGATGGGATGCCGGGGAAACAGCTGGCCATCGACAGCGATATGTCCGCGGGCGCCATCGATCATCAAGAGGCCAAGGAACGGCGCGAACGGGAACAACAGGAAACCACCTTTTTTGGCTCGCTCGACGGGGCGTCGAAATTCGTCAAAGGAGACGCGGTTGCCGGGCTTTTGATCACCCTGCTGAATCTGGTCATGGGTCTGGTCATGGGCGTGATCGTGCATGGGATGCCGGTGTCATCGGCGTTCGAAACCTACGCCATCCTGACTGTTGGCGATGGCTTAGTCTCGCAGATACCGGCTGTGATCATCTCGATCGCCTCCGCTTTGCTTCTGGCACGTGGTGGCACGCAGGGCGCAACTGACACCGCCATCTTATCGCAACTGGGGCGCCACCCGGCCGCGCTGGGCACTGTTGCCGGTCTGATGGTGCTGTTCGCCCTGGTTCCGGGTCTGCCGTTTCTGCCCTTTATTCTAGGGGCCTGCGTTTTGGGCTACGCCGCCTATGCGGTGCACCGAAAACAGCACCAGCGAGAAACTCCGGCACAAACCGCGTCGACCGAGGCAGACGAAGCGGTATCACAAGCGATTGGCGATATTCTCGACCTCGATGATGTTCACCTGGAATTCGCACCGGATCTGGTCAGCATGGTCCTGAACCAGGGCACCGGACTGGATGCACGCATTGCGAATATGCGGACCTATGTCGCCTCGACCTTTGGATTGATCCTGCCCGATATCCGTCTGACCGATCGGGCCGAGCTGCCGATGGGGACATATGTGATCAAGGTGCACGGCGTGGAACAGGCCCGCGGTGCCCTGAACCCCGATCTGATCTTGGCGCTTGTTCAGGACGGGCACGATCTTTTGCCCGAGGGGAGGGATGTAACCGAACCCGTCTATGGTGCGCCTGCACGTTGGATCCTGCCCAAGGATCAAGAGGCCGCAGCTATGAGCGGCGCTACGATTGTCTCACCCCCGGAAATACTGGCCACGCATCTGCTGGAAATCATCAAACAGAACTTCTCGCGTCTGTTGACGCTGAAGGCGCTACGCAGGCTGCTATCAGAAATGGCCCGGCTCAGCGACCCGGTCCGGGCCGAGGCAAACCGGAAAATGCTAGACGAGTTGATCCCCGACAAGGTTCCAATCGACACGCTTCACGCAGTCCTGCGCCTGTTGCTGGACGAACGGGTTTCGATACGCAATCTGGCGCTTATCCTCGAAAGCATCGCCGAAGCGCGCCTGACCACCACCCAACCCGAGGGGATTTGCGAACTGGTGCGGCAGCGACTTGGGTTCCAGCTTGTGGCTGACATGAAACGCGAAGACGGGTCGATCCCGCTGATCCAGCTGGCACCGGAATGGGAAGACACATTTGCCACCTATCAGGTCGATGCGCCCAATGCCGGGCTGGATGTCGCCCTGCCGCCGAACCTGTTCAACAAGCTTGCGGACGGCGTGGTGGACAGTGTCTCGCATTCCGCCGACCATGGTATCTTTCCTGCGGTCGTGACCTCGACCCGGCGCCGCAGGCTGCTGCGTACGATCATGCATGCGCGCGGCGTGTCCAATCCGGTTTTGTCATTTGAGGAAATCGGGCTCGAGGCGCGGCCCGCACTTGTAGGCACGGTACCCGCATGATCGCCCTCCCACCCGAACTCTTGCCGCACCTGGGCTCTGGGGCCTGGCATTTCTTCGGTGTTTTCCTGCGCGTTTCGGCAATGGTATCCTTGATGCCTGCATTCGGAGAACGCAGCATCCCCACCCGTGTCAAACTTGGCACTGCCGTTGCCTTTACGTTGATCGTGGCGCCGGCAGTGCCGACAAAGGAATTCGATCCCGAATTCCTGTCCATGGTCCAGCTGATCACCACCGAAATTCTTGTCGGAATGGCGCTGGGGATGGCGCTGCGCATCTTTGTTCTGACCCTGCAGACGGCAGGGTCCATCGCCGCACAGGCAACGTCACTCTCGCAAATTCTGGGCGGGGCAGCGGCTGATCCGGTTCCGGCCATGGGCTATCTGCTGACGCTGGCCGGGTTGGCCCTTGCTGTACTACTTGGCCTGCACATCCGTTTGGCAGAGTTCTTGATCCACAGCTACGATCTGTTTCCCACCGGCGCCATGCCCGCAGCTCCGGATTTGTCCCAATGGGGCGTGGAACGGGTCTCGTACAGTTTCAGCCTGGCATTCGCACTGGCGATACCTTTTGTGATTGCCTCTTTGATCTACAACCTTGCGCTTGGTGTCATCAACCGCGCCATGCCACAGCTGATGGTGGCATTTATCGGTGCCCCGGCCATCACGTTTGCGGGGCTGTTCCTGCTGTTCGCCGGTGCGCCTCTGATCCTGTCGGTCTGGTCCGATGCCCTGTTTGATTTCATGCAGAACCCGCTGAAAGATCCGAGATGAGCGGACAGGACGACGACAGCGACAAGTCATACGACCCGACGCCGCAAAAGCTTCTGAAAGCACGGGAAAAGGGTGAGGTCGCCAAGTCAAACGACCTGTCTGTTGTCGCGGCTTATGTCGGGCTGCTCATAGGTTTGCTTTTGGCAGGCAAGATTGGTGTTCAGCATCTGGGAACATTGTTTGTCGTTCTGATCGACCAATCCGACAAGATCGGCACCATGTTGACGGATGGCCCGGCTGACGGTCTGGTGGGAGGGATGCTTGGCAAGGCCGCAATCTCGATGGCAACCATATTTGTTGTTCCCGCCACTGCGGTTCTGCTGAGCCTGATCGCCCAAAAGGCCCTGGTTTTTGCCCCCAGCAAGCTGCAGCCCAAGCTGTCTCGAATTTCTATTCTCTCCAACGCCAAGAACAAATTCGGGCGCGGCGGTCTGTTCGAATTTGCCAAAAGCTTTGCGAAGCTGCTGATTTACTGCGTCTGCCTGTTCATGTTTCTGCGCGCCAACCTGCCCGAGATTCTGACCGCCAGCGCTGCGCCGCCGCAATCGTCGATCGTCTTGATGATGAATCTTTTATTCCGGTTCCTCTTCATCGTCGTCACCATCGCACTGGCCATCGGAGTCGTCGACTATATGTGGCAATACTCCGAACATATGCGCAAAAACCGGATGTCCCGCAAAGAAATTCAGGACGAGACCAAAGACGCCGAAGGCGACCCGCATGTCAAACAACAGCGCCGCCAGCGCGCGCAGGAAATTGCGACAAATCAGATGATGGCCGATGTCCCAACCGCGGATGTGGTCATCGTGAACCCGACCCATTATGCGGTTGCTCTCAAATGGCAGCGGACGGCCGGGTCGGCACCGATCTGCGTGGCGAAAGGCGTCGACCAGATTGCAGCCGCCATCCGCGCCTCGGCGGCCGAGGCCGGGGTTCCGATCCACTCGGATCCCCCCACCGCGCGGGCGCTCCATGCGACCGTCGAAATCGGGAATGAGATCGCCCCCGAACACTATCGCCCTGTCGCTGCGGCCATTCGCTTTGCCGAAGCCATGCGCAAGCGCGCGAAGGACAGAATTTGATGCGGTTTACCGGACTTACCGATCTGAAGCGTTTATCCGACGCGGCCTTCCAAAAAGAGCAACAGACCTTGCGCCCATATATCGAAGCCGAGGCCGAGATTTTGCAAAAACTGAGCCGATTGGACGCACAGCTTCAGCAGACCCTACAAAACAGCGGCCAAGCTGATGGATATCAGGTCACCGGCACTGATGTTCTGTGGCGTGGATGGGAAGAGGCAACCCGACGAAAACTCAATACAGACCTCGCGCGCGTCCGAGCGCAAAAGCTAACCAAGATGCAAGCCTTGCGGAAAGCGTTCGGACGCAAACAGGCCCTAGGACAGCTGATTGAAGAACAACAAAAGGCCCGCCGAGACATGCTTATGAAAAAGCGATCGCGGCAATAAGCGGGCCGAAACAGGCTTCAAGTATCCTGACGGTTAACACTCATGATCAGGACTTGCAGCACGTCATCACCCAAATCCTTCTTGGCGACCTGCAGCAAAGCCTTTCGGACCAAATCCAGATTGTCGGATTCCGTAAAGTTGCCGTTGAAACCACCGGTATTTGCGTGATCGAACAGAACCTGCAGAAACCCATCCCTCAACTTTGGCTCAAACTCATAAATCGTTTCAGCAACGCCGGGTTTGGTTTCCAGGCTCAGCGACATTGTGACCAATGCGGCAATCCGGTCGGACTTCACGACCGGGATCACAAACTGTTTCGTCATCTTCAGATATTCATACTTGCTGGACGTATCCTTTTTGTCCGACTTGGTCTTAGTGGCCTTCTCCTTGGCTTTCTTGGGTTCGGCGGCAGCAGATTTATCCATGTCACCATCTTTGGTTTTTCCAGAAGGAGACATGGCAATTCCCGCACCAATTCCACCGCCCAGGCCAACAAGCAGAAACAATATAGGAAGTAGCTTTTTCATTGTTATACGACCTCAGAACGGCAAAACTGTATCGAGGACCTGCTGGCCGTAACGGGGCTGCTGCACATCCATGATCTGACCGCGGCCACCATAAGACACGCGCGCCGAAGCAATCTTGTCATAGGTGATTTCATTTTTCCGCGAGATATCCTGTGGCCTCACATATCCCGTGACCAATAGCTCTCGGAGTTCGAAATTCACGCGCAGCTCCTGCGAGCCCGATATGGCCAACACACCATTCGGCAAGGCGTCGATGACGGTCGCGGCGACTCTGAGTGTCAGCTTTTCCTTACGCTTGACCGAGCCCTTGCCCTTACTAACCGATGATGAGTCGATCCCAACAGCTTCGTCCAGCGTCGCCCCGTCGGGCAGCCGTTCCAGCGCCCGCTGCGGCAGGCCGAACAGGTCGGGAACCTCAAGGCTTTCTGACCCGCTGCGTGAGCGATTTGTGTCGTTGGATATCTCGGCTTTCTCGTCCAACTCGATGACAACCGTCAGAATATCGCCTTTTTTGATTGCGCGCTGATCTCCCAAAAGCGATTGTTGGCCACCGCTCCATAGCGAGGACCGATCAACATTGCGCTGTGGCTGCGTGTGCAACGGCAAACCCGGCCACAGCATGGCAACATGTTCAGCAGACTCGTCCGCGGGTGTGAAACTTGGCGGTTTTCCCAAATGATCCAGTCGACCACAGGCGGTCAGAGCCAGACATGCCATCATCAACAGTTTTAGTTTTCCGAACATCATTTTACCTCGATTTGACCGTTAGGCCGGATAAAGCCAACAACAGTTGTACGTGACGACAGATTCATGACCCGAATACGGTCGCCGACAGCCCCGCGCCCCAGGGCACGGCCTTCGGCCTTGATCGAAAGGGGACGACGGTCAAAGACCAGAACCACCAGATCATTGCGGTCCACCAGAGCGGGCGGCCCGACATCTGCTGCGCGAACCGGGCGTCCGGGGTAAAGCGCGACGCGTGCTTCCTGACCGATCAAATCATCGGTGTTTGTAACCGCTCCGAGGACAACCTGATCTTTGATCTCAAGATCGGCGGCCGAGATCACCTCTTTGGCGCGTATGGTCCGGATCGGCACCACGATCTCAGCCAAGGCACAAAGCGGGCTGATCGTCACCAGTGCTATGAATAGGGCGCGCATCACCGCACCTGCGTTGTTGCGCCCATCATCTGATCGACGGCCGAGATGACCTTGGCGTTCATCTCATATCCCCGCTGGGCCTCGATCAGTTCGGTGACTTCGCGCACGGCATCGACCGAGCTGTCCTCGAGATATCCCTGCCGCAATGTGCCCATCCCGCCCTCGCCCGGAGTGCCGATGACAGGCGCGCCCGAGGCTTCGGTTTCTTTGAACAGGTTGCTGCCGATCGCCTCCAGCCCTTTGGCATTGGAAAAACTGGCCAGGGTGAATTCACCGAGCAACTGTCCTTCGGCGGTATCATCGAAATAGGCGTAAACCTCACCCGATGCATTGATCGAGATCGACCTTGCATCGTCTGGGATTGTGATCTCTGGCGCGACAGCGAAGCCATCTGAAGTGACGATCAACCCTTCGGCCGAGCGTTTCAGGCTGCCGTCACGGGTAAAGCCAGACTGACCGCTGGGCAACGTCACCTCAAGATAGCCGCGCCCTTCGATTGCGACATCCAAATCGCTGCCAGTGGCCGCCAACGCACCCTGTGCCAGCTGCACGGTGACCGCAGCCGGGCGCACCCCCAGACCCAGTTGTATACCTGTGGGCAAGACGGTGCCGTCATTGGCATTCACCGTCCCAGCGCGCGCCATTTGTTGATAGTGCAGGTCTGCAAACTCGGCGCGGCGCGCGTTGTAGCCTGTGGTATTCATATTCGCCAGGTTGTTCGAGATCGTCTCAACCCGCATCTGCTGAGCGGTCATGCCTGTCGCTGCGATTTTCAGTGCCCGCATATCAATTCCTCCGTTATCAAATCAGCGCATCAGCGCCTTAAGCGCCCCACGCACACGTTCGTCTTCGGTTTCAAGAAAGCTCTGCCCCAACTCATAAGCGCGCTGGATTTCGATCATCCGGGTGACCTGTTCGATCGCGTTCACGTTCGATCCTTCGAGGAATCGGTGCACAATGACCGGCTCCTCCACGGGTTCAATCGCTGCATCTGACCGAAATTGCGTGCTGCCCTCGCGCACCAGGCTCGTGGGATCAGCAACGCGGTAGACGCCGATCTGTCCCAGAACTTGCCCTTCGATACTAAGCGTGCCGTCGCTGCCGACATCAATCGACGCGGCATCCGGCGGAATGAAAACAGGGGCGCCGTTGCTGTCCAGAACCCGGTACCCATCCATGGTAACCAGATCACCCTCGGCACTGGGTGAAAACGCACCCGCCCGTGTCAGCCGGTTGCCGCTGGGGGTTTCGATCATGAAAAACCCGTCGCCTTCGATGGCGAAATCAAATTGCCCGCCGGTTTCGGTCAGAACGCCTTGTTGCAACGAGGTATTGCGTGCCTCTGCCCGCGCCATGGACAAGGACGGATTGCCCGGCGAGGCTTTCACGAACTCGGAAAACACCAAGCCCTGCTGGCGGTAGCCCGTGGTATTGGCATTGGCGATATTATTCGCCACCAACCGCATTTCATTCATCAGCCCCGATTGGCGGGACAAGGTGGTATATGAGGTATCCATCAGCGGCCTCCGGCGATCAGTGGGATGAGGGTTGAGGTGAAGAACGTCACCAGCGTCTGGGTCATGAACCCCATCGAAATCCAGAAAACGATCACGATGGCGACCAGCTTTGGCACGAAGGTCAGCGTCATTTCCTGCACCGAGGTCAGCGCCTGGAACAGACCCACAACCAGACCCGAGACCAGTGCCACCGCCAGGATCGGGACGGATGTGATCACCGCAACCCACAATGCCTGGCGGACGATGTCATAATAGAGACCTTCGCTGAGCATCGATCAGACCGGCATCCGCAGGATTTCCTGATAGGCCTCGACCACTTTGTTGCGCACGATGACGGCGGTTTCGACGGCCAGTTCGGTCTGCGCCAACGCCTGAACCAGCGCGTGCGGATCGGCTTGGCCGGTCATCGCCGCGCCGGACATCTGCTCGGACTGTTTCAATGTTGCGGCAAAGTCCTGAAAGGTTGAGCGCAACCCCTGTGCCATTCCGGCAAGGTCGGGGTCGGGCTGCGTAGCGGGCCGCGCTACGGCATAGCTCTGCGCGGCGGTCAGGGATCGGATATCCATTCTGGTGTCCTTTATTTTCTGAGAAGTTCCATAAGGCTCGACGACATTTGTCGTGTCTGGTCGAACATCTTGAGATTGGCTTCGTAGCTGCGCTGCGCTTCACGCGCGTCAGCGATTTCTATCATCAAATCTACATTGGACCCGCGATAATGGCCGGTCTCATCGGCCAACGCATGGCCGGGGTCATAGATGCGCGACAGGTCGCGACGATCAAGCTTAACGCGCCCGGTCTCGACCATTTGCGCGCCGTCTTTGCTGACCGCTTCAAACGGCACGGTTTTGCGCCGATATCCCGGCGTATCCGCATTCGAGATGTTTTCGGAGACGTGCCGCAAACGGGCCGCCTGCGCGCGCAGGGCGCTGGCCGAGGCGGAAAGGGAATGGGAAAAATCGCTCATCTCTCAGCCCTCCTCACCCGCGACCAAGGCTGGTGCGCAGCATGCCAATCGAGGATTTATAGATCGCCAGCGCGCGATCATGTTGACGCTTGACCTCGACCGCTTTGAGCATTTCTTCCTCAAGAGAAACACCATTTCCGTTGGGATCGCCCGAGGGTGCGGCATCGAACTCGGCCCAGGGCCGGGCAGCGGCGGCGCCGTTCAGATGCCCCGCCCGCGTAGCGGTCATCGCGACCTCACGCCCGGAATTTTCGAAAGCTTTCTGAAAGGCCTCGATATCGCGGGGCTGATAGCCCGGCGTATCCGCATTTGCCATGTTTCGTGCAATGACAGACTGCCGTTGCCCGGCATGGGTTGCCATTACGTACGCTGTCTTAAAGACGTTCAGGTCAGAGAACATCGGGGCTTCTCCCTCGATCAATTTCAATCAAGGCTTAACCCCGATTCCTTTAAAAACCGTTTTCAGAAACCCGTTGGAGAACCCACGATGACCGATCTCGACCCGATGCTTCTGAAATGCGAATTCGACCGTTTGTCTGCCATGCGCCATATGGGCCGCGTGGCCAGTGTTGGGCGCGGCGTCATAGAAATAGAGGGGTTGGAGTGCGTTGCCCGCATCGGCGACAACCTGACCCTGCGGCGGCGCAGCGGCCCGGATCTGGCGGGTGAAGTTCTGCATGTCGAATCGGATCTGATCCACATGTTACCCGCCGCTGCACCCGATGGGGTTTGCCTAGGCGATCGGGTGATTCTAAATCAGACACCGGCATTTTCCCCCGGACTGCACTGGCTGGGCCGGGTCATTGATCCCTTCGGCAAATCGCTGGACGGCAAGCCGTTGCTGCCGGGCACTCAGGAAAGAGATATCCTGCAAAATCCGCCACCTGCCGTTGTCCGCAAACCGCTGGGCGCACGGATGGAAACCGGGCTGAGCATTATGAACACCATGTTACCTGTGGTGCAGGGGCAGCGTATTGGCCTGTTCGCCGGGTCAGGGGTCGGCAAGTCGACCCTGTTGGCCACGCTGGCGCGGTCGATGCAGGCAGACGCGGTTGTGGTCGCTCTGGTCGGCGAACGGGGTCGTGAGGTCAATGAGTTCGTTGAACATGCGCTTGGGGCCAAGGGGTTGGCACGATCTGTGGTTGTGGCGGCAACCTCGGATCAGTCTGCGCTGGCCCGCAGGCGCTGTGCATGGTCGGCACTTTCAGTCGCGGAATTCCTGCGGGATCAGGGGCTGAACGTCCTGTTTCTGGCTGATTCGGTCACCCGCTTTGCCGAGGCGCACCGCGAAATCGCTGTTGCGATGGGTGAGGCCCCCTCTTTGCGCGGGTTCCCACCTTCGGTCACGCCCTTGATCGCTGGTCTTTGCGAACGAACCGGGCCGGGCACGGCTGATCAGGGTGATATCACAGCAGTTTTCAGCGTTCTGGTTGCGGGCTCGGACATGGATGAACCGATAGCGGACATTCTGCGTGGCGTTCTGGACGGGCATATCGTCCTGAGCCGCGGAATCGCCGAGCGCGGCCGTTTCCCCGCCATTGACCTTAGCCGGTCAGTTTCACGCAGCCTGCCGGGAGCTGCCTCCGAGGCGGAAAACCGGATGATCTCGGAAACCCGCAGGCTGGTTGGTAGTTACGAGCAATCCGAGGTTATGATCAAAGCCGGGCTTTATGCCGAGGGGGCAGACCCGTTATTGGATCAGGCAGTCCGGGTTCATGACGAGCTTGATGCCTTTTTCGGCAAGGCCGAGTCGGACGGAATCAGCAACAGTTTCAACCACCTGCAACTGATTCTGCGCCGTGCCGGGGCAGCATTACCGCAGTGAGGAATTCAAGACAGTTTTAAGTGTTAAGCCCACCTTAAGACCTGCCCGGCTACCCCTGTAACTGGGTGATAAAAAGGTGGTGGAGATGGGTGCGCAATCCAATGTGGCGCCAGTCATCATCAAGAAGAAACGTGTGTCAGGTGGCGATGGTCACCATGGTGGCGCGTGGAAAGTCGCATATGCCGACTTTGTCACGGCCATGATGGCGTTCTTCATGTTGATGTGGCTGCTGAATGCAACAACGGAACAACAACGCAAAGGGCTTGCGGATTATTTCTCGCCGACCATTCCCATAAACCCGGTTTCGGGTGGCGGCGATGGGGCCTTTGGCGGCAATAACATGTTCTCTGAGGAAACTCTGGTCATGGACGGGACCGGCGCCAGCAAACGCAGCCCGACGCCCGCGCGACAAGCGCGTGGATCGGTTGGCGTCAGCTCGGACGGCGGCGGAAAAGAAACGGTCGAAGACTTTTCCTCACTGGAATCAGAGCTTATGGGGCGAACCGGCGAAAGCATGGTGTCCGACAAAGTCCTCAAACATATCGTCACCCGCGTGACGGATGAGGGTCTGGTGGTCGAACTCTTTGCCACCAAGGATCAACCTCTGTTCGAATCAGGGACGAACCAACCAACCAATATGCTGCGTGCTCTGACATTGTTGGTGGCCCGATCCTCTGATCTGGTGACAAATGACATGGCGGTCGGAGGGCATGTCGGTTCCTCGCCGGTGGTTCTGGCCAAAAACCCGGCCTGGGATTTGTCTACCTCGCGCGCTCAGCAAGTTCGCCAAATGCTGCAGGACAAGGGTGTGGCACCGCTCAGGTTGGAGCGCGTAACCGGCCATGCCGACCGAAAATTGTCGGATGAAAACCCGATGGCCGCACGCAACAACAGGATCGAGATCATCTTTCTGCGCGGCACCTGAGAATAAAAGGATAGACGGCATTTTACCTGTTAGCGCGCTGTTAAGGCCCAGCGCGTTAGCTGTTGCATCAAGATTTGACGCAACAGAAGGGCGTGCCAATGACAATTTCCTCTTCGCTGAACGCTGGCGTGGCCGCCTTGAAGGCCAACGCAAACCGGCTGGCGACGATCTCGGACAATATCGCGAATTCATCAACCTTCGGGTATAAACGGGTGGAAACTGATTTCCATTCTATGGTCACCTCCGGCCAGGGCGGCAGCTATTCCGCTGGGGGCGTTCGCACCACCAGCCAACGCCTGATCGACCAGCGCGGTTCGCTGGTGACAACCAACAACTCCACCGACCTTGCGGTGCGTGGGCGCGGCATGATGCCTGTACGACCAAGTTCTCAGATCGCGGCCGGTTCGAATGAGATGTTGCTGACCACGACAGGGTCGTTCCGCACCAATGAAGAAGGATATCTGGTCACCGAATCAGGGCTTGTTCTGCTGGGTTGGCGGGCGAATGCGGATGGAACCATCCCTGCGGTTCCGCGTGACACTCCAGCTGCGCTTGAACCCATTCAGCTCAGTGTTAATCAACTGTCGGGCGCACCCACGACGCAGATGAATCTGCGCATGAACCTGCCCGCGACCGCTACGGATGCGGGTTCCCCTGGCGACATGCAACCCTTGTCCGTTGAATATTTCGACAATCTGGGAAAATCCGAAAGCGTTGATATCGAACTCGTCCCTACAGTGCCGGCCACCGGCAGCAGTAACGAATGGACGATGATCATGCGCGATTCAGCCTCGGGCGGCACCATTATCGGTGAATACACCCTGACCTTCACCGATAGCCGAACTGCGGGTGGCACGCTGGCCAGCGTAACTGCGGTCACCGGCGGTGCATATGACCCAGCAACCGGCAGCGTTGTGGTGAACGTGGCCGGCGGCCCAATGGAGATCAATATAGGGGAAATCGGGGATGCCGACGGAATCACGCAACTGTCCGATACATTTGCACCAGTTTCGATCACGCGCGACGGTTCGGCGGTCGGCACCATGACCAGCGTTCAGGTTGACGAAAACGGGTATGTTTATGCGTTCTACGATACCGGCGTCAGCCGACGCATGTACCAGATCCCATTGGCGGATGTTCCGAACCCAAATGGACTGACCGCGCTGGACAGCCAGACCTATGCACCATCCCGGGAAAGCGGGACGTTCTTTCTGTGGAATGCGGGGGACGGGCCAACCGGCGACCTGGTTTCTTTTGCGCGCGAAGAATCCACTACCGATGTGGCGACCGAGCTGACCTCGATGATCCAGACACAGCGGGCTTACTCTTCCAGCGCAAAGGTTATCCAAACGGTGGATGAGATGCTTCAGGAAACAACCAATATCAAACGCTGATCAGGGTTTTGATTCAGGAAAGGGACCTGCAGAATGAATATGTCCACAGCATTGAACAACGCGTTGGGCGGCCTGACCGCCGCCAGTCGCGGTGCGGCGGTTGTGTCCGAAAATATTGCAAACGCATTGACGCCCGGCTACGCGCGCAGGTCTTTGGAACTGGCAACCAACACGATTTCCGGCCACGGCGTGCGTACCGTAGGTGTCATTCGTCATCAGAATCCCGTCCTCACGTCCAACCGCCGGGCCACGGATGCCGATCTGGCCTTCCACACCACCATTTCAGACTTTCACACAAGGTTGGAATCTTTGGTAGGGTCCGCCGATGATCCCGCTTCGCTTGTGGTTCGACTGGCTGATTTTGACAACAGCCTTTTAACAGCGGCAAGCCTGCCGGATTCCAGTGAAAGACTGGACCAGGTTGCGCGCACGGCTCAGGATCTGGCGCGCGGCCTGAACGCAGCATCGGAAGGGTTACGGCAGATGCGGTCCGAAGCTGACCGGACCATTGGCAAACAGGTCGATACCCTGAATCAGACTCTGAAGGACATCGAAGAGCTGAATGCCAAGATCCCGGCCATTAAGTATTCCGGCGCCGATATTGGTGGGCTACTGGATCAACGACAGGTCCTGATTGATCAGGTCAACGAACTGGTTCCTGTAAATGTGATTCAAAGGGACAATGATCAAGTCTCGCTTTATTCTGATGGCGGCTTGATATTGCTGGAAAACACTGCGGCCGAGTTCTCCTTTTCGACAACCGGCGACACCAAGCCCCATATGACCCTAGCAAACGGGTTGTTGTCCGGGCTTGAGCTGAACGGAAACCCTGTCCGCACCAGTGGCGATTTTGCCCAAATTCGCGGTGGTGCCTTGATGGCCCAATTCCAGATTCGGGATGAAATCGCGGTTGAGGCTCAAGTCGATCTGGATGCTGTTGCGCGCGATCTTATCGAAAGATTCGAAACGCCGGGGCTGGATCCGACGGCGCTGGCCACGGATCCGGGCGTGTTCACCGATGATGGCAGCCGGTTTGATCCGGCATCGGTGACGGGATTGGCCTCGCGCATCAGCTTGAACGCAATCGTCGACCCGGACGCCGGGGGAGACAGCTGGAAACTACGCGCCGGGCTGGGGGCAGCCACACCTGGTAGCGCCGGAGATGCCAGCCAGCTGCGCGCCTTCAGTTCAATTCTGAACGACGAACGCCCTGTTGCAGGCTCGGTTTTCGGGGCCGGAAACATGCGCGCCGCCGACATCTCTGAGGCGCTGCTGTCACGGGTTGGCTCGGACGCCCATGTGGCTGATGGGCGGCGGGTGTTTGCAAACAGCGCCAATCTGGAAATGACGGCCATTGAGGCCGAACAGGGCGTCGATACCGATCAGGAATTGCAGCGGCTAATGCAAATTGAACAAGCCTATGCGGCAAATGCCAGACTGGTTTCGGTCGTCGATGAACTTATGGACACATTGTTGAGGCTGTGATGATGAATGTAACCTCTATGGGCGACCTAGCGCGCGGATTGACCCTGAAATCGCGGGCGACTGATATCAAAAATCAGATCGAAACCCTGTCTTATGAGATGTCTTCAGGCAAAGTGCAGGATGTCTCCGGCCATCTGGACGGGGATTATTCCTATCTTCTGGATATGGATCGAAACCTGTCACGCCTGGATGCCTTTCAGGTGGCCACAGCCGAAGCTGGCCTGTTCACCAACGCTATGCAGCTTAGCCTTACAACGGTCAACGACGCGGTGGGGCGCCTGACGTCATCCTTACTGGCATATGGGACCTCCAATCAGGCGGTCACGCATGAGCATGCCTCTGTCCAGGCCAGAAATGAGCTGGATACGGTCATGTCGGCATTGAACACCCGAGCGGGTGGCCGAAGCCTGTTTTCCGGCGTGGATACCGATGTGTCGCCTCTGGCATCTGCGGATACCTTGTTGACCGCGTTAGAGGCTGAGTTGACGGGGCTGACAACACTCACGGACATCACACAAGCTGCGGAAGACTGGTTCAATGATCCTGCGGGTTTCGATGCGGTTATCTATCAGGGCTCAGATACGGCGCTGGCACCGATGAGCATTTCGGAGAATGAAAGTGTCTCTATTCCGATCACTGCGACCGATCCGACGCTCAAAGCCGCGTTGCGGGACATCGCCGTCGCCGCTCTGGTTTCGGACGATAATCTGGGACTTCCCAATGATCTGCGGACGTCCTTGTTTACCCAGTTGGGTGTCGAGCTTGCCAATACGCAGGACGGCACAGTGAACCTGCGGGCGGATGTTGGTTCGGCGGAGGCCCGGATTGAACAAGCCGCCACGCGCAACGCGGCGGCGCGTACAAGCCTGGAATACAGCCGAAACTCTCTGATCGCCGCGGACCCGTATCAAACCGCAGTGCAACTGCAGACTGTCCAATTTCAATTGGAAAGCCTGTATTCTGTCACCGTTCGCAACGCGAACCTATCGTTGGTGAATTTCCTGAGATGAGATTACTTGCCATTCTCCTGATCCTGCTTCCGAGCCTGTCTTTTGCCGGGGCAATCCGGCTGAAGGACCTTGTCGATTTCGACGGGGTGCGCGGCAATGATCTGGTTGGTTATGGTCTTGTGGTCGGATTGAATGGAACCGGCGATGGGCTCAGGAATTCTCCGTTCACCGAAGAGATCATGTCCAATATTCTGGAACGGCTTGGTGTGAACGTGAATGGTGAGGATTTTCGCCCCAAAAACGTCGCCGCTGTTCTTGTGACAGCCAGCCTACCCCCCTTTTCGCGGGTCGGTGGCCAGATTGATGTCACCGTTTCGGCCATCGGCGATTCCAAAAGCTTGCTGGGCGGGACGCTTATTATGACACCGCTGAATGCGGCAGATGGTCAGATCTATGCGGTGGCACAGGGGTCAGTTCTTGCAGGTGGCGCCGTTGCCGAAGGCGATGCGGCTTCGGTCACCCAAGGGGTTCCGACATCCGGCGTGATCCCCTCCGGGGCACGGGTCGAACGTGAAATCGACTTTGAGCTTTCCAATCTGACCCAAATGCGCCTGGCCCTGCGTGAACCGGATTTCACAACCGCCGGTCGGATCGAGCAGGCAATCAATACCGAATTCAAGCGGGCCGTAGCGATCATGCGCGATTCCGGGACGGTCGAACTGAATATTGCAGCGACACAGGCGATCTCGACCGCGCATGCGCTTGGGCGCATTGAAAATATCCTAGTAGAGCCAGAAACAAAGGCGCGAGTAGTAGTCGATCAGCGTTCGGGCACGATTGTCATGGGTCAGGAAGTGCGGATCTCACGCGTGGCAGTCTCGCAGGGCAACCTGACACTGACGGTCGAAGAGGCCCCTATCGCGGTTCAGCCAAACCCGTTCGCACGAGGCGAAACCGTCGTGGTTCCGCGTACCGTAGCCGGTATCGAAGAAGAGGAAGGCACCGGTTTGGCGGAAATTCCCGAGGCCACGACCTTGTCCGAAGTCGTCGCAGGGCTTAACGCTTTGGGTGTCTCACCCCGCGACATGATCGACATCCTGAAAACGATCAAAGCGGCCGGAGCATTACACGCCGAGTTCATCGTTCGATGAAGGGCTATCCCGGCGGTAGGCGCACAGCCCCAAGACCCGCCGGGAATTCACGTCACTTTGATTTCCAACTGTCCAACCATTTGCGGAATCGGTTGCGATGCTCACCGATGGCGTCGCCGGTTGCATACAACCCATCCTCGACACTCTCGATCATCGGATCGATCCGAGCCTGGCGGAACCTGCGCCAGCGCACCCAGATTGCCCAGACAATCGCAAAGAAGACCGTCAGGAAGACGATGTTGAACCAAGGGATCAGACGCGCATCCGGACCATCGACATGTTTGATAAAGACAGCGTTGGGAAAGATCGACATGAACTCATTCCGCCAGCCATAATGCGTCACGGCAACCCAGTCCGGGTCATTTTTGTCCGAGATCGCGTCATTGGCTTCGGTATACAAATTGGCAGTGTCGAATTTGAAATAGGGCGGCCAACCCCAGCTGGTATCTTCGTTGCGATACACAATCGGTTTGCCATTGGCACGTACGGCCTGAATGAACTGTACATCCCGGTTCGACAGACTGGCCGACTGATCATCGGGCTCGGACCAGAAGATCCGGGTCCAGTCGTTCAGGTCCTGCCGTTCTTCATAGGTGTTGACGATCCGAACCACATCCCGTTGCGGCAGAGAATACTGAAGGATTACGGCGACCGTTCCCCAGAAAATCAGAATGAATGCCCATTTCAAATAGGCCATGCTTTACCTCTCACATGTAGTTCACAATGTAGATCAGCGACCCGATCGCTACCCAAGGCACAACATAGACACCCAGGATCAATTTGCGCCGGAAAGAATTGTCATAGACCTGCAGCCCCCGTGCGACAAAGGCTGCCTTGTCTCCGGTTTTGCCCTTTTCGTCCCACCAATGCTCTAGCCTGCGGCGACGCACACTGCGTGAATACAGCGACAGGGCAAAATAGGCCACGGTCTGGATGACCAGCAGGATCAGAAACAGGCGCATCGCTCCGAACATTTCAATCCTTTCCTAACGCGCCCCAGGGACCAACGCGGGCGATAACGGTCTCACTGATCCTGTCTCGACCGCTCATATCCGGCTCATGTCCGAACAGGGCAGCGCGGGCACCCGCCTTGTCCACCTGATACTCACGCGCGAGGAAATCAGCAACATAGGCCTTCTTGGCCTCGGACCAGGATTTGTAGGTGCTATAGAACAGCTCTTTGTGGCAGATGAACATCTGGCGCGGGTCCAGTGGGGCCAATTCGGCCAGCAGCATGTTCACCAGATCACGGTTCGGCGTATCGGCAGCCCGCAGCGTATAGAAATACGCCGAATGATCCGAGGTGATCCGGGGCCACCGCCCGCCATCCGTCGCCCAACGCAATAGCTGCGCCAGCCCATGATAGGCCTCTGGCAACCGATCCGCGTGGGTGCGCGCCAGCCGACGCATATCACTGCGGTTCAGGCCAGTCAGATCGACCCCGGCATCAGCGGCCGCGTCGACGGTCAGGAAGTCCATCTTTTGCTGCAGGATCGCAGCAGCATCCACGCCGCGCGCATTGACGATGGGTTCGACCAGGTCGTTATAGTCCAGGAACTTGGCGATCTGGTTCCGCTGCGACGGGTCAAACGTGTATTTGATGTTCAGATCGTCGGGCTTTTCGCCCATACAGATCGCCGCCGGGTGATCCATGTCTGGAAACAGATACAGCCCGCCGAAATGCGCGGTCCAGAAATTACGCTGTTCAAAGGCAGTGTGGCGCAGGTGGACCGGGTTGCGGGTGACATCGCCGGTTTCCTTGGCCGTTTCGATCATCTTTGCGATCAACACATCATCGAACCAGGCGTCCTCTTCGGTTTTGAACTGCTCGACCATGCCTGCCAGTTGCTGAGCCTTGCGTAGGGTGCCGCCAGCAGTATCGGCCTCAATCTCGATCTTCTGGATGTTGAAAAGATCGCGCGGGGTGCTGAGCTTGATGACCGAGTTCACCAGTTCTCCGGCCACCGCATCGGTGGCGGTCAGAGCGAACAGCTGCGCTTCGTTCATTTCGATGAATTCGCGCAGGATCTCGCGCGAGGTCGAGAATTTGACGTTCAGCAGAGGCGCACGCTTCTGCTCGGTCGTCAGCAGGATGAACTGCCGGTTGACCCCATTGGGGTTGAGGTAGAGTTCGTCCTCCAGCTCAATCCCCACCTCCGGCGAATAGCCCGAGATATCGACATGAAAATCCCTTAGTGCCGTTGTCTTGCCCGCCAGATGCTGCAACGCGCGGTTATACCGCTCGACCAGAGCCGGGCTGGAGATGTGGACGAGATTGCCAAACATCAGGCCTTTTTCGATGAGGCGGATCATTGCACCGCCTCCAACCAAAACTCTTTGGTTTCCATAAGTTTAGCCATTTCAGACTTAATATCTTGAAGCCGCATCCTAGTTAGACGTTCACTTTGTGAGGGCGATAGCTTGTCCTGTATTGCAAGAATAGCATCGATTTTCCGAATGAAGTCAGGAACAGAATCGTCTCTCTTGGGAAGTATGAAATCAACGGATGTATGTACCAATTCCCAAAGATAGTCATGCGTACCTCTTAATCGTCTGCGCAACTCTAAAACAGCTTCATCTATGGTTTTGGTCGCGGCCCCTTGATCTCCAAGATAATAGCTATGCACTTCACCATTACTAATGGTGCCTTCAAAAAAGACATCGTTCGAAAAATGCCAACCCAGCCCCTTAGTACTGGCCTCATCAATTGCCACGATTAATGATCGCAAGTTTTCATTAAGTAATGCTTCTGCCCGATCTTCTTCTCGCTGACGGGCTTCAGCTTCAAAAATAGTGGCTTGAGCAGACATTGAGCGTGCCATGTCTTGAGTGGCTTCGCGTTGCTCCTTCATCTCAAGCCGTGTCAACCGTAGCTCCTCGCGTTGAGCAGAAAGCTCTTGGCTCTGCAACCACACCGTTACGATTATCCAGACGAACGCTAGCGCGCCGGCAAACCCTGCCAGCGTGTCACCAATCTCGTTAGGTCTGGCTACTAAAAAGGCGGAAAATTTCGATTTGCAGTCGTCGGCGGCGGTACAAAACTCCTGCATACCGATCCATAAGCCAAAGAGGAAAATGGCACTAGTTGCGACTACTCCCCAAAACACCGGATGTTTCCAAAAACGGTTCATTCAATAGTCGCCTTCCCCTCCAGATACCGTCGCTTGGCCTCTTCCCTCCGGCCCATCTCGCGGACGGCGTTCTCGATGGCGACCTCGTCGCTCTTGTCGGCATAGCGGAACTCGCTGTCGGCGTAGCGGTTGATCTCTTGTATCACCATCTCGACCGTGATCGGCTGGCGCAGGTCCTCGATCATGGCCTTCTTGGTGTCGTAGTCGCGGAACAGGAACAGGTCGGGGTTTTCCATCCACTCGTCGGGCAGTTCGAAATCCATCGCGCGGACCTTGACCGCATCGGTGATGTTCTTGATCGCGCGGCCGGTGAACCGCTCATCCGCCTGTTGGATCGCCTTGAGATAGTTGCCCATCTTGGCAATCGTGTCCAACTGACCGATATCGCCGGACACCCGGTCATAGACCTGCAATAGAGCCTCTTCATGCGGGCGGGAATGACTTTCGAAACTGGCGGCGACGGCCTTTTTGATCTCCTGTGCGGCATAGGCTTCGTGCTCGCCCAGCGGGATGTCGTGGTTGCGGCCCATCAGCAGGTGCAGGATGTCGATGTAATCCTCGCGCGTCTGCGGCCCGTCGACCAGGAACCGCGCGCCCGCCCGCTGGCGCAGGGCGTCGTCCACATTCTCGGGGTAGTTCGAGAACATGCCAAAGGTGCAGTTGCCCCGAACGACGGTGTTGGCGCCGGCAAAGCTCTCCATCAGCACAGCGGTGATTTCCAGTTGCCCGGCTGACGATTGCCGATCACCGCGCTTGCCCGCCAACTGGTCGATGTCGTCGATGGTGCCAAAGCCGATGACCGAGGGATCGATGATCGAATTGATAAACGCTTTGGCGTTCTGGCCGGATTTGCCCTGATAGCTGTCGATATTGTCGGTGCTCAGGTTCTGATAGCGGAACGGATAGCCGGCGTTCTGGCAATAGTCGTTGATCAGCCCGGCCATCATCTGGATCAGGGTGGTCTTTCCGGTGCCCGGTTTGCCGTCGCCCATGAAAGTAAAGATGAACCCGCCAAGCTCGGCGAACGGGTTCAGGCGGCGGTCGAAATCATAGGCCATCACCATCTTGGCCAGCTTCATCGCCTGATATTTGGCGATGTGGTTGCCGACCACCTCGTTCGGTTTCTTGAACGTCATGGTCAGGGTGGTGGATTTGGCTTTGGACGCTGGCTCGAACCCTCGGATCGTCAGATCATCAGCCTCTATATGCCAGGCGGCGTTCTGGAACGGGGCCAGATGGCCTGCGGACTGGGCGCGCAGGGCGGCCTTGTCCATCAGTTGCTCGGCATAGGCGCTGGTGGCCGCGATCAAATGCGCATCATCGGGCGCGTGTTTGGCGAGGGTTTGGTCCAGCTCCCACAGCGCGCCGTGCAGGGCGAGCTGGCCATTGTCGGTCAGAACTTCTTCGATTTCCCCGACATCAACTGTGGTCTCGCCCAGATGTGAGGACATCAAATAGGCCAGTGCATTGCCGAAACTGTGCGAGGTGATCAGCGCCTCGGCCGTCAGCAGTTCCGAAAACTCAGTTTTTCGCGCTGCAGGCAGGTCTCCGGCCAGATTGGCGCGTTTGAGATCAGCCAGCGGGGTCTGTTCGGCATAGGCTTCAGACACCGCCAGAGCGATGGCGATCGCGCGGCGAATGGCCTGTTGTGTGGTGGCCTGCGGGGGTGAAACCAGCGTATCGCCGTCATCTGACGCCTCGATCCGTTCCACCAGATGCACCCCGTCGGCCCGCACGGTCCGCCGTGTCACCAAACCTGGCGTGGTGGACCGAAACCGCCGACCTGTGGAGACGCCCGGCGACCTCTCAACCGCGGCCTCAACCGCTTTGGCAATCCGCGGCGCGTGCTCGAACCCGTTCAGCAAGGCGGTGGCCGCGGTGTAGTGCTTGCGAATATCGTCTTCGCGCAATTCCATCTGGTCTGACGTCAAACTCATCTCAAAATCGCCTTTACTGTCTTCAATATCTCAACACCTGCCCGGTCTTGCTGACGACGAACTTGCGCACGTCGGCAAAACCCGGCGGGTTGCGCTCGGCCAGTACCTGGAACGGGCGCTGGGGCAGAATGATCGAGCGCTCGGTTTGCGTCGCCCCCGTCTCGGCTCCCTGCCCGCCGAATGGGTCCAGCGCAAAGACCTCGCGGTCTACGGTCCCGAACCAGCCCGAGCGTTCCTGAATCACATCCTCGCTTCGCAGCGCTTCTGTGGTCCAGGCCAAGGCCCAATCCTGACCCGCAGGGGATTTCGCATCCTCCAGCACCTGCCGCAGCGGGCCGGATTGCTCGGTAAAGGCCGAGGAATACATTGGCCCCACATGAATGCGGCGCAGGTGTTTGGGATGCAGGTCGTCGAAATCCTGATCAAAGCCTTTGGCAATGGTCACCAGTTTCAACCCACCCAAGGATTGCGCCATCAGATGCGCCTGCACTTCGGGCCAGCGGCGTTGATCTTTGGGCAGGGCCGTGCGCCCCGAATCCTCCAACTCCATCAGGTAGATGACCGGCAGGTTGATCTGGCTGTCGTACACGGCCCAGTGGATCAGGAACCTGCGCCGCTCGCCCTCATTGCCAATCCAGTGACATTCGGGATCATTACGGGCCCAGAACAGCTCACCCTTCAGCAATTCCTCGTAATAGAGCCTTTGGGACAGCGCGAATTGCAGCTTGGTCGGGATCTCCCGGTCGCTGATGATGGTGCGCACCATGTCGGTTTTCAGCTCATCCTCGGACGGCATGTTCGCCAGATGCACCTGCGCCTGCTGCGCGTCATTGGCCATGGTCAGCAGCTCGGCCGCCACTGGAAAGCCGCTGTCGCGCTTGTCCATGGCGAGGCTGCCAAAGAACCGCCCCGTATCGCGCCCGACCAGCAGGTATTTCATGCTGAGCGCACGGAAGGTATAGAGCAGCCCCGAGAGATAGCGCGACACAATGCGCACCTCTTGTTTGGAAATCGCGCCCTCAGCCTGCATCGTCGCGGCCACGCGCAGGAGGTGAACGGTGATCACCTCAAATTTGCGGAAATAGCGACGCGAGGCGAACGTGTCGGTCAGGCCGACGTGGTCTTGGGTGGGGTTAAGGTCACTCATTCACGTTTGCCTGCGATTGACGCTTCTGTTTTCTTAATAGAACGAGAGCCCACATTACGGCCACGACGCCCGCCAGCATACTGGGAGTGCCAAGCAAAAACGCCAAATGGTAGGATACACGAGCTATGAACATTCCAAAGCTGCCCTGTGCAAACAAAAGCCCGGACAAAAACGCCGCCAAAATAGGCCAAAAAATCATCGCTATACCGAACCAGAGTATTCTGAAGCCGACGACCTTGGGTCTTTGTTGAATTTGTTCAGTCAACGGTTCCGTTCCACAAACGATGAGCCGAATGAGAAAGGCTGGCGACCACAAGAACGACGGCCACCCATCCAAACGGTCCGCCTAGAACGGCGTACATCACTGAGAACACAAGCCAGAAACTGCCGAGAACGATCCACCAAAACCAGTTCTCTGGAGCCACCAGAAATGTAAAAAGCTCCAGCAGTTCCAAGATCAACCCCCATACAAATTCTTATCATGCTTCTCGACAATCGAGGAGAACCGGCGGGCAAAGCGTTCGTCCGCCTTGGCCTTTTTCTCCAGCACGTCGCGGGCAAAGACCATGTGGTCCTCATGCGCCTCGAGCATGTCGGCCATCTTCTGGTTGGTCGCGGTGCCGATCGAGGCCATGGCGGTTTGCGCCTCTTGGTCGGTCTGCACGCCGATCTCGTTGATGCGGTGGGCCACGTCCTGCTGCTGCGCGGTTTTCAGCGATTTGGTCAGGGCGTCATACAGCACCACGCGCTGTTGCGTGTCTGTCTGCAGCTTGTTGATCAGCACCATCTGCGTCGCCGCCTGGTTCTGCAGGGAATCGACCCAGGTCTTGCCCTTTTCGATATAGCGCTCAAGCGTTTGGCTTTTGGCCAGCTTGACCTGCTCTTCCTGAACCTTGGCGTTGTATTGCTTGTTCAGCTCAGCCAGTTCGGTCTCCAACTGGGTGCGCGCGGCGGCGTCCTGTTCGACGCTGATCTTGTTCTCCAGCGTGATGATCGTCGGGTCCATGCCCTGAATTTCGGCGCGCAATGCCTCCAGCTCGGCCACGGTGGCCTCACGGTCGTCCAGCGTGCCGGTCAGGTTGTTTTCAACCTTCACGCGCTGTTCTTCCAGCACCGACAGCTGCCCTTCCAGCAGTTTCACGATCACGTCGGATTTGGCGATCAGGTCCTGCAGCTTGTCATCGATACTGGCTGTGCGCATCCGCTCCTGCCGCATCGATTCAGATTTACCCTTCGAGAAGATACCAACAAACGTCTCCCACCCGGATTTTGAACGCATCTCGTCAAAATCCTTAGAGAATGCGCTGGTGACGTCATCCAGACCCATGATCAGCTCGGCGATATTGGCGTTCATGACTTCGGTATGGGCGTGCACATCTTCCAAAGTGGCGTTCTCGATATCGATATCCGCCTCGGCCGTGCCAATCTTGGCCCGTGCAGCCTCAATCCGCGAGGTCAGCCCTTGGATCTGCGACTGGCTTTCGCGCACTTTCGTCTGTGTTTCTTCAATCAACGCTTCGAATTGCTGGTTCGACATCTCTGCTGTCCCCTGTTTTCTTTATTTACCCAATAAGATAGGGAATGTTATGTTCACTTACATCCCCTTGAGCCCTCAAATCACCGAGACTTTTACAATTTCGTATCGAAAAAGATAGGCCACGCAGGCGAGATATCTGCACTCTGCAACGATGAATTTGATCAAATCTGGATTGATCCTGCCCGCCGAGTGGACATAGACAAATGCGACGCCACCTGTTTGGGTGCGCGCAAACCCTTTTCTGCCGGAGTCCGACCCATGCTGGATACTACGACCGACCTGAAATCCATTCTGAAAAACCCCGATCTGCTGGTGACCAAGGCCTATATCGGCGGCCAGTGGGTCGATGGTGACAATGGGACGTTTTCCGTCACCAACCCTGCACGGGGCGATGTGATCGCCGAGGTCGCCGACCTGAGCCGCGCGCAGGTTGCAGGTGCCATCGCACAGGCCGAGGCCGCGCAAAAGGAATGGGCCAAGCTGACCGGCAAGGAACGCGCCGTGATCCTGCGCCGCTGGTACGATCTGATGATGGAAAACGCCGAGGATCTGGGCAAGATCCTGACCGCCGAACAGGGCAAGCCGCTGGCCGAAGCCGTGGGTGAGATCGGCTATGGTGCCTCGTTCATCGAGTTTTTCGGCGAAGAGGCCAAGCGCGTTTATGGCGAGACTATTCCAGGTCATCAGCGCGACAAACGCATCATGGTGCTGAAGCAGCCCATCGGCGTTGCGGCCTCGATCACGCCCTGGAACTTCCCCAATGCGATGATCACCCGTAAGGCCGGGCCGGCGCTTGCCGCCGGATGCGCCTTTGTCGCCCGGCCTGCCGCCGAGACACCCTTGTCGGCGCTGGTTCTGGGCGCATTGGCCCAGCAGGCAGGCATCCCCGCCGGTGTGTTCAACGTGGTGCCCTCGTCGCGCGCCAGCGAAATCGGCAAGGAATTCTGCGAAAACCCCGGCGTGCGCAAGCTGACCTTTACCGGCTCAACCGAAGTCGGGCGCATCCTGCTGCGGCAGGCGGCGGAACAGGTGATGAAATGCTCGATGGAGCTGGGCGGCAACGCGCCGTTCATCGTATTTGACGATGCCGATCTGGATGCCGCCGTCGAAGGCGCGATGATGTGCAAGTTCCGCAATAACGGCCAAACCTGTGTCTGCGCCAACCGCATCTATGTGCAGGCCGGTGTCTATGACGCGTTTGCTGCCAAGTTGAAGGCCGCGGTCGAGGCTCTGAACGTCGGCGACGGCCTGAACGAAGGCATCACCACTGGACCGTTGATCAATGATGACGCCGTTGCCAAGGTGCAAGAACACATCAAGGACGTAACCGACAAAGGCGGCCAAATCCTGACCGGTGGCCTGCCGCACGATCTGGGCGGCACCTTCTTTGAGCCGACCATTGTCACCGGTGTGACGCAGGACATGCTGGTGGCGCAGGACGAAACCTTTGGCCCGCTGGCACCGCTGTTCAAGTTCGAGGATGAAGACGACGTGATCGCCATGGCCAATGACACGATCTTTGGTCTGGCCTCGTATTTCTATGCCAAAGATCTCAGCCGCGTTTACAAAGTGGCCGAAGCGCTGGAATACGGGATCGTTGGTGTGAACACCGGCATCATCTCAACCGAGTTGGGCCCGTTCGGCGGCGTCAAACAATCCGGCTTGGGCCGCGAAGGCAGCCATCATGGCATGGAAGACTATCTGGAGATGAAATACATCTGCCTGTCGGTCTGATCCGCCCAAACCTTCGCTGTACAGCTGGCCGTAAAGGCAACGCCCCGCGTCTGGAGGAACGCGGGGCGCATGGTGCGGTAATCCAGAGAGGAACGATTACCGCGGCGTGGTGACTGACTGCCTCAGTTTACGGCTTTGGCGTCAACCACATCCTTTTCGATGGCCTTGCTGGACGAAATCTCGATCCGGCGGGCTTTCAGCGCTTCGGGCACTTCGCGCTTGAGATCGATATTCAGCATGCCGTTCTCATGGCTGGCACCGGTGACACGAACGTGGTCGGCAAGGGCAAAACGGCGCTCGAACGCGCGGGTGGCGATGCCGCGGTGCAGATAGCTGCGATCTTTGTCTTCTGCAGTTTTCTTACCGGCGACGACCAACGAATTCTCTTTCACTTCGACCGAAAGATCGGCCTCGGAAAAACCGGCAACTGCAACCGAGATACGATAGGTGTCGACATCGGTTTTTTCGATGTTGTAGGGCGGATAGCTGGGTTGAGCCACATCATTGGTCAGAACGCGATCCATCATGTCAGCGATCTGGTCAAAACCTACGGTGGCGCGGTGCAGCGGTGCAAAGTCAAATGTACGCATATGTCGTATCCTCATGTTTGAGCGATGAACGTAATGCCCTCCGATCGGACGGGCGTTCGATTGTCTCAGGCCCCGTTTGCGGCGGCCCGATACATTTGACATGGGAAACGTTCTGGTCGAGTTCAACCCCCTCCGGAGCTGATGAATTTCGCACCGGTGTCCGACTTGCCTGATCCCACCTGCAATCGCTTTATTGTCGCCTTTGGTTTAGGGGCATCCCGGCGCAGAGTCGCCTTCAGATCGGCCACAATTTCCTGCAATTCCATGCCGAATCCCACTTTCTGCCGACCATCCGTACCAACTGCAGAGACTACTGAAAGTATTTGCCAGCGCGGACCGTTTCGCGCCAACAGGGCCGAACCCGAGGACCCAAAGGTAATGTCGCAGTTGAATGTGATCAGGCCCTGATAGCGCTGCAGGATTTTGCAGGACCGTTCCCGCGTAATCGCATTCGATCGGCCCCGACCATACGATGCAAGACTGACCTCATCTCCCGCCACGCGCCCGTTATGCAACGCAAAGGGATCGGCCACGGAATAGGGGATCGGTTGATCCAGCCGCATCAACGCGACATCAACGCGCACGGCATCGGGCGACAGTTGAGCGAAACGTGTGTAATCCGGATGTGCCGCGATCTGCACCACCTTGCGATCTGCCAACGCAGTTCCGTCGCTTAGCCCTGCCCGAAAGGTTACCTGCCCCGGCCCATAAGGTTGACCGGTTCTTTTGTCCAAGGCGCAATGGGCCGCGGTCAGTACCAGATCCTGTGCGATCAACGTACCCGTACAAAACCCCTCGGAGCCGATATCCAGGCGGCCGACGGCCTCCCAGCCATATAGGTCATCGCGGTCGGTGAGTTTGCGTTTTGCACTTTGCGCCTGGGACATCGTTGTCATCATAGCCAGGCATAAAAACAGGCTTGCCCAAAATCGCATCATGGCCGGACGAACCTGGCGCCAATATGACGGCTTGCCGAATCGCCGGTTTCCGAGCCGCTGAATCCGCGCCCGGCGGACAGTTCACTCCGCAGCAAAGGCAACGAAACCTCGACCGCGGTACCTATGGCCACAGGCTCGCCATTGAATTCCGCCTTGGCCGCCACGACCGAGACGATCCGTGGTCTTTCGCCCTCGAACGCAAATACCGGGGCGCCGGAGGATCCAAACTCGACATCACAGGACAGGACAAGAACCTCGGAAACGCCGGTCACGACCGAGCAGACCTCTTGCAGTGATGGCGCCTCGGCGCGGTCCTTCGCATAGGACACAACCCCAACTTCCTGTCCGCGAACGGGCCGATCGCCGGTATCAAATGGAATGACCGAGGTACTGCGGATTGGCTGCCATAGCTCGATCAGCGCAATATCGCTACCGATCCGGTTGGTCGGGGTTTCGTCGTCGTAAAAGTAATCGGGGTGAATCACCGCCCTGCGCGCCGCACGATAGGCTGATGCCCGACCCAGACGCCAGGCGGCAAGAAATTCGACCTTAGACAGGTCAATACGTTGGCCTGTGGCCTTATCATAAAGACAATGCGCTGCCGTCAGCACCTGGTTCTGCGCAATCAGCGTCGCGGTGCAAAATGCTTCGCCGTCAATATTCAAGCGCCCGACAGCCATCCAGGCCCGCCCGGCATCGGTGGTGTCCAGACTCTTCAGCCCGCTATCCTGCGCCGTTGCAGCCATCGGTATGAGTGCCAGCGCCAAAGCCTTGATCCAGTTTCTCAAGCGGTTCTCCGGCGTTGCTTTCGGCATATGTTCATAGCTGTCAGGTACGGCGAAAATAGGGCATCGACAGTATAGCACGTTTCCCGTTCTACCTGATGCAGCCCTGCATCAGGTAGCTAACGCAGGATCGGCACGGCCGTTCCCACCTCATGACCCTGCTGCATCGCACGCGGCAATGGCCCGCCGGTGGACCAATCCAACAGCTCGACCGTATGCAAAATAGGTATCTGCGTGGCCGAACCGATCTGCATCATGCAACCAATATTGCCTGCAGCGATAACATCGGGGTTCTTAGCCTCAAGCGTCCGAACCTTGCGTTGCTTTAACTGACCCGAGATTTCGGGCTGCATCAGGTTATAGGTCCCGGCGCTGCCACAGCACAGATGGCTGTCTGAAGGCTCTAACACGGTGAAACCCGCGTTCTTCAGCAGGTCTTTGGGATGGTTTTTGATCTTTTGCCCATGCTGCAAAGAACAAGCGGCATGATAGGCGACGGTCATGCCCTTGTGCTGGCCTCCGGGCAGGTCCAGCTGCACCAGCAATTCGCTGATATCCATGGCAATCTCCGAAACCCGCGCGGCATCTGCCGCCAAATCCTCGTTTCGGAACATGTGCCCGTAATCCTTGACGGTCGTACCACAACCCGAGGTGTTGATGACGACGGCATCCAGCCCCTGGCCATCGATCTCATTGGTCCAGGCCTGTATATTGGCCGCCGCCGCTTTGTGGCTGTCAGCCACCTTGCCCATGTGATGGGTCAGCGCACCACAGCATCCCGCGCCTTTGGCCACAACGACTTCGCAGCCCAGCCGGGTCAGCAGGCGAATCGTGGCATCGTTGATATCCGTGTTCAGCGCCTTTTGGGCGCAGCCTGTCATCAGTGCCACGCGCTTTTTCGGCGCTCCTTTAGGGGCAAAGCGTTGCGGGTCATCGTTGCGGCTGACCGGAGGGATATGTTTTGGTGCCATCTCCAGCATCGCCCGCAGCCGCGCATCCGGCATCAGAAACCGAAAGGGACGGCCCAGCTTGGCCCCGATCAGGGCCCAGCGAAACCGCGTCGGATAGGGCAGAATCTGCGCCAGAACCCAACGCAGAAGGCGATCGGTCAGTGGGCGTTTGTAGTTTTGCTCGATATACTCGCGCGCGTGATCGACCAGGTGCATATAGTGAACGCCCGACGGACAGGTGGTCATGCAGGCCAAACAGGACAGGCAGCGGTCGATATGTTTGACGGTTTTCTCATCCGGGACACGCTCATTCTCAAGCATGTCCTTGATCAGGTAGATCCGTCCGCGCGGGCTGTCGAGCTCATCCCCCAGCACCTGATAAGTCGGGCAGGTGGCAGTACAAAAGCCGCAATGAACACAGCTGCGCAGGATCTGGTTCGATCGCTGGATCGCCGGATCCTGCAACTGTTTTTCGGTGAAATCTGTCTGCATTACCCTACCCCATGAGCCCCGGGTTAAACAGCCCTCGGGGGTCGAATTTCGCCCGAATGCCTTTTATTAGAGCCTGTGTAGCTACACTCTCAGGCTGGAACCGGCCCAGCCGCTCGACCATTTCCGCATCGCCGCGCACAAGGGTTGCATGACCAGAAAAAGTGCCAAGACGCGCCCGCAAATCGGTTCCCGCAGGAAGACGCAGCCAGATCAGACCCCCGCCCCAGTCGTAGAGCACCTGTTCAGCCTCGGCCCGCGCCGCGATCATCGGGGCGTCACCGGGTGTGACAGACAGACGCCACACGTCGCCAGTCTTGCCCCGGAACGCGTGAACATCGCGGATCGCCGTCCACAGCGTTGCCGGTTCATCGACATTTGCGATCTGGCCGAACTCAGACAGTTCGGATGTCAGCCTCTCGGTTCTGTAAGCGACGGAATCGGCAAAACCTTCAACTCTAATCAAGGCTTTTTCGCTTTCTGGGTCATAAGCTGCGCCAGTGACCTCGAACGGAGATCTAAGCGCGGCGGACAGCGTTTTTATCGCTACATCTGCATCAGATACGGTCACTGACAGGGTTGCTGTGTGATCCGGTTTGGGCAGGACTTTCAGCGATACTTCGGTCAGCACACCCAACGTTCCCCAGGACCCACACATCAGCTTGACCAGATCATAGCCAGTGACATTCTTCATCACCCGCCCGCCATTTTTGATCACCTGCCCGGTGCCATCGACATATCGCACCCCCAGCAAGAAATCGCGACATGCGCCTGCCTGAATTCGGCGTGGCCCGGAAATGTTAGCAGCAACCACACCGCCGATTGTCGGCTCGCCTTCGGTGTCCAGCAAGCCGCGGTGGTCCATCGGTTCAAAGGCCAGTTGCTGGCCCTCGGCGTCTAATGCGGCCTCAACCTCGGCCAACGGTGTCCCGGCCTGCGCAACCAGCGTCAGGGCACCGGGTTCATACAGTGTGATGCCGGTCAGCCTGCCGGTCTCAATCACTTCGTCAGGCCCCGCGATACCACGGGTGCCGCCGCCGGCGATACGCACGGCGCCTGTCAACCCGGCCACCATCTGGGCCAGTTCAGTTTCTGACGTGGGTTTCATCATATTTCTCTTTGTTAGAGCCTATTTGCAGCCATTTGCGGGTCGCGACGGGATTCGGAGGCATCCAGCGGGAACACTTTGGCGGGGTTCAGCAACCATCCTGGATCGAACACATCCTTAACCGCCATCTGCGCCTCAAGATCGGCAGGGGCATATTGATGATGCATCAGATCGCGCTTTTCAATTCCCACACCGTGCTCGCCGGTCAGGCAACCGCCCTCATCCACACAAAGTTTCAGGATTTCCGCCCCGAACGCCTCACATTTTTCGAGGTCGCCGGGTTTGTTGGCATCAAACAGGATCAAAGGGTGCATGTTCCCGTCGCCGGCATGGAATACATTTCCAACCGGCAGGCCGAACTCATCGCTCAGCTCACCAATCCGGCGCAATACGGCGGGCAGCGCCGATACCGGGATGGTCCCATCCAGGCACATATAGTCGTTCATCTGCCCCATGGCGCCAAAGGCCGATTTGCGGCCCAACCAGATCCGGGCGCTTTCATCCGCCGACTGGCTCTCGCGCAGCTCGACCGGATCGTGGCGTTTTGCAATCTCGACAATCTTGGCCAGCTGGCTGTCGATCTCGGCCTCCGAGCCTTCGACCTCGACAATCAACAATGCTTCGCATTCCGGATACCCGGCATGTGCAAAGTTTTCGCAGGCCTGAATGCACAGGCGATCCATGAACTCAATCGCAACAGGCAAGATACCGGACTTGATGATGTCCGAAACGCATTGGCCTGCGATTTCATTGTCATCAAACCCCATCAGGACGGGCCGTGCGCCTTCTGGCTTGCGCAGGATGCGCAGGGTCGCTTCGGTGACGACGCCCAGTTGCCCTTCGGACCCGCAGATCACCCCCAGCAGGTCAAGACCCGGCGCGTCCAGATGAGCGCCACCGATTTCGACTACGCAGCCATCCATCATCACCAGGGTCACACCCAGCAGGTTGTTCGTGGTCACCCCGTATTTCAGGCAATGCGCCCCGCCGGAATTCATCGCGATATTGCCCGCAATCGCGCAAGCCAGTTGCGACGACGGATCGGGGGCATAAAAGAAATCCTCTTCCTCGACCGCGCCGGTGACACTCAGGTTGGTGCGCCCAGTCTGGACCTTGATGAATCGGTTGTCATAATCAACCTCTAGCACGTCGTTCATCCGGGCCACGCCCAGTATGACGCAATCAGCTGTTGGCAGCGCGCCCCCGGCCAGCGACGTACCCGCACCACGCGGTACCACCGGCACGCCTTCGTCATGGCAAATGCGCAAGATATCCGAGACCTGCTGCGTGGTCGAAGGCAAAACCGCCAGCATCGGCGGGCATCTATAGGCGGTCAAAGCATCACATTCATAGGCGCGTGTCTCGGCCGGGTCATGAATGATCGCGTCGTCCGGCAGAACCCCCGACAGGCGCGCCACCACCGCATCTTTGCGACGCAAGACATCAGGGCTTGGCTTTGGCATTTCCATGGCAGGCTCCTTGGTTTGGTAAAATAATATTACCAATTTGTCAGTATGGCAAGTTCCGACTTCCGGAAGTACTGTCACGGCCATGACCTGGATTGACCGCGCCGCTCTGTTTGCCCCTTTGGATTTTGCCGCCATAACGCTGATGATGGGGGCCTGGCTGTGCCTTGGGTGGATGATCGAAAACCCGTCGCCAAAGAAGCGGTCAGTGGCCTTGATGATGGATGAGTATCGCCGCGACTGGATGCGCGAGATGGTCACCCGTCAGCCAAGGATGTTTGACGCGCAGGTCGTGGCCACGATGCGGCAAGGCAGTACCTTCTTTGCCTCGACCACGATGATTGCCATCGGTGGTGGCCTGGCCCTGCTGGGCAATACCGAGCGTCTGGCCGGAGTCGCCAGTGATCTGGCCATCGGCAGCTTTCCAGCCCTGGTGTGGGAGATCAAGATACTCGCCGTCGTGCTGCTGCTGGCCAATGCCTTTCTGAAATATGTCTGGGCGCATCGTCTGTTCGGCTATTGCGCGGTACTGATGGCCGCGGTCCCGAATGAGCCCGAGGATCCCATCGCCTATCCCCGCGCCACGCAATCGGCCGAGATCTGTGTCACCGCCGCCCGCAGCTTTAACCGCGGGCTGCGCTCTACCTATTTCGCACTGGCCTTGCTTGCATGGTTTTTGGGGCCACTCGCGTTGATCGTCGGCACAGTTATCACTGCAGGCCTGCTTTACCGACGCGAATTCGCCTCGCAATCCCGCGCGATCCTACTGGCACAGGCAGACAATACGCCGTCGTGATCTAATGCCATGGCTGTGGCGTTACTGCGCCGCCTTTAGTTCTTCCTTGTTGCGAGCAGGTTTTCGTGTGGGTCGAAACGAATTTTTTGATCAACGCACAATGAATTGCCGATTTAAGCCCAAAATGCCGATTGCTGCGCCTCAATCCAATGATTACTTATCGTTGGTAACGGCGCTCGTTACTTTTTGGTCGCTCACCAAAACCAATCACGGCGCTGATTTCTGAAGGAATCCTAGAATCCTAACGCTGTGAGCGCTGCACGTGTTGTGTTTCTTGCCTCACCCTTAGGAAGGGGAAAGGCCGCGAAAAAATGATCAAGTGACGCGTCCGGGCGACGCCTGCGGGCGCAATCAGCAAATCTACGGCCGTCTTCTATGTTTCCATTCGCCTGATGGGCCATAGCCGCTAACATATCGATGAGGAAATGCGCGCCGGGTGTGCGTGCAGACAGATCCCCCCAATGCGCGGCCTCTTCCCATTGGCAACTATTGATCCGTGCCCATGCTTTCATACCGTGCATTCCATAGAGCAACGGGTCTAGCGGGCTGAGGCGCGTCGCCAGATCTGCACGTTGGTCAATGTTATCACTGACACCGTTCAACGCTTGCACTAGACCGAGCGAGTAGTGACCCTGCGCATAATTTGGATTTAGCGAAACAGCCTGTTGCAAGTAATGCAACGCGGTATCCAAATCTTGCTGAATCCAATAGCTACGCCCAAGCACAAAATTGGAAAACGGGTCATCGGGGGCCTGTTCCATTGCCCGTTCAGCAGCAGATAAGGCATCCTGAGCGGCAACACCGCGATCGGCGCCGAAACCGGTAAACGCCTTCTGGAAAGAAACGAAAGAAAGCCCGGCATGGGCACGTGCAAAATTGGGCGCACGGGCAAGAGCTTCTTTGAAATATCTGGCAGACAAAGCGTTGTCTTCTTGGGTGAACCGATAAATGTGGTTTAGTCCAAGGTGGAAAAAGCTCCAGGCGTCGAGGGATTCAATATCCTGCCGTCGGGCCTCGGCGGCCTGATGGCGCGGAACATGGAGTTCGACCGCCGCTACTACAGAATTGGTGACATCGGCCTTGATAGAAAAAATGTCATCAATCAGGCCAGTGTAGCGATCAGCCCAGATCACTTGTCCGGAATCCGCAGCAGCAAGCACCGGAGACACGGTCAGATTTGGTCCGTTAATCTCGACGCTACCCGACAGCACATATCTTACATCTAACTGCTCGCGCACACTTTGCGTGTTTGCAACGCTACCGAGTTGGAAACTTGAGGCGCGCGCAATGACCGTCACCCACTTTGTCAGCGACAACGACACAATCAATTCATGTGCAAGGGCCGGAGCGATCACCCTAGCCTGATCTGTTTCTCCAAAGGCCTGAAACGGCAACACGGCAATGGATGGAGCGACCCCTTCATTGATGATCAGCGTCTCTGCGAGGTTTGCGTCGACCTTTTTAGTCACCGGCAATTCGAACCGAAAGCCCTGTCCCCGGATCGTGCGGATGATGCTTTGCGTTTTCCCGTCATCCCCCAAAGCGGCACGGGCAGATCGGATACGGCTTGCAATAGCGGCGTCTGAAATTGGTGCGCCATTCCAGATTTTGGTGACAATTTCGTCCAATGTCGTCACGCGCGAGCCGTTTTGGACCAATAAGCTCAGCAACAGGAAAACTTGCCGTTCAAGATGAACGCCTTGACCGTCCGAATACCGCAATTCAGCGGCAGCGTGGTCCAGCTCAAAATTGCCAAAACAGAATTTCATGAAAGAAATCTATCAGAAGTCGCGGAATTCTACACCATTTCTACAAGCTGTCTGCAAGCTTGTGCGCGAACCATCGGGCAAAGTCAGTACATTAATGCAGAACATCATCCATTCAAAGAGGGGCCAGGAAAGTGATTTACGCAAATATCAACGAAACAATCGGACAAACGCCGGTAGTCCGGATCAACAATCTGGCACCCGATCACGTAGAGCTTTTTGTCAAAGCCGAATTTTTCAACCCCGCAGCATCTGTCAAAGACAGGCTAGCGCTTAGCATTATCGAAGAGGCCGAAAATAGCGGTGCACTAAAACCGGGCCAAACGGTTGTTGAGGCAACCAGCGGCAACACCGGGATTGGTCTGGCGATGGTGTGTGCTGCAAAGGGCTATCCATTGGTGATCGTAATGGCGGACAGTTTTTCCGTCGAACGGCGGCGCCTCATGCGGGTGTTGGGGGCGAAAGTGGTGCTGACACCGCGGGCCGAAAAGGCGATGGGAATGTACAACAAGGCGGTGGAGCTGGCCGAGGCCAACGGTTGGTTTCTGGCCCGTCAATTTGAAACGGACGCGAATGCAAAAGTTCATGAAATGACAACAGGTCCTGAAATTATCGCAGATTTCAAGGACAAGCCGCTGACACACTTTGTAACGGGATTTGGCACAGGAGGGACATTGACCGGAGTCGCGCGCGTGCTGCGTCGCGAGTCACCCGATACCCGGATTATTCTGACCGAACCCGAGAATGCCGGACTCGTAGGAAGTGGGATTGCGCAGGATCGCAATTCTGATGGCAGCCCTGTCGCCGGTCATTCGGCTTGGCAACCACACCCGTTTCAAGGTTGGTCACCTGACTTTATCCCGGCTGTGTTGCAAGAAGCTTTGGACAATGGATCATTTGACGAACTGATGCCTGTCGCCGGTCCTGGCGCGATCAAAATGGCACAGCAGCTTGCCCAGAAAGAGGGCATTCTGACGGGGGTGTCAGGTGGCGGCACGGTTCTGGCAGCACTGCAAGTTGCTAAGACCGCCCCTGAAGGATCCGTTATCTTGGCGATGTTGCCAGATACGGCTGAACGCTATCTTTCGACGCCTTTGTTTGACGACATCGAGGCCGAGATGACCGACGAGGAACGCGCGATTTCCCTGTCCACACCAAGTGCGCAAATGGCGGGCGAGTAATGGACAGAATGCTGCATCAGGAAGAAACACTCGACCCGGAAGACTGGGAGGCCATGCGTGCCACGGCGTACCGCATGGTGGATGAAGCTGTGTCTCGGCTTTCCAATGTGCGCGAATCTCCTGTTTGGCAAAACATGCCAGACAGCGTGCGCGCGACATACAAAGAAGCGCTACCGAGATCGGGAATGCCACTTGATACAGTCTTTGAAGAGATGAAAACCAACTTGCTGCCCTATCCAATGGGTAACATCCATCCCAGGTTTTGGATGTGGTATATGGGTGCCAGCAATTTTACCGGCGCTCTCGGCGACTTTTTAGCTGCCATTCTGGGGTCAAACCTCGGCGGTGGAAATCACGCCGCAGCTCTTATGGACCAGCAAGTAGTGGACTGGCTCAAGACCATGGTCGGGTTCCCGGCTGGTGCAAGTGGAACTTTGACCAGTGGTGGCTCCGTAGCCAACCTGATAGGCCTCACGGTTGCGCGCAACACAGCGCTCGGCCAGAAAACCATCAGGGAACATGGGGTCGGCGGTGCCAAGCTGGCGTTTTATGCGTCCGATCAGGTTCATGGCTGCCATCTGACTGCAATGGAAGTGCTGGGCCTTGGATCAAATTCCCTGCGGTGCCTGCCATCCCGATCAGACTTTACGATGGACGTTACAGCCTTGCGTGCACAGATTGCCGAAGACCGCGCGCATGGCATCCAGCCAGTCGCCATTATCGCAACAGCTGGAACTATCAACACCGGCGCAATTGACGATTTGTCCGCACTCGCAGATGTGTCCCGGCGCGAAGGTCTCTGGCTTCACGTGGACGGTTGCATCGGAGCACTAGCCGCTATTGCTCCTAAAAACGGAGATAAGCTAAACGGTCTGGACAAAGCTGACTCTGTTGCGCTGGACCCACATAAATGGCTGCATGCACCGTTTGAAGTTGGCTGTTGCGTGGTCAAAGACAAATCGCAACATGTTGATACTTTCGCACTTAGCCAGTCATACTTGGAGAAGGAACCACGTGGCGTCGCCGCAGCCGATTGGCTACATGATTTTGGCATTCAGACATCGCGCGGGTTCCGGGCGCTTAAGGTTTGGATGAGCCTGAAGGAGCATGGTGTCGAAAAATTTGGTCGGCTGATCGACCAGAACATCAACCAAGCAGAGTATCTGGCGGATCGCATCCGAGTGGCACAGGATATCGAACTATTGGCCGATCCTATGTTGGACATCGTGTGCTTTCGCATTTGCCTGCCCAATATGACGGAATCCAATCTCGAAGCCCTCAACCGAGAAGTCATGCTGCGACTGCAGGAAGATGGGGTTGCGGCGCTCTCTGACACGAGAGTTGGTTCAACTTATGCGCTGCGCTGCGCCATTTCCAATCACCGAACGCAACTGAGTGATTTTGACATACTTATAGAGCAAATAGAGGAATTGATCCCGACATGCAGATCGACCTTGCCCGATAACGAACCATACTGAAGCTATTGGTTGTGCGAGCAAACTACGTTTCATGTGTTGCTCTGATACTATAGTGATTGCAACTGGTTGCATAGAAGTTGCCCACGTGCTGTTGGCGATCTGGCAGCACTAGGATGTCGGTTTGCTGCCGTGGACAATTCCCCAGCCCTCCGTTTGGAGTCGGATCTACCCGCGTAAAACGCTATGCAGCCAAAAAGAAAACCTTTTTTGGGCCCGCCAAGAGTTTAGGATCGAAACATGCGATATGTGATTCTCTGCACCTTTCTGGCCAGCCCCACCCTAGCCGATCCGCCAACGATCGAGCAGGTCAACGCCTCGTCCAGCGGTGGCAGTTGGCGTTTCGACGTGACGATCCGGCATCCGGACACCGGATGGGATCACTATGCCGATGGCTGGCGTGTGCTGGATATGGATGGGAATGAGCTGGGGATGCGTGTGTTGCATCACCCGCATGAGACGGAACAGCCCTTTACCCGCTCGCTGGGCGGGGTGGCAATTCCGGATGGTACATCGCAGGTCCAGATACAGGCCCGTTGCAGCGTGGATGGCTGGGCGGACGAAACCATTGTTGTGCCGCTGAACTGACCTCAGAACACGCCCAACGCCAGCCCTGCGGCCATCGCCTGCCCCAAGTCGCGGCATGCCTGCAGCGCCTCTTCGGGGATGCGTTTTTCGGCCAGGATCGCCTCGGGCGTTTGTGCATGGGTGCATATGATCAACGGCAACTGAACTTCTTTCAGCCGCCATCCGGTTGCAATTCGGGCCGTCTGTCGTGCCGCATTCTGCCCGTCTGACCCGGCACAGATCATCTGGGCATAGGGGCGACCTTCGATGCGACCAAGAACCGGATAATAACAGCGGTCGTAAAACTCTTTCATCACGCCCGAAATCGCCGCCAGGTTTTCGGGTGCGCAGAAGATATAACCATCTGCGGTCAGCAGATCTTGGGGTCCGGCCCGCTCTGCGGGCTTCAAAACGGTGTCGGCCTCATCGCGCGCGCCTTCGGCTGCAGCTTCGGCCATCTGCCGGGCGCCGCCGGTGCGTGAATGGTAAACGATCAATAGCTGCGCCATGTCAGACCCGGTGATAGGGACCGCCCGACAGGATGGTTGCGGCCCGATAAAGTTGCTCGGCCAGCATCACACGGACCAGCATGTGGGGCCAGACCATGGACCCGAAAGAGATGGAGAAATCCGCCTCGGCGCGCAGATCAGGATCTATTCCGTCGGCACCGCCAATGATCAGCGCCAGATCCTGCCGCCCCGCATCGCGCCAACTGCCCAGCTTTTGGGCAAAATCGGGCGAGGACATCACCCGCCCCCGTTCATCCAGCGTGCAGATTACGGTGCCTTTGGGCAGCGCCTTGCGCAGCAATGTGGCCTCGGCCCCCATCCCTGCGTTTTTCTTGTCTTCGACCTCGATCACCCGCGCAGGCCCAAGGCCCAGCGCGCGGCCGGTCCGATCAAATCGGGTCAGGTAATCATCAAGCAGGGATTTCTCGGGTCCGGCGCGCAATCGCCCGACCGCAACTATGCTGATCCGCATATCTCTCTCGCCTCCGGCCCGTTAATGCAGGCCGGGATAGCGCCTCAGTTCGCCGAGGCGCTGCTGCCCGCAGGCTGCCACATCTTTTCCAGCTGATAGAATTCACGCACTTCGGGGCGGAAGATATGAACGACCACGTCGCCCGTATCGATCAGCACCCAGTCGCCAGCATCCTTGCCTTCGACCTTCGAGGTGAAACCGAATTCCTGCTTGATGCGATCCGTCAGCTTTTCCGCCATGGCCGAGACCTGACGGGTCGACCGACCCGAGGCAATAACCATGTGATCCGCGACGGACGACTTGCCCTGCAGGTTGATCTGCACGACGTCTTCGGCCTTGTCATCGGAAAGTGAGGAAAGGATACGTTCAAGCAGCTTGTCGCTGATTGACTGAGAGTGGGCCATCATGTTGGCCCCATCTTCGGCGGGCAAACCCGCCTGAGTGTGTAGAGACAGGACATAGTCCTCCTTTGCTGCGCGCCATGATATCCCGGCGCCGGGGTACTAATAAGGTAGCAAGGAGATTGCAACATTTCAATGAACACGGGGCGAAAGGGTCGCAACGATTGCTTAGTCGGTGGCAAGCTGTTGCGCATCGGTGTCGTCATTCAGCACGCGCACCTCTCGCTGCGGGAACGGGATCGAGATGCCTTCAGACTTGAATGCGTCCCACAGCGCCAGATAGACATTGCCCCGTATATTGGTCAGCCCTTTGGTCGGATCGCTGATCCAGAATCGCAGCACGTAATCCACGCTGCTGTCGCCGAACCCCGTAATGTGGCAGACCGCGTCATGTCCGCTGCCACTGAGCACACGCTCGACAGATTTAACCGCATGGATGGCCGTTGCCCGCACATTATGGGGGTCATCCGTGTAACTTGTGCCAAATGTCAGATCCAGCCGTACGAACCGGTCCGAATGCGACCAGTTCACCACCTGATTGGTGATCAAATCCTCGTTCGGGATCAGGTATTCGCGCCCATCCCGCGTTACCACCGAGACATAGCGCGCGCCCAGCGCGTTGATCCAGCCAAACGTGTCGCCCAGCGAAATCACATCGCCCGGTTTAATCGACCGATCCATCAGGATGATGATGCCCGAGATCAGATTCGACACCACTTTCTGCAAACCAAAGCCGATGCCGACACCAATGGCCCCCGACAACAGCGCAATACCAGTCAAATCAAAGCCCAGCGTCCGAATGGCGGCCATGAAGACGGCGCCATAGATGACGACCTGTAATCCCTTGGCCAACAAGACCTGCATTGACGGCGAGATATCGTCATTGCGTTTGAGGCCACGTTCAGCAGCACCGGTGCCAAGACGGGCCAGCGTCAACAACACGCCAATCAGCAAAAGCGCCTTGAGGATACCCAACGCCGAGAGGTGCAGATCCCCGATCGAGATCGCCACCCCATCCAGAAACCCAGCGACGTCATCGGTCAAGTTCAGCGCAATCAGCGTCGCATAAGCCCACATTGCCCATTTGAAAATTCGCCGCAGCGTCCGGTTTCGGACCAGACGGGCCACTAACGCAATCGCCAGCCAGGCGGTCGCCAATGTTGCCACCACCCCGATGATATAGCTGCGCGATGGCCAGGTGATCTGCTGCATCACCAGATACAGCATCCAGGACAGCGTGACGAAATAGACAAGCGTCAGACGCTGCATCAGCTGGATCAGCGTGCGCAACCGCCATTTGGGCCAACCAGAGCGGGCACGGGCCCAGGCCTCCCATCGGCCCTGCGTAACCAGCTTCAACACATAGGCCAGCGCCCAGAGACCCAGGATGATGACCAGCTGATGCTGACGCCAGCCCGGTGTAATGACCAGATCGACCAGTCTATCGAATTGCAGGGAAAAGGCCTCGATCATGGTCTGATACAGATCAGACAGCGAACTGGGTATCAGGTCTGGGTTCATGCACGTCTCCTGCTTGCCAGCTTGGACAGCGTTGACGCATGATGCAAGCCCGTCGCCGGATTGCGCCTTGATTGACGGACTGACGCGATATATCTGATGCGCATGAGACTCAATCTGACCCCAGCACCTACGTTGCAAGACCGCACGCGACTGCGTGAACGGTTCTTTGGGGCCGCCCGCACGGTTCTGGCCCGCCTATAAGCGGCGTCCAGCCACTCGCCAGCTAAATCTCAATACATACGGGAGAGGACCGATGTCCCCCAAAACACTCTATGACAAGATCTGGGATGCCCATGTCGCGCACGAAGCCGATGATGGCACCTGCCTGCTGTATATCGACCGCCATCTGGTCCACGAAGTGACCAGCCCGCAGGCGTTCGAAGGCCTGCGTATGGCGGGTCGCCCGGTACGCGCACCGGAAAAGACCATCGCGGTACCGGATCACAACGTGCCCACCACGCCGGATCGCGTGAACGGCATCGAAAACCCCGAATCGCGCATTCAGGTCGAAGCACTGGACAAGAACGCCAAGGATTTCGGCATTCACTATTACCCGGTGAATGACGTTCGCCAGGGCATCGTGCATATCGTCGGACCCGAACAGGGTTGGACCCTGCCCGGCATGACTGTTGTTTGCGGCGACAGCCACACCGCTACCCATGGCGCGTTTGGTGCTCTGGCCCATGGCATCGGCACCTCTGAGGTCGAGCATGTTCTGGCCACGCAAACCCTGATCCAGAAGAAATCCAAGAACATGAAGGTGGAAATCACCGGCACACTGCAGCCGGGCGTGACCGCCAAGGATATCACTCTGGCCGTGATCGGCGAGACCGGTACCGCCGGCGGCACCGGCTATGTCATCGAATATTGCGGCGAAGCGATCCGCAATCTGTCGATGGAAGGCCGCATGACCGTCTGCAACATGGCCATCGAAGGCGGCGCCCGCGCCGGCCTGATCGCCCCGGATGAGACCACGTTCGAATATGTCAAAGGCCGCCCACACGCGCCGAAAGGGGCCCAGTGGGAAGCGGCGATGGACTGGTGGAAAACGCTGTTCACCGACGAAGACGCGCATTTCGACAAGGTCATCACCCTGCGCGGCGAAGACATCGCGCCGGTCGTCACCTGGGGCACCAGCCCCGAGGACGTGCTGCCGATCACTGCATCCGTGCCTCACCCCGAGGATTTCGAAGGCGGCAAAGTCGATGCGGCCCGCCGGTCGATCGAATATATGGGTCTGGAAGCCGGTCAGAAGCTCAGCGACGTTGAAATCGACACCGTCTTTATCGGGTCCTGCACCAACGGCCGCATCGAGGACCTGCGCGCCGCTGCCGAGATTCTGAAGGGCAAAAAGATCAAGGACGGGATGCGGGCGATGGTTGTGCCCGGTTCAGGCCTTGTCCGCGCGCAGGCCGAGGAAGAAGGTCTGGCCGAGATCTTCAAAGAGGCCGGGTTCGAATGGCGTCTGGCGGGATGTTCCATGTGCCTTGCGATGAACCCCGACCAGTTGCAACCGGGCGAGCGCTGCGCCGCGACCTCGAACCGCAACTTCGAAGGCCGTCAGGGCCGTGGCGGGCGCACCCACCTGCTAAGCCCCGCAATGGCTGCCGCAGCGGCAATCACAGGACGGCTGACAGACGTCCGCGAGTTGATGTAAGCTGCCCTCATAACTGGATATTTGAGGGATTTAAGACATGAGTGACTGGATCAAATGGCTCCTGATGGGGCTTCTGTCCATAGTGTTCGGCCTTTTTGTGCTGGGTGCGCCTGCAGTGGCGTCGATTGCCGTAACGGTGGTGACCGGCGTACTGCTGCTGATTTCAGGGGCATTGCAGGTGGTCGGCGGGTTCACCGTCGAGGGCACCGGCAACAAGATCCTGTCGCTTATTATGGGTGCGGTGATGCTGTTTCTGGGCTGGTCCTTCCTGGATCACCCGCTGCAGGGCACCGTGACGCTGGCCACGGTCTGCCTGATCCTGTTCATGGCAGGCGGTATTGCGCGGGTCATTTTGTCGTTCCAGATGAAAGGTACGCAGTATTTCTGGGCGACACTGATCTCGGGCGTGATGTCGATTGTTCTGGCGATGCTCATCTGGCGGTTCGCAGCAACCGATCCCGTCGTGCTGTTGCAACTGCTCGGCATCCTGCTGGGGATCGAAATGGTGTTCAACGGTCTGGGCCTGGTCTTCATGGCGCTCTTCATCAAAGACGCACCCAAAGGCGAAACAACTGAAGCGAAACAAGCTTAAACGCGGGGCATGGGCGCGGCCCTCCCCCGCAGGAGTGTAGACATGGAAAAGTTTGACAAAGTCCACGGGGTGGCCGCCCCGATGCCATTGATCAATATCGACACCGATATGATCATTCCGAAAGTGCACCTGAAAACGATCAAACGATCCGGCCTTGGCGTCGTACTGTTTGACGAGATGCGCTATCATGATCACGGCGGTGAGAATGAAGAGTTCATTCTGAACAAACCCGCTTATAGGCAAACCGAGATTCTGGTGGCCGGCGACAATTTCGGCTGCGGCTCATCGCGCGAACACGCGCCCTGGGCGATCAAGGATTTCGGCATCAAGGTTGTGATCTCGACCAGCTTTGCCGACATCTTCTTCAACAACTGCTTCAAGAACGGTATCCTGCCCATCGTGGTCGAGGAAGAACATCATGCAGTTCTGATGGAAGACGCGCATAGAGGCGAAAACGCCCGCATGACCGTGCATCTGGAAGATCAGCAGATCACCACATCCGATGGTGTCGTGATCGAATTCGAGGTGGATTCTCATCGTAAGCACTGCCTGCTGAACGGTCTGGACGATATTGGCCTGACGATGGAAAAAGACCATCACATCGAGAAATTCGAGGATCATGCGGGCCAGGCACGCCCCTGGGTGTGATTCTGGGAACGAATCTGTTGATACTCAACTTTATGGGGACGCCACGGCGTCCCCATTCGCCTTCTTGGGGTTCTGAACGGCGAAACCACTACATATAGGTCTCGACTTGAAACACACGTCGGATTTGCGTCAAAAATGATGCAATCCCGCACCAGTTGCGCCATCATTTTGCCCAAAATTGAGTGTTTTCTGCCACCTGGCTTGAGCGAAATGTCGCTTATCGCCAATGTCGGCGGGTACAGGCACCCACCATGGCAAAACATTGGTGAGAGATGACATCTGCTGCAACGGTAACGTGGCAGGCACAAGTTGGAATGAAGTCGGCAAAGAATCGGCTAATCCAGTTTGAAAGGGTTCGGATAGTGATTGCGCGCACAACAGGGGCGGCAATTCGGGGAATATTGGTTGCACTTTTGGTGCTGACACCCGCGTTGTACTTGCCCGTATCATCAACGAATGGGACCGAGATTGTCGTCTTTCTCGCCATTCTCGCGTTTTTCCTGACCTTCGCCGAATATAATTCGGCCTTCCCAAGCTTTATTGAATTTCGCGACGCACCACCAGTGAACCGCCTGCGCTTTGTTGGGCTGGTTTCGATGGTCGCTTTCCTGACGCTGATCTGCAAAAACGCCTATTCGCCGACAGAATTGACCTCAGGTTTTTATGTGATCGGGTTGGGCGTCGCCAATGTGGTCGATTTCCCCTATTCACCCGTGCGTCTGATCGTGTTGATGCTGCCTGTCAACGCAAGCGCGCCGCTGATCGAACTTGTTCGTATCGCTGCCAGTGTGGCCTATGTCGCAGCTATGGTCACAATCGCCAGTTTCTACTACGCGGTGAAAATACGTGGTTGGCCCACCGGAAACGGAGCCTTCAACGTCTGGACCAATCTGCCGCTGTTCGATCCGACCAAGGGTGGCGATGTCGTGACCCGTCTGCAGCGTGATGGACGGTTGAACATCTCGATCGGCGTCCTGCTGCCGTTTGTAATCCCGGCTCTGATCAAGATCCTGACCGATTATGTGAGCCCGATCTCGCTGAACAGCCCCCAGACGCTGATCTGGACGTTGAGCGCTTGGGCCTTTCTGCCTGCTAGCATGATCATGCGAGGAATGGCGACACTGCGCATTGCAAACCTGATTGTCGAAAAACGCCGCGCCTATTCTACGACTGAAACAACACAGACCGCATGATTCGTGTTTTTCTGCTGCTTTTGCTGCCATTCGCAGCACAGGCAGAGACGATACGCATAGCCACCTTCAACACCGAACTCAGCCGTAAAGGACCGGGCATTCTGCTGCGCGATATCCGGCGCGGGGATGCGCAGGTTCGTGCTGTGATGCGGGTGTTGATGGAAACCCAACCCGATATCGTTGCCTTGCAGGGCATCGACTGGGATCTCAATGGCGAAACGCTGACCGCATTCGGTGAGGCGCTGCACGACGAGGGGCTGGACTATCCCTATCACTTTACCGCCAAGCCTAATTCAGGAATGGAAACCAGTCTGGATCTGGACGGGGACGGGCAGGCCAATGGACCAAGAGATTCCCAAGGCTATGGCGAGTTCACCGGTCGGGGCGGGCTGGCCATTCTGTCCCGGTTTCCCATAGGCCATGACGTGCAGGATTTCTCGGGAGTACTGTGGCGCGACCTGCCGGGGGCTGATCTGCCGACGGTCGATGGCACGCCATTTCCCTCTGAAGCCGCCCAGCGCATTCAGCGACTGTCCTCGGTGGCACATTGGATCGTACCAATCGAGTCCCCGATCGGCCACCTGAACCTGATGACATTTCACGCGACCCCGCCCGTTTTCGACGGACCCGAGGACCGGAACGGGTTGCGCAATCGTGACGAAATTCGCTTGTGGAACGCTGTGCTGGACGGTGCTCTGGGCCCTGCCCCACTCGGGCCCTTCGTGATTGCTGGGGATGCAAATCTGGACCCCACGCGCGGGGAAGGCCGGAAAGAGGCTATCCAGGGCTTGCTGGCAGACCCGCGGTTGCAGGATGCAAGGCCTGCCACCCCCTCGGGGGCATTGGCCACGGTTGAGTGGAAAGCCGTCGGAGAGATGCGGGTTGATTACGTTCTGCCCTCGGCAGATCTACGCGTTGTGGATGCAGGCATCTTTTGGCCCGACACGGGCGCAGACTTGCGCGCAATCGCCGAACAGGCCAGCCGGCACCGGCTTGTCTGGGTGGACCTGGGACATCGCTAACGCTGGTCAGGCCCGGGCAGTTCTGACCAAGGTCGCGTTTTGCTTGGCTGTTTTCGGGATCCCAGAAGCCATCGCCGCGTCCAAGTCGGTCGTCTGAAATCCTGGGATAAGGTCGTCAAAGAATGCGCCGTCCAAACTATGCGGCAGATCCCATAGATAGCGCATCTCAACCAGATGTGGCGCCAACTTCCAGAAAGGCCGCAGTGCCTGAATCGGCCACCATTTCATGGGGCTGACAGCTATTTCGGCACCGGTCACCCGCGACAAGGATTGCGCAATATCCCGGCCGGTCAGGGTAAACCCGGCATAAGGAACCTCGCAGAAACGGGGAAGGTCCTGGCGGATATCAGCCAACGCAACGGCCGCTCGGGTCAGGTCGGGCAGATAGGCCCAGGCGTGTGGGATATCCGGGCGACCGGGATAAACCATCTTGCCGCGTGCCAAAGGCTTGATCATGACCTGATCGAACCAGTTCCCCGAGGCGCAAGTGTCAATGAAATCACCTGCCCTGAGAAGAATCGTTCTTACCGAGGATTTTCGATAGGCTTCTTCCATCTCAACCCGGATCCTGCCCAGGGGATTATGCGCCGCATGCGGTGTTGCACCCGACCATGGCCCCGGCGTTTGCGCGCCAAAAACATAGACATTGCCGGGAAGGATCACAGTTGCACCGTGATCCGCTGCCGCATTGATCACGTCACGATGCAGTTCGGGGACTTGTCGCGCCCAGTCCGGATAGGCCGGATTCCAGGCATTGACGACAACATCCACCCCTTCGACAGATCGCTTCAGGTCCTGCGTCTTGCGATCAAAGCAGTGTACGGTCCAGCCCGCCTCGCGAAAAGCTATTGCGGCATTGCGTCCAAACCGACCCGTCGCACCCAGAATAAGGACTGTTCCCGTCATATAAGCCTCCTCTTGTCCATCTAATATGAGCCATTCAGTTCAATTCAGGAATTGCCGCCAAACGCAGAACATGTATTCATTTTTGAATGGACAAATCTATCACCCACTCTGACTGGTCTCTGATCCAAAGCTTTCTGGCCGTAGCGGAAACCGGATCTTTGTCTGCCGCTGCCCGGCAGTTGAACCGCAGCCAGCCCACCCTGGGTCGCCAGATCCACGCACTTGAGGATGAGCTTGGCGTCTCGCTGTTTGACAGGCATGCGCGGGGCTTGAAGCTAAGCGAAGTTGGGGCGCAACTTTTCCCGATGGCGCAACAGATGCACGTAGCCATGAACGCGTTCAGCCTAGCGGCCGCAGGCCAGTCTCAGGAATTGGAAGGGTCGGTGCGCATCACCGCGTCGGTCTTTGCCTCTCATCACCTGCTGCCGCCGATTCTGGCCCAAATACGGGCAGAAGAACCCGCGATACAACTGGAACTGGTCGCCACCGATGCCACCGAGAACCTGCTCTACCGCGAGGCCGATATCGCAGTGCGGATGTTTCGGCCGGAACAGATGGACATCATCACGAAACATCTGGGGGAAATCAGACTGTGCTTTTGCGCAAGCCGGTCCTATCTGGATCGTGCCGGCCGCCCCAATTCCCCCGACGATCTGTTGAGCCATGACCTTGTCGGGTTTGATGCGAACGAGCAGATCATTATCGGCATGCGCGAAATGGGCTGGCCGGTGAACCGGGACAGCTTTGCCACACGCTGCGACTTTCAGACTGCCTATTGGGAACTGGTCCGCGCGGGCTGCGGTATCGGTTTTAGCGCCGTGAGAGTTGCCGAGGCCGACCCAGAGGTAGAGGTTTTGGACATAAACGTCGAAATCCCTGCGCTGCCGGTTTGGCTTGCCGCACCGCAGGCGATGCGGCAAACGACACGAATCCGACGAGTCTGGGATATGTTGGCCGAAGGGATAAAGGCCGATCTCTGACCGATTCACACTATCCGTGACGTAGCAAGGGCACGGAAACCCGATTTCCCGTCCGGAACCTGCGTTTAGGCCGGTTCGTCTCATTGACCCGATGCGGCGCAGGCGCTAGGGCCTTTGCTGTCAAACGCAAGGAGATCCTTCATGTCCAACCCCTCGCTCCTCATCCTGCCCGGAGACGGAATTGGCCCCGAAGTCATGGCCGAAGTGCGCCGTATCATCGACTGGTTCGGTGCCAAGCGCGGCCTGGAATTCGACGTGAGCGAGGATCTGGTCGGCGGTGCCGCCTATGACGCCCATGGCAAACCGCTGTCGGACGAAACCATGGCCAAGGCGCAGGAGGCGGACGCAGTTCTGCTGGGTGCTGTTGGTGGACCCAAATACGACGATCTGGATTTTAGCCTCAAGCCCGAGCGCGGCTTGCTACGGCTGCGCAAAGAGATGGACCTGTATTCGAACCTGCGCCCGGCACAATGCTTTGACGCGCTGGCGGATTTCTCGTCGCTGAAGAAAGACATCGTTGCCGGTCTGGATATCATGATCGTGCGCGAGCTGACCTCGGGCGTCTATTTCGGTGAGCCGCGCGGCATCTTCGAGGAAGGCAATGAACGCGTCGGCATCAACACCCAGCGCTATACCGAATCCGAGATCGAACGCGCCGCACGCTCGGCTTTTGAGCTGGCGATGCGCCGGAACAAGAAACTGTGCTCGATGGAAAAGGCCAATGTCATGGAATCCGGCATTCTATGGCGCGAAGTCGTAAACCGGGTCGCTCAGGACTATCCCGAGGTCGAGCTGAGCCACATGTATGCCGACAATGGCGCGATGCAGCTGGTGCGTGCGCCCAAGCAGTTTGATGTGATCGTCACTGACAACCTGTTTGGTGACATCCTGTCGGACTGTGCCGCGATGCTGACCGGTTCACTGGGCATGCTGCCGTCCGCCTCCTTGGGCTCACCAATGGCCAATGGCCGCCCCAAGGCGATGTACGAGCCGGTCCACGGTTCCGCCCCCGATATCGCCGGTCAGGGCAAAGCCAACCCGATCGCCTGTATCCTGAGCTTTGCCATGGCCCTGCGCTACAGCTTCGATCAGGGGGCCGAGGCTGACCGACTGGAAGCTGCGATCGAAAAAGTCCTGGCTGATGGCGTCCGCACCGGCGACCTGCTGGCGGATGAAGGCGTCACGCCGGTTTCCACCACGGAAATGGGCGACGCGATTCTGGCGGCGCTGGACGACAGCCTCTGATCAGAGGTCACACCCGAAAATAGAGGCGGCGCCAGATGCGCCGCCCAACTATAGCCGATGGCGTGGATCACTGGCACGTAGTCTGCTCGGGCTCTTGCCACGGACGACGTTAGTCTGCATTGAGCCCTTCGCAACAAATGCTGCGAACGGAACGAATGGCCGCTATGACGAGTTGGCTAGGAAGCAGTATGAGGTTTACCAAACTCAATGTTCGAAAAGGTTCTGTGTCTTTGGGCGTGGGGATCACCTGAAACACCTATGCAGCGATTAGGTGCATTCTTGATGATGTTGGTGTCTGTTTTTGCCGCCGCAATCACTTTGGGTGCTGTTTCTCAGGCTCTCGACAACACTTGGACCGTCTCAGGAGTAGCCGCAAGTGTATTTGGTGTCGGAGTGATGTCACTCTTACTCCCCACCGGGCTGGCACACGGTCTTGCGGCGGCTTTTCCTCTGATTTTTGATCGTTGGAAGCATAAGCGAAACATGCGATTGGGAGACTATGTGATGCTACAGCTGGATGGACTTAAGTTCTTTTATTCGCTTTTAGGTTGGGCTAGCTCAATTGGATTGGTCGCACTTATTGCGTTTCTGCTAGTGTCCTAGGTCGCATAGCCCGTCTCGTTTCGTCAAACACTGCAGCCATTTGAGGGTTTGTTCCAAATGACCGCAAAGTCCGCATATCAGAAATTGCCATGTTGGTAGCGGCAGAGCAGTTCAGAGATGGAATTCACGTTGATACGGATGCAAATCGCGCATTCTGCACCATGTGCTGTCATTGGCTGACCCTGCGCGCCGACTTTTCCTTGCCTACATCAGTTGCCAAAGATGTTGTTCAGTAGGTTGTTGATCGCATTTTCGAACCCATTGCCCTGATTGCGGCGCTGACGCCTGGGTTGCTCTTGCCGGACGGGCGGATCGGGGGCCAGCATTGGCAGCGGAGAGGGTGTCATCCCCTCGGTCACGCGCACCATCGTCTCTTTCCAAATCTCCGCAGGTAACCCGCCGCCGGTCACGCCGGACAGGGGGGTGTTGTCGTCATAACCCATCCAGACCCCGGCGACGTAATCGGCCGTGAACCCGATGAACCAGGCATCCCGCGCCGCCTGCGTGGTGCCAGTCTTACCTGCCACCTGCCAGCCGGGCAGTTTCGCGCGCCCGCCCGTGCCTTCGGACACGACACGTTCCATCATCCAGGTCAGTTGCTTGGCAGCCTTATCGTTGATCACCCGCTCACCGATGCCGGTGCTCGTCGCCATCAGAGGAGCGTCGTCTCCCAGCAGCTTCAGCTCGGTCAACCCATAGGGCTCAACCGCTGAGCCACCATTCAGGATACCGGCATAGGCCCCCGTCATCTCGATCAGCGTGCTTTCCGATGCGCCCAGCGCCAGCGCGGGTCCCTCGGCCAGATTGCTTTCAATGCCGAACTCACTGGCGACGGTACGGACATTTTCAAGACCGGCAACCTCGGCCACTTTCACGGCCGGGATGTTCAACGAGTTCTTGAGGGCATCAGCAAGCGTGACGCGCCCATAATGCTTGTTGGTGTAGTTCTTGGGGCACCATTGCCCCGAACCGGCGATATTGATGCAATAGGGCTCGTCCACCACCGTATCCAGCGGCGAATAGCCCAGTTCCAGCGCGGTGGCATAAACGAAGGGTTTGAAGGATGATCCGGTTTGCCTCAGCGCCTGTGTGGCCCGGTTGAATGCGCCCGATACGCGGGTCTTGCGCCCGCCGACCATCGCCCGCACGGCCCCATCTGCGGACATCACCACGATGGCAGCTTGCGCCTTGGACCCTTCGCGCACCTTTTCCTCAAAGATGTATTTCAACGCCTCTTCTGCGGATTTCTGCAGGCGCTGGTCCAGCGTGGTTCGGATCACCACATCATCGGTGGTGTCCGAGCCGAAAAAGCTGGGCAATTCCGTGATGACCCAATCGGCAAAATACCCACCGGCGCGTGCAGCCGCAGCCTCGGACAGTTGCGCTGGGTTGCTGCGCGCGCCACTGGCCTGGGCCGAGGACAGATAGCCCTGCGCCTCCATCAGCCCGATCACCAACTGCGCCCGATCCTGCGAGCGTTGCAGGTTGTTTGTCGGCGCATAGCGCGTCGGCGCCACCAGCAGACCGGCCAGCATCGCCGCCTGCGAGGGGCTGACCTCGGCTGCGGAGATTCCGAAATAGCGCTGGCTTGCGGCCTCAAATCCGCGTGCGCCAGATCCCAGGAAGGCGCGGTTCAGATAGATGGTCAGGATTTCATCCTTGGAGTATTTGACCTCCATCGCCATCGCATAGACAGCCTCTTTGCCCTTGCGCCACAGGGATCCCTGACGGCAATCAGCCTCATAGGCGGCCTCAGACTCCCATTCGCTGGGCACATAAGGCACGCCCAGACACAACAGCTTGGCCGTCTGCTGGGTGATCGTCGACCCGCCATGGCCAGACAAAGGCCCGCGTCCTTCGCGCAGGTTGATACGCACAGCGCTAGCGACACCCCGAGGACTGACGCCGAAATGGCGGTAGAATCGCTTGTCCTCGGTGGCGACCACTGCATTTTTCAGATACGGAGAAACCGTGTCCGCGGTGATTACCCCGCCGAACTGATCCCCACGCCAGGCAAAGACTTTGCCATCCCGATCCAACAACGTGACCGACCCGCGCGCGCGCCCGTCTAGCAAAGCATCGACATCAGGCAAAGAGGTATAGACAACCCCGACAGCCAGCGCCAGCAACAGAGCGCCCACAGCGCCCACGCGCCAGCTTACCCCCCAGATCAGGCGCCAGACCCAGCGAAACAACCGGCGAAAAAAGCCACCACCACCGCCGGATTTCCGGCGTGTCTTTCTCCGTGTGCTTTTGCGGGTTGTCGTTTTGCGCGCCGCAGCCTTTTTGCCTGCGGGTTTCGCAGTGCGTTTGGTCGCCGTGGGTTTTCGCCCCTTCGACGCGTATCTTTTGTCCGCCACAAGCGGTGCCTTGCGGCGCCTGGACTCAGTCATGCTCAAACTCTGCCCGGTTATCGTTTTGAGGCACCATACCCTGCTATACCGATGAAGTAGAGGTCTGAATTTCCGGAATACACCCTCTCTAACTCGCCTATAATTTAGTCGATATGCAGAATCTGTGCAAAAATTGTGCACTCACTCACCAATTCCTCCCGAATTTGACCACTGAACCGTTCCTTACACAGCTTCGGCACGCTCTTTTTCTGCAGGTGCAAACACGCCGGACAGACCGGGGAAGCAGAGGGGAACAGCGTGAAACTGATTATTGCAACAATCAAACCGTTCAAGCTCGAGGAGGTGCGCGAGGCACTGACCGACGCGGGCATACGCGGCATGATGGTAACCGAGATCAAGGGCTTCGGCTCGCAATCGGGGCACACGGAAATCTATCGCGGCGCCGAATACGCGGTGAACTTTGTACCCAAGATCAAGCTTGAGATCGTGGTGCCCGCCATGATGGCCGACCAGATCGTAGAAACCATCACCAAATCCGCCAAGACCGGCAAGATCGGCGACGGCAAGATTTTCGTCCTCGACGTTGAGCAGGCCCTGCGCGTGCGGACCGGGGAAACGAACGAAGAGGCGCTGTAAGCGCCCCCACTCAACACTATTCGAGGACTGACAATGAACCTGATGAAATCTCTCATCCCTGCCGCCGCGATCGTCGCGCTGCCGCAGATTGGCCTAGCGCAGGAGGCCGCCACCGGCGAAGCCGCGCTGCACACACAATACATCTTCACCACGCTGCTGTTTCTGATGGCAGGGTTCCTGGTGTTCTTCATGGCCGCCGGCTTTGCCATGCTCGAAGGCGGGCTGGTGCGGTCGAAAAACGTGGCCATGCAGATGATCAAGAACGTGGCGCTGTTTTCGTTTGCCGCGATCATGTACTGGCTGATCGGCTTCAACCTGATGTACCCCGGCGACGGCTGGACCATCGCGGGGTGGGTTGGACCGTTCTTCAAAACCACGGTCCTGGATCCGGTGGGCGTGGGTGCTGACGCCGCGGCATTGGATTATGCTTCGGTTGGTTCGGACTTCTTCTTCCAGCTGGTGTTTGTGGCTGCAACCGCGTCGATCGTATCGGGTGCTGTAGCTGAACGTATCAAACTGTGGCCCTTCCTGGTTTTCGTGATTGTTCTGACCGGCGTCATGTACCCGATCTCAGGCTCGTGGCAGTGGGGCGGCGGCTGGTTGTCCGAGGCTGGTTTCTCGGATTTTGCCGGCTCGACCATCGTGCATTCGGTTGGCGGCTGGGCGGCTCTGGCAGGTGCCCTGATCCTGGGTCCGCGGATTGGCAAGTACAAAGACGGCAAGGTTCATCCGATGCCCGGTTCGAACCTGGCGCTGGCCACTTTGGGGACATTCATCCTGTGGCTGGGGTGGTTCGGCTTCAACGGCGGCTCGCAGCTGGCGATGGGAACCGTGGGTGACGTATCCGACGTGTCGCGGATCTTTGCTAACACCAACATGGCCGCAGCGGCAGGCGCAGTGGCAGCCCTGATCCTGACACAGCTGCTGTACAAAAAGCCTGATCTGACCATGGTGCTGAACGGAGCGCTGGCCGGCCTGGTGTCAATCACTGCGGAACCGCTGGCCCCGACGCTATTCGGCGCGCTGTGGATCGGTGCCGTAGGCGGCATCATCGTGGTCTTTGCGGTTCCGATGCTGGACAAGTTCAAGATCGACGACGTTGTCGGTGCCATCCCGGTTCACCTGTTCGCCGGGATCTGGGGCACCATCGCCGTGATCTTTTACGGCGAAGCCAGCCTGGGTACGCAACTGTTGGGTATCCTCGCCTACGGTCTGTTTACCTTTGTCGGCGCTTTGATCCTGTGGTCGATCCTGAAGGCCACCGTCGGCATTCGAGTCAGCGAAGAGGATGAGATCAACGGCCTGGACATGGCGGAACTGGGCATGGAAGCGTACCCAGAGTTCTCAAAGGGCTGATATCCAACCCAATCCAACAAAAAACCCGGGCGGTGTCGCCCGGGTTTCTTTTTTTTCCGCAGATTTAAACTCCGACGTCGATAATCGCTTTGGCCAGAATCGGAACCGTGTTGGCATTCAGCCCGGCAATGTTCAGACGGCTGTCGCCGACCATGTAGATGCCGTGATCAGCGCGCAGTTGTTCCACCAGTTCCGGTGCCGCGCCCAAGCGCGAGAACATGCCGCGATGCTGGGCGACAAAGCCGAACCGGTCGGAGCCGCTGTGGCGTTGCAGCTCATCGGCCAGTTGCTGGCGCAGCCCCAGCATGGACAAGCGGATCTCTTCCAGCTCGGCCTCCCAATCGGCCCGCAGAACGGGGTCGGTCAGGATCGTGGTGACCACGCGCGCGCCGTGGTCGGGCGGGAATGAATAGTTCTGGCGGTTCAGAAAGGCCAGCGTGCTCTGGTTCAACGCGGTCTGTCCCGCATCTGCGCTGATTGCCATCAATAGGCCCGTGCGTTCACGGTAGACGCCGAAATTCTTGGAACACGACGCCGCGATCAGGCATTCCTTGACCGAAGAAGCAACAAGGCGGGTCGCCTGCGCATCCTCTTCCAGACCGTCGCCAAAACCCTGATAGGCAATGTCGATCATCGCCACGAGGCCAAGCTCGTTGATGGTGGTCACCACTTCCTGCCACTGCACCAGGTTCAGGTTGGCCCCGGTCGGGTTGTGGCAGCAGCCGTGCAATAACACCACGTCGCCCGACTTGGCGGTTTTCAGATCGGCAATCATGCCGTCGAAATCGACGCCACGAGTCTCGCCATCGAAATAGCGGTATGAAACCGCTTCGATCCCCAGGTAATTCAGGATCGACAGATGGTTCGGCCAGGTCGGGTTCGAGACGAACACGCGGGCCGAAGGGTTGGCCATGCGGATCATCTCAAACGCTTGACGGCATGCGCCAGTGCCGCCGGGCGTAGCCACAGCGGCAATGTTGCCACGCGGCACCGATGTGCGCAGGATCAGGTCAATCATCGCATCCGCATAGGCCGGATCACCAGCCAGACCGGTATAGGCCTTGCTTTCCTGCTCTTCCAGAATGCGCTTTTCGGCGGCCTTGACCGCGCGCATCACTGGCGTGATGCCTTCGGCATTCTTGTAGACGCCAACACCCAGGTCGATCTTCTGATCGCGCGGGTCTTCGCGGTACATCTGCATCAGCGCTAGAATCTTGTCGGCAGGTTGCGGTTTGAGATGTTCAAACATCAGGTCTCTCCGGTTGCGACGGGCAGGGTCGGGAAGGCACCCCATTCAGCCCAGGAGCCGTCATAAAGCGAGTGGTCTTTCTTGCCCATGCGCTCGAGCGCAAGGCTGAGAATCGCGGCAGTCACACCCGACCCGCATGAGGTAATCGCCGGTTTCGACAGGTCGACGCCAGCGGCCTCGAAAATGGCGCGGCATTCCTCGGGCGATTTCATCGTGTAATTCTTGTTCAGCAATGTGCCGAAGGGGACGTTTCGTGATCCGGGAATACGACCAGACCGCAGCCCTTCGCGCGGCTCGGGATCGGTACCCGCGAAGCGACCGGCTGCGCGTGCGTCGATGATCTCGTGATCCCCCAGCTTGGCTGCGGCAGATACCTGCGTGACATCACGCACCAGATGGTTCTGAACCCGCACGGTCATGTGGCGGTCGCGGATAACAGGCGGCAGGTCTTCAACCTCTCGCCCCTCGGCCAGCCATTTCGGCAAGCCACCGTCCAGCACGGCAATGTTGTCCTGCCCCATCAGGCGGAACATCCACCAGACCCGCGCAGCCGAGGTCAGCCCCGAGCCGTCATAGACCACCACCTGATGGCCATCCCCCACGCCCATCGCCCGCAGGCGCGACATGAATTTCTCGACCGGAGGCACCATATGCGGCAGGTCCGACCGAAGATCGGCAATATCATCAATGTCAAAGAATCGCGCGCCGGGGATATGGGTCGCGTCATATTCCGCTTTGGCGTCGCGTCCGTGTTGCGGCAGATACCATGATCCGTCCAGGACCCGCAGGTCCGGATCCTTGAGATGGGCCGCAAGCCATTCGGTTGAAACGAGGGTTTTGGGATCGTCCTGCATCAATGCCTCCCCTATGCGCGCTTGGTTTGTCCCTATACGCGCGCGCATGTCTGTTCAAGGCTGGATGGCGGCCTGTACCGCTAACGGGCCCGCCTGAGGCGGAAAAACTGAGCGATCCCGATCAGACTGATCAAAATCCAGAAGGATTCGATCAGCATCGAGGCCAAATTGAAGTTCTCAAACAGCGAATAGACGATCAGAATCGACCCCAACAGGTTTACCACTGGAAAGGCCAGGTCGTCGGAACTCATCATCCGCATCTGCGTGGCGAAATACGCAGCAACCACGATCATCGCCCCGATTGAGCCGATTCCATCCGCGATGGTCAAAGTGTCAAGAAACGCAGTCATGATCAGCCCTTGCCGTTTTCAGGAAACTCGCTGTGTTGCCCATAATGGTGCATGTTCAAAAACGCAGCCCCCTGCGCGCCCGCACGATAGCCATGCGGCAGATCGGCGGCAAAACGCAGCCCCTGTCCAGCGTTTAGCGGCACCCAGGCCTCGCCACGCAGAATTTCAAGCGTACCGGAAAGGACAAAGACCTCTTCGGTCACGCCCGCCGCATGCGCGGGCGACTCGTGGCATTGGTTTGGGGTCAGACTGACGTGAAAGGTTTCGGCCCCTAGCGCGGAATCAAACGGAAAGACGATCTTGACCTCGATGCTGCCCGGAAAAGTCACGGTCTGAAAAACAGAGGGGTCCCCATTCGCGGTTTCAATCAGCGCGCTCAGCGGCAGTTGGAACCCCTTGGCGATCTTCCACAAAGTGGCGATGGTCGGGCTGGATTCGCCACGCTCGATCTGCCCCAGCATGGCTTTGCTGACGCCTGTCATCTCGGCGACTTTGGACAGGCTCAGCCCGGATGCCGCCCGCATGTCCCGTAATTTCAGCGTGATCTCGTCCGGTGCCATGATGATGTCTTTCGAATCCTCTTGTGCGTTATAGCGCACATGTGGTACGTGCGCTATAACGCACAAACCCCAAGACATGCAACCCGAGGCAATAGGGAAACAGCATCATGCCTTTGTACCGATCCAGAACCTCAACCCATGGCCGCAACATGGCCGGTGCCCGTGGCCTGTGGCGCGCGACCGGCATGGGGGATGATGACTTCGGCAAGCCGATCATCGCCATCGTCAACTCGTTCACCCAGTTCGTGCCGGGCCATGTCCACCTGAAGGATCTGGGCCAGATGGTCGCGCGCGAGGTCGAGGCCGCGGGTGGTGTTGCCAAGGAATTCAACACCATCGCGGTGGATGACGGTATCGCCATGGGCCATGACGGGATGTTGTATTCGCTGCCCTCGCGTGAGGTAATCGCGGATTCTGTTGAATATATGGTCAACGCGCACTGTGCTGATGCGATGGTCTGCATCTCGAACTGTGACAAGATCACGCCCGGCATGCTGATGGCCGCGATGCGCCTGAACATCCCCGCCATTTTCGTCTCGGGTGGGCCAATGGAGGCGGGCAAGATCGACATCGCCGATCTGGACGCCAAAAAGATCGACCTCGTGGACGCTATGGTGGCCGCCGCTGACGACAAGTTCACCGATGAGCAGGTTCAGCATATCGAGGAAAACGCCTGCCCGACTTGCGGGTCGTGCTCGGGCATGTTCACCGCCAACTCGATGAACTGTCTGGCCGAGGCGCTGGGTCTGGCGCTGCCGGGCAACGGCTCGACTCTGGCCACACATGCGGACCGCAAAGAGCTGTTCCTTGAAGCCGGTCGCCGGATCGTCGAGATCACCAAACGGCACTATGATCTGGACGAGAAAGGCTTCCTCCCGCGCGAAATCGCCACGTTCGATGCGTTCGAAAACGCAATGAGCCTGGATATCGCCATGGGCGGATCGACCAACACGGTGCTGCATCTGCTGGCCATCGCGCATGAGGGCGAGGTGGATTTCACCATGACCGACATGGACCGTCTCAGCCGTCAGGTGCCCTGCCTGTGCAAAGTCGCACCCAATACCGAAAATGTGCATATGGAAGACGTCCACCGCGCCGGTGGCATCTTCTCAATTCTCGGGGAACTCAGCCGCGCCGGGCTGCTGCACGAGGATTGCAGCACGGTCCATTCCGGCACGATGGGTGAGGCGATTGCCAATTGGGACATCAAGGTGGCCAACAACCCCAAGGCGCAAGACTTGTTCAAGGCCGCGCCGGGCGGTGTGCGCACCACGCAGGCCTTCAGCCAGTCAAACCGGTACAAAGAGCTGGACACCGACCGCGAAGGCGGCGTGATCCGGTCGAAAGAACATGCGTTCAGCCAGGATGGCGGTCTGGCGGTTCTGTTCGGCAATATTGCCCGCGACGGCTGTATCGTGAAAACAGCCGGTGTCGATCCGGCCAGCCTGACCTTCACCGGGTCGGCCTATGTCTGCGAAAGCCAGGATCAGGCTGTGAACGACATTCTGACCAGCAAGGTCAAAGAGGGCGACGTGGTGGTCATCCGCTATGAAGGCCCGCGCGGCGGTCCGGGGATGCAGGAAATGCTGTACCCGACGTCTTACCTGAAATCCAAAGGTCTGGGAAAAGCCTGTGCTTTGCTGACGGATGGACGGTTCTCGGGTGGAACCTCCGGCCTGTCGATCGGCCATGTCTCACCCGAGGCGGCCGAAGGTGGCGAGATCGGACTGGTGCGCCAGGGTGACCGTATTGAGATCGACATCCCCAACCGCTCGATCCATCTGGCAGTCTCAGATGAAGTGCTTGCCGAACGACGCCAGGAGCAGGATGCAAAAGGCTGGATACCGGCAGCGCCCCGCAAGCGCAAAGTCTCAACCGCGCTCAAAGCCTATGCCAAACTGACAACCAGCGCGGCAAAAGGGGCCGTGCGGGAGGTCTAAGACATAAGGGCCGGACACCAAATCAAGTGATCCGGCCCAATCAATTCCCAAAGCGCTCCCGCGCCTTCTGGCGCTATCGGCTTCGGTCTTGGGCCTGGCGCGGCGCATAACGCGGCGCCAGGCCCAACCAGAGGAGATGTTTCGCAAGATACATTGCCGATGGGCGGGAGAAGGTGATTTCCAGCTCAATCCCCAAGCTTGGCGTGGACTTCATCCAGATCAATCTCGGCGATCGGCATCTTGTTGGCCGGATCTTCAAAATCGTATTTGAACAGATCGAAATCTTGTTTGTAGATCTCGTAGACAAGATGCATCGACAGGTCGTCGAAATAGTCCTCGACAGGATGCTTTCGTTTGGGTCCGTGGCCTTCGGATTCGTTGAACCGCGGGATTTCGGACAGGGCCACCTTGTGTGGCGTGTCCAGGTTGCTCAGAACACCTTGCATCCCATCGTTGAACTTCTCGGTCCAGAAGATGCGATCATATCGTCCGCCATTTGCAATAAAGGTCGACACATGGCCAGACATGGCGGACCAGTGGATATCCGGATCCATGGGCCGGCGCCACCTGATCGTGTCACGAGCAAATAACAGGAATCTGCGGAAACTGGCGACCTGGTCGAAATCACCCTGACCGTCCTCTCCGCCAACCTCGATGCCGTAATTGTAGATCAGCGTCGGCACCAGATTGCCGCGATACCGTTTGCCGTTGCGTTGAATTCCACAGATCTTATCAAAAAACGAACTGAGAATTCGCGTGTACGGGTTCCGCACGCAGGTGAAAGAAAAGGAGTTATGATTTCGGACATTTGTCGAAATCGGCTCCTGGCTGGGACCGAACGCCCATTTATGCATCCCGTCCTTGGCATCGTGGATATCGCCGTCAAAAAACCGGCCATGATCCGAAAAATACATGATTTGCCCGATGGTTGAGCATGCACATTTCGGGACAACACGGTAAACCATGCTCTCGCTCTCGGTCATCCATGTACCGGGAAAACCCATTTTCTGCGCCTCCTCAACAGGTCGTAACTCACTATTCGCGCCTGCTTTTGTATCTACAGAACCAAAAATAATCTGTTTATTCAATCGCTCATCATCAGTATCACAGAGGGAACCGGGCAGAAACGGATAACAAAGAACTGAAATGGCAAAAATTGCCTACATTTTGTTGTGCCACAAGGACCCTGACGCAATCATTGCGCAGGCCGAGCAGCTAACCGCCGCTGGCGATTGCATGGCCATACATTTTGACGCCCGCGCAAGTCGCGAGGCCTATGCACGCATTCAGGGCGCTCTTCAGGCCAATTCGAATGTCACTTTTGCAACCAAACGCATCAAATGCGGTTGGGGCGAGTGGTCTTTGGTACAGGCCACATTGAACGCAGTGCAAGCCGCCCTCGAGGCCTTTCCCCGCGCGACGCATTTCTACATGCTGTCAGGGGATTGTATGGCGATCAAAACAGCGGAATACGCGCATCAGTTCCTGAACGACAACGACAGGGATTTTGTCGAAAGCCACGACTTTTTTGCCAGTAACTGGATCAAGACCGGCATGAAAGAAGACCGGCTGATCTATCGCCATTTCTTCAATGAACGCACCCAGAGCAGACGATTCTATACATCCTATGACGTACAGAAAAAACTTGGTCTGACCCGCGAGGTTCCGGCTGACATCCAGGTCATGATCGGCAGTCAGTGGTGGTGTCTGCGCCGTCATACTGTTGAAATGATCTTTGAATTCCTGGCCCAGCGCCCGGACGTAATCCGCTTTTTCTCGACCACCTGGATACCGGATGAGACTTTCTTTCAAACGCTTGTCCGCCACCTTGTTCCCCGTGAAGAGATCGACAATCGAACGCTCACATTCCTGATGTTCTCGGACTACGGAATGCCCGTGACATTCTATAACGACCATTACGACATGCTGTTAGGGCAGGATTTTCTGTTCGCCCGCAAAATCAGCCCCGAGGCACATGAGCTGAAGGACCGGTTGGGCCAGCTCTATTCTGCGGATGGGGTGGATTTTCACATCTCGGATGAAGGCCGCAATCTCCATAGTTTCTTAACCGCAAGAGGGCGCGTCGGACGCCGCCACAAGCAAAGGTTCTGGGAGGCCGGAAATACGCTGGGACCGGACCGCGATGTTTTCCTGATCGTATGCAAGAAATGGCATGTGGCCAAGCGTCTGGTCGATCAGATTAAATCCGAAACCGATATCCCTTGTGTCGAGTATCTGTTCAACGAACAGGATACGGCTCTGCCCGATCTGGGTGGCATCGAAACGACCTTGCTCAAACGGTCCCGCCACCGGCGTGCTCTTGTGCGGATGCTGTTTGACAGTTTCGAAACCGACCGGCTGGTTCTATGCATCGATCCCTCAGATATCGAAATCATTCAGGACTTCTGTGCAGATCAGGTCAAAACCCATGTGCTTGAAGTCGAGTGTGAATATTCCGACGATTACCTGATCGGCCACGCCCGCCGTGTGGGGTTGGCCGGTCAGGACAGCCCGACCGAAACCGTGGCACGGCTTGTCCCAACTTTGCACAACGCGATGGAATACGAATCCGAGTTGATCCGGGGCACCGCGCAGGATCGACATGCACGCCTGCGGGAAACCAGCGACCGGACAGAAAACGAAGACGCCATTGTCCGGTTTCTGAATGTTTCACAGGAACAGGCGCAGGCCATCATGCGATTGGATTATTTGTTTGCAGATTGATGAGCCGGCGGCACCATCAGGTACCGCCGACAGCACGATCAGATGTCGAACTTGACGCCTTGCGCCAGCGGCAGCTCGGCTGAGTAGTTCACGGTGTTGGTCTGACGGCGCATATAGGCCTTCCACGCATCCGAGCCGCTTTCACGCCCGCCACCGGTTTCCTTCTCGCCACCAAATGCGCCACCGATCTCGGCCCCCGATGGCCCGATATTGACATTGGCAATGCCACAATCCGATCCCGCTGCGGTCAGGAATTGCTCGGCCTCGCGCATGTTCAGAGTGAATACGCAAGACGACAGACCTTGCGGTACGTCATTTTGCAATTCGATGGCTTCGTCGAACGCGTCGTACCCCATGACATAGAGGATCGGCGCAAAGGTTTCGGTCTTTACGGTTGCTGTCTGGCCAGGCATCTCGACAATCGCGGGCTGCATATAGACACCGGCGGGGACGTTTTCGGTCACGCGGTCGCCACCAAAGACTGCGCCGCCTTCGGCCTTTGCAGCGTCCAGCGCAGCGGTCATGGCCGCGCCCGAGGCTTCGTCCACCAGCGGACCGATCAAAGTGCCTTCGATCAGCGGATTGCCGATGGGCAGACCGGCATAGGCTTTTTTCAACCGGCTCACCAGCTCCTCGCGGATCGAGTTGTGAACGATCAGACGGCGCAGCGTGGTGCAGCGTTGACCGGCTGTGCCGACAGCAGAAAAGACAATCGCACGCACGGCCATTTCCAGATCGGCCGAAGGGCCCACGATCATCGCGTTATTGCCGCCAAGCTCGAGAATGCATTTCCCGAACCGCTGCGCCACGATGGGGGCTACGGCACGGCCCATCCGTGTGGACCCGGTCGCCGAAATGACCGGCACGTCCTCGCTGGCCACCAGCGCCTCGCCCAGCGCGGCACCTCCGATCAGGGTCTGCAGCAGGTGGTCGGGCGCATCGCCAAATCGGGCCAGTGCACGTTCAAAGATCTTCTGGCAGGCCATCGCGGTCAAAGGCGTCTTTTCAGACGGCTTCCAGATCACCGGATCACCGCAGACCAGCGCCAGCGCGGCATTCCACGACCAGACCGCCACCGGGAAGTTGAAGGCCGAGATCACGCCCACCGGCCCTGCCGGGTGCCACGTTTCCATCATCCGGTGGCCCGGGCGCTCAGATGCGATGGTCAAACCATAAAGCTGGCGCGACAGGCCGACGGCGAAATCGCAGATGTCGATCATCTCCTGCACTTCACCCAGACCTTCCGAGGTGATCTTACCAGCTTCCCAGCTGACCAGCGCACCCAGATCGTCTTTGGCGGCGCGCAATTCCTCGCCCAGCAGGCGGATCAGTTCGCCCCGGCGTGGGGCTGGAACCGTGCGCCACGCCTTGAATGCCGTCTTGGCATTGGCAAACACCGTGCCCATCCCTGACGCAGGCGTTTCATGTACCTCGGCCAGAATGCCGCCATCAATGGGCGAGCGTACAGCCAGCGTGCCGCCCATCAGCTCAGCGGCTGTCAGGTCCAGATTTGCAAGGGTTGTTTGGGCTGTCATAGCGATGTCTTTCATATCTCAGGCCGCCTTGTTCTGTTTGGTTATGTCCCCGGTGCGATAAAGCTGACCGAATTCGGTGTTCAGGAAATCAGACAGGTTCACCTGCTCTTGCCGCACGAACCCTTTGCCGGGCAAAGCACCCGTTCGCATCAGATCAACCACACCCAGAACACCGGCAGCAGTGGTGACCTGAATGGCGCTCCAGACCTGACCATTGAGGGTACGGGCATAAGATTTGTTGATCAGGGATTTCTCGCGCAGAGCCCCATCGATCTTGCCTTTTGCAGTGCAAAAAACCAGAACCACATCCTGATCGGTTCGCGGTAGCGCGGTCTCGAAGATTTCCTTCATCAGGTCGCGACGACGTTCCAATCCAAGATCATTCAGCAGCAAACGCAGAATATCACGGTGTCCCGGGTAGCGGATCGATCGGTACGACACGTCCCGCGCCTTTCCGTCCAGGGTTTCTGGCAACGTGCCCAACCCGCCCGAGGTATTGAAGCATTCATATTCCACCCCGTCATGACCCAAACGCTCGTAATCCTCCAGCGGTGCGGTCTTGACTCGTTCGCCATTCACGATGGCATCGCACGGGTTGCAATATTCGTTGATCAGCCCGTCGGTGGACCATGTCAGATTGTATTTCAGCGCGTTGGTCGGATAGAGCGGCAACGCCCCGACCCGCATATGCAGGCTGTCCAGCGTATCGAACTCGGCAGCCAAGGCCGCGCCGGCGATGCCGACAAAACCCGGTGCCAACCCGCATTGCGGCATAAACGCCGTCTCGCTGTCGGCGGCCAACTCGCGCACTGCGTTGGTGGCGGCAACATCTTCGGTCAGGTCAAAATAATGCGCGCCGGCCGATTTGGCGGCTTTGGCAATCCGTGGGGTCAGGAAAAACGGAGCCGCCGAGATAACCGCATCGAAACCGTTCAGACCCTCAGCCAGCTGCGTTTCATCGCTGACATCAATCTGGCGGGTCGAAACTCCCTGCCGATTCAGCACGGACAACGCCGCCAGATCGCGGTCGGCAACCGTGACAGAATAGTTGGATGAAGATTGCAGCAAAGTCGCGATCATCTGACCGATCTTGCCTGCTCCGATGACACAGATATTCCAGCTCAAAACGCGCCTCCTCTTTCGTTTCAGAAAGTATGAAGGCACAGTTGTTCAATCTGCAGAGGCAATCTTGACGAAAACGTCAAAACTATCGCCATATTGACGGACCTTCCGTCATACCGCCAATACTGGAATCGTCACTGCCTCAGGATTCGGCGTCCAACCCCTCGGTCGACAGGTCATCAAGCCTGGGCATCAGGCGCAACAATTCGCGGGCATAATCCGTCTGGGGGTTGGCGAATAAGTTATTGGTTTCCTGCAACTCGACAATTTGGCCCTGTTTCATCACTGCCACTCGGTCGCACATCTGACGTACCACCGGCAGGTCATGACTGATGAACAGCAGGGTCAGGCCCAGATGTTCCTGCAGGTCCTTCAAGATGTTCAGAATCTGCGCCTGAATGGACACGTCCAGCGCGCTGGTTGGCTCGTCACAAATCAGGAATCGCGGTTGCGTGGCCAGCGCACGTGCAATCGAGATACGTTGCCGCTGTCCGCCCGAGAATTCATGCGGGTATTTCTGCCCGGCCTCATGGCCGAGTCCCACCTGATCCAACAACTCATCGACGCGGCGTTTGATATCTGCACCTTCCATCAACCTGTGATGGCGGATCGGCTCGGCCACGATCTCATCCACCCGCATACGGGGATTGAGCGAGGAATACGGGTCCTGAAAGATCATCTGGATGTTCTTGCGATAGGCATCCAGCGCGGTCCGATTGGTCAGATCGCTCACCACCTGCCCGTCGAATGTAATCGTGCCGCCATCCACAGGGTACAACCCTGCAATCATCCGTGCGACAGTCGACTTGCCCGAGCCGGATTCACCCACAACGCCAAACACCTCGCCTGCGCGGATGTCGAAACTTACCTCGTCAACGGCGGTGAAATAGGTGCGGTCCCAGGGCAACAGGCCTTTGCGCTGCAGGAACTTCTTGGTCAGGTTGCGGATCTCGAACACCGGTTTGCTGGTGTCATTATCCACCTTGGGCCAGTGGCGGGCCATGTCTTCGATGGCAAAGCGTGTCTCGCGTCCACCATAGCTGATCTGGGGAAAGCGATGCAGTTTCAGGGTCGGGCGCGGCACGGCAGCGATCAGCGATTTGGTGTATTCATGGGTGGGCTGCCCCATCACCTGCGCGGTCGGGCCGGTTTCGACAACCTTGCCCGCATACATCACCGTCACCTTGTCCGTCGTGTCCGCGATCACACCCATGTCGTGGGTGATCAGGATGACGCCCACCTGACGTTCCCGCGCCAGTTCTTTGATCAGGTCCAGAATCTGCGCCTGAACCGAGACGTCCAGCGCCGTGGTCGGCTCATCCGCGATGATCACATCCGGTTCGGTACACAAGGCAAGCGCGATGACCACACGCTGCCGCATCCCGCCCGAGAACTGGTGCGGATACTGGTCCAGCCGCGTGTCCGGATCAGGAATGCCAACTCGGTCAATCAGATCGCGCGCGCGTTGGTTCGCCTCGGCATCCGTGCCGCCCAGATGGGCCTGAATGGTCTCGGTCAGTTGTTCGCGCACGGTGAATAACGGGTTCAGCGAGGTCAGCGGGTCCTGAAAGATCATCGAGATCTTTTTGCCGCGCAGCCCCCGCATCGCCTCGGCATCCAGACCACTGATCTGGTCACCGCTCAGCTGGATCGTACCGCTGGCAATACGGCCGGGGCGGTCCAACAATCCCATGATGGCCGCGCCAATGGTGGATTTTCCGGCCCCGGATTCGCCAACCAAGCCGTGGATTTCTCCGGGTTCAACCGACAGGTCCACATGGTCCACGGCTGTGAACAATTTGCGGCGGGTGGGGAATTCGACCGTCAGGTCATTGATCGTCAGAAGGCTCATGAAATCACCGCAGCTTGGGGTTCAGCGCATCGCGCAGCCAGTCGCCCAGCAGGTTCACAGACAGGGCCAGCGCCAACAGGGTGCAGGCCGGGAAGAACAAGATCCACCACTCACCCGAGAACAGGAAGCCCTGCCCGATGCGGATCAGCGTGCCCAATGACGGCTGGGTTGGTGGTGCCCCTACGCCGAGGAAGCTCAACGTGGCTTCGGCAATGATCGCCAGCGCCAGTGAGATCGTGGCTATGACCAGAACCGGGCTGAGTACATTGGGCAGGATGTGGCGGAACATGATCGGGAAAGAACCGCGCCCGATCAGGCGGGCGGCCTGCACGTATTCCTTGTTCTTTTCCACCAACGCAGCACCGCGGACGACCCGGGCAAACTGCACCCAGTCGGACAGGGCAATGGCGATGATCAGTACATAGATCGCCATCTCGTCACGATATTCGGGTGGGGTCACGCCTTTGGCGATGCCAAAGATCAGCATAGCGACCAGAATGGCCGGAAAGGTCAGCTGCACATCTGCGACCCGCATGATCAGCGTCTCGACCCAGCCGCCGAAATAGGCCGCGACCAGCCCCAGAACAACTCCGATGATCAGCGCCAGCAGCACCGCCGCAGCGCCGACAAACAGGGATATGCGCATCCCATAGAGGATGGTCGAGAACACATCGCGCCCCTGATCGTCGGTGCCCAGCAGGAACGTGTCCTGCGTAAAGGCATTCGGCGTGCCCGGCGGTGTAAATCCGTTCATCAGGTTCAGCGTTGCCGGATCAAACGGGTTATGTGGCGCAATCAGCGGGGCCAGTATTGCCGCCAGCACCAGCAGGACCACAACAAATGAGGCAACCATCGCCACGGGTGAATGCCGGAAGGACCATGCGAAATCGCTGTCCCAGAATTGGGCCAGCCGTGATTTGGGCACTTGTCTCGAGGTTTCAGAAGTATCGGTCATGTGGCCCTCGCGTCGACACGCAGGCGCGGGTCAATGGCATAGTACAAAAGATCGACGATCAGATTGATCGACACGAACATGACCGAGATCAGCATCAGATAGGCGGCCATAACAGGGATATCGACAAACTGGATCGCATTTATGAACAGCAGGCCCACACCGGGCCACTGAAACACCGTCTCGGTGATGATGGCAAAGGCGATGATCGAGCCCAGCTGCAACCCGGTGATGGTGATCACCGGCACCAGCGTATTTTTCAGCGCGTGGCGAAAATTGATCACCCGGTCCGACAGCCCACGCGCACGTGCAAAACGGACATAGTCGGCACGCAGGACCTCAAGCATTTCCGACCGCACCAGCCGCATGATCAGCGTCATCTGATACAGGCCCAGCGTGATCGCCGGCAGGATCAGCGCCTTGAGCCCCGAGGTCGTCAGGAACCCCGTGGACCAGCCGCCAATCATAACGGTCTCGCCCCTCCCAAAGCTGGGTAAAAGATCCAACTCGACCGAGAATATATAGATCAGCAATATCCCGATCAGGAAGGTCGGCAAGGAAACCCCAATCAGCGACACGGTCATGATGATATTCGCCGCCACCCCCTGTCGTCGGATCGCTGTGAAAACGCCCAGCGCGATGCCAAGGGTGATGGCCAGAAAGCCCGACACAAAGGCCAGCTCCAATGTCGCGGGGGCGCGCTCGGCTATGATGGTCGAAACCGGTCGGCCTTGCCGGTAGGACACGCCAAAATTGCCCTGCACCGCGCCTTGCAGGAACTTGAAATATTGCACCGGAAACGGCTGATCCAGACCAAGATCGGACCGCAGCCGGTCGATATCGGCCTGCGTACGTTCCTGCCCCAGCATGTTGTCGATCGGATCACCGACAAAGCGGAACATCGAAAAGGCAACCAGACCCACGATCAGCAGCACGATCACGGATTGGAACATCCTTTGGACAATATAAGCGAACATTCGTTTTCCTCGTTGATCGGACTGTCTATGCAGGCCCGGGCGGGGTGGTCAAGATACCGCTAACGCATGCTAGCGTTTTCTGGCCCCGCCCCGGTTTCAGTTCACCGTTACCCAGCGCAGCAGAAAGAAGTTGTCCGGGCGCTGCGTCAGTTCGACATTGCTGCGTGTGCCCCAGACCAGAGGTTGCACATACATCGGCACATAGACCTGTTCGTCCTGAATGATCTGCGTGACCTCATCCAGCATCGCCTGCCGTTTGCCCGCATCCAACTCGGACTGGATCATCGGCAGCAGCTCATCCACCCGCGCGTTCGAAAATCCGCCGAAATTCCAGCTGCCCAGCTTTTTCTCTTCGTTTGGGGTGGCCACAAGGAAGCGCACGGGGTGTTCGGCATCAAATGTACCGGGGCTCCAGCCCAGCAGGTACATATCGTATTTGCCTTCCCTGAGTTCCGGCCAGTAGTTGCGGACCGGCATCGCATCCAGTTCCGCCGTGATCCCGATCTGGGCCAGCATGCTGACGACCGCCTGGCAAACCGCCTCATCATTCAGATAGCGGTCATTGGGGCATTTCAGCCCGAACGAGAAGCCATCCGCATAGCCCGCCTCGGCCAGCAGCGTCTTGGCGGCATCGACATCAAAGGCGGGACGGTCTGCATTCGCCTCGGAATAACCACTCATCGCCGGGCTGACCAGTTGCGAGGCCGCTTCTGCATTCCCCCGCATGATAGTCGCCAGAATGGCATCCACATTCACCGCCTGCGCTACCGCCTTGCGGACGCGCGGGTCACGGAACGGATTCGGTTTGCCCGCATCGTCGGTGTATTTAAGCACCTCAGCCTGATGATCGAACCCCAACATGATGACCCGTGCCTCGATCCCCTGAATGACGTCGACATCCCCGTTTTCCTTCAGGCGCGCCACGTCCTGAATCGGCACCGGGTTGATCATGTCCACATCGCCTGACAACAAGGCTGCAACCGCTGTCGCCGGGTTTTGGATCGGAGTGAACTCAGCACTTGTGATGTTGTGGTCGGCCTGATCCCACCAGCCGTCAAAGGGCTCAAGAACCGTGCGCAGGCCGGGCTCTCGTGCCGCAAGTTTGAAGGCGCCTGTGCCGTTGGCGTTCAGGGTGGCGTAATTCCCGACCTCTTTGTCGGGCACCGCTGCGTCATTGGCCTCGGCCCAGCCCTGATCCATGATCATCCAGTTGGCGATTGAGGATGGGAATAACGGGTTCGGCGCAGTCGTCATGAAATCGACCGTATAGTCGTCGACCACGATCACCTCGCTGATGGGCGCGAACCAGCTGCGGGTGTCTGACGCCTCGCCCGAGGCGCGCTGATAGCTGAATAGAACGTCCTGCGCATCAAAGCTGCTGCCGTCATGGAAGGTCACACCCTCACGCAGGTTAAAGCGCCAACCTTCACCGTCGCCAATCGTCTCCCAGCTGACGGCCAGCGCGGGTTGAACGCTCATGTCCTTGTCGCGACGCACGAGGCCCTCATAGACATTGTTCAGAAACCCCAGAACCGGGGCCGAGTTGACCGCGTGCGGGTCCATCGTCTGCGGGTCAGTGGTCGAGGCCCATTTGAATTCGGCGGCCTGAACGCTGGTGGTGGCCAGCAAGGCCAATGCAATGGCGCTGTTCCTGAGGGTCATGGCGAAATCTCCCTTTGTTGCCCCGCAATGCGGTGTTGCGCTTAACAATAGCGCAAAAGGCAGGGCGCGATACCGCGCCCTGCCAAATCACTGATCTGAATGGCTTAGTTCAGAGTGAAGTATTTGACCTTGGGTTGATCTTCGGCATCCACTTCGATGCCCACACCGTCGGCCATGCCCCAGTTCAGAACCTGGTGATGAATGGGGATGTAAAGCGCTTCGTCCTGCACAACCCGCCAGATGTCGGCGATGTCGGCATTCCGAGCGTCAAGATCGGTATTCGAGGCAAGCGACTTGATCTTCCCGTCCAGCGCATCGTCCTGATAACCGGTGCCGTTCCACGTGCCGATGTCATCTTCGCGTCCATGAACAAGGAAGTTGAAGATGTATTCCGAGTCATATGTCGGCACACCCCAACCCAGCATGTAGAAATCTGTCTTGCCATCGGTGATCAGCGGGAAATGCTGTGCCTTTGGCTTGGCGTCCAGATTCACGGTCACGCCGATCTGGCCCAGCATCCCAACAGCCGCCTGACAGATAGCTTCATCGTTGATGTACCGATCATTCGGGCAGTCCAGCCGAAGCGAGAAGCCATCGCCATAACCTGCCTCTGCCATCAGTTCCTTGGCCTTGGCCAGATCGGTGGAGGATTCGCCGTCCATGTCAGCGGTCCAGCCATTCACGAAGGGAGGTGCGATCATGCCTGCAGGCTGCGACTGGCCGCGCATCACGACCTGCTTGATCGCATCACGGTTAATCGCCATCGACATCGCTTGACGCACCCGCACATCGGCCAGAGGGTTCTTGCCGTCCACGTTATCCGCCTCGATGTCGTCGGCACCCTGGTTCATACCAAAGAAGATCACCCGGTTCTGCGGGGCTTGCTTGACCATCAGACCGTCGACACTATTGACGCGTTCAATGTCCTGCACCGGCATATCCTGGAGGAAGTTCACCTCACCCGACAGCATCGCCGCAACGCGAGTCGCAGCGTTCTGGATCGGGGTATAGATGATCTCGGTCACTTCCATCGGGAACTGGTCGATGCCCCAATAGTTGTCGTTGCGCACCATCACCGTCTTGATGTCAGGCTCGCGGCTTTGAAGAACATAGGGACCCGTTCCGTTGGCATTGGTGGTGGCATAGGTGATTTCGCCACCTTCGAAATCCTGAACATTGACGGTGTCATTCGACTCGGCCCAGCCCTTGTCCAGAATGAACAGGTTTGTCAGGTTCGACGGCAGGATCGGGTTCGGACCATCTGTGACAATCTCGACGGTGAAATCGTCAACTGCACGCACTTCGACGATCGAGCCGATCAGCTCTTTCATGTCGGAATTAGGTTGCTTGGCACGGGTAAAGCTGAACACCACATCTTCGGCGTTGAAGTCCGCACCGTCATGGAATTTCACGCCTTCGCGCAGCTTGAAGACCCAAACATTCGGGTCATCGGCCTTGGGGCCCCACTCGGTCGCCAGCGCGGGCTCGAATGCACCGGTCACGTCGCGGATGATCAGAGGCTCGTAAATCTGGTGTCGCACGGTGTGCGTCGGACCTTCATTCTGCGAATGCGGATCCAGCGTCAGCGCATCACCGGCCCGCGCCCAGCGCAGCGTTTCCGCCGAAGCGCCCGCCGCCATCAGCGCCGTCGCACTTGCAGCGATCATCAGGTTTCTTAGAATCATTTGTAACTCCCCTTTTTGTTAATATCGCCCTTTGGACGACAGACCATTTTTACGGCCTTGGTGGTCCTGATCATCCAGATCATCGTTACAGTTGCAACACCTGATTGAGCATAAAAACGGCAGTTTGGCGGATGCCCCGACGCAAATCTGCCGTGCGCGCATGAACTTACGTAGCGGAAAGCTTACGCCAAACTGTGACCGCTGACCGTCTTACAAGTACGGATTTCCGCAGTTTGCAAAACATGCCTTCCGGTTGATCATTCCGGGAATGAAGCCAAGTTTCGAGCCACTTGCGGTCAAAAAACTGGTCCTTGGACCTTGCCCGAATCCGCTGACCACGGCGCATCGCCATGCTGCAGGTACCCGTCGGCCTGATCTGGGGCAACTTGGACACCTTTGCGCCGGTACAGCAGGCCATGGACTTGCACATTCTTCGACCCGATGCCCAAATGGACACCTTGGCAGGGGTCAGGCACATACCCCGGATTGAGGCCCGCAGGAATTTCAAACTGCGCTTAAAAACATTCTTGATCAGATGTCCCAGTTAACTTCGGGAGAAATCGAAAGATGAAAACATTTACCAGAAGGGCGGCCTTGTTTGCCGGCGGAGGGTTGGCAGGATGGGTTGCGTCACGGTGGCTGGGACCGGACCTTCCTGTCTATGAAGGCACAAGAAGGACATTTGCGGAAACCGGCGACAAAGTGATGAATGACGCCAGCGGACTGTCACCGACACCGATCCACAAACATCTGGTGCTCAGCGATGACCCCGGAGACACGCTGATCGCCGCCATCCGGCAAGAGCTTTCGGAGGCCAAGTCAGAAGGACGCCCGGTCAACATTGGGGCCGCGCGGCATTCCATGGGTGGGCAAGCCATTCCCCGCAACGGCACAGCGATTACATTTGACAATGGATCGGTTCAGATCGACGGTTCAGCCGGGACCTATCTGGCCCATGCCGGAGCCCGCTGGTCACAGGTCATCTCAGCGCTTGATCCCGCAGGCTGGTCCCCCAAAGTCATGCAGTCAAATAATGATTTCGGTGTCGCCGCCACTTATTCGGTCAATGCACATGGCTGGCCGGTTCCCTTTGGGCCGATGGGGACGACGGTCCGGTCGTTGCGCATGATCTTGCCCTCGGGTGAGTTGTTGACCTGTTCGCCCACCGAGAACGCCGAGCTGTTCAATCTGGCGATGGGCGGGTACGGGTTGATCGGCGTGATCGTGGACCTTGAGGTCGAGATGGTTCCAAATTCACGCCTGACGCCGGGTTTCGACATTCTGGAAGCAGGAGCGTTTGCCTCGGCCTTTCGTGCGGCGATTGACGACCCGGCGGTCACAATGGCCTATGGCCGCCTGAATGTTGAACGCGATGCGTTTTTCGAGAAAGCGCTATTGGTGACATATCGCGAAGGCTCGGACCAGTCGGACCTGCCACCAGCGTCCGGGTCGGGGTGGATGTCGCATGCGGCCAGCCGTCTGTACCGGGCTCAACTGGGCAGCGAGCCCTTCAAATCCTTCCGTTGGTGGAATGAAACACGGCTGGGCCCAGCGCTGGGTTCGGGTGAGGCGACGCGGAACACTTTGATCAACGAACCGGTTGTGACTCTGGACGACCGCAACCCGGATCGGACCGACGTCCTGCACGAGTATTTCGTGGGGTTCGATGCGTTCGACGATTTCTTATCAGTGTGTCGCGCGGTAATTCCGGCCTCGTATCAAGAGTTTCTGAACGTAACGCTGCGCTATGTCGCACAGGACGATCAGGCTGTTCTGTCCTATGCAAGCGAACCGCGGATCGCCGCTGTCATGTCGTTCAGCCAGGAGCTGACCGAACGCGGCGAAGCCGATATGGCGCGGATGACCCGGGCGCTGATCGACGGGATCGTGGCGATTGGCGGAACCTATTACCTGCCGTACAGGCCACACGCGACACTGGATCAACTGACTGCAGCCTACTCCAATGCGGAAGGGTTTGCGCAGGCAAAACGAGAGCTTGATCCGCAACTGGTTCTGCGGAACAACCTTTGGGACAGCTATCTGGGGCGTCTATGAGCAACCTTCAAAAACTCTGTCTGATTTACTTTGTCGCGCTGATGATTGCCGCATCGCTGAACTATATTCCCGGCCTGACGGATCAGGATGGTCTGGCCTTTGGCATTTTCGCACTGGATATCTATGACGATGCGCTGCACGTGGCCTCGGCCCTTTGGGCGCTGATCGCCGGGCTGTTGTCACACCGCGCGGCTCGTAGCTTTCTGATCCTGTTCGGGCTGGCTTATCTGGGGGACGGCGTGTTCGGGTTTTTCACCGGTTATGGCTATCTTGATCTGGGTATCTTTACAAACCCATCGGCCGGGCCGGAATTGTCGCTGCCCCGCCTGTTTGCCAACCTGCCGCATCTGGCGCTTGGCGGCGTTGCCGCCTGGGCCGGGCTGCGGGACCGGAGACACACCGCATGAGGTTCCTGCTGTGGTGGACCAAACGGCTGATTCTGGTGTTGATCCTTGCCGGGATCGCGCTGGCTGCTCCGATCCTTTATGTGGAAACAAGCTGTCGTGGCGCGGATCAGCCGCTGGCCTATGCCTCGCTGATCGACCCGGCACATCACCGGGCCGAAACCCGCACGCTGATGACCTATCCCGAATGGCACATTGTCCACGCCTACGAGGATTACGCCGAGGTTCTGCGCACTCAGGACCCCCATGATTACGGGTTCTGGAGCGGCATCACCGGGTTTTGGGGGTCACTCTGCGATCTGAACCGGAACGCCTCGACCCTGGGTGAGGTGGATGGCGCCACCAAACAGATGGTCTATGTGATCGGTGCCAGCTTTTCCGCCGAGCTGGCGCTGAAGGCCGCCTATGAGGAAACCCTCGGTCGGCTGGCCACTGTTTTGCGGGGCTCGCAACGGGCGCCTCTGGATGATCTGTCAGCACAGCAGGCCGCCGCCTATGCCGCGTTTCTGCAACAGGTTCCCTGGTATAAATGGCCCTTCGCCGACGACGCCCAGAGCCTGGTCGAACAAAACAGCGGCAGCCTGCGCGACAGCGAAAGAGCGATTGCGCTGGGTCTGGAATACGGTGCCAAACAGGCCTATGCGGGCGTGATCGAACAGGCTGTTGCGCAGGTCGGCGCTGATGAGCTGACGCTGCGGATGATCATCACCGGCGCCAGTGCAGACAGCCTGTCTGCCTATCCCGGCGTGAAGGTTATCGCGCAAGGCCCAAACGGAGTTGAGATCGAAACGCCGCGCTACCGCACCCTGACCAACCTACTGGCGGAAATGGCCGGCGCTGGGGTCGAGATTGTCGAGATCGCCGGCAATGACGACATTCTGTTCACCGCCCTGTCGGATCAACCAACCGCGCCGGATGCGATCTTTAGCGCCAAACGACAAGGGTTCCGCGACTATCGCCATCTGATACTGGTCAAGGTTCCCGACCTCTCAAAGCGCCTGCGCCAGATCCCGGCGGACGGGCTGACGCTTGAGCATATCCATGACTATTAGATCGCTCCTGACAGCCATCCCCCTTATGGTGCTTGGCTGGCTGTCGGTTCTGATCGTCGTCGCATTGATAACGGATGAGGCCCCGGCCTATGTCGTGGTCTTTCCTTCACAGGGGTTGATGCAAAACCTGCCCGATGACGCCGCGGTCATCGGGACATCCGGGATCAGCGTGACGGTCACATCAGAGAGCAGCGGGTTTGCCCAATCGCTTTACCGTCAAGGGGCACGGCTGGTCCTACCAGCGGGGCTGCCCGGATGCCTTCCGCTTCCGGCGCAGTAACGCCTATCTGCGCAGGTCAGAGCCTATGAAAACTCAGATCAAACCGCGCGCCCTGTGGGACGGGGTGGTTTGCGATGTCTCCGCGATGGGCCGACAGGATGTTGCGGACAATAGCCAGCCCCATCCCGGTGCCGCCGCTTTCCCGGCGGGTTGTAAAGAACGGATCGAACACGCGGTCGGCGTTACCGGGCGATATCCCCGCCCCATTGTCGGACACGGTCAGGATAACCGTGTTTCCAGCCTCTGAGGCGCGCAGATCAACCGCGCTGGCCCCATGATCTTTGGCATTTTGCAGAATATGGCCCAGAACGATCCGCAACCCCTCGGCCGAGATCGGGAATGCGACCTCATCCGCCCCGGACAGGTTTAGCTCAATCGGAAGCGCCCCTGGCAACGCATCGCGCAGGGTGCTTGCCCCGACATATCGGGCCTCGCGCGCGCGGGCGGCATCCCGAAGTGCTGCAAGCTGGGTTTCGATCTGCTGACGCGCCCCGTCGATCTGCGCGATTAGGGCTTTGGAGTCATCGCTGCCATCCGGGGTGTCCTGTAGCATCTCAACCGCCGCGCGGATTGCGGTTACCGGCGATTTCAACTCATGCGTGACGTGATCGGTATAAGACCGGATGGTCGCCTCACGGTCACGCAGCGCCTCGGCCATGGTGACGACCTGAGTTGCGGTCTGGTGAAGCTCTTTGGTGCCGAAATGCCGAATTGGCACGGCGCGGGCTCCGGCCTCTTGCGCCCCGGCATAGGCCTGCAAGGCTTTGATTGGACGCAGCAGCAACCGTACCAGCAACCAGCCCAGCCCCGATGTTGCAAGAAAGATCACTCCGCCCAGAACCAGGGCAGAGTTCCGAAAGCCGAATTCAGGACCCAAATAACGCAGGGCCACCAGCCCCGCGAATGACAGACCCAATGTCCCGACCAGCGCACCGCCCAGCACAAATGCCAATGAAGGTCGCCAGCGCCGGGTCACCCCAGCCTCCTCATCCGGATACCCTGACCATGTACGGTTTCCACCGAGTCCGACAAACCAACCTGCGCAAATTTGTTCCGCAGGTTCCGCAGGTGGCTGTCCAAGGTCCTGTCCGAGACCTGGCTGCGCGCGCCCCAAATCTCGGCAATCAGGGCCGTGCGGGGAACAAGACGACCCGGTGTTTCCATCAACATCACCATGATCTGAAACTCAGTACCGGTCAGGGCAATTTCCGTGTCGTGGCAAGCACAGAGTCTTGCGGTCCGGTCCAAGGTCAAGGGGCCGTGCCGCAGATTTCCCGGCGCCGCCACAATGCGATTGGTGCGCCTTAGGATCACCTTGACCCGCGTCACCAGTTCGCGCGGGCTAAAAGGCTTGGTCACGTAGTCATCGGCCCCAAGCTCCAGCCCCAGAATCCGGTCGACCTCATCATCGCGGGCGGTCAGGAACAGGATCGGGACGTCCGAACGGGTTCGAATTTTCTGGCATACGGCAAAGCCATCCAGTTCGGGCAGGCCAACATCCAGAACGATCAGGTCCGGTTCGTCGCGAAACGTGCTGATTACGGCTTCCTGACCGTTGGCGGCGGTCGAAACGCTGTAGCCAGCGCGTTCCAGCCCCAGACGCACAACTTCACGCAACCGCGGATCATCATCGACAACTAAGATATTCATATACCCGGACCGATACTGCTCAAATCGGCACCATAGCGGGACAGGCGCCACTTTCGAAAGCCCCATTCCTGCCAGCTGTTGATCGGGTCAGCTTCAAAATAGCACAGCGAATTCGGATACCCGTAGCTGATATGCATCCCGGTCATGGGCCCCAAAGAACACAGATAGGCATGGTCCGGTTCGGACAGTTTCAGGTTTCGGGTCGCGATCACATGGGCAAAATTCACAAAACTGGCACAATAGAGGACCAGAACGCTCAGAATGCCGGTTCGCGCGATCAACCAACTATTGGATTTCCTGAACGCTATTTGCCACCCAACCAGCGCCAGACCTGCCGCAACAAGACCCATCCAGATCTGCGCATAGATACGCAGGTAGGTCAGGCCATAGGTGCCGACATATAAATCCAGACGCATCAATGCCGCACCGCACAGAGCCACATTTTGTGCCAGCCACAACACCATCAGCGGTTTCAGCACCCGATTTTCATCCAGAAACGGCCGCGCTGCCAGGGCGAATGCACTGGCTAGCAGCGCCGTTACCAGCAACGGATATGCGCCGCGATGGGCGTAGGTTGCATAGCTCATCCCCTCGGGCAATGAGGCCCCGCCCAGCAGAATCGACAGGTCCAGCACAGTCTGAACACCAATCAGTGCATTGAACATCCAGAGCGCCCGCAGGACCGAACCACCGTTGAGGCCGGGGATCGTCTGAGGGCCTGCGAATGGTCGCGGGTTCAGTCCGCGAAGCGGGTGGTTATCGACAAAAGGCCAGATGATCAGCGCAATCCCTCCCCAGAACAGGGCGCGCTGCAGCAGGTGGCCAAAGGCGATATCCGGGGTGACAAGGGATTGGAATACCGGGTTCGCCTCGGCCAGCAATGTAACAAAAACCATCGTCCCGCCAATCGGCAGACCCCAGTTGCGCAGGAACTGCCGAACCCGCGTCCAGCCGCCTCCGGCATCGCTGACAATCGTGGTTTTCAGGCCGGGTATCGCGCGGACCGGGCCAAGCCAGTTCTTTGGAAGATCAGTCAGAAACCCCAGCGCCAGCAAAAGCAGTTCCAGAACCTGGCCTTTCGGGTGCCTGACCCAGACAATCGCAACGACGAGCCCGGACAAAAGAAACGCGACCGATAATGGTTGAACGAAATCCACGACCGGCAAAACACTCAGCACCAAAACCGCTGCGGGCATAAGCACCCCTTTGCCAGACCGATCCGCGGGCAGGCCGCACAAAAAGACCGCCACAGCAAAGACCGCCAGAGACACACCCGCCTGATGTCCCCAGAACAGGTAATCCGCCAGCGCGACCAGCAAGATAAACCCGATCACGCGCCATGCGCGACCATCAGTGGCAAACGCCGGGGTTGAACCCGGCGGGCCCTTGGTGCCTGAAATCACTGTCTCTTCCGACAGCCACCAAGCGTCCAGCGCCACAGAATTCGGAACTCCAGAAATTATAAGTTGCTGCGCCATTTCTTCCCTCTTGTGTTTTAAGGGACTGGTTTGACCCAAAGGTCGGGAAGCTCGGGTGCAGAAGATCTGCAGAAACTGTGCAGATCGGTGAAATGAGTGTCGGATTTGCAAAGGCTCGCGCGTCCTAGCAGGATGAAACCAACTTCGCGGAGGTAAAAATGATCTATGCAATCTCGATCTATGGTCAGGCGGGTGTGTTCGAAGCGTTGCCACAGGACCGTCAGGACGATGTCATGGCAGGACATACGGTGCTACAGAATGCCCTCAGGCAGCGCGGGGATTTCCTGTCCGTCAAACTGATGCCCCCGACTACGGCTGTCACAGTCGAACCCGCGGCTGCTGAGACTCTGCAACCTATGATCGTCGACGGCCCGTTCGCTGAGACGAAAGAAAGTTTTCTGGGCTTGTATCTGGCCGAGTTCAACGATCTGGATGAGGCGCTTGAACATGCGCGAATGATCTCGTCACCTGTTGCCCGGCTTGAGGTCCGCCCCGCCGCCTGGGCTGGCGGGTCGATGACCTTGGATTGACCGCGTGTCGGATTGGCTAGAGGCCACGTTCTTGCAGCAACGCCCGCAGGCCATCGCTGCCCTGACGCGATATTTCCGGGACATCGACCTTGCCGAAGATGCATTTGCCGAAGCCTGTCTAAAGGCTCTGACCGTATGGCGCAAACAAGGCGCGCCGCGCGATCCGCTGGCTTGGCTTTTGACCACCGCCCGTAATGCCGGGCTGGATGGTTTGCGCAAATCCCAACGCCGCAGCGCAATCCTGACCCGCCACAGGGAAGAATTTCATTCCATGGCTGATGACCCACCAGATCCGGACGAGCTGCGCGACGATGTTCTGCGCCTGCTGTTCATCTGTTGTCACCCGGACCTAAGCCGGCAAGACCAGATTGCGCTGGCCCTAAAAATTGTTGCCGGGTTGCGTGTGGAAGAAATCGCCCGTGGTTTCCTTGTCAGTACAAAGGCAATGGAACAGCGAATTACCCGCGCCAAGAAAAGGATCGCAGGAAGTTCTGTCGCTTTTGAAACACCCACGCCACAGGAGCGGGCTGCGCGTTTGGGCGAAGTGTCTTTGATGATCTACCTGATGTTCAACGAAGGCTGGTCAACCTCGGGTGGCCCGGTGCAAATCCGGCTCAAACTATGCGATGAGGCGATACGTCTGGCCCGGCTGCTGGTTGCCTTGTTCCCGACGATGGCCGAGCAGATTTCACTGCTGGCCCTGTTGCTTCTGCAACATGCCCGTCGTGAAGCACGGCTAGACGATCAAGGTGATCTTGTAGCCCTGGAAGATCAGGACAGGGCCCTTTGGGACAAGGCCAACATCGCCGAAGCGACAGCCCTGATGCAAAAGGCCGAACGGCTGAACCAAGTGGGTGTTTACGGTATTCAGGCCGCAATCGCCGCCGTTCATGCGCATGCCCAATCGACAGAAGATACCGACTGGTCTCTGATCGAGGCGCATTATGCCGCGCTCTATCGCCTCCAGCCCTCGCCGGTCATCCGCCTGAACCAGATCGCCGCCGGGTCCAGGGTTCATGGCCCACGCCGCACGCTTGTTGCGTTGGATGCCGTGGCGAATGATCTGGCGTCTTATCGCTGGTTCCATGCCTTGCGCGCGGCAATGTTGCGAGAGATCGGCGATCTTCCCGCCGCGATCCAGTCCCTTAACCGTGTTCTGAACCTCGGCCCGACGGGACCGGAACGTGTGGCGGTACTGAAAGAAATCGCCGCCTGTGAAAAAGATTTGAACCAGTTGTAGGAAAGGCCGATCCTCACGCGTCCTTTGTTCAGTCCCGCATGCAGCGGGCAATCAAAGGGAGATAAAGATGAGCATTCTGGACATGACCACCGTTGGAAACTCGGGCTGGATCGGGCATTCCGGGCCAGACCAGACCAAGGCCAAGCAATTCTACAAAAATGTGCTGGGCTGGAACATTAACGAGATGCCGATGCAGGACGGGTCAAGCTATGCCGCCGCGGTGGTTGGTGAAACGCCAATCGGAGGGTTCTCGCCCATGCCCGATACGGATGGAAACTGGACGATCTATTTTACGGTTGCTGATGTCGATAACAGCCTAGCAGCCGCAGTTGCACAGGGAGCCTCAGTCTTGCAACACGCCATAGATATGCCCGGGGTCGGCCGGATGGCCACTCTGAACGACCCACAAGGCGCACGGTTTGCGTTGATTACTTATGAAAGCATGGCGTCTTAATCTTGGGCAGACAGGAGAATTCCCATGGAACACACACCGCAAATCGCTCTGCTTGTTACAGCAATCTTTGTGCTTATGAGTATTCCGATGGGAATTCTTGTAGGCATCAGACGATCCCAGACCGGAGTTTTACTGCTGCACGGGGATGACGACGAGCTGCTGCGGCGGATTCGGGCACATGGGAACTTTACTGAATATGTTCCACTGGCCCTGCTGGCTTTGGCGGGGGCGGAGATTGCCGGTGCCTCAGACTGGCTGGTCGGGGGATGCGGTCTTGTGCTGTTGGTGGCTCGCGCCGTGCATTATGTCAGCCTGCGTTCCACCCCCGACGGCAAAGGTCGGGTGATCGGTGCCGCACTGACAACATTGGTGATGCTCGTCTTGTCCCTGTCAATTCTTTGGCAATTGGTGGGATCAGTCTGATGCCAAATGATGAACACCTGAATCAACGTATGCGCCTCGCCCTCGAGGCGCATATTGGAATTTCCGAAATGCGGATGATGGGTGGCACCTGCTTTTTTCTGAACGGCAATATGTTGTGCGGCGCGCGCCGCGACAAAGACGGGTTTGGACGGTTCATGTTCCGTGTCGGCAAGGCCAAAGAGACCGAGGCGCTTTCTAATCCGTTTGCAAACCCGATTGTCCACGGAAAGCGAAAACTCGGTGGGTTTGTCGTTGTAGACGAGGCCAACTGCGATCCGGCTGCGCTGGGTGACTGGCTGAGCCTGTGCCTGGCGCACGCCGCCAGCCTGCCGCCGAAAAGTTGAATATCAGGAGAAGATGATGGATCAGTTCCGCTGCTTTTCGCCCGAGGCCCTTCAGTTTCTTTCTGATCTGCGAGCCAATAACCGACGCGAGTGGTTTCACGCCAACAAACAGATCTATGAGGCCGCGATCAAACAGCCCGCAGAACAATTTGCGGCCCAGATGTCACAGGCGCTGGCTGAAATGACGCACATGCCCCATTCGGCCAAGATCTACCGTATTCATCGAGACGTGCGGTTCTCAAACGACAAGTCACCCTATAATCCTCATCTGCGCATGTCTTTCATACCCGGGGATTGCGGAGATCAGCCCCCGCTTTGGCATTTCGGGCTGTCCCCGGATTGCCTGTCCCTTGGGTGCGGCGTCTTCCAATATGTAAAAGCAGCCCTAGAGAGGTATCGGACCGGCGTAGCAGGACCAGCGGGAAATGATCTCATGGCAATCATCAATGATCTTACGGCCAGGAATGTCAGGATCAGCGAGCCCGAGTTGAAGCGCGGACCGTCAGGCTATGCGAGTGATCACCCCCATCTGGACCTTCTACGCCGCAAGGGGCTTACCGTTTGGACGGATCTTACCGCCCAACCCACCGTAACCCAGGCAGGTCTTAGGGAAGAATGTCTAAATCAATTTCAGCTCTTCCACCCGGTGTTTCGGGCCTTGCAGTCCCTTGGCACCTAGCCGACCTAACACAGGATCATGGTATCCCTTCGCCTTCTTCAACGCCAAGGGTCTCACGTTGAGCGGGCCAGGCAGCGAGGGTGCGTAACCAACATTGCTGCCCGTTTCCTACGGGTTGGCATTATCTATTACGGGTCTGTCACAGTGTTTTTCTCGTACTGCTTGCTTCCACGGTGCTTC
>NZ_JBXWOE010000012.1:0-152684 GCF_059610725.1 Ruegeria sp. CDSC045
CCAATCTCCTGAATCGGCTTCTTCTTCGCCTCACGCGCAATTTCGATGTCAGATTTATAGCTCATTGGGTTTCGGTCCCTGATTGAATTCCGTGCAAACCCGACGCAGAACGCCGGCGCTGCTCACTCCATACCGTTGTGTACCAAATTGGTGGCTATGGATTCCGACATAATTGCGCCTTGAAACGTCGTAGCGTCACATCGGCGCCTTCCGATCGGAAATTGCGGTCCCTTATGGTGTCCAGGCTCTCTGATCGGGGACAAACAGTGTAAGCTCATCGGCTAGCTTCAGCTCTCCGGGTCTTTCGACCCAAGCCGTGACTCCCCGCCGTCCTTGCGCTGCAGGCTTGAAGGCCGCACCATATCCGGGCAAGTCAGCCTCGATCTCGCGCCCTGGCAGGATACAGGGCCGGTTTTCCATGTCGATCGTCAGCGTCAGGCCATTTTCCACCTGCAAACGAGACGAGGGCGGAATATGGGTGAAATCCGGAATGCCGCGCAAGACAATGCTGACACCCAGATGGGACGGGTCCAGCTTACCCAAGCCCATTTCCTGCGCGATGGCATCAAGTTCTTCTGCGGACAGGATCGATAACTGTCGCACATTGCGAATTTCGGTGCCCACCGGGTACAGGTTTTTGACCCGCACGCAAGAGGTACGATTCACGCCTTCGTGACGCGCGCCTTGATCACCCGAGAAACCCAAATCCAGACTGTCCACGGAATTGGCCCGGAGAGTTTTACCTGCTGGTACGTGGCCCAACCAAACAACTTCGCCCGTGAATTCGGTTTCGCGCAATACCGGCATATTTATCCCTTTTTCAGAACTGACATCTGATGCGGAATAAAGGGCAAACCTTCGCGATTGAAAAGAAAAAAGACCCGGGACAGGCCCGGGTCTTTGAAAGTTTAAGCCGTTGGTTCCGGCTCCATCCCGCCATCGGGCGGAGTTTTCTTAACCTTGGTTTTCGGAATGGCTGTCACGCTGGGGGCGCTGCCCTCATCAGGTTTGTCGCCCTCGTCATCGCTTTCGCTGGGCGGCTCGCCATTCATGACGCGTTTGATCTCGTCACCGGTCAGGGTTTCATATTCCAGCAGCCCCTGGGCCAGACGTTCCCATTGCTCGTTCTGTTCTGACAGGATCTGATGCGCACGCTCATATCCTTGCTGGATCAGGCGCTTGACCTCTTCCTCGATCAGTTCCTTGGTATGGGCCGAGACCGAGAACCCGGCAGTGTTGCCCGAATAGCCATCATGCGCTTCGGCATAGTCGATATTGCCGACCTTGTCCGACATGCCCCAGCGCATCACCATCGCCCGCGACAGTTGGCTGGCCTGCATGATATCGCCCGCCGGACCGTTCGAGACATGGTCCTCGCCATATTTGATCACCTCAGCCGCCTTACCGGCCATGGTCATGGCCAGCTTTTGCTCACACTCATCGCGGTGATAGTTCAGGCGGTCCATTTCTGGCAGTGACACCACCATGCCCAGCGCACCACCACGCGGAATGATCGTTGCCTTATAGACCGGATCACACAACGGCAGCGTCATACCAACTACGGCATGCCCTGATTCGTGATAGGCAGTCTTTTCCTTCTGGTCCTGGGTCAGCACCATCGAGCGGCGCTCGGCACCCATCATCACCTTGTCCTTGGCATTCTCGAAATCTTCCATGGTAACAAAGCGGCGACCGACGCGGGCGGCCATCAGCGCGGCCTCATTCACGAGGTTGGCCAGATCAGCACCCGAGAAGCCCGGAGTCCCGCGCGCGATGATGCGCAGATCGACATCAGGTCCGAGGGGCGTCTTGCGTGCGTGAACGCCCAAGATCTTCTCGCGGCCTTTGATGTCGGGGTTGCCGACAGTCACGTTGCGGTCGAAACGGCCCGGACGCAGCAGCGCAGGGTCCAAAACGTCCTTACGGTTGGTGGCCGCCAGGATAATCACGCCCTCATTGGCCTCGAACCCGTCCATCTCGACGAGCAACTGGTTGAGCGTTTGTTCACGTTCGTCATTACCCCCGCCATAACCGGCACCACGATGGCGGCCAACGGCGTCAATCTCGTCAATAAAGACGATACAGGGAGCGTTTTTCTTGGCCTGTTCGAACATGTCGCGGACACGGGATGCACCGACACCGACGAACATCTCAACAAAGTCTGAACCCGAAATGGTGAAGAAGGGCACACCCGCCTCACCCGCAATGGCGCGGGCCAGCAGCGTTTTACCTGTCCCCGGAGGGCCCACCAACAAAGCGCCTTTTGGGATCTTGCCACCCAGACGACTGAATTTCTGCGGATTGCGCAGGAATTCTACGATCTCTTCCAGTTCTTCCTTGGCCTCGTCGATGCCAGCGACATCATCAAAGGTTACACGGCCATGCTTTTCGGTCAGCATCTTGGCCTTGGACTTGCCAAAGCCCATCGCGCCACCTTTGCCGCCACCCTGCATCCGGTTCATGAAGTAGACCCAGACACCGATCAGCAGCAGGAAAGGAAGAAGAGTGACCAGGAAAGACTGAATGCCCGATTGCTGTTGTTTCACAGCCTGAACCGGGATGCTTTCATCGATCAGCAGTTTGGTCACCTCGGCATCGCCGGGCTTGATCGTGACATAGCTTGCGCCGCTTTGCGTGGTATAGCGAATTTGCTCGCCATCCAATGTCACGTTTTTGACTTCGCCGCCTTCAACAGCGGTCACGAAATCAGAATAGGTTCTTTCATTGCTCTGAAGCGTTCCACCTGGTCCGCTGAACAGATTGAACAGTGCAAGGATCAGCAAAAACAGAACGACCCAAAAGGCGATGTTACGAGCGTTGCCCAAGAAAAATCTCCCAAAAGATTTCGGCAGATGGGGATCTGCCGGGTTGCTCTTTAAAATAGAGATGATTCAAGCAGGTTCAATGCGATAAAACCGAAGAGTGAAACTCGGGCTCTTCTGGCGTCAGTTCTGCAAGCCAACCATTTGAGAAACCCACCATAGGTGCAGATACCAAGACCTCTCCACTCCAGACGGACGGAGACGCCAGAAGCGCGGCGCGCGGTTTTCCAAGTGCACGCCAATCTGGCACGGCCTGCAAACCAGCCGCACCTAACGGGTGAACCTGCGCGTCGGGAATCGCCGGGCCAGACAGGATCCACCGTCCATCCCAAATCTGACCGGGTGCGCCGGTTTCGCTCTCAACGGCATTTAGCTCTCTGCAAATCCACATTTTATCGGCTTTTGGGATCAAGAGGCATCCACCAATCGTTGCCGCCTCACCCTGATCAATCGCCAGCAGCGCCCGGTCTGTTGCAGCCTGACGCGGTGGATATCCGCGGCCCGCAATCCAGCGGACACAACCTGTAAGAAGACGACGTCGGATTTCCGCAGGCAGAGTGGAAAATTGCGCGCGATCGACACAGATATCGCCGCCATCGACATTCAGGACCTGACGGGCGGATTCCTGCGTAATCTGCTCTAATGCTTCACGGGCTTGAGCAAGGTTTTCAGCAACGCGGGACAGAGAATGCGCCGAAATCCCAATTTCGGACAAGCCGGTCAACGCGTCGCGCGCCTTGATACGATCAAACCGCCGGTCGTGATTCGATGGATCCTCTATCCAATCTGCCCCAATCTCGGCAAGATAATCGCGCAGTTGTTGCCGGGTAATCCCCAACATCGGTCGCAGCAGCATGATCCCTTGATAGCTCCGCATTGCGGGCATGCCGGACAATCCCGTCACACCAGCAGCGCGCGCCAATCGCATCAGCATGGTTTCGGCTTGATCATCGGCGGTGTGTCCCAGGGCAATCGCGCCGATCTGCTTGTCACGCGCCCAGTCTGACAGCAACTGGTACCGGGCCTGCCGCGCCCTATCCTGCAGGTTACCTGTCTGGTCCCACCCCTGCCAGTGCAACGTCTCATGTGGAAGGCCCAGACCCTGGGCAAGCTGCGCCACCCAATTTGCCTCCGCAACCGCTTCGGGGCGCAGATTGTGGTTCACCGTGGCGACAAACAGCTCAACCTGTTCCTCTTGGGCGATGTGCTTCAACAAACTCAGCAAAGCAACCGAGTCACCGCCACCGGATACCGCAACGCCTAGACGGCGCGGAAGGTTTTCCGGCAATCGCGCGCGGAGTTCGGATTTCAAGAGTGTGCCTTGTGTGGTCAAGTACAACCTAGTGACGTCATTTCCTGCGTAGCGCTGGAGACCAATGCCGAAGCCGGGAACCGGACGCTGACCTCGCTCAGTGTTACACACGCCTGTTCGGTCTGTCCCAGACGACCCAGCGCAGCACCCAGTTCGAACAAAGCCTCAGGCGCATAGGCGCCTTCGGAATCACCCGTGAAGCTGGCCAGAAAAGCCCTTGCAGCTTCGCGGGTGTCGCCAATGCCTTCCAACGCCTGCCCGCGCTTTAGGTGTGCTTCGGGCGCAAGCGGGCTTCCGGGATATGATGTATCGAATACTGCGAACTGATCCGCGGCGGCCTGGAAGTTTCCATCGGCCAGCGCCTGAGCAGCAGCATTGAAATCCGCTTGCTCGCCTACTGCCAACTCACCCAGGTCGGAATCGGTTGGCGCTTTCGGAGCAGCAGGGGCTGCGGATGTGATGTCCGTTTCTCCGCCCAGAGTTGTTGTATCACCGAGCGTACTCAGGTCGCCGCCTTCCAGTTCGACCAATCGAAACTCAAGATCACCGATCCTGTTGGTGCCGTCGGTAACAATATTCTGTACACGCTGGTTCAACTGCTCGGTCTGGCGCGTCAGGCGCTGCAATTCGGCCTCTATGGCATCAACGCGTTCAAGTATCGAACTGCCGGACAGGTTCGGGGCCGGAGAGCCGGTTGTTGAAAACTCACGCTTGAGCCGCTGAATTTCCACATGCAGCACCGTCAGTTCCTGCCGGATATCCGCCAAGGTTTGCTGATCCTGTGCTTGTGCCAAACCGGCGGTCGCCAAAACTGCGGCCAGAACCCATCCTGCTAGTTTCATCGTCTTATCCCAACGTTGATCCGGTCAGCACCGTCACTGCACGACGGTTTTTCGAATAGCAGTCCTCGGTGCTGCAAATCTCGATCGGACGCTCTTTGCCAAAGCTGACAGTTGTCAGCCGGTTGCCTGCTACTCCGCGGGAAATCAGGAACTCGCGGGCGGCATTTGCCCGGCGCGCACCCAGTGCGAGGTTATACTCACGCGTGCCCTGCTCATCCGCATGGCCTTCGATCGTTGCCACAAAGTCGGGGTTGGCCATCAGCCAGTCGGCCTGCCCCTGCAGCACTGACTGCGCCTGCGGAGTAAGCGTCGACTGATCGACCGAAAACAGAACCCGGTCACCAACAGTTTGCTGGAAATATGCAGGCGAGCGCGGATCACTTGGAGAGCCCGCGGCCAGCCCGCCATTTGCGCCATTGCCAAAGCCGCCGCCCAGCGCAGACGGATCGTTATTGGTGCAGGCCGCCAACGCGCCAAACACACCTAGTGCTAGGATTTTGCCCAATACGTTCATCTCAGGTGCCTCGTTGTTTTTTCTCTTTATTGCCGTCTCTGTAGCATAGTGCAGGTTCCTTGTGAACTTTTCCTGCCAGCAGCCGTGATCAATTCTGCAGTGGGCCCCATGACGGATCGCTGCCCCCATCCGGGGTGCGGATCGGGCGCAGGTTGCGTCCCGAGATATCAACCGAATACAGCGTCGCCCGGCCACTTGCGCCCTGGGTTTCTCGGGTGAACATGATCACGCGACCATTAGGGGACCATGTCGGTCCTTCGTCCAGAAACGACGAGGTCAGCAAACGCTCTTCGCTGCCATCTGTTCGCATGACACCGATATGAAATCGGCCTTTGTTCTGCTTGGTAAACGCAACCAGATCGCCACGGGGGGACCAGACCGGCGTTCCATAACGGCCCTGACCAAAGCTGATCCGCGTCGCCTCGCCCCCGTTTGCGGGCATGATGTAAAGCTGTGGCGTGCCCGAACGGTCGCTTTCAAACACGATCTGGGAACCGTCCGGCGAATAGCTGGGGGCGGTTTCAATCGCGGGCGTATTGGTCAGCCGCACGCTTTGCCCGGAAGCCAGATCCATTTTCCACAGGTCCGTATTGCCGCCCTGAATAAGCGAATAGACGATCGACCGTCCATCCGGCGAAAACCGGGGCGAAAAGCTCATCGTGCCGCCCTGAGTGTTCAACTCAGTGCGCCTGACCCGTTCAATATCCAGAACATAGATGCGCGGCTGACCGGATTCGTAGCTGGTATAGAGCAATTGATCACCGGCAGGTGAAAAGCGTGGTGCCAGAACAATGGCGGCGCTGTCGGTCAGGTACTGCACATTCGCACCATCATAATCCATGATCGCCAGCCGTTTCAGGCGCTGGTTTTTGGGGCCGCTTTCCGAGACAAAGGCAACGCGACTGTCGAAATAGGCGCCCTCGCCCGTTACACGGCTATAGACTTGATCCGCCACTTTATGGGCCATGCGCCGCCACCCTTCAGTCGTCCCGGCAAACTGCAGACCGTTGCCCAGTTCCTGCCCCGAAAACACATCCCAGACCCTGAACCGCACCGTCAGGCGATTGCCCGACACATTCACAGCACCTGTCACCAAAGCCTCGGCATTGATGGCTTTCCAATCCGCGAACCGAACGGGATCTTCAAAGCTGGCCACTTGGCTGATGAAAGCATCAGACAGAATTTCGCGGAACAGCCCTGTTCCGGTTAGATCGGCGGCCACAACCCGCGAGATATCCTGGGCATATTGCGCAGCTGCTGTGCTGTCCGGCACAAAATTCGGAACCGAAAAGGGCAAGGGTTCGATAATCCCCTGATCCAATTCCAAGCGAAGCGGTCCACTTTGGGCGTGAACAGGTGCCGACACCAGTGTCAGGCCAAGCAACAGGCTGGTCAGAAATCTCATCATTTGATCCGCATCCTCTCGGGATTGAATGTAATCTCAATATCCTGCCAATGCTCGTATTTATCGGTTGGCAGGTCATAACCTTTGGCTCCACAGCGCAAAATGGCACGTCGAGCGGCCTCATAGGCTTGTCTGGCTGCGCCGTCGGAACCGCCTGAGCTGTCGATCATGCGCAAGCTGCCGCCAACCACCTTGCCATCAGGGGTCAACGAAAATCCGACAACAACAACTGTCTGCAGAGCATCCGTGGACAAGGACCCGACGTTCCAGCATTGGGAAACGGCCAATCGCATCGCGTCCTTTTCGCCGCTGGTCAAGGGCGGACCAGAGGGTTCACTCCCTTGTCCCAACGCCTCGGCCAGCGCATCGTTGATGGCTGTTTCCGTCTGCGCGGGCTCTGTGGGTTCGGGCTCGGGCGTCTCCGCCACTTCGGGCTCGACCGGTGGCGTCGGGCGGTTGGGACGGATCCGCGGGCGCGGCGATGTTCGGGGAGCGTTTTCTTTGGGCTCTTCCGCTTCGGTCACAATCTCGTCAGCCTTTTCCTCGGGGGCGGTCTGATCCTGCTGTTCCTGCGGGTTCTCGGCTCCCTCGTCCAAAGATACGGCCGGGGTTTCGATTTCATCAGGCGCGGCCTCGGGCGGAGGCGGCGCAACCGGCACCGGCGCAACATTCTCGGCCGGGCTGGGCTGTGCTTCTGGCCCAGAAGGCACCGTAAGGTCGACGATCTCGGGGGCGGGAGTGTCCAACACCGGTGGCTGTTCAATCACCACCGGCTCTGGCGGCGGCTCAACCGGTTCAGGCTCAGGATCCGGGTCCGGGTCGGATTCAGCAGGTTCCGCCTCTTGCAACGAAGGCTGCTCTTCCACTACCGGTTCCGACGCTGGATCCTCTTCTGTTGAGGCCTCAGGCGGCTGCAGCGCTGTTGGCGTCGGCACTTCGGGCGCATCCCGCTGAGCGGTCATTGCCGCAAATTGCTCAGCCGAAATGACCGAGACATCCTGCACAGCCATAGGTAATGGTTCGGACCGGAAGGTGCCGCCGAAAAATGCCCAACCAATCAGACTGACATGGGCAATCGCCGAGATCTTGGTGCCGGTATCCACCGTGCGGCCTCACTCTCCACCGTCGTCCAGTGTCGGGCCGCCCGTATCGGTCACCAGCCCCACATTGGAGAACCCACCCGCATTAAGCGCGCCCATTACCTGCATCACCTGCGCATAAGGGATCGCACCATCCGCGCGCAAAAACACTCGGTCGCTACTGCGTTCTGCTGCGATGGCGCGCAGTTTGCCAATCAGCTCTTCGCGCAGAATATCCGTGGTTTGGATTTGCACCCTGCCATCCGCGGTCAGCGTGACGGTCAAAGGTTCCTCGTTATCGCCGGGCAGCGCACTGGCCGCCGTTTTAGGCAGATCAACCGGGACACCAACAGTCAGCAAGGGCGCAGCCACCATGAAGATGATAAGCAGCACCAGCATAACGTCCACAAAGGGTGTGACGTTGATCTCAGCCATCGGCTGCGCGCGACCGCGACGCCGACCCCGCCGGCGTCCATTCCCGCCCGAGGATTGCTGAACCGCAGCCCCCATCTCAGCTGTCCAGTTGGCGCGACAGAATGGTGGCGAACTCATCGGCAAAGGCTTCATAGCCTCCAACGATCCGGTCACTATCTGCGCTGAGTTTGTTATAGAAAATCACCGCAGGAATCGCGGCCAACAGGCCCAGGCCGGTGGCCAGCAACGCCTCGGCAATACCGGGGGCGACAACAGCCAGGTTGGTGTTCTGCTGCTCGGCAATCTCGATGAACGCATTCATGATACCCCAAACCGTTCCGAACAGACCAATGAAGGGTGCAGTTGAGCCGACCGTGGCCAGAATGGGCAGGCCCTTTTGCAGCGCCTCGGCCTCTTTCGCGATGGCCACATCCATCGACCGATCAATGCGTGCGGTGGCACCAGCTATCAGACCGCCATCAGTGCGGTGCGAGCGGCGCCATTCGATCATGCCCGAGGCAAATATCTTCTCCGAACTGCCATCGGGTTGGGTACCGATCTGCTCGAACAGTTCATCCAGGGGGTTCCCGGACCAGAAAGCCTCATCAAAAACCTGAGCTTCACGCCTTGCAGCACGGTAATTGATCAGTTTCTGGATGATGATCCCCCAGGACCAGACTGATGCGCCAATCAGCATCAGCATTACCAGTTTAACGATAAAAGTCGCGCGGGCAAAAAGCCCCCACATGGAGAAATCGATCTCCTGCGCCAGCGCCAGCGTTTCAGCTTCCATGAACCTGCTCTTTGTTTTGCCTGACAGCCTTACGGCCTTGTTTTGTCAAACGCTAACGCAGATGGGGGCGAATTGCCAACAGAACCACCCGGGCCCTGCAAATTGTTACAACAATGCGCGAATCTCTGCCGGAAGGCGTACGGGCTTGCCCTGCGCATTCATACAGACGGCGGTAACGATGGCGCGAAAAATCTCCTCTTCGCCCCGTTTGACCACTTGCGCCATGATCAGACGGACACCGGACAGAGATTTGATTTCGGTCTCGATCTCCAGATTGTCGTCAAATTTGGCCGGGGCCAGGTATTCCGCCTCGATCCGGCGCACGACCCAAACGATACCTGCGTCACGCATGGCATTCTGGTCATTGCCCAGGCGCCGCACATAGTCCGACCGGGCGCGTTCGATGTATTTCAAATAGTTAGCGTGATAGACCACGCCGCCCATATCGGTGTCTTCGTAATATACTTTAGCGGAATAGACGTGCTTCATTGCGGTTGATCCAATCTGGCAAACAATCTCAGCGCATGAGAGGCATCTTGCGCCGCGCCCGGCAGGACAGGATCGTATGCCGCCCGGATCAACCCGGCAATGTCTGGTCGCAATATCGTCGCGTCACCCGCCACTGCCAAAGGCGACTGGTTGCGAAAAGCGGTATCGGACCAGAGCAGCACCGTTTGCACCACCTGGCTGAGCGCAAGCGTTTCAGCGGGGACTTGCGACAATTCATTGTCCATCCGCAAAAACACAAAGGCCGCACGAATGGCGCCGTCTTCTTCAAAACGGAATATCCGGTACTGGTTGGCATCGGCCGCGATCAACCGATCAACCAACGGCCCCAGATCAGGGACCAAACGGTCCAGATCGGGCACTTCTGTCAGTTCTTTCCAGTCGCGGAAGAAAAAGACCATGCAGTTGGCGCCAAGCTCGGGGTCGGTTTCTGCCATCTGATGCCCTGCCAGTGTTACCACTGCCTCGAACGCGCCTTTAACCGTGGCCAAACTTTCATCTTCGACCCCAAAGACGATCGGCACGATGGGGCGGCCCCAGCGCGCAAACAGGAACTCTCCGCTTTCGCGAGTGAACAAGGCTTGAATGTCTTCGGGTGTCACGCGCAATCCTCGGCAATCGGACATTGTTTGGCGGAACCCTTAAAAGCTCGCACGCGCGGCTTCAACCAAACAGATCATTTTGCCCCTTGGGTGCGGCCATGCCCAGATGCGTCCACGCCTTCTGCGCCAGCATCCGGCCACGCGGTGTGCGTTGGATCAGGCCTTGCTGCAAGAGGAAGGGTTCGATCACCTCCTCCAGCGAGTCCCGGCTTTCCGACAGAGCTGCCGACAAGGTTTCGATACCTACCGGCCCGCCCGCGTAATTCTCGGCGATCAGCTTCAGATACCGGCGGTCCGCGCCGTCCAGCCCCAGATGATCGACCCCCAGCCGCGTCAACGCCCCATCAGCCAAATCGCGGGTGATCCGTCCATCGCCTTCGACGATTGCGAAATCCACCACCCGCCGCAGCAGGCGCCCGGCGATCCGAGGTGTTCCGCGTGACCGGCGCGCGATCTCTCGGGCACCACTGTCATCAGCCGGTGCTCCAAGCTTGCGCGCGTTGCGGGTGACAATCTCGTGCAATTCATCAACGGTATAGAACTGCAGGCGTGTCGGGATGCCAAAGCGGTCGCGCAGCGGCGTGGTCAGCAGCCCCATCCGGGTTGTGGCCCCGACCAGAGTAAACGGCTGCAACTCGATCCTCACCGTGCGCGCGGCCGGGCCTTCACCAATCACCAGATCCAGCTCGAAATCCTCCATCGCCGGGTACAGGACCTCTTCGACCGCTGGATTCAATCGATGGATTTCGTCAATGAACAGCACATCGCGCGCTTCCAGATTGGTCAGGATCGCCGCCAGATCGCCCGCCTTTGCCAGAACCGGGCCAGATGTCATCCGAAAATTCACGCCCAACTCACGCGCGATGATCTGCGCCAGCGTGGTCTTGCCCAGACCGGGAGGGCCATGGAACAGCGTATGATCCATTGCCTCACCCCTTTGGCGAGCGGATTGGATAAAGATACGCAGATTGGCGCGCGCCTCGGCTTGACCGATGAATTCGTCCAGTCCCTGCGGGCGCAAGGCGCGGTCATTGTCTTCCGGCAACGGCTCGGGGCGCAGGGTGGGATCGGCATCTACCATTCAATCACCCTTTCGGAGCCAATAGTTTCAACGCAGCGCGGATCAGGTCCGCCTCACCCGCTTCGGGCAAGCTTGCCGCGGCTTCGGCCACGGCTGACGCGGCCTCGGACGGGCCGTAGCCCAGATTGGAGAGTGCCGACAATGCCCCGGCAGATGCTGCTGCATTACCTGATGCGCTTATGGTGGGCCGCTTTGGCACAGGTGTCGGTTCAGTCAGTTCCACCACATCCAGCGCGGGGCCATCCATTGCCTCGGTCACCGTGCCGCCCATGGCCATAACGCCGGGCGCCTTGTCTTTGAGGTCCAGCACGATCCGCTGCGCGGTTTTTGGGCCCACGCCCTTGGCTGCCTTGACCGCCCCCCAATCGCCCAGAGCAATCGCCCGGCTAACACCATCGGGGCCCAAGGCGCTGAGGATTGCTAGCGAAACCTTGGCCCCGACCCCTTGCACCGAGCACAGCAGGCGATGCCACTCCTTCTCGACCAGCGAAAGGAACCCGTAAAGCTGCATCAAATCCTCGCGCACCACCATGTCGGTGTAGATCGAGATCGCCTCACCCACGCCCGGCAGCGCAGCCATCGTACGGTCCGAGCAATAGACCAGATAGCCGACCCCACGCACGTCGATCAGCACGTGATCCGCCGCGCGGTAATCCAACCGGCCTGTCAGCTTGCCAATCATGCCCGCACCTGTTTCATCCGCGACTGTGGCGTTGCCCCATAAAAGGAATGACAGATCGCTATCGCCAGCGCATCCGCGGCATCCGCGCCCTTGGGCTGACAGCCCGGCAGTTGCAACTTGACCATATGAAGAACCTGTTCCTTTTCGGCATGGCCCACGCCCACAACCGTTTTCTTGACTCGATTGGGCGCATATTCCCCCACCGGCAACCCGGCCTGCGCCAGCGTCAACAGTGCCACACCTCGTGCCTGACCCAGCTTAAGCGTACCGGCTCCGTCCTTGTTCACAAAGGTCTGTTCGATGGCGGCCTGATCGGGCTGATGCTCGGCAATCACTTCGACGATCTGATTATGGAGCGATAGCAACCGCTCTCCCAGATCATCCCCGTCCGATTTACATAACCCATTGGCAACATGACTGAGACGGCTGCCATGTGATTCGATGACGCCCCATCCCAGGGTCCGTAGCCCCGGATCAATGCCCAGAATTCGCATATATAGCCTCGGCCTGCTCGGGTTTGTGTGTTCTTTTTTACCGACTAGCACGAAACAAGAACATTTTCCAAGCGAATTGACTGATGGTCAGATTGCGACACGGTCGTCCTGTCTCCGACAGAATGAGCTGATTGCGACTGAAAAATGTCGGGTTCCGACCAGCTTGATGAAGGCAAAATTGCCAATAAATTAAGGCGTTTCCATGTTTTTCGAGCATTGCAAAAAACGCATAGGACACATGCAATTTCTATGCTTGTGCAGTCAGAAAACCATCCCTAAATGCCCGTCAGATCGCAAGATCAGAGTTTAACACAAACCGGAAGGAAACAGGATATGGCTGCACTGGACACAACCCGCACCACCACTGGCTCATTTGGCCTCGTCGGCCGTATCGGCGCGACTTTCGCAATGGTCGTAAACGCCGTTGTCGAATGGAATGATGCCCGCGTTACACGCAACGCGCTGAGCGGTCTGTCGGACCGCGAGCTGGAAGATATCGGCCTGTGCCGTGGCGACATTGAAATCGTCGTGGAAGGCCGCCGCTAAGGCAAAGCAAACTTACCGTTGATTTTCCCCTTCTCCCTCGGGGCAAAGAAGAACGCCGCGTATCCCCGGATACGCGGCGTTTCTATTCAAAACGGAAGAAACTTAGCGGAGAACTTTGCTGAGTTGAGACGAGAGGGCCTGTGATACCGGGTCGATCTGCATGATCCATGCCCCCGCCTTCTCCACTTCGGTCCCTTGCGCAAGGCTATCGACACGATACTGGTAGGCCGACGACCCCAAGCTGGTCAGCAAAAGCGTTTTGAATGCGAACAGCCCAGCCAAGCAGATCAGCAGAGCCTTTGCAGGCACCGCGGACTGAACCCGCTGTGGTTTCATTACAACCAAGCCATCTTTGCGCATAGTCGCACGATAACCACGGGTCATCTTCGAATGTTTCTTGTTCAGCCGATGAACGCGCTGATCAAATTCAATTTGTTTTCCAGTCATGGCAGCCTCCAAATCAACCGCCCCCCAATTCCACGTCATTGACGGTAAAAACAGATTGCGACAAAAAAGAGGCGAAACTCCACAAAACTCCTGCAAATGGCCCGATTTTAGCCCTGTTTGGTTAAGACTAGCGACGTCCATTCACCAATTTGGTCATTTCTAGAGGCATTGAAACCATTTTGGAGATAAACGGAAACAACATCCTCGGCTTGCTCGTTAAGGATTCCCGATAGAATCGCCTTACCCCCAACCCGCAGATTCGCTGAAATTTCGGGCGCCAGGGCCACCAATGGGCCCTTGAGGATGTTGGCGAATACCAGGTCATAGGGCGCAAGAGATTTCAGCTCCGGATGATCGAACCCCGCAGCCTCGACACATTGAACCTTCCCTGACATGCCGTTTGCCTTCAGGTTGGCTTCAGCAACTTCGACAGCAACCTGATCAATATCGCTGGCGATGATGTCCCCCTCCCAAACACGAGCGGCGGCCATCGCAAGAACGGCGGTGCCGCAACCGATATCTGCAACTTTTGTCGCGGTAAAACCCTGATCGAGCAGAAAATCCAGAGCCTTGAGACACCCAAGGGTGGTGCCGTGATGCCCGGTACCGAAAGCCATTGCAGCCTCGATCAACAAAGGGATACGGCCTTCGGGCAGCTTGTCGGCATCGTGACAGCCAAAGACGAAAAAGCGGCCAGCCTCGACAGGCGCCAATTCACGGCGGACATGGGCGACCCAATCTGTCTCGGGCAGTTCCGAGATCACAAAGGGTTTGGATCCGAACGCAGCCGCCAGAACCGCCAGTGCCGTTTCATCCGGCGCTTCGGTGAAGTAACCGCCAATCTCCCACAGGCCCGAGCCATCTTCGACTTCGAATACGCCCACGCCCGTGGGTTCGGGATCAAGACGCTCCATGGCTTCGCCCAAACCATCGGCTGATTTTTTGCCGGTCAGGGTGGTAAGCGCGGTGAAAGTGGGCATGGGGGCCTCCTGTGTCAGCTGACACAGCGCCTAGGGTGCGGGCCCGCGAAGGTCAAGCATTGGCAGCTATTCCGCCGGAGCGGGTGCGTATTTCGACAGTATCGTCTCATTCCCAAGCTCTGGGTGGCGCGGGATCAGCAGCGACAGCGATAACGAAATCAACGCCATCGCTGCAGCCACTGCAAAGACCGCTCCGGGCGAGTACACCCAGAGCAGGCCCAGAAGCGCTGGTAGGAATACCGCGGCGATATGGTTGATCGTAAAGGCAACCGCTGCGGTTGGCGCAATATCTGCCGGATCGGCAATTTTCTGGAAATAGGTTTTAAGCGCCAGAGCCAGAGCGAAAAGCACATGGTCAATCACATAGAGAGTAGCGGCCAGAACAACGCCCCAACCGAACCAATAAATGCCGCCATAGGCTGCAAATACAACGGCCAGGCCTGCATATTCGAAAATCAAAGTGCGACGTTCACCGAATACGGACACAGCTTTGCCCAGCATCGGCGCAACCGAAATGTTGATAACCAGGTTGATCAAGAAAAGGCCGGTGAGTTCGTGGACCTCAAACCCGAATTTCTCGACCATCATGAAACCGGCGAAAACGACAAAGATCTGACGACGCGCGCCCGCCATGAACTGAAGCGCATAGTACAGCCAGTATCGGCGGCGCAGCACAATTTTTTTGGTTTGCGGAGTCGGCGCGTCGAACTGCGGATAGGCGACCAGACAGAACAACGCCAGCAAAGCCGTCAGCCCGCCCGCAGCCATGAATACAGTGTTATAGGACAGATCGAACCGATCCCACGTCAGGACAATCAACCCATAGATAACCAATGTCGAAGCTGATCCCATGGCGACCATCCAGCCCAGAAATTGCGGCGCTCGGTCCTTGGGCAACCACTGCAGCTGAAGGGATTGGTTCACGGTTTCATAATAGTGGAACCCGATCGAGCTCAGCAGTGTGACGAACAACAAGCCGCCAAGGCTTGGGAACCACGCTGTCACCGCAGTCGCAACACCCAGCATGATCAGCGAGATCATCGCCAGCACCTGCTCCCGAACAAACAAGATCACGGCAATTACGCCTACAGCCAGAAAGCCTGGGATCTCGCGCACGGTATGCAGCAGGCCGATGTCGGCACCGTCGAAATTCGCCACTTCAATAACGAAATTGTTCAACAACGCGCTCCATGCGTTGAAAGCAATGGGCATGGTCAGTGCCATCACGAATAAAAGCGTGATGGGACGGCGCCAGAACGGAAGGCTTTGCGCCTCGGAAAGTGGCATGGGTTTCAGCATGAGAGTCCCTCTACGCCCATTTTCAGGTTTTGGCGAGTGGGAAGAAGGGCACGCACATTAGCTCTGCATGAATGCAGAGGTCAGTAGAAATTTTGCGGGTCAATATCAACGGTCAGCCTGATGTCACCCTTCAGCCGCAGCGGTGCTATCCAACGGGCGATGGCATCCTGAATTGGTGCCCCTTTGGGGGCTTTGACCAGCAGCCGCACCCTGTGTCGCCCGCGGATACGCGCAATGGGCGCAGGCGCTGGACCAAAGACCTGGGCACCGATCTGCCGCAACGGGGCGTCGTTGCGGGCCATGGCGTTGCCGATGTCAAAAACGGGACCGACCTCGGGGCCAGACAGAACGATACCGGCCATGCGTCCATAGGGGGGAACACCGGCGGCCAGCCGCCCGGCGGCCTCGGCTTTCCAGAATCCTTCTTCATCGCCCGAAAGGATGGCGCGAATGACGGGATGTTCCGGTTGAAAGGTCTGCAACAGCGCCTGTCCGGGCTTATCCGCGCGCCCGGCGCGGCCAGCCACCTGCCGCATCAGCTGGAATGTGCGTTCGGCGGCGCGCAGGTCCGCCCCATGCAGGCTGAGATCGGCGTCAATGACACCCACCAATGTCAGTTTCGGAAAATTGTGCCCCTTGGCCACCAGCTGCGTACCAATGACGATATCGGCGTCACCGGCAGCAATCTCTTCGATCTTTGCTTTCAATGCGCGCGCCGATCCAAACAGATCGGATGACAGCATGGCAATATTTGCCTCGGGAAATGTTGCCTCAGCCTCTTCAGCCAGCCGTTCGATCCCCGGCCCGACCGGGGCCAGCTTGCCCTCGACCTGACAGGAGGGGCAGACCTCGGGCATGGGTTTGGTCTCACCGCATTGGTGGCACATCAGACGCTTGAGAAACCGGTGTTCAACCATGCGCGCATCGCAGTGATCACAGGCAATCTGCTCGCCACAAGCCCGGCACAGGGTGACCGGCGCATATCCCCGGCGGTTAATAAACAGAAGGGATTGTTCACCCCGCTCGATCCGCTGATGGACGGCCTGCCGCAGCGATGGAGAAATCCACGTCCCCGGCTGCATCTTCTCGGCCCGCATGTCGATGGGCTTCATCTCGGGCAACACCGCATCGCCAAAGCGCGAAGTCAAATCGAGCCGCTCATACTTGCCTGCTTCGGCATTGGCCCAGCTTTCCAGTGACGGCGTCGCACTTGCCAGAATAACGCGCGCGCCGCAAATGGCGGACCGCAGCACAGCCATGTCACGGGCGCTGTAATGCACACCATCTTCCTGTTTGTACGAAGTGTCATGTTCTTCATCGACCACGACCAACCCAAGATTGCGAAACGGCAGAAACAGGGCCGAGCGCGCGCCGACAACAAGCTGTGCATCGCCCTGCCCCACCATGCGCCAGACTCGTCGGCGTTCGGTCATCGTCGCGCCCGAATGCCACTCTGCCGGGCGCGCGCCGAAACGTGCCTCAACGCGCGTCAGGAATTCGGCGGTCAGGGCAATCTCGGGCAGCAGAACCAGCGCCTGCCGCCCCTGGCGCAACGCTTCGGCGACGGCCTCAAGATAAACCTCGGTCTTGCCCGACCCGGTGACGCCTTTCAGCAAGGTCGTGCCATAATCACCCGTTCGCAGACCAGATTGCAGGGTTTCCACTGCTGAGGCCTGATCATCGGTCAACGCCTTGCCCGGCAGATCCGGATCCAGATGTGGATAGGGCAGATCGCGCGGGCTGTCTTCTTCGCGAACCGCACCGAGTTTGACCAACCCCTTCACGACTGAAGAGGTCACACCCGCCTGTTCGGCCAGTTCCTTCAGCGTAAAGGCCAACCCGCCGTAGTCGCGCAGCAACTCCAACACACGGGTCCGCGCGTCGGTCACCCTGTCAGGGTCCCTGTCGCCAAGCCGATAGACCTTGCGCATCGAAGGCGGATCGCCCAATCCGGGTGCGCGCGTAGCCAATCGCAACATCGCAGGCATCGGAGTCAGCGTGTAATCGGCGACGCGCCCCAGAAACAGGCGCATCTCTTCGCGCATCGGCGCGACCTCCAGAACCCGGATCACCGAGCGGGCCTTGGCAAGGTCAAAGCCACCCTGCCCCGGCCCCCAGACCACGCCCAAGACCTTGCGCGGGCCCAGCGGCACCTCGACAAAAGCTCCCAGAAAGCACCCGCCCTCGGGCGCCTTATAGTCAAGCGTCCGGTCCAGCGGTTGAGCGGTCAGCACCGCCACCAGCTCACCTTGGTCGAAAAACTCCTGAGTGCTCAATGCATATCCTTGGCAAGGGGTTCCAGCATGGGTCTCTTTGAGGTAAAGCCATCCGCGACCAAGGCCAACCCATCAAAGGACTGCCCGCATGAAATTCTTCGTAGACACAGCCGAGATCGACGCAATCGCCGAACTGAACGATCTGGGCATGGTGGACGGTGTCACCACCAACCCTTCGCTGATCCTGAAATCGGGCCGCGACATTCTGGAAGTGACCAAGGAAATCTGTGATCTGGTTGACGGACCGGTCTCGGCCGAGGTCGTGGCAACCGAAGCCGACGACATGATCGCCGAAGGTCGCAAGCTGGCCAAGATCGCCCCGAATATCGCTGTCAAAGTGCCGCTGACATGGGCGGGCCTGAAAACCTGCAAAACGCTTAGTGACGAAGGCCAGATGGTCAATGTGACCCTCTGCTTCTCGACCAATCAGGCGATTCTGGCCGCCAAAGCCGGCGCAACTTTCATCTCGCCCTTCATCGGACGTCTGGATGACATCAACCTAGATGGCATGGACCTGATCGCTGATATCCGTCAGGTCTATGACAATTACGGATATGAGACCGAAATCCTCGCCGCCTCGATCCGCACCGTGAACCACGTGACCGACAGCGCCCGCATCGGTGCCGACGTGATCACCGCACCACCCGCCGTGATCAAAAAGCTGGCCGATCATCCGCTGACCGATAAAGGCCTTGAAACTTTCCTGTCCGATTGGGCCAAAACGGGTCAGAAAATCCTCTGATTCTGCGCGAACCCGCGCGGCGCCCCTGGCGCCGCGCTCGGCCCAGCTGCATTGAATCTGATCTCGGATCAGATCCCTGCAGACGGGAGTTTTCCCGACCACATTCCCCGCGAAATTCAAATTGACGCTCATTTTTCCCGAGGCAGATCCGGCAAGCCGTGCTATAAGGCCGAAAAATAAAAAAGACCGGACAGGACATGAGCAGCAACACCATACTCAAGGACACCTTGCGCGAGGCGATTCTGGCCGAACCAGATGCCATTCTGGATGACAAGGACCTGATGCAGGCCCTCGTCACCGCAAATGAGCAGGCGCGCGGGAATAACGTCATCGACCTGCGCGGCATAGCCATGCAACGGCTCGAGGCCCGGCTGGACCGGCTGGAGGATACGCACCGCTCGGTCATTGCGGCAGCCTATGAAAATCTGGCCGGCACAAATCAGGTTCATCGGGCCATTCTTCGGCTACTTGAACCGGTCGGATTTGAGGAATTCTTGCATATACTTGGTGCAGATGTGGCTGACATACTGCGTGTCGACCGCATTACGCTGGTTCTTGAAACGACGGCAGTCCAGAAAGACCCGGCAATCTCAAGACTGGCAGGCGTGCTGGCCATCGTCGAACCCGGTTTCGTCGACAACTATCTGACCTTTGACCACAGCGGCCCAGCACGCGAGGTCGTCTTGCGTGAAATCATCCACCCCGCACACAGGATATTCGGCAGTGATGCGGATCACCTGCGCTCCGAAGCTTGTCTGAGGCTGGATTTGGGCGAAGGCCGCCTGCCTGGCATGATCATAATGAGCGCAAAAGACCCCAGGCACTTTACGCCAAAGCTGGGCACGGATCTTCTGACTTTCTTTGCTGGTGTCTTCGAACGGTCGATGCGCCATTGGCTGTCGTGAGCCTTATTTCTCCGGCTTGTCGTGACGCACTGCAAAACTGGCTTGATGGCCTGGGGGCCTTGTCAGGCCGGTCCGAAAACACGCTTACCGCCTATCGGGGGGATGTGTCCGAATTTCTGTCCTTCATGACACTGCACCATAGCGAAAGTCAGGGGATGGCGACGATTGCACGGATTACAATCTCGGACATGCGGGCATGGATGGCCGATCAGCGCGCATCCGGCGTTGGCTCACGCTCGCTTGCGCGCAAACTTTCCGCCGTAAAAACCTTCTACCGTTGGCTTTCGGAGCGTGAAGGGTTTGAGCCGACCGCAGTTCTGTCGACCCGCGCCCCCAAATTTACCCAAAAACTCCCTCGTCCCATGGCCGAGGATGCCGCACGTGCGATGATTGAAACGGTCGAGATGCAATCCGCCAGCGACTGGGTTTCTGCCCGCGACGTTGCGGTCGTTACTCTTTTATATGGCTGCGGTTTGCGTATTTCCGAGGCTCTCTCACTGACCGGAGCGGATACCCCTTTGCCCAACTCGCTGCGGATCACCGGCAAGGGAAACAAGGAAAGGGTCGTCCCGGTGCTGCCGGTCGCGCAAACAGCTGTAGATCAATATGTAAAGCTGTGCCCCCACCCCCAATCCAGGGAGAAGGCACTGTTTCGCGGGGTTCGCGGAGGCCCCCTGAACCCCCGAGCCATTCAAGGTGTGATGGCCAAAGCGCGCCAGCAGCTTGGGCTGCCCTCCACTGTAACACCCCATGCCATGCGCCACAGTTTCGCGACCCACCTGCTGTCTGCGGGCGGTGATCTACGCACCATTCAGGAATTGCTGGGCCACGCATCGCTGTCCACCACCCAAGCATATACTGCGGTCGACACGGCGCGCCTGATGGAAGTTTACAACCGCACACACCCAAAAGCCTAAGCAAACGCTATCCATATTGACCGGGCTTTTGGTTTGCATCTGGCCCGCGCATCATTCAAGAGACACCATGACACACAGATTCAAAGCTCTTTCCGTACATCTATTCACCGCGACCGGCGCCGTATTTGCAATGCTCGCCATGCTGGCCGCCGTCGAAGAGAAGTGGAGCCTGATGTATCTGTGGCTGGTCGTCTCGTTTATTGTGGACGGTATCGACGGCCCCTTGGCGCGGCACTATCACGTCAAAAAGAACGCCCCGGAATTTGACGGCGTGCTTCTGGATCTGATCATTGATTACCTGACCTATGTGTTCATCCCGGCCTTTGCCCTGTTCAAATCGGGCTTGATGGACGGCTGGACCGGCTGGTTCGCCATCATTGTCATCACCTTTGCCAGCGCTATGTATTTTGCCGACACTAGGATGAAGACGAAGGACAATTCCTTTTCCGGCTTTCCGGGCTGCTGGAACATGTTCGTCATTGTGATCTTCGCGCTCGAGCCCAATTTCTGGGTTATCCTGCTGCTGGTGACGCTGCTTTCGCTGGCGATGTTCCTGCCATTGAAGTTCATCCACCCAGTGCGCACTGAACGCTGGCGCAACGTTTCATTGCCGATGGCATTTGCCTGGACCTTCTTCGCCGGATGGGCTGCCTGGGTCGATTTCCACCCCGAAAGCTGGGCCCATTGGGGTCTGGTGATCACCAGCTTGTATCTGGTGTTCGCAGGAATTGCCCAGCAGGTGATCCCGCCGCGCAAAGCTTAAGGTCATAGGACCTCCTGCACCTCGAACTCGGTTCCGTTATGGGCGAACACATCACCCTGTTGCAGGCCTGCCATCGCCAGGTAAATCGGGCTTTGGGTTGAGATGCCCATATAGGTTTTGCCGTCCACTTCGAACCGCGTGGTCGAGACGCAGACCACAAAGCGCCGGTTGTTGAACTTGACCACCGCACCCGGTTGCACCCTGTCGGTCAGATCAAAACCCGTATTCTCGATCACATCGATCTTGGCATGATGAGCATGAACCGGCGCATCGAAGGCTGCTGCCAGATCGGCATTCTCACGCGAGGCCGCGATGTCATCCTTGTCATGCCCTTCCCGGTCATCAAGCTGCGAATCTTTCAGGAAAGCGTCGTAATGCGCCTGTGCGGTCGCAAGCTCTTGCTCTTCAAGCGACATAAGGCGGTCGATGATGGCCTTTTTACGAGCTGCCAGGTCTGGTTGATCGGTCATACCATGCGATCCTTTGAAATCTCTATTTGAAACAAATTGGGCATCAACCAGCGGGATTGCAACAGAATTCCGCTTTCTAGATCAGCAGACCGGCGGCGCGTTCATGGCGCAACAGCGCGACTTTGGTTTCAATCCCGCCATCACCTGAAAACCCGCCCAGCCCGTTTGCGGCCAGCACCCGGTGGCAGGGGATAATCACCGGAATGGGATTGGCGCCACAGGCCTGCCCCACCGGTTGCGGGGGCTGACCGAGTTCCTTCGCGAGATCACCATAAGTTCTGGTTTCGCCCAGCGGAATGGCAAACATCAGGTCGCAAACCTGACGCAGGAATTCCGACCCCTCGATACGGTAAGGCAGATCGAACCTGTCCAACCGCCCCTGATCATAGGCGCGCAGCTGCGCGGCGGCCTCCTGCAACAGGGGCGTGACTTCGCCCTGATTGCCGCCATTCCAGATCAGACGCGTCACCGCGCCATCTGTTCCTTCAACACCCAAAGTCCCGAAACGGGTCTCAACCGCAATCATTCCCATGCGAACAGGCTGACAGAAACCGCGCGCATCACAACCCGAATTCTGCGGATCCGGATCTTCATCTGGCCAAAAATACCTCGGAGCGCGAGGCAGAGCCTCGCAAAAGACTCCGCCTCAGCCGCAGAACACTGATTAGCTCAGCGCGTCGTTACAACGCCCGCACACGCCGTCATGCGCATGGCGCCCAACATCAGGCAGGATTTTCCAGCAGCGCTGACATTTCTCGCCCTCAGCCTTTTCGAACACCACGGCCACGCCCTCGATTTCCGGCAGGCGGAACGCCTCGGCCGGGGCCGGATCTCCGGTGACGGTCAAACCGGACGTGATGCACATGTCATCGACGTCAAACGTTGCCAGAAGATCGCGGGTTTCACCATCTTCGACATGCACGATCGGTGCGGCCTCAAGGCTGGAACCGATGACCTTATCCTGTCTCTGAACTTCGAGCGCGGCAGTCACAGCGCGGCGGACCCGGCGGATCTTGGCCATGCCAGCCTCAAGCTCGGTATTGCGCCAGTCGGCAGGCGTCTCAGGGAAGTCCACCAGATGGACCGAGCTGTCGTCATCCGGGAAACGCTCCAGCCAGACCTCTTCCATAGTGAAGACCAGAACTGGGGCCAGCCATGTGGTCAGACGGTGGAACAGTATATCCAGCACGGTGCGCGCGGCACGACGGCGCAGATTGTCGCCGTCGCAATACAGCGCATCCTTGCGGACGTCGAAATAGAAGGACGACAGATCAACGGTTGCAAAGGTGAACACCGCACTGAACACGCCCTGGAAGTCGAAAGACGCATATCCTTTTCGCACCTGTTCATCCAAATCAGCCAGACGGCTGAGCACCCAGCGTTCCAGGCGCGGCATATCCGCAGGGTCCACCCGGTCGGCCTCAGAAAAATCAGCCAGCGAGCCCAGCATGAACCGCATGGTGTTGCGCAACCGACGATAGCTGTCGGCGGTGCCCTTCAGGATTTCAGGTCCGATCCGCTGGTCAGCGGTGTAATCGGTCTGAGCCACCCACAGGCGCAGGATATCGGCACCGTATTGCTTGATGACCTCTTCGGGCACGATGGTGTTGCCCAGCGATTTGGACATCTTGTTGCCCTTGGCATCGAGCGTAAAGCCATGGGTCACCACGTTGCGATAGGGCGCGCGGCCCTTGGTGCCGCAGGCCTGCAGCATCGACGAATGGAACCACCCACGATGCTGGTCGGTGCCTTCCATATATACATCGGCGATGCCGTCCTCGGTGCCGTCCTCACGGTCGCGCAGCACAAAGGCATGGGTCGAGCCCGAATCGAACCAAACATCCAGAACGTCGAACACCTGATCCCAGTCATCCGGGTTATAGTCATTGCCCAGGAAGCGCTCTTTCGCGCCGTCAAGATACCAGCAATCAGCCCCGTCCTGTTCAAACGCTTCTTTGACGCGCGCATTCACGCCAGGGTCGCGCAGCAGAAAATCGGGATCGGTCGGCAAAGCGCCCTTCTTGGTAAAGCAGGTCAACGGTACGCCCCAGGCGCGCTGGCGCGACAGAACCCAGTCTGGCCGGGCCTCGATCATGGAATACAGGCGGTTGCGGCCGGTCTGCGGGGTCCATTTCACCAACTCGTCGATCGAACGCAGGGCGCGTTCGCGGATGCTATCGCCCATTTCGCCCATGCCGTCGTCCAGTTTGCGGTCGACCGAGGCAAACCATTGCGGCGTGTTGCGATAGATGATCGGAGCCTTCGAGCGCCAGGAATGCGGATAGCTGTGCTTGATCTTTCCGCGCGCCAGCAACCCGCCAACCTCAACCAGCTTATCGATCACGGACTTGTTGGCATCACCCTCACCGCCCTTGCGGGACAGGATGTATTTGCCGCCAAAGAACGGCAGATCAGCGCGGAACGAACCATCGTCCATCACGTTATAGGTGATGACCTGCTCCAGCATGCCAAGATCACGGTAGAGCTCAAATTCCTCCATCCCGTGCGACGGCGCGCAGTGAACAAACCCCGTTCCTTCGGTGTCGGTCACGAACTCAGCCGCGCGGAAGTCACGGATGTCGTCCCATTCGCCATTGCCGCCCTTGGCCCCGGCCAGCGGGTGGGCCAGTTGGACAGATGACAGCACATCGGCTGTGACATCACGGACGCGGGTCCACTGGTCGTCGTTCAAGCGGGCGCGGCCCAGCACGTCAGCGGCCAGATTGTCCGCCAGCAGAAACTTGTCGCCAACAGCAGCCCAGCATTCCTCTGGCGCATCAGTGACTTCGTACAGCCCGTAGGAGATGTCCTTGCCATAGACCACAGCCTTGTTCGACGGCATGGTCCAAGGTGTCGTCGTCCAGATCACAACAAACGCGTCATCCAGATCGCCCGCATTCACAACCTTGAACTTCACCCAGATGGTGAAGCTTTCCTTGTCGTGATACTCGACCTCGGCTTCGGCCAGCGCGGTTTTTTCAACCGGCGACCACATGACTGGCTTGGACCCCTGATAGAGCGTTCCGTTCATCAGGAACTTCATGAACTCATCCGCGATCACAGCCTCGGCGTGATAGTCCATGGTGATGTAGGGATCGGCCCAGTTGCCGGTGATGCCCAGACGCTTGAACTCTTCACGCTGGATGTCGATCCAGCCCTCGGCGAACTTGCGGCATTCCTGACGGAAGTCGACAACGTTCACCTCGTCCTTGTTCTTGCCCTTCTTGCGGTACTGTTCCTCGATCTTCCATTCGATCGGCAGACCGTGACAATCCCATCCTGGCACATAGCGCGCGTCGTGGCCCATCATCTGATGGCTGCGCACGATCATGTCTTTGATCGTCTTGTTCAGCGCGTGACCGATATGAAGGTGACCGTTCGCATACGGAGGGCCATCGTGCAGGGTAAAGGGCGTGCGGCCCTGTTTTTCACGCAGGCGGTCATAGACACCGATCTCTTCCCAACGTTCCAGCCATGCGGGTTCGCGTTTGGGCAGGCCTGCGCGCATGGGGAAATCGGTTTTCGGCAGGTTCAGCGTGTCTTTGTAATCAGGTGTTTGGGTCGTGTCGGCGCACATTGGGGGCGTCCTTTGGATGATCTGGTCGTATTGGGATCGAAGCGGTCGGTGCGAGTTCTCAAACACCTTTGCCCGGCGTCTCAGTGGTCAGAGCGCCGGGGAAATAATTCGAATAATGATGGCCAGACGGGCATACATGGCCGCGCTTATAGGACGCCCACAGCTAATGGTCCAGAGGTTCCGCCCCTTGTGGCGATTGGCGCAGCTTTGCCCAGCGATTCAGCCACGCCAAACCGGCCAGTGCAAGCCCCAGCGCCAGCAGCGAAAAGACCCGGATCAGGCCGCCCAGCCCGGCGATGTCGATCAGAAATACCTTAGCCACGGCCAGTCCGATCACAGCCAGCCCCACTTTGCGCAACAGGTCGGACCGACGGGCCAAAGATTGATAAAATAGCGCCGCGCCTGCAATCAAAAGGGCCAAGGTATAGGTGTAAAGCTCTGGTTGGCTGACCCCAGCCCCGACATACATGCCACCGGGACCCTGCCAGAAATGACGAATAGAAGCACCCAGCCAATATGCTGCAAGCGCACCCGCAAGACCGAAACAGCCCTGCCGCAACCAAACCGGCATCGGTTCAACGCGCCAGGCTGACATGGCAAGGACCCCGGCAGGAAGAAGGTAGGCTATGGCAAGCGTGTTCATCAGCGCAGGCCCCAACACGGGATCACTGTGCAAATAAAGAACCGGATTTGCCTCGGTCAGCGCTTGCGCAAGTCGGAACAGGGCATGGGCGGCAAAGAACGCCGCCAGCCCATAGCGGACATAGTTCAACGGCCCGCCCAAAGCGAACCGCCGTATCTGTGCCGCCGCCAACAGCAGCCAGATCACCGCCATCAGGCCCAACCCCCAATGGCTGTCCTCCATCCCTCCTTGACCGAACCCTTCCAGCCAGCGCAGCAGCAGCAATGACAGCAATATCCCCGCGGTTGCCCAGGATGCACTTTCCAGCAGCAAGATAGCCACGGGGCGGTTCAATCCCCGGATCAGGCCCCAGGCGAGAACATATCCAAGGGTGGCGGCGCCATAGACCAACGTCATTTCACCGACCGGCACCGTATTGGCCCAGTACAGGCCCGGGTTCAGGATCAGCCGCACAGTCACTGTGAAGACCCCGGCCCAGATAAACCAACTGAGCTGAGGCAGGTTGAACCGACGATCCAGCGCGGCAGCGGCTACAACGGTCACAACCAGCGCAATCGTCAAGGCGCCAGAACTCAGCACGATGACACAGGCAAATGCAAGACAGGACAGCGCGGATAACGTGGCCAGCGCAGGACGTATACGTTGTTCACCATCCACGCGCGCATAGCGTTCGGCAAAGACCACCATCAAGGCACCCAGAGCCATAGCGTGCAGCCCCCAGAAATACGCGCCCAAAACCTCGGCCGGGCGCCAAGCGATCTCAAGAGCGATGGCAAGTATAGGTGCGGTTATTACCGCCCCAGCCGCCCAGACCACGCCATGGCGCCCCTGCTGAATCGACCGCCACGCCGCCGCAACCGAAAGGGCTGCACTCAGTGCCACAAGCAATGTCACGACAAAGGGAAAATCCGCCTCAGGGGTTTCGGCATAGGTCTCAGCAAAACGCTGTGCGACTTTGCCCCGATCCCACCCCTGGAGAAATACAAGCCAGACAAGGCCAACAATCGGGAAAACACTGATGTCCTGAAGTGCCCTCGCCCCGCTTGTCCAAACGATCATCGCAAAGGCCAGACCAGCCAAAAGCGTCAGGCTCAACCAGAACTCACCGGCGGAATCCGGCCAGTGCAGCGCCAGGATGGCCGAGCTGACCGCAACCGCACCGAATGCCAGACGCGTCGGAAACTCGGGCCATGCCTCGCCGCTTTGGCGTCGGATCATTTCGCTGACCATCGGGCCGGTGTGATCAGGCCAAATTCGCCGGACCGGAATCGCAATAGTGATGAGCGCAAAGGCGGTGATGCAGGTCAGATAGCCCGGCTCTGTCATCGGTTCCGACAGGACCAGCAGCAGACACGAAGAATAACCTCCGACCAGTGTCAGAACCGAAATCCAGGCCCATCGGCGGACGGTGTCTATGCCCAGGCCCAGAACCGTTATGGTTAGGAAGTAGCCATATAACCAGGTCGGATCATCCGAAGAGCCACCGACCAAGAATGGGGCGGCAAAGGCACCTGTCAGTCCGACAGCTGCCAATAGCGGACCATGGAACCAGCCCAAAACCAGCCCGACAGATGCAACGCCAATCATGGCGACAAGCGCAAATTCAGGGCCGATCAAGCCATATAGTTGCCGCGCCGCCAGAACGCCGCCAAACAGTGTGACCAGCCCCGCGCCTGAGAACACCGAGGGCAAATAGGCGCTCGCGGAGTCCACGCCATCGCCATAGCGCCTGCGAATGACCTCTCCGCTGACAATCAGCGCCGCGCCAAACAGCAATGCGGCAACGACACGTGCCGACGGCGGCAGCAACCCGTTCTCGACGCCGTATTGCACCAAGAAAATTCCGGCCAGTGCCAGCGACAGTGCCGAAACGACATAGAACCAGTTTTCCTGCAGCCATTCCTGCAGCAACGCGAAACGGTAAGAGCTGAAAACCAGTGCTTCTTGAGGAGATTGCGGGGGGATTGGCTGTTCGGTCTCAGGTTGGTCGGCTATCGGCCACACTGGAGGCGCTTTGGTCGGAATATCCTGCGCCTTGGGCTCGGGCTCTGTCGCGGGTTCTGGTTCAGTATTGGTGCCTTGTTTCAGTGACAGGATGTCCGCCTCTAACCGGACGACCCGCCGCCGCAACCGAACCTGACTGACAAGCAGCAGCACAATGGCCAAAGGAATAGCCAGCGCAACCAACGCAAGAAGGACCAGAAGGGATTCCAACCTGTTTCTCCTATCAAATTCTCTGCAGGCTAACCTGATGCATCAGGTAGAAACAGTCCGGAATACCGTCCTGCATACCGCGACATGGCCTGAAATCAAAACAGGTCTATCGAAGGGCGGGAAATCATGAGCCAGACTATGGCCAAAACGGCCAGAAATGCGGGGATCCCACATGCAAACCAAAGCCGGAACAATATGAAATACGAACGCGGCAGAGCAGTATCGCGATCTGCCGCCTCTTGCGCGAGGTTCCGCATCTTTATCTGCATCCAGACGACCGGCAGCCAGAAAGCTCCGGTCAGGACATACAGCAATAGGGACAGCAGCACCCACCCCTCGGTCAGTGACCAACCCAACCTATAAGCCAGCAGGCCCCCAGAAATCGGCTGTACAACAACGGCGGTTGTGGTGAACAGCATATCGGCCAGCACCACGATTGCCGCCGTCTGGGCGATGAAACGCGGGTCGCGTGACCGATGGGCCATCAGCATGAAGAATGCGATTCCGGCCCCGGTTCCCAACAAGACGCAAGCCCCGATCACATGAAACCAGCGCAAGATCAGATCCGGGTCCATCATCGGCTTTTCACCATTGGCAGTGCGACCAGAGACAACATGATCGCGGGCATGACCTTAACAAGCGGTCCAAGCGGGTCGAGCCACAAGGCAGGAGCCGTAATTGAGGCCGCCAATAGGTAGAAAACCGCCACACAAAGTTGAGCGATGCAGGCGCGTTCTGCCCATGGTCGCCAAAGGATCGCAAGCCCCAGACCGATATCGACACATGACCAGAACAGCACGCTGGCCACAGCGGCACCACTGGTCCAGCCTGCGACGGTCAGAACCTGTGTGGCCTGCGACAAGGCCAGCACTCCGAAGACACCTGAGAGGACCCAGAACAGGCTGAGCGCTGCAACCGTCAACGGCATCAGCAACGATATTCGTGCTGCCAACCTGTGTTCGCGTGAACAGGCCATGCTGCGGTAGATCTCGGGCATTGAGCGCATGGATTGACCTGTAACCTTACGATATGGGGCCGGGTCGCCCAGCACGCCGCTAGCCATGACTGTCATTGCGTTGCTGCGCAGGGGCGACCGCCACCCCAAGCGCCCAAGTTGATCGGCGCAACCGGCGGCGAACTTAGCAACCACAGCCGGTGCCGTTATCCGAACACGTGCCTTAGGGAACCCCATCCAACGGCGGGTTTCGTCCAGAACCTCGGACAGCGAATGAGCCTGATCCTCGACCAGGTCATAGGTTCCCTGTGGCAACGTCTCATCAACGGCCGCCGCCACGGCGCTGCACAAATCGGCCATTCCAACACATTGAACGAGCGTCTGCGGATAGGCGATCGGTTGCACAAGCGGAATTGCGGCCAGCATGCGCAACAAGGTCGTTCCACCATAGTCAGTCTGCCCGATCACAAGGCCCGGCCTTAGAATCCACAGCGGCACACCACTGGCCTGCAAGGCGGCATCCCCGGAGGCTTTGGTGCGCATAAATTCTGTGTCGGCCTCCGGGCTACTTCCGGTTGCAGAAATCTGTATCACGGCAATGCCGCGCGCGGCGCAGGCCTGCCCGAGGGCGGCAATCGCAGTGTGATGCACCGCCTCAAGATTGTCCTTTGGTCCGTCCTGCAACGCCCCGGCGCAGTTCACGATACAATCAAAACCTGACAGAATTTCCCGCCAATCGTGTGGGTGCGTGAGCTGGCGCAAATCTCCCTGAGCCAAAGACATCCCGGGCAGGATTTTCTCACCCAGGTTTGTATCGCGTACAAGGCCGCATACATTGGCCCCTCGATCCGAAAGAGACCGCATCATCGCCGCGCCGATAAACCCATAAGCGCCTAGAACGAGTATATTTTTCCCAGAACCTTGCATCGGGCACCTTACCTGCTGAAGTTGCGCCCCAACCTAGCGGGTCGAGCGGCAGCCGTCTGCGGCACCGGGCAAACTGCGACAATTCCGACCGCTAGGGGTGAAACAGTGAACCGACGAAATAGGCGATTGCGGCAGCGGCCCCACCAATCAGCAGCGTTTCGATCCCTGACCGCCACCACGGAGCCAGCGACCAGCGGCTTTTGAGGGCACCAATGGCAAAGAAAACACCCATCGTCATCCAGGCCGAAGCAGCAAATGCCCGGTCCACCGAAAACAGAAACGGCAAAAGCGGGACCATGCCGGCCACAAGAAAAGCAAAAAACGTCGCCACCGCAGCTTTGCGCGGATGCGGATCGACGCTGCCCAGGCCATATTCTCCCTCGATCATCAGGTCGATCCAGTTGTCATGGTTTTCCGTGATCGCATCGGTGGCTCCGTCCAGCACACGGCCCGACAGTCCTTTCTGGGCTAAAATCTCGCGCACCTCGTTCCGTTCACCGTCGGGGTAAAGATGTATATGACGCTCCTCGATCGCGCGAATGCGCCGGATGTTATCCAGTTCAGCCTTGGTGCCCGAGTAATTCCCCGCCGCCATCGAAAACCCGTCAGCCAGCACATTGGCCAGCCCCAACGCTATGATGATGAACGGTGACAGCCCCGCCCCGGCAACGCCCGCAACGATGGCAAAAGTGGTGACTGATCCATCGATCCCGCCGTAAACCACATCACGCAAAACGCCACGCCCCGGCGGCGCGTTGATACGTGCCGCGATTTCTTGCTGGCTGTGTCCATGGTCTGTCATGGGTGCCTCCTGCTTTGTTATGATGCGCGGCTGGCAGGAACGCTTTGTCTCAGGTCAAGTTTTCGAAAACAGCCCCGCCAGCGCACGCTTGATCATCGACCGGGTCGAGGGCTTGTGACGGTCCGAGAACGGTAAAGGACGGCAGACCTCCATCGCGGCCACGCCGACGCGCGCGCTAAGCGCCCCGTTAACCAGGCCTTCGCCAAACCGCCGCGACAGTTTGCTTAGGACAGAGCCGCCCAGCACCGGTTCCAGCAAGTCGTCGCCCATAGCCACGGCGCCGGTTGCAACCAGATGCACAAAGACCGCCCGGGTCAGGCGCCAACTGCCCAGAAAACCGGCCCGTCCACCATAGATCTCGGCAACGCGGCGGATCATCCTCAGCGAAGCGGCCAAAGCCGTCGCCACATCCGCAAGAGCCAAAGGAACCAGAGCGGTCACCGTCGCGACCTGACGCGCTGCGGCCTCGACTTCTCGACTGGCCGCGGCATCCAGAGGGGCCAGCAGCTCGTCCTCGGCCAGAGCCATCAGATCCGAGGCATCGAAAGGCTCGGCGATACGTTCGGCCAGCCTATCGCGGCCCCATCGAACGTCCTCGCGCCCGTTGTAAAATGCCAACAACCGGTTGGTTACAGCGCGGGCTTGCGTCAGATCCGCTTCTGCCAACGCGGTGTCTGCGGCGCGACGGATGCCATCCACACGCGAAAGCCGCCCGATCGCAGCAAGTTCCCGCAAAGCGATGATCAGGGCAACCAGCAGCAACGCGCCAATCAGGCCAGTTACGACCCATCCCAAAACCGGCGCGCGCAACAGCAAAGCGGTCACAAAATCCCATGCCGCCACCGAGACAACCGCGCCGATGACCGCTGCCGCCAGTCCCCAAAACCAGCGTGACAGGGCCGACGGTTTCCGTGCAGCCAGACGCGCGGCGGCCTGCATCGCCTTCCCCTGTGGTTCGCCCGCATCCGGAACGGGCGGTGCCAAAGCGACATCCGCAACAGGTTCCTCTGGATCAAGATCGATCAGAACTGGACCCTTAGCCATCAGAAGCCCTTTCTCTGTTCCAGACAAATTTGATGTCCGGCAGGTTTTCGTCATTATCGGCCCCGTCACCGCGGGCAATCTCGGCAAATCCGTTGCGCTCGTAGAATCTTCGCGCGCCATGGTTGGCCTGAAAGGCGAACAGGGACAGCTTTTGTCGGCCAGATTTCGCCTGATCCAACAGGCGCTGCCCGATGCCCTGATTGCGCGCTGACGCACGCAGGTAAAGCGAATGGACCTCTGAACCATTCAATGCCAGAAAACCAACTACACCATCCTCATTTTCAGCAACGGTGATCCAGTCGCGATCAATCATCACGCCGCAAAAGGCGATGGTTTCGGCGCAGGAATGCAGCTCTGGCATCCACTCATTTTCACAAGCAAAACCATGCAGAATTTTCCCCGTCGCGCCAGCATCGGTGCTGCGCGCAGGGCGGAGCGTTACAGTCATAGCCGGTCTCCGATCAGGAACTGGGCCGCGCGATCAAGCCGGATATGGGGCGGGCCGTCACCCGATCGCAGGGTCAGGTTCGCAGGTGCAAAACTCATGAACCCATAGTCTTCGCCCAGCCAGCTTTCTGCTCCGCTGCGGGCTGGCCCCAACAAATGAGCCGGGTCTTCGGGCAACTCACCGGGGTAGAAGGCCGCCTGCTTGCCGTCAAGCAAAGTGCCCCGCACGCAGGCAAGCGGCACTCCTTCATGGGTTCGCATCTCTTCGGTTGTTGCCCGCAAAGCCGCCAGTGACACAGCCGAGGTCTCGGCCCCGGCAAAACTGGCGCGGTCACGGGCGTCGCGTGTCAACGCCTCCATGATGCTGGTCAGACGTGGATGCTGCAGGTGGTGCAAATGATCGGCCTTGGTGGCGGCAAATAAAATGCGCTCGACCCGTTTGCCCAGAAGATACTGGCTGAGCCACGCGTTGCGCCCCGGACGGAAGGCCGACAGAATATCTCCCATCGCCCGGCGCATATCCTCAACCGCTTTCGGCCCTTTGTGAATCGCACCCAGCGCGTCGACCAGAACAACCTGTCGATCGATCCGGGCAAAATGTTCGCGAAAGAACGGTTTGACCACGCGCAATTTATAGGCTTCGTAGCGCCGTGCCATTTCGCGGTGCAGGCTGTTACGGGTGGCGACCCCTTCGACTGGCAGCGGCGCGAAGGTCAGAACCGGTGATCCCGCCAGATCACCCGGCAACAGGAACCGCCCCGGCGTACAATCGTAAAACCCGGCATCGCGCGCCGTGTTCAGATAGCCCGAGAACGCCTGCGCCAAAGATTGCGCCACCGGCTCATCATGTTTTGCCTCTGGCGCGACCGCTTTGGCCTGCGCCAGAAAATCTTGTGCCTCGGCCCGCTCTGTGATGCGGTTCAGCGTTTCGGTTGACCAGTCGTCATAGGATTTGTCCAGCAGGGCCAAGTCCAGCAACCATTCGCCCGGATAATCCACAATATCCAGATGCACGGTTCGCGGCCCCTTCAGGCCAGACAGCAGACCGGCAGGGCGAACCTTGAACGACAGGCGCAACTCGGACACGGCGCGGGTGCTTTCGGGCCAATGCGGGTTTGGCCCGGTCAGCGCAGCAAGGTGGTTTTCATAGTCGAACCGGGGCACGGTATCATCCGGCTGCGGCTGAAGGTAAGCTGCGTTGATCCGTCCCTCATGCTGCGCAACAAGGCCCGGCATTCGCCCACGGTCCAGCAGGTTTGCAACAAGCGAGGTGATGAACACCGTTTTGCCCGAACGCGCTAACCCGGTGACACCAAGGCGGATGACCGGCTCGAACAGAGCTTCGGAAACGCTGTCGCCCACGGATTCCATGCCGCGCACAAGACTGTCTGCCATAGATGAGATGACCAAGCCGTCGCCCCGCTTTTATCGTTTCGCTCAAGATAGGTAGCCACCGTCCGACATGCCAGCGCTTTCCGGCCCCTTGCCCGCCGCCGCGCAGCACGGTACCAGCAGCCCATGCCCAGATACGCGTTGAAAGTCGAATATCACGGAAAGCCGTTTGCCGGGTGGCAAAGGCAGAAAGATCAGCCCTCGGTTCAGGGGGCGATCGAAGAGGCATTGTCGCGGATACAACCGGGGGATCACACGATCGCTGCGGCGGGTCGCACCGATGCCGGTGTCCACGCGCTGGGACAGGTCGCCCATTGCGACCTGATCAAGGAATGGGACCCTTTCCGACTGTCCGAAGCGCTGAACTATCACCTCAAGCCGCAACCAGTGGCCATCGTGAAAGCCGCACGGGTGGACGATGATTGGCATGCGCGGTTCTCGGCGCTTGAACGGCAATATCTGTTTCGCATCCTGATGCGCCGCGCGCCTGCAACCCATGACGCGGGGCAGGTTTGGCAAGTCAGTCACCCGTTGGATGTTGATGCGATGCAGGCCGCGGCGGACATGCTGACCGGACGGCATGATTTCACCACGTTCCGGTCCACGATCTGTCAGGCGGCCAGCCCGGTCAAAACGCTGGATGAGTTGCGGGTGGAACAGGTGCAGGGCTTTTCAGGTCCCGAGGTTCATTTCCACGTCCGGGCACGTTCGTTCCTGCACAATCAGGTGCGCAGCTTTGTCGGCACTCTGGAACGTGTCGGCGCCGGGTCCTGGACGCCCGAAGATGTGCGCGACGCGCTGCAAGCTGAGGATCGTGCCGCCTGCGGGCCGGTTTGCCCGCCACAGGGGCTGTATCTTGCGCGGGTCGGCTATCCGGACCCGGTGTTCGACTAAAGCGCGCTCAGCAACAACCCGCCAGCTATCACCGCTATCAACAACCCGGCGACCAACTCGATGGTTGGGGCCAGCACCTGTGCAAACCGCGTCGCTGAGGCCGAGGCCAGCATCCCCCCGCGCAGACCGAATGAGGTCCACCCTACCAGAGTGGTGACAGTCGCCGTGCCCAGCGCCATGCAGAACGCTCCGGCGATGCCGACCATGGCGATGCCCATCTGCCAGGTCAGGATCAACACAAACAGCGCCCCGGTACAGGGGCGTGCGGCGATTCCAGCGATCAGCAACGCCGCCTCGCGCAGGCTACCGACCTGCGCCACCTCATCCGCAGACGGACCATGCCGGTGGCCGCAATCCGAACAGGTTTCGTGATCGTGGTGATGATGATCTGCGCCGTGATCCCGGCTGCGTTTGGCAAAGCTCCGCAAGGCGCGAAACACTAGCCAAAGCCCGATCGCAGTGATCGCCCCATAGCTGACTGGGGCCATGATTTGCTCCGTTGTGTCGACCAGTCTTTCCCGAGACATCTGGAACACCAGCACACCGGCATAGACCAGAACAATCGCGGTTACGGCCTGTCCAAGGCTGGACAACACACTGATCGCTGAAAGCCGCCAGAACGCCACACGCCGACCAAGCCCATAGCCACCGATCAGGACTTTGCCATGCCCAGGACCGATGGCGTGGAAGAACCCGTAAGCGAAGCACACCGTCAACAAAGTCATGACCGCCTGAGGTTGTTCGGCGCGGGCAGCGCGCAGAGACCGCGCAATCTGGTTCTGAAATGCACGCTGTTCACCGGCAGCCCATGCCGCAAGTTGGTCAAACCCGCCGCTGAACCAGAACCAGAGCAGAACTCCGACCGCCAGAACAAACGGGACAATTAGGTATTTGGACATGAAATACGGATCTCGGTTGCAAAGTTTTCGCCCACCATCGGGATGTCATTTTCCTCAAGGTCGTAATTGGCATCCAGCGTCAGCAGAAACGCCTGCATTTGGGCAAGCTGTCCGTCGACATCCGGCTCGAAGCGGTCAATCTGGCAGGTCTTACTCCCCGAAACCGTCACTGGGCGCGTCAGGTCATATGCGGTGTAATATGTCTCATCAAACGCCTTCACCGATAAGGCGGTGGCCGGTACAGGCCCCCCTTCGACACTGCGCAGATGCGAGGTCACGATGCGCCCGTCCTCCATCAATGCTTTCGGCTCAAGTGGGCCAGAAAGCGGCAATACCTCAGCCTCGGACCAGACGACCAGATCGCCGTTATAGCCTTGATCCCACTGTGCATCGAACCCGGACAGGAAATCCTGTTCGCTTTCACTTAGAAGACCGTCGCCATCCTGATCCAGCTTCATGTCTTCGAGGACAAGCAATGAGTAGAACTCGTCATAGGCCCAGGTCACACGGACATGGGTCAGCTGCCCGGAATCGTCCACAATGAATTCCAGCCCCGTGTCGATAAAGACATGCGGGTGCGTCATCGCCGGGATCGGCAAACAGCAGGTCACTAGGGTCACAAGCCAGCGCATGGGCGAAAGATAGGGTGTCGGCCTGCGCCCGGCAATCCCATTTGGGCCGGGCGCGCAGAAGCTGGCCGATGGCTCAGGCAGGTGGGAACAACACAAGGGTCTGCAGGGCTGTTCCAACCGGCCCTTCGGTGTCATACAAAACCGATTGCGACATGCCGATACCCGAGGGCTGCCAATGGCAGACAGACTCGGAGGCCAGCCAATCCGAGACCGGCTCGCGGTGCACCTGAATCGTCAGATCGGTATTCATGAACCCCATCTCGGTTGTGGGGGCATTCCACGAAATGCCATTGCCGCAATCAGCCAGTGGACACAGCGCCTGAATCGGAGATTGCACCTCGTCCCCAAGCAACGGAGGCGTGCGCATCCAGATCGTTTTGGGACCGACGCCCTGATTTCCACCCTTGGGATAGAGGACATCGGAATAGGTCGCGAACCCCGGAAGATCGTGCCGAATTTCGCCGATGGGAAATGGGCCGTCCACCGTGTCCGCCAGTTGCGGAGATGAGAGAGCGACATTGGGAACCTGGCCAAGGTCGCGGCGGGCAAGGTGCATAGTTGTGGCTACGGCGCATAAAGTGTTGTCCAGATCGTGCACAGTAACCCGAGTGGTCGCTAGCGTTCTGGTGTGCCGCGTCGTCTCGGCCGCAACCCGCAACCCGGACAGGGGCAGCGGGCGCAGCAGATCGACCGTCAGCCGGGTCAGCATCTTGTCCGGTCCAATTTCAGATTCCGCGGCGCGCACGATCAGACCGCTGACCGGACCAGCATGGCAATGTTCGGCAGACCACGGACCCCGCGCCGGGTCATTGCCGACAAAAACCCCATCCGCGCGAAGTCTGAAATAGGGCAACCTGGACATATCAGATTTCAAATCCACTTGGGACCTCAGACCTTTTCCTGTGTATGCTTTTTCAGCTCGGTCCGTGCGACCTGACGACGATGCACCGCGTCCGGCCCATCGGCCAGCCGCAGGGTCCGTACATGCGTCCACGCGGTCGCCAGCGGCGTGTCCTGACTTACCCCTTGCCCGCCATACATCTGCACCGCCTCATCAATCACCTTCAATGCGACCCGTGGGGCCACGACCTTGATCTGGCTGATCCACGGGGCCGCCGCGCGCGCATCGCCCTGATCCATGTACCAAGCAGCCTTGAGGCAAAGTAGCCGGGCCATTTCGATCTCCATCCGGCATTCGGCTATGATATCGAAATTCGCCCCAAGCTGCGCCAGCTTCTTGCCAAATGCTTCGCGTTGCAGCGAACGTTTGCACATCTGCTCCAGGGCCATCTCTGCTTGCCCAATAGCGCGCATACAGTGGTGAATACGTCCCGGCCCCAATCGACCCTGAGCGATCTCGAACCCGCGCCCTTCGCCCAGCAGGATATTCTCGGCAGGCACCCGGACATTGGTAAAGCGAATATGCATATGCCCGTGCGGCGCATCATCATGGCCGTAGACTTCCATCGGGCGCAGCACCTCGATCCCGGGCGTTCCCGCCGGCACCACGATCATCGACTGGCGTTTGTGAACAGGCAGGTCATCACCGCCAGTCCGGACCATGACGATATAGACCTTGCACCGCGGATCACCGGCGCCTGAGGCCCACCATTTCTCGCCATTCAGAACGTAGGAATCGCCGTCCAGCACACAGGACATCGAAACATTGGTGGCATCAGACGAGGCGACATCCGGTTCGGTCATCAGATAGGCCGAACGGATTTGCCCATCGAGCAGCGGCTTGAGCCACTCTTGCTTCATCTTTTCGGACCCGTACCGCTCGAATACTTCCATGTTGCCCGTATCTGGGGCCGAACAGTTGAAGATTTCGGCACCCAGCGGGGTCTTACCCATTTCTTCAGCAAAAAAGGCGTATTCCACAGTTGTCAAACCCAGCCCTTTTTCACTGTCGGTCAGCCAGAAGTTCCACAATCCCGCCGCCTTGGCCTTGGCCTTCAACCCTTCAAGGATATCCGCCTGCCGGTCGGTATATTGCCAGCGGTCACCTTTGTTGATTTCAGCATGGAACTCTTCTTCCAGCGGCATGACTTCATTTCGGATCATCTCTGTTACGCGGGTCAGCAGTTCGCGGTTTTCCTCGCGCAGGCCGAATGACATGTTCATGAGTTTTCTCCTCCGCCCCGACACACGGGCATTACCTTTGGGCCGAGAATGACTTAGCCACCGTCATGATGTCCAGTTGGGTGACGGGACGTCACCCACCCCATATGAGATTAAACGGGTGCAGTAGCCGGAGACTGGCGACCGTATAGCCGTCAATAACCTGCGTCGCGCGCGGGTATAGCAACCCAATTAGGGTGTGAAAATCCAGTTACCATTGGCATCCTGGCACCTGCGGGTTCTGATCTCACGGGTCTGCTCGGCACTCGGAGGTCGGATAAAATGCTGCAGATGCACGCAATTATCGCGGACCTCGCGCACACGGACGGTGCCCTTGGCCCCGGTCTCGGTGCTGATCCATTCACTTTCGGCACCAACCTGCGGCAAACCACTGCCCAGCATGGTGTCTGTGGTTGCACTCAGCAATGTGAAATCATCCGGGCTCAACCCCGACTCTGCGATGATGCGAGACAGCGGTTTCGCGCTGCCGGCAACACCAATGCTCAGCACCAGAACACCTGCAACTAATAGTGATCCCCAAATTCTCATACCGCCTCGCAATTCTGCAACCAATTTACATTCAAGGATATACCCGGGAAGGCACAGGGCCAAGCCCTAGTCTGCAACCTTCAAATTATCCCGAAGAAACCTATTGCAACTCTGACGCTAGGCCATGCCGAGCGTCCCTCGCATAGTGCACGAAACACGAACCAGAGGCATTTGATGGCACACCCGACTTATTATGCGCCCCATGGCGGACACCCCGGACAGGACACCCTGTTAACAGATCGCGCCATGTTCACCGAGGCCTATGCCGTTATACCCAAGGGTACGATGCGCGACATCGTCACCAGCTATTTGCCCTTCTGGGAAAACACCCGCCTGTGGGTTTTGGCACGCCCCCTTAGCGGGTTCGCCGAAACCTTTTCGCAATACATCATGGAGGTCCAACCCGGTGGCGGTAGCGATACGCCCGAAACGGACCCCGCAGCGCAGGCGGTGTTGTTCGTTGTCGAAGGGGCGGTCACATTGACGCTTGAGGGAAGTGTTCACGTTTTGGAAACTGGTGGATATGCCTATATCCCCGCTGGTTCCAAATGGGCGTTGCGCAACCATACGGAGCAGCCAACGCGGTTTCATTGGGTTCGAAAGGCTTATGAGGCAGTGCCCGGCCTGCCCAAGCCGGACCCGATCATCACCAATGAGCAAGAGGTCGCCCCGATCGAAATGCCGGGTACCGAGGGTCGCTGGGCCACAACACGTTTCGCGGATCCGCAGGACCTGCGCCACGATATGCATGTGAACATCGTGACTTTCGAACCGGGTGGCGTGATCCCGTTTGCCGAAACCCATGTCATGGAACACGGGCTGTATGTGCTGGAAGGCAAAGCCGTTTACCGGCTGAATCAGGACTGGGTCGAGGTCGAAGCCGGAGACTTTATGTGGCTGCGCGCCTTTTGCCCTCAGGCGTGCTATGCGGGCGGTCCCGGGCGGTTCCGGTATCTGCTGTACAAAGATGTGAACCGCCAGATGCCTCTTTCACCAGGCGGGCGCTAGGATAAATTCGGCCTTGGCGGAACTCGGCAAGCGCGGTAATCTGATGGAATAACAAACGGTTTTAGTTCAGGAGATTGTACGATGGCACTGCGCAATGTAACGCTGGCACTGGCGGCTGCAATCGGCCTGACGGCCCTGGATGTGACCCCTGCAACCGCCAAAGAGACGAATACCGTCAACGTCATGAGCCGTACCTGGGCCATTACCCAGGTTTCGGAAGCTCCGGTCGTATACCGTGCCACACGTGATAACAACAATCTCAACCCATTCGGCCCCCCGCCCCGGCTGCGCACTATTCAGGCCATCGCGGCGATTCAGCAGGCAACCGGGTGCAAGCCGATTGTGGCCAGCATGTACCAGAACATCTCGGGCCAGTTCTTTTCACAGGTCAGCTGTAACTGACCCGGACAGGAAACTGGCATTGAGGTTAATTCAAGCCACTGCCATAGCTTGCGCATGAAACTCGCAATTAACGGATTCGGCCGCATCGGCCGCACGATTTTGCGGCAGCTTCTGGCCATGCCGCTCGGTCACGACATCGAACTGGTGCTGATCAACGACATCGCACCGCTAGAGACCTGCGCCTATCTGTTCAAGTACGACAGCACTTTCGGGCCCTATCCGGGCAAAGTGGAACAGGGAACTGCACAACTGGTTGTCGATGGGCACGCTATTCCTGTTACACACAGCCCCAACCTCAGCCGGGTTGATCTGTCCGGTGTAGATGTCCTGATGGACTGCACCGGCGTTGCCCGGACATCGGATGTTGCTAGTCAGGGCCTGACCGCAGGGGCAAGGAAAGTACTGATTTCCGGCCCATCGCCTGCGACCGAGGCCACAATCGTTCTGGGTGCAAATGAGGATCAGCTGGGCAATGCGCGGATCGTGTCAAATGCCTCTTGCACCACCAACGGGCTGGCTCCGCTGGTCAAGGTTCTGGACGGGATCGCTGGTGTCGCGTCGGGCCATATGACCACCATCCACTGCTACACCAACAGCCAGCCGATGATCGACGCTCCGCGTGGTGATCTGGCACGGTCACGCGCCGGAGCGCTGTCGATGGTCCCTACCACCACCAGCGCTATGCACCTGATAGACGAAGTCCTGCCCCATCTGGCCGGGCGCATCTCGGGCGCGGCAGTCAGGGTGCCGACCGCAAGCGTCTCGGCAATCGATCTGATCGTGACATTGGAACGCGGGATGAGTGCCGAGGGTTTTGAAACCGCCCTGCGTGCAGCCGTTGCAGAGTCTCCCGTTCTGGGTTGGACGGATGAGCCGCTTGTGTCATCCGATTTGCGGACGCGGCCGGAATCTCTGATCATTGCAGGGCCAGAAACCCGGCAGATCGGGGAAACTCAGGTTCGTGTTTTTGGCTGGTATGACAATGAATGGGGGTTTTCAGCCCGCATGCTGGATGTCGCTCGTATGATGGCCGACACATAGGCGGATCGCGACCTAACGCGATCCGCCGGTTTTCTTTCCGTTACTTGCCGGGAAGGCTGCCCGACCCGTGCCCCGACATGCCGCCCGAAACCTCTTCGGTTGCCTCATCGGCCAACTCATCCGGCAGGATCAGATTCAGCACGATGGCGATCAGAGCCGCAGGCAGCAGCCCGCTTTTCATCAGGATGCCCAGAGTATCGGGCAAGTGTTGCACCGCACCCGGCTCGAGCTGCAGGCCGAACCCGATTGACAGCGCGATGGCAAAGATCACCATGTTGCGCCGATTCCAGTCCACATCGGACAACATCGAAACACCCGCGGCGACAACCATCCCGAACATGACGATGACGCCACCGCCCAGTACTTCGATCGGAACGGTGCGAATGATAGCGCCAACCTTGGGCACCAGGCCGCACAGGATCAGAAACAAGGCGCCGATGGTGACGACATTTCGGCTCATGACGCCGGTCATTGCGATCAGCCCGACATTCTGGCTGAACGACGTGTTGGGTAAGCCGCCGAACACGCCCGCCAGGGCCGAACCGAAGCCGTCAGCATAGGTTGCACCGGTGATTTCCTTGTCCGTGGCTTCGCGCCCGGCTCCGCCTTTGGTCACACCCGACACATCCCCCACCGTCTCAACTGCCGAAACAAAGGCCATCAGACAGAACCCGATTATGGCGGCGAATGAGAACTCGAACCCATACTTGAAGGGCACAGGCAGGGCGAAAGTTGCAGCGCGGCTCCAGCTTGTTCCGATTGCCTCAAACGTGATCATGCCAACCATCAGGGCATAGACATACCCAACCGCAAGACCAATCAGAACGGCAGAAACCGAAAGCATTCCGCGGGTAAAGAACTTCAGCCCCAGCGTTACCACAACCACGACCAAAGCAGCCGACCAGTTCAGCGCCGAGCCGTATTCAGGCGTTCCAATGGCCGGAACCCCTCCGGCGGCGTATTGAATGCCGACCTTGACCAACGCCAGACCAATCATCGTCACCACAAGGCCTGTGACCAGAGGTGGCAAGGCAAAACGGATCTTGCCAATCACCGTGCCCAGCAGGGCATGGAACACCCCACCGATAATGACACCGCCAAACAATGCGGCCAGACCATCGACGCCTTTGCCAGCAACCAGCGGGATCATGATCGGCAGAAACGCAAAGCTGGTGCCCTGAACAATAGGCAAAGCCGCTCCTACCGGGCCAATCGTCACCGTTTGCAGCAAGGTCGCGACGCCGGCAAACAGCATCGACATCTGGATCAGGTACAGCAGTTCGGGAAAATCGGGGGAGTTCGAACCGAACCCGAACCCGGCGGCCCCTGCAACGATGATCGCAGGCGTCACGTTCGAAACGAACATCGCCAGAACATGTTGAATGCCCAGCGGAACTGCCTTGTGCAGCGCCGGGGTATAATTTGGATCCCGAAGTTGTTCGGGTGTCCCTATTGAAGTGTCAGCCATGAGTTACAGTCCTCTCTGTCAGATTCACGGGGGTCTTACCGCTTATGCTGCGGCTTCATTTGGCTACGACACCACCTGATAAGGGGTATCGAACCAGTATTCTTCCAGGTTGGGCCCATCGCCGATCCGATCAACAACGGCGAACAATCCAGGGCCATGCAACGGTGTCAAAACGCCGTGCCAAGTCCCACGATGGTAATTCACCGCCTGACCGGGCCGGGTGACAAAGGCACACGGCTCGCCCGGCTGCCCGTCAACATCTCGTGCTACAATGACCAGAAAGGGTTGATGGGTCATGGGCACAAAGGCCTGACTGCCATCAGGATGCCGTTCAACCATATCCAAATGGTACGGCAGGGTTCGGGGGTTGGCGTTAAACAGGCTGATCCCGGCGCGGCCGCCTGAAAATTCAAGAGCCGCCCGGTCATGAAACCGCCCGCACTGGCCCTGGTTGATGATCTTGTCCGGGTCGCCCGATGCCTCGATCACATCTCCGAACGGGGCAAAAGCGTCAGGCGTTAAAGGAACAGTCCGGATCTGTTTCATGAAGGCAGCACATCCCTCAGGCGGAATTCGGCAATACGCTCGACCTGTCGGCAGGCCTCGGCGAATTCTGTGTCCCGGTCCTGATCTATCCGCCGCTGAAACGCCTGCTGGATAGAGGCTTTGTCATGATCACGCACAGCGATAATGAAGGGAAATCCGAACTTGTCGGTATAGCGCCTATTCAGATCGGTGAAGGCATCGCGTTCGGCATCCGTCAACGCATCCAGCCCCGCCGAGGATTGTTCCGCCGTGCTTTCCTGCGTCAGTCGCTTGGCCTGTGCCAGCTTGCCTGCCAGATCCGGGTGCGCGGTCAGCACGCCCAACCGCTCCTCATCAGAGGCCGAACGGAACATGCGCGTCAGTGCGTTGTGCAACCCGCCGGCAGTATCGTGAGCCGCGCCGAGTTCCAGCCCATGGGCGCGCTCTGCAATCCACGCCGAATGTTCGAAGATCCCGCCATAAGCGGCTACGAAAGCGTCCCGCGCCATTTCTGACGGCTTTGGACCTGATACAGGCGGGTGCTGCGCTGCCCAATGCTGGGCGATCTCCAGACGGGTCGCGAACCAGACATCCGAGTGCCCACGCGCATAATCCAGAAACCGCTTCAGCGCCATGACCCGACCTGGACGACCGATCAGGCGGCAATGCAGACCAATCGACAACATCTTGGGCGCACCGGCTTCACCCTCGGAATAAAGCGCGTCGAAACTGTCTTTGAGATAGGAATAGAACTGATCGCCCGAATTGAAACCTTGCGGCGTTGCAAAGCGCATATCGTTACAATCGAGCGTATATGGTACGATCAACTGGTCCCGGCCAGAGACCTGCATCCAATAGGGCAGATCATCCGCATAGGTGTCCGCCACATAGGCAAAGCCCCCCTCTTCGGCCACCAGACGCACGGTGTTCTCGGAACACCGGCCGGTATACCAACCATAGGGACGTTCCCCCACGACCTCGGTATGCAGGCGGATAGCCTCTTCTATTTGAGCGCGCTCTTCCGCCTCAGACATATCCTTGTGTTCGACCCATTTCAGGCCGTGACTTGCGATCTCCCAACCTGCGTCTTTCATGGCGGCAACCTGATCGGGCGACCGTGCCAGCGCCGACGCAACACCGTAAACGGTTATGGGCAAGTCCTTCATCAAGCGGTGCAGACGCCAGAACCCTGCCCGCGACCCATATTCATAGATCGATTCCATGTTCCAATGACGCTGGTCTGGCCATTGCGCTGCGCCGACAATCTCGGACAGAAAGGCCTCGGACGCGGCATCACCGTGAAGCACGCAGTTCTCGCCACCCTCTTCGTAGTTCAGCACAATCTGAACGGCCAGATTTGCTCCGCCAGGCCACTGGGCGTTTGGCGGGTTGGCTCCGTATCCGATCATGTCACGGGGATAGCGAGGGGGCTGCATGAATGTTCCGTCTCAGTTGTGTTACACTACCTACGCTTTACCGCAGAATTGGATGCAGTATTATCAAATCAATCCGAACGCTGTTTCCTTTTCTTTCGGCATTCCCAAAGTCTCGGGTTTCGCCCCAGACTGCGTCAATCAATGCTCGATTGCAGTTTGCGGTTTTCAACAGCCACTCGTTGCGGTGATCGGAATATGAGGAGAAACGCGTGGCAGGATATCTGACAACCCATGTTCTGGACACCGCCAAAGGCTGTCCCGCAGAGGGGCTGAAAATTGCTCTGTACGCGATTACCCAGGACGGACGCCACAAACTGGCTGAGATGCTGACCAATGCAGACGGGCGAACAGACAGCCCAATACTACCGCAAGCAAACTTTGAAACCGGGGAATACGAGCTTGTTTTCAGCGCGGGTGACTATCTGCGCGCCTCTGGCCAGGCGGATGACGAACTGCTGTTCCTGGATGAGATTCCAATCAGGTTTGGTATGTCTGAAGCAGACGCCCACTATCATGTGCCGCTCTTGCTATCGCCATACAGCTACTCCACGTATCGCGGCAGCTAACAGACCGGGCGAACCTTCCGACCGTCGATCGCCCCTGCCGGACCTCCTCCTGTTGAGCCGGGCGCCGCACCCGTTGGGCGCGGTGCGGATAATGACGGATACAGCTCTTCGAGAAAATTTACGCGCGGCCGGGAGCCTTTGCTAACCGTTGATGTCCGAGTTTTGCACAACCTTGCCAATTCGCGCGATCATGAAATCCATGAACAAACGCGCCTTGGGATCCTGGTGACGTCGATGGGTATAGAGACACGCCATCTGAACAGAGACAGGAGGTGTCTCCTTTGCAACCACCACAAGACGTCCAGCCTTGAGATGTTCCGCTGCCTCAAACACAGGTTTCATCGCGATCCCCTGCCCTGACAACGCCCAATCGGTCAAAACATCTCCGTCATCGCATTCAAACCGGCCCGACACGGCATAACGTCTTGGCCCGTCTGGAGTTTCCAGCATCCACTGAAACTCTGCGGCGCCGGGATACCGCAGGTTAAGACACTCGTGCTTGTCGGACACAAGATCGGCTCCGTTTTGCGGCATCCCCCTGCGTTTTACATAGTCCGGTGCGGCACACAGAACCCGCGCGCAATCCGCGATCTTGCGAATACGCAGGGTGCTGTCCTCGGGCTGACCAATGAAAAAGGCCAGATCCAATCCTTCGGTCGTCAGGTCCACTGACCTGTCGGTCAGGCGCAATCGCACATCAATTTCGGGGTATTCCGAGAGAAAATCCGGCACATGTGGGGCTAATAACCTGCGCCCGACGCCCAAGGGCGCGGCTACGAATAGTGACCCGCGGGGGGCTTCGGTCAGGTGAACAACCTGCGCCTCGGCTTCATCTACGGCATCCAGGACCGCAACCGCTCCGGGGTAAAACGCACGTCCCTGCTCGGTCGGGCTTAGGTTACGTGTAGTCCGCTGAAACAGACGCACGCCCAAATGATCCTCAAGCTGTGATATTCGCGCCGAAGTCACCGCCGGTGAAACACGCAAATCCCTCCCGGCAGCAGACATGCTGCCCAGATCATAGACACGAACGAAGGTGCGAATATTGTCGAGATAGGACATCTTATCGTTTTTTTTGATACAGTTTGACAATATACGGGAATACCGAAGAAAAGCCAGTTTGCCTAGGGTGACTATAACCTACTGGAGAGAACTCTCATGTTTGAATTCGCCGTGTTCTGGGATTGGATGGCATTTGCTGTGCGCTGGCTGCACGTAATCACTGCTATCGCCTGGATCGGATCATCCTTTTACTTCATCGCTCTGGACCTTGGCCTGAATCGGGATATCCCCGGCCCCGCCGACGGGGAAGAATGGCAGGTACATGGCGGCGGCTTTTACCATATTCAGAAATACCTCGTCGCACCCGAGCGGATGCCGGATCATCTGACCTGGTTCAAATGGGAAAGCTATGCCACCTGGCTTAGCGGAGCTGCGCTGTTGATGATCGTCTACTGGGTTGGTGGAGAGCTTTATCTGATTGATGCGCAAAAGGCCGATCTGGCGCTGTGGCAGGGCATTCTGATCTCGGCGGCCTCGCTGACTATGGGCTGGCTGATCTACGACTTCCTGTGCAAATCCGGTCTGGGTGAGCGCCCAACATTACTGATGGTGCTGCTGTTTGTCCTGCTGGTGGTGATGGGCTGGGGGTACAACCAGATATTCACCGGGCGCGCGATGATGCTGCATCTGGGCGCATTCACCGCCACGATCATGACAGCGAATGTATTCTTCATCATCATGCCGAACCAGCGCATCGTCGTAGACGACCTCAAGAATGGCCGCACCCCGGACCCGAAATACGGCAAGATCGCCAAGTTGCGTTCGACTCATAACAACTATCTGACCTTGCCTGTGGTTTTCCTGATGCTTTCGAACCACTACCCGCTGGCCTTTGCCACCCAATACAACTGGATCATTGCGGCGCTGGTATTTCTGATGGGTGTCACAATCCGTCACTACTTCAATACACGCCACGCCCGCGCCGGTGATCCGACCTGGACCTGGCTGGTGACCGCTCTGCTATTCATCGCCATCATGTGGCTGTCCACGGCGCCTATGTACAAACCTCTGGAGGAGGCCGAGGCGCAGCCGCTCACCGCATTTGAACAGAAATACGCAGCAGCAGACGGGTTCGAACAGGCACATGATGTCGTTCTGGGGCGCTGTTCCATGTGCCATGCGCGCGAACCGGTTTGGGACGGCATCCTGTGGGCGCCAAAGGGCATTCTTCTGGAAACCCAAGGTGACATCGCCCGCAATGCGAAACAGATTTACCTGCAGGCCGGCGTCAGTCACGCCATGCCACCCGCAAATGTCACCTATATGGAACCGGAAGATCGCGCGGCGATCATTCGCTGGTTCCGCAATGCTGGCCTTTGAACTGGCACTGAGCCATCACTTGTTCCGCTAATTTTCTTGGCCAAACGATAAACGCTTCCCCTACACGATTACAGATGTTCTAACTATCCTTAAGGGGCCGCCACATCCGAAAAGGCGCCGAAATTAATTTCTAGTTGGGGCAGCTGGAGCCAATAGATGCAGCGAATAAGACAATGCAGCTTTGTGAGAAATTGTCTGTTCGGAATAGTCGTCGCCACATTACCCACATCGCTGGCCGCATTGGAAACCGTCCTCACGGCACCGGGCGCTCCGAAAGCGCTGGTTGAACGGATCGAAGATACCGCATCGGTGACAACCGCAGAATCCCGCGGGCTGGACACACCGCTTGAACTTTTGTCAGCGGCCCTGTCGGACTATACCACCATTGTTCAGATCCTTTATGACGAAGGCTATTTCAGTCCCGTCGTCAGCATTAAACTGGACGGGAAAGAGGCGGCGGAACTCAGCTCACTCAACGTGCCCAATCAGATCAACAAAATCGTGATTGCTGTTAAAACCGGCCCAACCTTCACATTTGGCCAGGCGGTGGTCCGGCCGATCGCGACCGAAACGGTTCTTCCCGAAGACTATGCGACGGGCAAACTGGCCACCACCGGCGCCATTCAGCAAGCCGCGTCAGCAGGCGTGCAGGGATGGCGTGACGCTGGTCATGCCAAGGCCGAGGTCAGCGGCCAGAAAGTCATTGCCCGCCACGCCCAGGCAAAGCTGGATTCCCGCATTGACCTCGCCCCGGGACCGCGTCTGAGCTTTGGAAAAATGTACATCAAAGGCGACAGCGATGTTCGCCACAGGTCCGTCGAACAAATCGCCGGCTTCCCAACCGGAGAGGTGTATTCCCCCCAGCAGGTGCAAAAGGTCGGAACCCGGCTTCGCCGCACCGGCACGTTTAATATTGTCTCGATCGAAGAGCACGACACTCCCAACCCTGATGGCTCCCTGGATTTCGATGTCTATCTTGAAGACATGCCCAAACGCCGCCTGACCTTTGGTTTGGAAGTGGCCTCGCGCGATGGGATGGAGCTGTCGACAACCTGGACGCATCGCAACGTGTTCCGCCGCGCCCAACGCCTGCGGTTTGAGGCATCGTTGCGCAATATTGGCGGGGCCGAGGATCTGGACGGGCGCATCGGGCTGCGGCTGGATCAGCCCGACCGGCTGGGCCCCGATGACAGCACGTTCTGGAGCGCCCTTCTGGAACGTCGCAACACCGACAATTACAACGTGACGGTGACGTCTCTGGCCTATGGTGCAAGACGCACATTTTCAGACCGCCTATACGCCGAAGCATCCGCCGGGTTTCAGTGGTCGGATGCAGATGACGCCTATGGCGACGGGCGTAAGTTCCGCTATTTTATCATGCCGTTCCGATCAGAATGGGATGAAAGGGACAGCAAGGTCAGCGCCACCAATGGCTATTACCTGGATGCCCGTGTGATGCCATTTGTCGGCCTGTCCGACACAGAAACAGGCCTCAGGATGTTTGCGGACGCGCGTGCCTATACCAGTCTGCGGACGCAAGGTCGTCTCGTGCTGGCAGGACGGGTCCAGATTGGGTCAATTGTAGGACCCGCCTTGGACGGGGTCACACCCGATTTCCTGTTCTTTTCGGGCGGTGCGGGCACTGTGCGCGGTCAGCCCTATGAAAGCCTCGGCATCCCTGTTGGCAATGAGGTTGCTGGCGGCAAGTCTTTCCTCGGGCTGTCCGGCGAAGTTCGCGGCAAGATCACCGAGACAATATCGCTGGTCGGGTTTTATGATTATGGTGTTGTCGACACGTCCTCTTTTGTCAGCAGCGCCGCTGAGAGCCATTCCGGCGCCGGGCTTGGGATCAGATACGACCTTGGCGGCTTTGGCCCGCTTCGTCTGGATCTGGCCCTTCCCGTTCAAGGCGACACCGGAGATGGTCTGCAGTTTTACATCGGAATTGGTCAGGCATTTTGACACATCGTTTCTCATATCCAGTTTTGGCGGCTGTTCTGCTGTGGGTGCCCTACCCCGTTTTGGCGCAGGACGAAGGCGGCAGTATGCTAGAGCAGTTTCTGCAGGATACCCTGTCCGGTGATGATCAGAACGTAACCGTCAAAGGCTTGCAAGGCGCCCTCAGCGCACGGGCCACAATCGCAGAGATCACGGTATCGGATGATGAGGGCGTCTGGCTGACCATCAAAGATGCCGAACTGGATTGGAACAGACTGGCCCTGATACGGGGGCGGTTCTCGGTCAATGCGCTGACAGCGCAAGAGATCGACGTAGCCCGTGCGCCGGGCACCACAACCAAAGATGCCCCTCCTCCTTCTGCGGAAACCCAGACATTCCAGCTGCCCGAGCTGCCTGTCGCAGTTGAAATCGGCGAAATCCGCGTGGATCAGTTGTCGCTGGGGCAGCCGCTGATTGGGGTGGCCGCCGACTTATCCGTCACCGGAAATCTGTCGCTTGCTGATGGAACGCTGGACACCAATCTCGACGTGGTGCGGCTGGACCGTGCCGGAGATGAGATCACATTGACCGCCGGGTTCGACAACTCGACAAGCGAGATCAATCTGGACCTGAACGTGGCCGAGGCATCCGGCGGGCTTATTTCGACCGCTTTGAACATTCCCGACAGCCCAACGATCGAGCTGACGGCAAAAGGCGCCGGACCGCTGACGGATTTCACCGCCGATATCGGGCTGAGCAGTGACGGGCAGCAGCGTCTGGCCGGGCAGGTTCGGCTTGGTTCGACCCCTGACGACACTGCGGAAGGCATAGCATTTACCGCCGATCTGAACGGAGACCTGACACCTTTCGTCGGCCCTGCCATCGATCCGTTTTTCGGGACGGACTCGCGGCTGTTCGTGCAGGGTCAGACCCTGCCCGAAGGGGCGCTGGACCTGTCCGATCTTCAGCTTGCAACGCAGGCCCTGAACCTTGAGGGGAAGTTGGCCCTTGCCGAAGGTGGCACATTGCAGTTTGCCGCCTTGCAGGGACGCATTACCCCGCCGCAGGGACAGGCGGTCACGCTTCCGGTTGGCGGTGGTGACAAAACGATCAAGTCCGCGCAGATCTCGACCTTGTTTGATCAGAAGAACGGCAATCTCTGGGATCTTAGCCTGACAGCAGATAAGTTCAAATCCCCCCAGGCCGAACTTGAGAGCATGCAAATTATCGCGCAAGGCGTGCTCGATCAGACCCTTGGATTTACGGTGAACGGCGATCTGCAGGCCAGCGTCACTGGCATAGATCTGACCGATCCGAACCTGAACACAGCCGTCGGAGACCGCATCACGCTGGACGGGCAATTTGAGTTTGGCGATGACCAGTCGCTGACATTGTCCGGTTTCGAACTGGTCGGGTCGGATTACACTCTGGCCCTGGACACGCTGATTAGCGGATTAACCAGCGGATTGGCTGTTGATGGCAAAGCAACGCTGGACGCTACCGACCTGTCCCGGTTCTCTGGCCTTGCCCAGTTGGAACTGGCAGGGTCGGCGTCGGCAGAGGTTCAGGGCAAGGGCTCTCCGCTTGAGGGCAGCTTTGATGGCAAAATTGTTGTTCAGGGCAACAACCTGTCGACCGGTCGCGACGATATCGACCCCGTGATCGCAGGCCAGACCACCATCGCTCTGGATGCTCGCCGTGGGGCGGATGGAATATCCATACGCGAGTTCAAACTGAACAGTCAGGCCGCGCAGGCACAGGCAAGTGGCGAAGTGACCACGCCTGATGGCAATCTGACAATCGACGGTCAGGCCAGCCTCAACGCGCCCGACCTCTCGGTATTCTCCGGGCTGGCCCAGCGGCAGCTGGGCGGGTCGCTCAGCGCACAAATGGACGGCAAAGGCACCCTGCAGACGCAAGAGTTTGATGGCACGGCCAGCATTACGACGCAGGATCTGCAGACAGGTATGTCCGAAGTCGATCCTCTGCTGGCAGGCAAAACCGTGATCGCCTGGGATGGTGCGAAAACGGGAGACCTTATCGACATACGCAACGCCACGATCAACGGCCAGGCGCTGACCGCGCAGGTGAGCGCGTCGATTGATGACCCAACCGGGAATCTAGTTCTTGATGGTCAGGCACAGGTGACTGTCCCTGATCTTTCGCTATTTTCGGATCTCGCGGGCCGGGATCTTGCCGGGTCGGTTACCGCGGATATCAATGGCAACGGAGCTTTGTCCAGCCAGACCTTCGACATAGCCGGCGATGTCGATGCGCAGGACGTCCAGATTGGCATCAGTCTCGTCGACAAACTGATCGAAGGTCGAACGACGCTGCGTGTCGATGCCGAGAACAGTGATCAGGGTCTGAATGTCCAAAACTTCAAACTGCGGGGCACCGCCTTGACCGCAGACGCTTCGGGTCAGGTCAGCAAAGAGACCGGCGGGCTGAGCTATTCGGTAAAGCTGGACGATCTTGCGAGGATTTCCAAGACGTTGTCAGGACCACTCACATTGGAAGGCAACGCCGCGCCAACAGCTTCAGGCCTTGAAGGAAGAGTCAGCTTGCGTGGGCCGGACAGTTCATACGCGTCGCTGACGGGGTCTGTCGGCTCTGACGGATCGGCAGACTTGGACTTTGACGCCGAGCTAAACAAGGTCGAGCGTTTCGCCCCAGACTTTCCAGGTACAATCACCGCCAATGGGACCGCAAAGCGCAAGGCAGGCGTCTGGACCATCAACTCTTCGGCGCAGGGTCCGGCACAGATCACCGGCGAAATCTCGGGCACGTTCGATGAAACCACAGGAAACGCCGATCTGAATGCGCAAGGCGGGGTTAATATCGGTATCGCAAACCTGTTCATCACCCCCAACCAAATCGACGGGACTGCGCGGTACGACCTTAGCTTGAATGGCCAACCCTCGCTTGAGGCGCTCAGCGGGTCGATCACGACCTCTGGAACCTCGTTGGCGATACCGGGTGCCGGTCAGACCATTACCGGCATCAGCGGCGCGGTCGAGTTGGCCAACAACCGCGCCAACATCTCCCTAAATGGTGGAACCCGCGCCGGGGGTAATTTCACCGTCGCGGGCCCGATTGACCTGACGCCTCCGTTCAATGCGCAAATTACGACCACGCTCAATCGTCTCGTGCTGACGGATCAGCTTTTGTACGAGACGATCCTGAACGGGCAAATCGCAATGACCGGAGCTTTGGCGGGCAACAGCACAATAGTCGGGCAAATTACATTCGAGGAAACCAATATTAACCTCGCCGCCGCCTCGGGTGCGGTTGGCGCTGCGCCCATACCAGAGATCGAACATATCAACGAAAACGCGGCCAGCTATAGGACTCGGGAACGTGCCCGTTTGGTAAAACAGGACGATGCCACCCAAAGCGATTCCCGTATTGCGCTGGACATCGCTCTGCTCGCCCCCAAAGCCGTGTTTGTCCGAGGTCGAGGCGTGAATGCCGAACTCGGCGGACAGCTGTACATAGGCGGTACAACAACCTCGATCATTCCTTCGGGTCAGATCGCTCTAATCCGAGGCAATTTCGACATTCTGGGCCGCAGGCTGGCCCTGACAAAAGGTATCGTGACCCTACAAGGCGACTTGACACCCTATATCGAATTTGAATCCTCAAACAGCACCTCGGACGGGACCGCTACAATCGAAATCGCCGGGCCGCTGGACGCCCCCGAAGTCAACGTGTTCTCGGATCCGGAACGGCCAGCAGAAGAGGCGCTGGCCATGCTGTTGTTTGGCAATCGTTTCTCTGAGCTGTCGCCCTTTGTCATTGCCCAGATGGCGGCATCGCTGGCGCAGCTCAGCGGTGCAGGAGGAGATGCAACCAAGGGTCTGAGGGAGTCGACCGGTGTCGACACAGTCGATATCGGAGCAACGTCAAGCGGCGGAATTTTGGGCGCCGGGGCGTATCTGGGTGACAATCTCTATACCGACTTTAACGTGAACACCGAAGGAAATACCGAAGTGAACCTCAATCTGGACGTCACCGATAATATCACCATGCGCGGAACCGTTGACGGGCGGGGGGAAACGGGATTGGGTGTCTTTTTCGAGCGCGACTACTAATCCTGCGCGAAACTCTGCATCTGTGACAACAGTTTCGGGCCAAATCACAGGAAGGCAGGGAATTTCATTAACCCCTTAACTATCAACTTCTTAACATGACAGCGAATGCACAAGTCGCTCTATTCATTTCGTGCGACACGAATTTTCATTGCCATTCGTTTCGAATTTTTGACGTTTCGTACCAATTTCATTGCCAGGTCCGTGCCTATGCAGGAAAAGAAGGCAGCGCCTGGTTTTGCGGCGCCTTTATCGAGTGACGTGTTGACCAGTACGACCTGATTATAGAGGGGGAAAAACTCAAAATCGGGGAAAGCAAAAGATCAAAATTCAAGTCTTTTCATTACTAAAAATATTGAACTGTCCACCTTCCCATCCACTGCGTATTCTGTACCCAGTAGCGATGGGAAGGTGGATTATCTAAACGAACCGATAAGCCGGATGTTTCTGCCGAACGATGTCAGGTTTGTTGTGGTGAAGCTTTGACTGTTGCCGGGCTTTCCGCTGACGCCATCTCGGACAGCCAATCACGCACGGCGCCGTGCCGACTACGGGCGATAGCGATCTTTTTGCCGCAGCCCAGAACCAGATATCCGACTTCATTCAGGCTTTGAGCAATATCCACACACCGATTGGCAACCCAAAAGGACCGATGCACCTGTAGGCCATAGCATTCTGGCATTTGCGATAGGATGCCTTTGAACGTTGAACGCACCAGCACTTCTTTTTCATCTACACGCAGGGTGACATAGTGCTGCTGAGCCTGAACGAACAAAATGTCCTTGGCCAAAAAATTTTGCCCATTGGCGGACACTAAACCATTGGCCACAGGAACACGGGATTCCACTCTGCTATCCGGCTCGTCCTCGGGTTGCGGATCGCTGGCGCGCAGGCGGGCCAGATAAGGTGGAAAAACCCAAACGATTACGATCACTTCAATTCCAACGACGAGAAAGTACTGAGGCAGCAAAAGCGGCGAGTTTTCAAAGCTGAAAGACAGAAATGTACTGAAAACCATTGTCGTTGCGAATTGGGCAAACTGCATCGCCCCATACGCAATGGGAAAACATGTCAGCGGGGTGAAAAACCGTTTGATGCCCAGATATCGGCTGCAGAATGCTTCAAAAAGCAACATCAGCACCACCGAGCCCATATACCCCAGCAATCCGCACATCCAATAGATCGTGCGCCCCAGCCCGTTTAGCGGTTCAGCAAACAATGACGGCGTCGCACCAATGAGCAGCAGCATCAAAGCAGGCAGAAACATCAGGAAGTTTCTGGACAGGAAAAAACTAAGGACTTCGCTCAGGATCGCATCAACCGACATACCCGGCAATACGACAAACGAAAGCTTAGCCTGTTTCAAATCGTTATACACGTCTTGCGGTTTCATTCAGCCCTTGTTGCTCTGATCGCACTACTACCATCTATTTCGGCTTCGGCGCCTAGGCCCGACTGCTCACAGGTTCGGGCCCTGCGCAATCGGTTCCCCAATTTCGTTTCCAAACCCAATCAAGACCTAACCTGACGACCGCAAAATGGGCGCTTTGGTGGCGTTTTCTTAGGCTCAAAATTGCTGAAACCAGAGAAATATGGCGCAAATGGCGCAAAGCTGAGTGGGAAATGCCTATTTCCGCGTTGACGTCGCGGAAACCTAAAAGGGCGACCTCGCAAGGCCGCCCTCAAAAATTCTACTCCGACACTCTTACTCAGCCGCGATTGCGTCTTCGATCTTTTCTACGCGAATGGCCGAGAATTTGAACTCAGGAATTTTACCATAAGGGTCGATGGCCGAGTTGGTCAGGATATTCGCCGCCGCCTCAACATAGGCAAAGGGGATGAACACCATGTCCTCTGCAATCGCCCGGTCGGCACGCACCATGATCTCGATCGAGCCGCGACGGGTGGTCAGGCGAATGGTCTCGCCCGGTTCGATTCCCATCAGCTTTAGCTGACGTGGGTTCATCGAACAGTTGGCCTCTGGTTCAACCGCATCCAGCACCGTGGCCCGGCGGGTCATTGACCCTGTGTGCCAATGTTCAAGCTGACGACCCGTGGTGGCGATCATCGGATACTCCTCATCCGGCGCTTCATCCGGCTGGATCACACTGGCAGGAGTGAACTTGGCCCGCCCATCGGCACGAGGGAAGCCATCACCAAACACAATCGCTTGGCCCGGATCGGTCTCAGACAGCGACGGGTAGGTGATTGTTTCGGTCTCCAGCCGCTCCCAGGTGATGTTGTCGAGAGACTCCATCGTCAGCTTCATCTCGGCAAACACTTCGGAAACATCCGAATAAGACCAGTTCAGACCAATGCGCTGCGCAAGTTCGACGGTGATTTTCCAATCCTCGCGCGCCTCACCCGGAGGCGCCACAGCCGGACGCACTCGTTGTACCTGACGGTTGGTGTTCGACACGGTGCCGTTCTTTTCATACAGCGCCGAGGCAGGCAGGATGATGTCGGCGTAGTTCGCCGTTTCGGTCAGGAAGATGTCCTGCACAATCATCAACTCCAGCTTGGCCAGCGCGTCCCGCGCATGGCCTACATCGGGGTCGGACATGGCTGGGTTTTCACCCTGAATATACATGCCCTTGATATTGCCCGCATATGCTTGATCGATGATTTCAGTGACGGTCAGGCCTTTTTCGTTCGAGAAATCCTCAGATCCCCAGACCGAGGTGAACCTTGCCCGGATGTTGTCATCGGTCACCGTTTTGTAATCGGGCAGGAACATCGGGATCAGGCCCGCGTCCGACGCGCCCTGCACATTGTTCTGACCGCGCAGCGGGTGCAGGCCCGCGCCTGGTTTACCAACGTTGCCGGTCATCAACGCCAGCGAGATCAGGCAGCGCGAATTGTCGGTGCCGTGGATATGCTGACTGACACCCATACCCCAGAAAATAAGCCCGGCCTTGGCCTGTGCAAAGATGCGCGCCACGCGGCGCAGCTGATCAGGTTCGATACCGCAGATCGGCGCCATCGCTTCGGGGGTGAAGGCGCGCAGGTGCTCTTTTTCGGCTTCCCAGTTTTCGGTCCAGCGGTGGATGTACTGGCTGTCATAAAGCTCTTCTTCGACGATCACATTCATGATCGCATTCAGCATCGAGACATCAGCACCCGGACGGAATTGCAGCATTTCGTCCGCGAATTTGCGCATGCCGACGCCGCGCGGGTCCATCACGATCAGCTTGCCACCACGTTTGGTGAACTGCTTGAAATAGGTCGCCGCAACGGGATGGTTTTCGATCGGGTTAGCCCCGATGATGATCGCCACATCCGCGTTTTCGATCTCGTTAAACGTCGCGGTCACCGCGCCCGAGCCGACATTCTCGATCAGCGCCGCCACGGACGATGCATGGCACAGCCTTGTGCAGTGATCGACATTGTTGTGCTTGAAACCCTGACGGATGAATTTCTGGAACAGATAGGCCTCTTCGTTGGTGCATTTGGCCGAACCAAAGCCCGCAACATTGCGCGGGTCTTCGTCGCGCAGGGCTTTCAGCCTGGCGGCGGCCAGATCCATCGCCTCTTCCCAGCTCGCTTCGCGGAAATGGGTCGACAGATTCGACGGATCGACATTCAGCCCCTTCGCAGGCGCATCCTCTCGCCGGATCAGCGGTTTGGTCAGGCGGTGTGGGTGGTGGATGTAGTCAAAGCCAAAGCGGCCTTTCACGCACAAGCGGCCTTCGTTGGCCGGGCCGTTGATGCCTTCGACATACTTGACCTTGCCGTCCTTGACCTTCAGCGAGACCTTGCAGCCGACGCCGCAGAACGGGCAGACGCTTTCGGTCTCGGAATCATAATCCTTGCTGTCGCCCTGCTGCTTTTCGTCCAAAACAGTGGCTGGCATCAATGCACCGGTCGGACAGGCCTGAACGCATTCACCACAGGCCACACAAGTAGAATCGCCCATCGGGTCGTTCTGATCGAACACCACCTGCGCGGTGTGACCACGCCCGGCCATCCCGATCACATCATTTACCTGCACATCCCGGCAGGCGCGGACACAGAGGTTGCAGTTGATGCAAGCATCCAGATTAACCCGCATCGCGATATGGCTGTCATCCAGCAACGGGATTTTCCCAGGCTCTTTGGCCGGGAACCGGCTGTCGCTGACATCGTTCAGTTCGGCCATGTCCCAGAAATGGCTGGATTTGTCGTGGGCCACCTCGGGCTGATCGGCGACCAGCAATTCCATGACCATTGCGCGCGATTTCTCGGCACGGTCGCTGTCGGTTTTCACCACCATGCCGTCCGCCGCAGGGCGAATGCACGAAGCGACCAGCGTGCGCTCGCCCTCGACCTCGACCATGCAGGCGCGGCAGTTGCCGTCGGGTTTGTAACCCGGCTGGGGCTTGTGGCAGAGGTGCGGGATCGTGAACCCTTGCCCCTTGGCGGCTTCCCAGATGGTCCAGCCTTCGGGCACGGTGACGTCATTTCCGTTCAGGTTGAAGGTGACGGTCTTGGTTGGGCTTGCATCAAGCATGGCTCTGTCTCCCTCAGATTTCGTCAGCGAAATGTTTCATGACCAGGCGGATCGGGTTCGGGGCCGCCTGCCCCAGACCGCAGATCGAGGCATCGCCCATGACCTGACACAGGTCTTCCAGTAAATCCTGGTCCCACGTGTCAGCCTGCATCAGCTTAACCGCCTTTTCGCAGCCCGCCCGGCAGGGCGTGCATTGGCCACAGCTTTCATCCTCGAAAAACCGCAGCATATTCAGCGCCGCGTCGCGGGCAGTGTCCTGATCGGACAGCACCACCACGGCGGCCGACCCGATAAACGTACCCAGAGGTTGCAGCGTGTCGAAATCCAGCGGCACGTCGTCGATTGACGCAGGCAACAGGCCCGAAGACGGCCCGCCCGGTTGATAGGCTTTGAAAACGTGACCCTCGGCCATGCCACCAGCGGCCTCAATCACATCCAATATGGTCGATCCCGCAGGCAACAGATAGACGCCCGGCTGCGCCACCCGGCCCGAGACCGAATAGCTGCGCAGACCCGTGCGCCCATTCTTTTCCGTGCTGTTCAGCACTTGGGGCCCTTCGCGGCAGATTTTCGACACCCAATAGAGCGTCTCGACATTGTGCACCAAGGTCGGACGGTTAAAGACCCCAACCTGCGCCACAAACGGAGGCCGGTGACGCGGCAGGCCTTTCTTGCCTTCGATCGACTCGATCATCGCGGATTCTTCGCCGCAAATATAGGCACCGGCGCCCCGGCGCAGATCGATATATCCTTTTTCAACCAGGCCAGCCTGTTCCAGCGCGGCAATCTCGCGGCGTAGAATTTCCAGCACCGCCGGATATTCATCGCGCATATAGATAAAGCAGGTCTCGGCCTCTACCGCCCAGGCAGCTATTAGCATGCCTTCAAGGAAGACATGCGGCGTGCGTTCAAGGTAGTAGCGATCTTTGAACGTACCAGGCTCGCCTTCATCGCCATTCACGGCCAGATAACGGGTGCCTTCGTTCATGCGAACGAAGCCCCATTTCTTGCCGGACGGGAAGCCAGCTCCACCCAGACCGCGCAAGCCCGAGGACAGGATGTCTTCCTGTACTTTCTCCCAATCACCGCTCTCGCGCAGCTCTTTCAGCTTGGCATAGCCGCCGTTTGCTTCATATGCCGCAAAGGTTTCATAGGCGGGCAAATGGGCGTGGGTATCATCCGCAGCAATCGCCGCCTGCACCTTTTCAGGAGTGGCATAGTCGATATGGTTATGCCCGATTTCCAGCACCGGCGCAGTATCGCAACGACCCATGCAAGGCGCACGCAGGACACGGACGTTGGAAGGATCAAGACCGTCTTCCAACGCCTTTTGCAACTGCTGGGCACCGGCCATTTCGCAGGACAGGGAATCGCAGACGCGGATGGTCAGCGCGGGCGGCGGGGCTTCATCCTCTTTCACCACATCGAAATGGGCATAGAAGGTGGCGGTCTCATATATCTCGGCCTGACCAATCCGCATCTCGACTGCAAGCGCGGCAATGTGGTCAGCGCTGATATGGCCGTGTTCGTCCTGAACCAGATGCAGAAATTCGATCAAAAGGTCGCGACGGCGGGGGCGATCCCCCAGCAAGCGCGCAATCTCGGCCGCCGCCTCATCCGTGAACTGACGGCCTTTGGGCGTGTGCCGCCCCTTGCCTTTACCTGACTTCCAGACGCCCTTTGGCGCGCCTGATGGCTTGGTATCTAATGGTGCCATGATGCCCTCCGATTCAGGCCCCGTGTCTCATCAGACTAGCATATCGTCAAATCGCATATTTCAATCGCACGATAACGACACCTTATCACCGCAAAGACGTCACCACCGCGCGCAGCGCTCCAACCGTTGGCAGTTCCGGATCGCGTGTCAGGGTCGCCAGACAGATAGGTTTGCTGACCACCGGATCGACCAAAGGCAGAACCTTTGTTCCCTTCAGATCCCCCAACGCCCGTACCAACACGCGTGGCACCACGGTGGCCGCCAATCCCTCACGCGCCATGACCATTGAGGCAGTGAACCCGCTGGTTTCCGCGACCACATGAGGATGCAGGCCCTGTTCGGCGAAAATCCGGTCTAATATGCGGCGGTTCTGCATCTGCGGTTCAAGTAGGCTGACCGGAAATTCGGCGACCCGTGCCCAGGGAATTGGCCCCGTCTCGTCTGTCATATGAGACGGGATCAACAGGACATAGGTTTCTTCATACAGCGACTGTACCTGCCGCAAATCGGTGCCGATACTGTCGCCATATGTGATGCCCGCATCCAGACTGCCTTCGTCCAGCCGATGTTGAATGGCCGTAGCCGACATCGTTTCGATCCGAGTGATGATGCGCGGATGCGCCTGCTGCAGACGCTTGATCAACCGGCCCGTAAAGGCGATTGCAGTCGGGATCACGCCCAGTATCAGAGTCCCCGTGATTTCCCCCTTTGCCGCCTGCACCTGCTGTTCCAAGGCCTTGGTGTCGTCCAGAATGCGCCGCGCCCGCTGGACAATCATCTCGCCCTCTTCGGTCAGGCCCTGAAACCGGTTGGCACGGCGGACGATGGACACGCCCAACCGATCCTCTAGGTTGCGAATACGCATTGAAAACGCAGGCTGGGAAATCCCGCATTCCTCGGCTGCCTTTGCAAAATGCCGGTGCCGCGCCAAAGCGCTGAGCAGTTGCAGGTCGCGGATTTCGATCATGTGGCGGCATCACTCATATCAGGTCGGTGCCGACACTAGCGGAATTCCTTGGGATGAGGAAAGCAGGAGTTAAACCCGGCCCCTCAACTCCGCATTCAACATCATGCGCCAAACGTTGCCACGCAATGTCTGAAGGACCCCGGCGCTTTGGAGGTGTTCCTCTTTTTGTAGCCCGCTACTGGTGATGCTGTTTGATGTTTCTTCGCTCACCTCTGCGAGAATGAAACCACTGCAGGTCTGTTCGAGGCATACCCCCGGTGAGGCGTTCCTCGAACAGGCTTTTCACGTCGCTACGTGGGATACATCTTTGTCTGGTGAGTATATGTCCAAGATGTTCCAATGTCCGGTCGTTGGTGTCGGATTATTGATCATTGGGACATCAAGAACAGTGGGTTTGCCGCTGGCTATCGCCGCTTCCAATGCGGGCAACAGCTCGTCAGCAGCGCCCAGCCTGTGCCCCTCTGCGCCGTAGGCCCGTGCAATTTCTGCATAACCCGGTCCGTTGGCCGGCGCTTCGGCCGACCCTGGGAAGGTTGTACCATAGGTTAAACCGTAATGCGCCTTCTGAAGACCTGCGATCGTGCCGAAGGCGTTGTTGTTCATAACCAGCCAGATGATACCCAGATCAAGCTCGACCGCAGTCGCAAGCATCGACGGGTTTTGGCCGAAACCACCATCACCAACCAGGCTGATCACCACACAATCAGGTGCTGCCAGCTTCGCGCCGATCGCGCCCGGAGGGCCAAAACCCATTGTAGCAAAACCACCTGGGGTCAGGATCGAACCGGGTGTCAGGATGTCGAACTGTTGTCCGACGCCGTTCTTGTTCCATCCGACGTCCGTCGTGATGATGGAATCCTCGGGCAGTGCCTTGCGGGTATCTGCCAGAATACGCTCGGGCATCATCGGAAACGCTGATGAGGTGGCCATTTCCACATTGCGCGCTTTGAAGCCCATCCGGAAATCAGCAATCTTTTGTTCAACAGCGGGGCGCTTGAAACCGCCCGGATACATTTTGCGGGCAACCCGGTTGAGGACGCGCAACGCGGCCTTGGCATCCGCAACAACGCCGATCTCGGTGGGATAGTTCCGACCGATCTCCTGCGGCTCAATGTCGATATGAATGACCTTCGATCCGGGAATGTTGAACGTGTAGCCAGGGTACCAACTTGAACAATCAGCCTCTTTGAACCGAGTGCCTACGGCAAAGATGTAGTCCGCGTTCAGGCAAGACTGATTAACCAACTCGGTGCCCCAAAACCCGGTCATTCCCAAAACAAGCGGATGGTCGTCCCGCAGGGCGCCTTTACCCATCAAGGAATGCGCGACGGGCAGTCCCATGTGTTCAACGAACTCGCGCAGTTCCTCGCTGGCCTGTGCCAGTAGGATACCACCTCCTACATAGGCGACCGGATTTCCGGCTTTGGCCAACGCTTCGACAATCTCTCGCGCTGTCTCGTCGTCAATCGACGGTTTCTTGAGCGCGCGCGTGTTGTCGCGGATTCGGTCGAAACTGTCCGCGGGGATCACCTCTGAGAAGATATCCATGGGGACATTGACCAGAACCGGTCCGGGCTGACCACTTTCGGCCAGATGGAACGCCTTCTCCAGTATCTCAGCCATCAGGTCTGCGCGGTCCACCCGCCAGGCGCGTTTGACAAAAGGCCGATAGATCTCCCACTGGGCGGCGTCTGCGTGCAGGTTAACCTCCTGATGCGGATGCTTGCCATAGTAATGCGTAGGAATGTCACCCGCGATCACGACCATGGGGATACAATCCAACGCCGCATTGGCGACCCCGGTGGCGCAATTAGTTAGCCCCGGGGAGAGATGGGACAGCACCACCGAGGCCTTGCCCGTCACCCGCGCATAAGCGTCCGCCGCGTGGCTGGCGATCTGTTCGTGCCGCACAGTTACGAAATCAATGGGACTTTCCGCCAATGCGGCCAGAACCGCGATATTCGTGTGGCCGCACAGGCCGAATACATGCTTGACTTCACGGCGTTCGAGAAAGTCAACGATATGTTCGGCAACCGTTTTGCCTTCCAGTTTCGCTCCGTCCATCACGCGACCTCCTGTCCGTAGAACTCACCGAACAGCTCCGGCTCCGAGGGGCGATCCTCGGGGATCGGACGGCTGACCCAGGTGTAGTTCATCATGTGTTTCATGGTGACGTTTTCATTGGTGATATTGCCGCCCCAGATGCCGCAGCCCAGGCTGCTGGTCATAGGCATGCCATTGGTCCAGGCACCCGCATTGGCCTTGGACTGAGGCTGTCGAACCATCATGCGGCTGACCGGAGCCAGACGCGCCAACCGGTCGATGTGATCGTCATTGTGGCTGTAGATGCCGCAGGAATGGCCCTTACCCCCGGTGTTGTAGATCTGGCTGACCGTTTCCAGCGCACCATCGAACGTTTCGAAGTGATAAAGCGCCATCAGAGTGGTCAGTTTTTCCTTGGAGAACTTGTGCTGCGGGCCGATTTGCCCCTGATTTTCAACCATCAGAAACTTGCGATCTTCGGGGATGCTAAAACCGGCGACCTTGGCCGTTTGCTGCGGCGGACAGGCGATGGTTGGAAACGTACGGTTTCCCTTTTCATCCCACATGGCCGCTTCGAGCATGGCCTTCTCTTCATCCGAACACAGGTAGCCACCCTCAGCTTGAAGCGCCTTGACCATATCGTCGTAAACTGAGCGCTGGATGATGATGTTGCCGTCGGCCGAGCAGCCCGACCCAAAGTCGGAGGTCTTTGAAATGCGAGCGTTCTGCGCGGCGATGTCCAGATCGGCGGTTTCATCGATGACGATGGACGAATTGCCCGCGCCGACGCCATAGGCCGGGCGCCCTGAACTGTACGCTGCTTTGACCATGGGCTTGCCTCCCGTCGCCAAAGTCAGGTCGCAGATCTCCATCAGGTGTTGCGTCAATGGGATCGACGGTTTGCGAATGGACTGAAACAAGTCCTCAGGGGCACCGGCAGCACGACAAGCTGCACGCATGACTTCGACCATTTCAAAGGTGGTATGGGCAGTTCGCGGGTGCGGGCTGAAGATGACCGCATTCCGGGCGTTCGCGGCAGACACGCCGGTCACCGGTGGCGTCATCGCAGGGTTGGTCATGGGAATCAAGGATGCGATCACACCAGCAGGTTTGGCGTATTTCACGAGCCCCTTTTCTTCGTCGACTTCGACGATCCCAGTCGACGGGGTGCGCAGGACATCGCGCAGTACCATGTGTATTTTGAACCGCTTTGCAGGTCGTCCTTCGCGGTCACCAATGCCGCTTTCGTCCACCCCCTGCTGAGCCAGACGCGTGAAGGTCTTCTCGTTACCAGCATACCACGCAATTGCCTGAGACAGGCGGTCCAGCCTGTCCTGATCCCAATCCTCGATCTCGGCCATAGCAGCGCGGGCGCGTGCCAGCATATCGGCCGCCATGTTGCGGTCGTTTTCAGTGAGCTCTTTGCCCATGATGATCCTCTTGGTGTTTTAGAATTGCAGCATCGGGCACACGACGCTGTGACCGCGCCTCGCCGAATGTTCGCTTGGCGTGGCTGAGACAGCGACGCGCGTGTTCTTCATATCCCAACTCAGCAACGCGGCTTTGGTTGGGTAATTCAATGGAGTAGTCGACGGGCGGCATCCGTTCGATGATGCCAGTGAAGTCAATCCAGCCTTCGCCGGGATAGAGCCGCGCATCGCGGGCCAGTTGGATCATGCCCTCACGCGTATCCGCGATGCCTGGTAGACAGTCAGAGATATGCAGAAAGTGAAACAGGTCCGAAGGGACGTGCAGCAGTTCTCCTAGATCCACCCGGCTTAGGTGCAGATAAAGCGTATCGACCAGAATACCGCCATTCGGCTGATCGGAGGCGCGGACAATATCCAGCGCCTCATCCAGAGTACGCAGGCGTGAAAAGCTGGGGAACTCCAGATCGACCGTCAGCCCGTAGGGCGCGGCCAGTTCGCAGGTCTCGGAATAGACGTCAATCAGGAAGTCGCGATCATCGCGGGTGTTGGTCCACGCGCTCATGATCATACGCTTTGCACCAAGCTCTCCGCCTATTTCCAGAGAAGGTTCAAAACTGCGCGGGTCGACATCTTCGGTGATGCGCGCAAGCTCGACATCAAGAACTTTCAAGCCCGTCGTGGAAAGAGCGGTTTTGGTGGCCTGCACCTGTGCCTTGTCGATCGGGGATTGAGTAAACTCACCGGGCACATGCATCGGAATGAATCGCGGGCTGACGGCATCGTAACCGGCCCGGGCAGCAATGTAGACTAGCTCGGGCGGCGTGCAGCCGATCAGCGTCAGATGCGCCAAGGAATAGAGAGAGGGGCATGAGCCGGCCTCTTCGGGTTTCACCATGAACGACAGCTCCATACGTCTGCGAATCTAATTTTCATCATACTTAGTAAAAAATATCTGATATTTTTTAAAATATCAACTCTTAGTGGCTCGGCTTAAAGTGAAACCATCGGACGGGCTCCCGAGCGGGTTTAATTATTTTTTTACAGCGACTTATATGGCAATCCAATCGCTCTAAACTGGCGAGGCCCCACAGAGGCATCGTTAAATCGGACGCGTCTGCGCCGTGATCATCACCGGAATAGGCAGGCCAATCAGCCGGAACCCTGGCGCCATCAAGGCGCGCAGGCTCTGGCGATGCCGTATTGATCGGCCTTGGTGCGGTTTTCTAGAAGATCGAGGTTGCCGCAGATCATGACTTTGGCATTGGGAATTTTTGAATGTGGTTTTAGATCGACATCGTTTACACGACCAACGCCAACAGAGCCGGACCGGAAAGATTTCGATGTCTCACATCTCATCATTCCTGTCTTCGTAGAGGGGTAAGTAATTCGGGGGCATAGGGCCTTTGTTCCGACCGCCCTGGTTCATCTGTTCCCAGGCGTGGGCAAGTATTCCAACCGAACGGGACAAGCAAAACAACCCCCGCGACAGGGGCGCGGGAAAGCCAAGTTCGCAAAAGATCACGGCTGTCGCGCCATCGATGTTCATCGCAATCGGCCGACCACCCCGTTGACGACCAAGTTCGGCCTGAACCCCTTCTCCGATGTCTGCAAAGCGACCTGAAACGGTGCCTTCATTTGCCGCATTGCGAACGAGCTGCATCAGCCGGGGTGCACGCGGATCGACGGGCTTGTGAAACCGGTGTCCGAAACCTGAAACGATCTTGCCGTAAGTCTCGCGCCAACTGTCTAGACCATTCCGAACAGCATCATTCAGCGATGCCCCGGCATCCATGCGATCGGCGATATCATAATAAAGCTCGGCGCACTGCTCGCCTGCTCCGCCATGTACATCGCCCAGCATATTCACTGCAGTCGCCATCGCATTATTGAGACCTACTCCACAAGTAGCAGCCATGCGCGCAGCCGCAATCGAGGGAGCTTGCGGGCCGTGATCCACACCTGCGACCAGAGCGGCCTCAAACAGGCGCGCCTGAGCATCGCCCGGCAGATCGCCTCGCACCATCATCCAGATCATCTGCGGAAAGGATACATTCCCGATCAGGTCCTCTATGGCGTTGCCACGAAATGCGATGTACCCGGGCTTCATATCGATGATGGAGGTGCGCCACCATTGGCGAACGGCGCGCTCATCACTTGTCATGTTTTCATCCAGCGCGCTCATGGCGTTTGCACCTCTTTCGCCGCCTGAGTTTTCCTTTGCGCGGCGAGGCGAATAGGGGCGTTGCGCGCGCCAAAACCTGCATAACCAGCGCGGCGTTCAACGATTTCAAAGAAAAAACCGTTGAAAACGGGACGGCTATAGATCTGAAAATACTCTGCTCCCCCCGCGCGATCATAGAGGATATTGCCCCCATGCAGTTGGGTGATCAGTTCGTCACTCACCCCAAAAGTCGCCTGCAGATCAGCATAGTAGTTTTCTGGAATAGTCAGGCTGGGGAAACCAGACTTAAGCAGTTGAGCAGAGGTTTCAAAAATATCGTCGGACTGGAAGGCGATATGTTGAACGCCTGCCCCAAAGCCTTCTTCAAGGAACGATGCCGCCAGCGTTCGGCGACCGACGGCCCCGTTCAAGTTCAGACGCACTTCGCCTTCGGGGCTTTCGATGGCCTGGCTTTGCACGACGCCCGACGGGTCGGCCACGTTCACGATTGGCGACTTTGCCATGTCGAAGGTCGAGATGTAATACAGCAGCCAGCTTTGCATTTCATCGTGGCGCATTGTCTGTGCCAGATGGTCGATACGGCGCAATCCGGCGGGTTGCATGGCTTTGGTTTTGGCAACCGGTTCGAATTCGATATCCCAAACCCGATGCAGATCGGATTTCTCATCGATGAAATGAACGACGTTGCCACCAACACCACGGATTGCAGGGATATCCAGCTCTCCTGTTCCCACCGGTTGTAAGAAATTCGGGGCGCCCAGCGCGGTTGCACGTTGAACCGTCTGATCCGCATCTTTGACACGCAATCCCATGTCACAGACCGATGGGCCATGGCCCAGAAACGCCGAATGGGCAAAGCCTTCTTTTTCGGTATTCACAACGATGTTGATCGCGCCTTGCCGCCACAATTCGACAGACTTGGTGACGTGCTTTCGCTCCATTCGAAAATACATTGCTGACAGCAAGTCTGCCAGTTGTGCCCCGCTTGTTTCATCGGCTGCAAACTCTACGAATTCGAAGCCGGACGCATAAACGCGTTCTGGCAGGTTTGGGGTTCCAAAGTCTGCTTTCGGCTCGGTCCGTGATACCTCGTCCAAAAGGTTGACCAGGGACCTATAGCTGTCCCGGGCCAGTGTTCGGGCACCGGGCTGTGCCGCCACTTCGTTCACACGGGCGATAGACCAGGGTCCTATGTATCCTGCCCTGGCCAGCACGCGCACGAAGCCTGCTAGGTTAAGCGATCCAAGCCCAGGTAGAAGCCCGAAGTGCCTTTTGAGTCTGCGAATATCCATCTCAAGCCGGGGCGCATCGGACAGTTGCACATGGAACAGTCGCTCTCCGGGAATGTCCCTAAGGCGGGCGGGTTTGGAACCGTCAGCGAGCGAGAAGAAAGAGTTTAAAGCCAGTCCAAAGTAAGGGCTGTCAATCGCCTCGACGACGCGCAACGCCTGTTCGTCCGAGCGAATGAGATCGGACCACGGCAAACCCATATAAGCCAAGCGAAGCCCCATCCCTTTTGCAATCACGGTCGCTTCGCTGAGGTCTGAGATCACCTGATCCTCGGTGGCAGCAGGGTCCACTTCGAATGCAGAGCCAATTAGCAGCAGATCCGTTCCCAACTCGCTCATCAGATCGAGTTTGCGCTTAAGCCGATCAAAGGCACGTTCCCGCTCGCTGTCGGCCTGGCCTTCAAGGTTATGGAAGGGTTGCAGCAGACAAATCTTTAGTCCGAGATCTGATGCAATGTCCCGAATTCGCGATGGTGGCCCGTCAAAAGCGGTCAAATCCGGTTCATGCAACTCGACACCGCTAAAGCCCGCATCAGCGATTGCACTTAGTTTTTCGGCCAGATCACCGGGGATCGACGTTGTCGAAACCGAGAGACACATTACCCCTGATACCCAAACATACGCGGCAACCACAGAACCAGATCGGGCATCAACATCATGATCACCAAGGCGAAAATCAACACCGCCAAGAAGGCCCAAATCTCGGAAATGATTTCACGCAGTGGAATATCCGAAACAGCATTAATTACGAACAGCAGAATCCCGTAGGGCGGCGTGATCAGACCGATCATCGAATTCACGACGACCAGCACACCGAAATGCACCAGATCAATACCAAGCGCTTCGCAAGTCGGGATGAACAAGGGCACAATCACCAGAATGATCGTTGTCGCGTCCAAAACGCACCCCAGGGCAAGGATCAGCAGGTTGACGAGGATCAAGAAGACGATCGGACTGACATCCGAACCTTCCAGCAGCGCCGAGATAGACTGTGGGATTTGCTCCTGAATCACGATGAAGTTCAAAATGAACGCTCCACCAATGACAACTCCAACCGCTGCAGAAGAACGGGCGCTGTCAACGAAGACCTGATAAAGGCCACGGAACGACAAGGCGCGATAGAAGAACCCTGCCAGCAGCAGGGCATAGAGTGCGGCCACGGCCGCGGCCTCGGTCGGTGTCGTGACACCCCCGTAGATGCCATAGAGCAGGATGGCGGGCATTAGCAGCGCAGGAAACGCATTAGCGGTTTTGGCGGGCAATTCGCGCAACGGAACAGGTTCTTCCAAGGCAAAGTTCCGCTTTCCGGCCAGATAATAGTTCATCGCCATGAGGACGACGCCCATTATCAGGCCCGGCAGAATACCAGCCAGAAATAACGAACCGATAGAGGCCTTGGAAACGAGCGCATACAAAACCATCGGGATTGAGGGCGGAATGATAGGGCCGATTGTTGCCGAGGCCGCCGTGATTGCGGCTGCATAGCCTCGGCTATAGCGGCCATCTTTGGTCATCATCTCAATGATGATTTTACCAATTCCCGCCGCATCCGCGACAGCAGAGCCGGACATGCCGGAAAAGATCAGAGATGCCACTACGTTTACGTGTCCGAGGCCACCCTTGAAACGCCCGACCGCCGCAACGCAGAAGTTCAGCAGGCGGTCAGTGATCGACCCCGCATTCATGATATTGGCGGCGACAATGAACAAAGGCACGGCAAGCAGGATCGTGCTTTTGTAGAAGCCTTGTAGGATCTTCTCGCCCGCTAGGGCGACATCCAGTCCGGCCGTGCCTAAATACACCAATGAGGCTAAGAGGATGGAATACCCAATAGGTGTCCCAATGCCCGCCAGAAGAAAAAGAGCGAGCAGGCAGGAAATAAGTTCGATACTCATTTATTTGCTTCCTCGTCGTCTACGACGTCGACACGGGGATGATCGTCAACCACGTTGTACCCAACGACCAGTTCCAACTCTGTTTTTGGAGGGCCATTGCGCAAAACGTCGAAGAATAACCACGCGTATCGCGCTGCTACGACCAGCATGAATACCGCATATATCGAAAACACAGTGCGCAACGGTATCTTCTCGCCCGAGAACGGATTGCGGACAGTCGCTGTCTTGCGGATTTTCATCCAGTCGATGTAGTCCCAGGTCGGCAGGAAGCTATAGAGCATCCCGATCACGATCGCTGCGGCCGCCAGCATTGCAAAGATCTGGCGAACGCGCGTCGGCACCGAAAGATAGATGATGTCGAACTTCACATGATCCCGTTCGCGCACGATAAAGGCGCAGCTGAAGAAGATCACCCAGACCCAAAGAATGCCGATCAATTCTAGCGTCCAACCGGCGGGTGTAAAAAAATACCGCAAGAGAATTTGCAGAAGGAAGATCAGGAAGATTGCCGCCAGCATCCCGCCGGCAATCGCTTCGGTCAGTCGAGAGAACCCCTTGATAAAGGCCTTCATTGCGGTTCTCCCTCTCTTGTCTTGCTGGACTTAGTTGCCCAGAGCGTTAATCCGATCCAGAACCCCCTCGGGCCAAGAGCCAGCGAATTCGCTGTCCAGATACATGGACTGTACCTGATTGCGGAACGCAGCGAGATCAGGTTCGTAGATCTCCATCCCTTGCTCTTTCAGGAAGCTGACAAGGTCCTCTTCTTTCTGAAGCTGCTTTTGGCGACCAGATTCCGCGGCTGCGTCTGCGGCTTCCTGAACTTTAGCCTGCTGTTCCGGTGTCAGCCCGTCCCAGACACCCTTGCCAATGGCGATATAGTTAAGGTCCACCAGATGCGACGTTAGAACGATCTGATTGGTCACTTCATAGAACTTGGCGTCCACCACGGTCGGCAGTGGGTTGTCCTGACCGTCAACCGCACCTGTCGATAGAGCGGTGTAAACCTCTGAGAAGGCCATTGGCGTCGGGGCTGCACCCAGAGCCTTGCCTAGAAATTGCCATGCGTCTGTGCCCGGCATCCGAAGATTCACGCCGTCCAAGTCCGCTGGTGTCGTCACAGTCAGTTCATCTTTGGGCTGGCGCAGGTTCACCTGACGTCGGCCCAGATACATAACCGACAGGAGTTTAACACCCAGCTCTTCCTCAGCCTTTTGCTTGAACGCATCCATCAAGGGATCGGTAAAGACAGCCACCTGATGCGCGGCGTCCTGGTGGACATAGCCAGCAGTAAAGATCGAAAACTCGGGGAAGAACTGCGCGAGTTCCTGCGCCGAGGTAATCGACATTTCCAGGTTGCCCCGGCTGATGGCGTCAAGTTCGGTGCCCTGTGCAAAGATTGTGCCGTTATAGCTGGGCTCATAATTTGCGAATTCGGCAACCATTGGCGCGAAGATATCTGCCATGGCGACCGAGCGCTGGTCGGTCTCCGATCCTGATGTTGCGAGGCGAAGTTGCACTTTGTCTTCCGCCAGCGCACCACTTGTTGCGCTAAACAGAACACCGGTTGCGACCAGGGCTGATACTGCAGCCCTACGGGTAAGTTTGGTAATCACTTTGCTCCTCCCTGAGACATCATGAAGCTTCTTTTTTGCGATTCAGAGTTTTGACCTATTTTGGACATTTTGCAAGATTTTTTACAAAATATCAGATATTTTATATTACAGATACATTTGCATTTGGCGTATTTTGCAGGCTTTTTATCCTGACCTTCTCGCCCATTCTGCAGGAATTCTGTATAGCTTCAATGACTTGAAGTGTTCTGAAACCTTCCCATCCGGACACAATCGGATCTGCTTCGTGCCGAGCAACTTCAACAAAGTGCCTGAGTTGATTGACCAGCGGATCAGATGCACCCTTCTTCAACACGGTTGATGAGATTGGCGTCCACCAATCCCGTTGATCACCTTGGTAGTTCCATAGTCGAAGATCAGGTACGGACAACGATCCATGAGAACCACCGATCATGTAGCTACTCTCCGCTGTCGACGGATAGATTGGATATTCCTGAGACGTCATCTCCCAGCTCCACGGGGCGACGATGCTGTCGGACACGCTTATGGTCCCAATCGCTCCGCTTTCAAACGTCAACAGCGCCCCGGCGACATCTTCGTTGTCATAACCGCGTTGCGATGAAGCCGACTGCGCCTGTACTGTCACGACCTCTCCGGCCAGATACCGCAGAAGATCCACATCATGGACAAGATTGACCGAAATGGGTCCTGCACCGGGTTTCTTTCGCCAGGGCGCGGCATCAAAATACTCGTCGGGCTTATAGAACCAGCAATTCGCGTGGACAGCACGAACATCCCCAATCCTCCCATCAACAATAGCTTCTTTGGCTGACTTGATCAGGGGGTTATGCCGACGATGATGTCCGACCATCAGAGGCACATTGGCCCTCTCCGCTTCCTGGACAAGCTCCAGTGCTGCCGCAGCTTCCACGGCGATCGGTTTTTCGACGAGAACAGGACACCCATGTCGCACACATGTAAGGCCTTGTTCGACATGAAGCGTCGTAGGAGTCGCAAGCACAGCGCCGTCCGGCGTCTGAGTTGCAAACATTTCCTCAAGGGTCTCGTAGCATGCCACCCCGTGCTCAACGGCGTAAGCACGGCCTTCGTCACTGGGATCGACGACCGCAACAAGGTCAACATGGCGCAACGCCCGGATAGCGTCTGCGTGGCGGCGTCCAACAAGGCCAATGCCAACAATGGCAATGCGAAAGTTCTTAGACACTTTTGCTTCCTTCCGGATGGTTCGAAAAATCCCGAAACCGACATTTGCGACTGAGCTGCATTGCTCAATTTGGACATGAAGGTATTGGGGTTTTCGCGATTCCGCAATAATGTATGATATTTTTATTTTTACCATACATCAGTTGGGATTGCTGATGTCTCTGAAAAATGCTAATTGAACGAAGAAACTGAGAATATCGGGTGAAACGCATGGCGAAACAGCCGTCTACGATAGGTGCAAGCACCTATCAGCGCATCAAGCGGGATATCATCTTCGGGGCGCTGCAACCCGGTTCCAAACTGAAGCTGGACGCATTGAAGGAACGCTATGCGGCGAGCCTTTCGACACTTCGTGAAACCCTAAACAGGCTTGCCAGCGATGGGTTTGTCGAAGCTCCCGAACAACGGGGATTCCTGGTTGCGCCGGTCTCCCGAGAAGACCTGACCGAAATATCAGAGCTGCGTGTCCTGTTGGAATGCCACGCGTTGGAGTTGTCCATTGCGAACGGCGACACGGATTGGGAAGGCAACCTCGTTGCCGCACATCACAAACTGCACCTGATAGAACGGCAACTTCTCAAAGGCGACGAATCCGAGAAAGAAACCTGGAAACGTTATGATTGGGAGTTCCACCAAGCGATGATCGCGGCCTGCAACTCCAAGAACCTTCTGTCTCTGCACTCGATCATCTACGACAAATACTTACGTTATCAGATGCTCGTGCTGACCAATCGTGGCGAAGAAGCCATCAAGGAGCATAAGGGTATGTTCGATGCAGCATTGGCCAGAGACGCGAACACGGCAAAGAGGTTATTGGAAGACCACATTCGAAATGGCCTCGCGCATACCTTGGAGGCTATGTGACCTCTCCCCCCTTTACTGTGACACCGGTACTTTTAAGCTAAGAGCTGAATACTGTGATGCAGTGCTTCCGATGGCGTCTCAGGATCTAGTTAGAAATCTACATCTTCAGCGTGCCCCTGAGCAGCTTTTCATCATCCGATGATGGTAAAGCGCTTCTTCTCGCTCTCTTCGACAACCCTGTGCAGTTCCTCGAACCGATCCTTGTTCCCATTGGTAATGCCAAGTTTGGGCCTTAACTGTTTTCGCATCTTTTCATTACGCAATAACGGATTGCGCGAAACGGAGCTTGATTGCCGATGCAGCGGTTTGTCAAAGCGAGATAGGTTCCCTCTTACAAAACTGCTGCTTGCTTGGCTGCATCAAAGGCTGTCGGGTCAGCTTGTACGTTGCTTGTAGTACGTGTCTTTGTGGACAATCAGCCCGTCTCGGTAGGTCAGGATGTCAACGCTTAGAAACTCTTCTTTTGAACCATCCTTGTGCACGGCTGTACGGCGATATTCGCAATAAGCCTTGTTGCCGGAAATAGCGCAGTCGAGCGTTTCCCAATGCACGTTCGCGACCTTTTCAAACAGGGCTGCAAAAGCACCACGAATGGTTTCGGCTCCTTCCAGACGCACGCCATGTTCTTCGGGGCCAACAGCGTGATCAAATGTAGCGTCGGTTGCGAAGTGTCTCATTACAGAATCAATGTCATTGGCGTTAAACGCGTCACCGACAGAGTCGACTAGGTCTCGGGTCAAAGCGGTCATGATTTCGGTCCTTTTCCTTGAAGCATATCGCAAGTGTGTTTGAAGAAGGGGCTCGCCGGGTCAACCAGCACATTCAGTTCGTCAAAGTGATCCACATCGGGCACGAAATAGAGACCCATCTTGCGGTCTGCTGTTTCGTATTTTTCGACATACATTCGAGCCTGTCTGTGGAACTCATCGGTTTCCGCGCCGCCGACGACGACCAGCTGAGGGGCATTGGTACCCGGAGGGTGCTTGGTCATCGGGCTTTCGGCCTGGGCTTCTGCCGGATCCATTCGGATGCCCGCATTCAAAGCCTCGGTCAGGCGGACCGGCTCAAGATAGCTGAGCGGTGAGACCGGAATGCCAGATTTAATCAGGTCTGCGGGCAAGTCATCGTCAAATGCCGGCCAATCGGTCGCCATCATCATCTGGGTAATATGGCCGCCAGCGGAATGGCCCATAACGCAGAGACGGTCTGGATTGATGCCCAATGCGCCCGCGTTGCGCCAGACAAAGGACATGGCCTCACGCGCTTCTTCTGAAATTCTGGTGATGGTCACAGACGGGCAAAGATCGTATCCGATGACAACAATATTGAACCCCGCCTCAACAAACGGCGGCGCAATGAAGCTGTAGATCGATTTGTCGCCACGCTGCCAATAGCCGCCGTGGAAATAGACCAATGTCGGTGCGGCGGTGTCCGCGCAGCGGAAGACATCCAACTTTTGTTTTTCACCTTCTCCATAGCGGATATCTAGGCTGCAATCGGATGTTGCACGCGCGTGCGCGCTGTCGCGGCTCCACCCGGGAATGACGGTCACTTCATAGTCCGGCCGCCCAGCCCGCAAATTGTACTGCGCGTCGAATTCGTCAGGGCTGAACCGGGTGTGGAAAGTCAGGTGATCACTCATGATACTGCCTCCGATTGGGGCGCGGAAAAGAACGCGCCGCGACAAAAGACCAGCGGAGGAACGGGTGCATGGGCATAGTTCACGACACGTCCTAAGAGGATTTCATGATCACCCGCATCAACCCGGTTGTGCACGGTGCATTCCAGATGCGCAGATGCACCGGGGACCAAAGGCGTCTTGGCCCCAGGAGTCCATTCCGTATCGGCAAACCGGTTTTCCACATTGCTGGCAAAATGCAACGCCAAAGCTTTCTGATCCGCGGACAGGATGTTGACCGCGAAATGATCAGACCTGGACAGCGTCGGGAACACGCGACCCGATTTTGCGACACAGACAGAGATCACAGGCGGCTCGAGTGAGACCGAGGTGAAGGAGTTGGCGGTCAGGCCCCATGGCATGCCCTCGGGGTCATAAGTGGCCACGATTGTGACCCCTGTCGGAAAAGCGCCAAGCGCATGGCGAAAGTCACGCAGGTCCATCACAGAACTCCTTCGCTGACGCAGGCCTTTTCAAGGGCGGCCCACTCATCCGGGTTTGTGCCGAAATGACGCATGACGTGACCCCGGTATGCAGGGCGTTCCGCCAATCGTTCATACCACGCTTCGACATTGGGCAACGGTGGGCGGTCGACCTCGACATTGAAATAGCGGTACGCCACGCAACCCAGCGGAATATCAGCCATGGTAAAGCTGTCGCCACAGACATAGGCCTTATCCGCAAGGTGCTGATCCAGAATGGTCAGCGCTTCATGCGCCTCATCGCGAAGTTTGGCGATCTGTTCCTGGTCCCGTTGGTCGGATTGGGTGCGCACAGTTGCAAAAAACAGGTAAATCACCGGCCCGAAGGCGCGGCTGGCGGACCACTCCATCCATTGATCCGCGATGGCGCGGGTCTGTAGGTCAGAGGGGCTAAACGTTCCCGCGCCGTACCGGTCGCAGAGATACCGCACAATGGCGAGGCTTTCCCAAAGCGCGAAATCCCCATCGCGGATCGCCGGGATCATTTTGTTGGGATTGATCTGCGCGTACATATCAGTGTCGAGCTTGCCAAAGCTGCCCCCGGCCAGTTGCAGCGTATAGTCCAATCCCAACTCTTTGGCTGTCCAAATCACCGGAATAACGTTTGATGAATAGGGCCGCCCCCAAATTTCAAGCATGCTCCAACATCCTTTTCTGCGCGATGGATTGTGTCCCGAATTTTGGAACGACATGCTCAAACAGTCGATGCCAACTGGACAGGATTTTCTCATAGGGAACGCCAGTGTATTGCTGCATCAACATGAGGTGGTCGAGGCCGATGGTTTCCTGCCGCTCGGCAAAACGATCCGCTACATATTCGGCGTCACCAACCACAATGATCCCGCGTTTATTGAGGAAATCGAACCAATCCATCTCTTCGTCCTCAGAAGTCATCTCTTCGCCGACATCAAGATAGCCATGTTTTGTCCACTCGCCCTTGGGGCGCGACCCGCCGAGGAATTCGTAATAGGCATTGATCGGGCCACGAATGGTGTTCATCGCCTCCTCCATGCTTTCACCGACATAGAACGCCGTGCAGACGCCAACGCCTTCTCCTGGTTTCACATCGCGCCCTTCACGTTTGGACAGCGCCTCGCGGTAGGGTTCCCAGCAGGCCAGTGTCGCCTTGGGTCCAGCGGCCATCGAGATCACACCCCACCCTTTTTCACCAGCAAGCTTGAATGTAGGAGGCGCATTCGACATGAGCCAGACCGGCGGGTGCGGATCAGAATACGGGCGTGGATGCACGTATATCGCTTTGTACTCGCCATTCTCGTCGTGATAGCGCGGGTCCAGCGGTTCAAAAAAACGGTTGGCTTCTTTCCAGCCTGGAACTGGGAACTCATAGAACTCACCTTGATGGGTGAAGGCCTCGTTGGTCCACGCCTTAAGAATAATATCCAGGCTCTCTTGATAGAGGCGCATCACCTTGGCGTTGTCGCGCCGATCCGCATCCGAGTTGAACTGGATGGTCGAGCGCTCATTGATGCCCTTGGCGACACCAAAATCGAACCGGCCCAGCGACATGTTATCCAGCATCGCCGCGTCTTCGGCCACGCGCAATGGGTGCCAGTCCGGCAAGATAATGGGTGCAGTTCCAACCCGCAGTTTTTTGCAATGAGCAGCCACATGCGTACCCATCTGGATCGGGTTGGGCGGTGCGTTCATATAGCCGTTATGGGCAAAGTGATGTTCTGTGAACCAGGCGGTCGTGAATCCAGCCTGCTCTGCCAGCGAACATTGTTCGAGGATCATCTCCAATGTCCGGGTCCAGGGAATCGTCTCACCAGGACTGAAATTGGCAATCAAATCAAAGCGCATAGCGATCTCCCGGACAGATGTGATAAGTTGAATTATTACCCAATTTTCAACTAAGTTGAATTTTACTCGAAAAATCAACAAAAATCTCTTATCCCGAATGCATGAATAGCAACGTTACTGATACTGACACTCAACGGCTTGGCAGCGAAATCCGCGAAGTGCGCAAGGCGCGTGGCCTGACGTTACAAGACCTTTCGGAAACGGTATCCTGCTCGACGGCGTATCTGAGCCGGATCGAGCTGGGATCAGCAAAAGCATCGGCGGAGCTTCTGCGAGAGATCAGCGAAGCGCTCTCGGTCGATCCCAACTGGTTCTTTCCCAAGCAATCGGGTGCCGGACCATTGGAGCGCAAACACGTCGTACGCAAAGAAAATCGCAGGGCGCTTTCCAACATGTACACGCGAACAACCCAAGAGTTGGGATTCGAAGACGAACTGCTATCCAGCACACTATCCGGACAATGCTATCTGATCCTGTCACGGTTCCGCCCAGGAGCCGGTACACCGCCTGAACCCCAGGAAGGTTATTCTTTCGAGGGCGAGCAACATGCGATCGTCTTGAGTGGCGAAGTGGAGCTGCGCCTTGGTGAAGAAATCATAGTTCTTCGCAAAGGCGACAGCTTTTCCTACCCTTCAATGATCGCGCATCGGTTCCGCAACCGGACTGACAAAGAGGCCACAATGGTCTGGGCGATGTCGCCAATACGAATTACTTGGTGATTGTTGGCCAGCTATCACTATTGTGAGAATTGCTTTTGATACAAAGCAACTGATAATGGCATTCGGAAAAGCCCACAGATCTGACCTAACTGCTTGGGCCAAAACCAGTCATTTGGTCAATAGAGACAACAGTTGGCTTTGTCCTGCGACCTGGAAATTCGACCACTAATCGTCGCCACGGTCTGCATGAATGGTTATCCTTTCCGCTGAACAGCGGCACCAGATCCTCCACTCGCGCTGCATTTGAGACGCTGCGTGCGCTTGCAGCTCACCAACGCGATCTCGCTCTCTTCGATATGACCATCGACAGTAAATTGTGCGGCTGTGACTTGGTCACGATTGAAGTCTTTTATGTCCTGGCTTCTGGTCAGCCCCATGAGCAGGCTTCAGACCTGCAAAGCAAGACTCGGAGACCCCTCCATTTCGAGATTCTTGAAGGAACCAGAACCTCAGTCGAGAGGTGAATGGAAGACGAACCTAGGGTCGGGTTTGATTACTTTTTAGCAGGGCGTTTCCATGAGCGTTTGGGCATTTCAATGCGCAGATCGTGCGTGATTGGGCCACGTCTATAGGTTTTTCGAACTCGTTGGTGCTGTCGTGTTGCTCTGCAGCGGAATTTGGTCTCTGTTGCAAGAAAGCCGTCTTATGAGAGGTCACAATGCCCCAAGCATCCGCCACCAATCGTCGTATTGTTCTCGCCAATCGCCCAACCGGACAACCGGACGAGAATACATTGCGCCTGGAAACCACGAGCGTTCCTGAACCTGGACCAGACGAAATGCTGGTACGTACGGTGTACCTGTCGTTGGATCCTTACATGCGTGGCCGAATGAATGACGCAAAATCCTATGCCGAACCCGTTCCGATTGGCGGTGTTATGACGGCGCAGGTCGTCGGGCAGGTGGTCAAATCCAACATCGAAGGATACGAAGTCGGAGAGTATGTGCTCAATACAAGCGGGTGGCAGGATTTTGCTGTCTCAGACGGAACGCAGGTCGTTAAGTTGGGTAAATCTCCGGACAACCCGTCTTGGTCGCTCGGAATTCTCGGAATGCCAGGCTACACGGCTTATGCCGGGCTTCTGAAAATCGGGGAGCCAAAAGCCGGTGAAACAGTTGTTGTGGCTGCCGCAGCCGGCCCGGTAGGCGCAACAGTCGGTCAAATCGCAAAGCTAAAAGGATGTCGCGTAGTGGGCATCGCAGGCGGTTCTGAAAAATGTGCTCATGTAGTCAAAAACCTTGGATTTGACGCGTGTTTGGACCATCGATCTGATGATCTGGCGGCGCAACTGCGCGAGGCTTGTCCAAGTGGAATTGACGTGTATTTCGAAAACGTTGGCGGCAAAGTTCTCTATGCCGTATTGCCGCTCTTGAACCCGTTTGCACGGGTGCCCGTCTGCGGGATTGTATCCTGGTACAACCTGCCCGGCCTACCGGACGGCCCGGATATGGGCCCTGCGATCATGGGCACGATCCTGCGGATGAAAGTCAGAATGCAGGGTTTCATAATCTTCGACAACTTTGGTGCCGACGTGTATCAGGAGTTTGTCCGCGATATGACGGCTTGGCTCAAAAACGGTTCAATAAGCTACAAGGAACATGTGGTTGAGGGGCTTGAAAATGCTCCGGAAGCATTCAATCAACTGCTGGCCGGCGGTAACTTTGGAAAGATGGTCGTAAAAGTTGGTTAGCCGGACACGCAGCCAGACATTGCATCGTTCTTTGGATGGTTCCATCGTCAAAGTAACGGCCCAAAGCTGCAGTTGAGCCAAAGGTTCGATCTTCTCGGCTGATCCCGAAATCTGCCATTCGGGCTACTGGAAGGATGCGCCACTTTCAGAAGTTTAGTCGCCCGTCACGGCATTCGGATGACGCTCGACAGGGATTTTGCGTGGGGCACATTGCTCTGGGAGGCGTGTATGTCGCCAGGGGAGGCGTGTATGTCGCCAGCGGCGACGCAAATGCAGCCGTCGACGCTGTGCATCAGGCACTTACCCTCAAACCTAACGGATACGAGGCTAACCTCTTCATGGGTTTCTATCTCCAGTTTGCGGGGGACGCCGCAAGTGCCGTGGATTATCTGTTGATCGCCAAACGTCTTATTCCTGTGCAGACTTACGCGTAGACGCTGCCCTATGAATGTTCGCTCCAACAACCCGGTCTCTAGGTTGGTGCATCTCACCTTAGTGCAGACTGGGCTGATCGTGTTGAAAAACTCCGATTTTCGTGAAGATGGGTGAAATACTTGCCTGCAGGAGGCCTTTCCGAGAATTCGTCGAGGGGGAATTCGCGTTGACAGTGTCCGGAGCTCTCAGGGCCCCTACCAAGCACAGGGTTTCAATTTAGCCGCCGTAACGGATTCTGGCGGAAAAATGCAGCCGTCAGATACTCGAGTTTTTCAACACAATCGGCTCATAGCGGCCATCGAAGCAAACGCAGCAATCGATGATATTGTAATACGTCAACGTCGGGTTGGCGCTGACGTCAGACATCTCCCATCCCTCTTCAGGCGGAATTTGTCCGGCACCTTGCATGTAAATTTTCTGCACCGGATCGCCATAGAAGCCGAGACAGAAGCCTAGTGAAACCGCCTGCGCCACTTCGCGGAGCGCATCCACAAAGGCCGGGTCTGTGTCCTGACTTTCATCGGCAAAGATGACCGGAAAGCCTGCTGTGCGCGTGGGCTTCCGGCTTGTGCGCCAAGGACACCGCTTGCAGGCCATGGCAGTTCCTGATGACGTGCCGGTCCGCAACGGCCTAGACACAATGGCCGACAACCGAAAGATTGCCCAAAAAAAAGAAAGTGTTGCGCCATACATTCAACTTATGGATAGTTGATCCCACTCGAAATGTTCTACGGGCGGACAAAGGCAAGCAAAGCCTCTCGCTTGGTGCTTGTCTGCAACCAACTCAAGTTTCACTGTTAGCGAATGTGAGGGAGTGACCGATTATGCCAGTTTCGTATTTGAACAGGGCCGTCGCGGCCGGGTTCCTGATTTTAAGCATTGGGATTGCGCCGGCGCTTGCCCAAGAAGGCAGCGCGGGCGGCAAGCCGAACGTTCTCGTCATTTGGGGCGACGACATCGGCCAGTCCAATATCTCCGCATACACAATGGGGTTGATGGGTTATCAAACGCCGAATATCGACCGGGTTGCCAGAGAAGGTATGATCTTCACCGACTACTACGGTGAACAATCCTGCACGGCTGGCCGGTCATCCTTTATCATGGGCCAGTCGGTCTTCCGCACCGGCCTTTCCAAGGTCGGCCTGCCCGGTGCCAAGGAAGGTATGCAGATCGAAGATCCCACCATTGCCGGCCTCCTCAAAGCCGAAGGCTATGCCACCGGTCAATTCGGCAAGAACCATCTGGGAGACCGGGATGAACACCTTCCGACGAACCACGGTTTCGATGTGTTTTTCGGAAATCTCTACCATCTGAACGCCGAAGAAGAGCCGGAAAACGAGGACTACCCGAAGGATATGGTGTTCGCAGACGGCACGACGTTCCTTGAACGGTTCGGTCCGCGTGGTGTTTTGAACGTGACAGCGACCTACGGCGAAAATGAAATCACGCAGAATATCGAGGATACCGGGGCTCTGACCCGGAAGCGGATGGAGATTGTGGACGACGAGACATCAGATGCTGCAATTGCCTGGATGGAGGAACAGACCAACGCCGGCACCCCTTGGTTCCTGTGGTGGAGCGGCACACGGATGCATTTCCGTACCCACGTCAGCGAAGAGAACCGCGCGCTCGCGGATGAGTTATACAATGGGGAAAAAGCTGATGAATACACTGCCGGCATGATCGAACACGACATGGATATCGGCAAGTTCCTCGAAAAGCTTGACGAGCTCGGCATCGCCGATAACACCATCGTGTTCTATTCCACTGATAACGGCGTCCATATGAACACATGGCCGGATGCCGGAATGACCCCGTTCTGGGGCGAGAAGAACACCCAGTGGGAAGGCGCCTGGCGGGTGCCTGCTATGGTCCGCTGGCCCAGTAATATCGCGCCCGGAACTATCTCGAACGAGATCGTGCATCACATGGATTGGCTGCCAACATTCCTGGCCGCTGCAGGCAATGAAACCATCAAGGAAGATTTGCTCGAAGGCATCACCGTTCCGGAAATGGCAGGCCGCGAGTATCGCGTCCATCTCGACGGCTACAACCTATTGCCAATGCTCAAGGGTGACACGGACAAGAGCCCGCGTAATGAGATCTTCTACTTCACTGACGACGGCGACCTCGCGGCGATCCGGCTCAACAACTGGAAGATCACCTTCCTCGAGCAGAAGGCCTGGGGAACTCTCCGGGCCTGGATGGAGCCGCTGACGCCGCTGCGCGTGCCGCTGATCTTCAACCTGCGCCGCGACCCTTATGAACGCGGTTACCGGACGTCGAACACCTATTACGACTGGCTGATGGACCACGCCTTCATGCTGGTGCCGGCCCAGGCTTATGTTGGGCAGTTCCTGGCAACCTTCGAAGAATACCCACCGCGGCAGGAGGCGGCTTCGTTCAGCCTCGACAAGGTAATGGAGAAGCTGTCGCAGCCGGGCGGCTCGCAGTAGACTCATCCCGCTTCGTCCCGACGGAGTATTCCGTCGGGGCGCCTAATTTTCCGGTTGCCTCGGCATCCCTTTCCCTGCATTTGCGGAGGTTGTCCCTATGCGTGCTCTGCTAATTTCAATTCCTTTGACAATTCTGTTTGCATCAGCTCCGCTCGCTGACCCTTTGCCGTCTTGGACGGATACGGCCACCAAGGATCGGATCATTGCGTTTGTCGAAGGCATAACGGACCCGGATTCACCTGATTATGTCACCCCGGCCGCGCGTATTGCGACCTTCGACAATGACGGCACGCTCTGGGCAGAACAGCCGGTCTACTTTCAACTGCTATTTGCCATCGACCGATTGAAAGAAATGGCTGCCGCTGATCCCGGGGTGCTCACGTCTGACGTGCTGCGGGCCGCAGTCGAAGGCGACATGGAGACAGTGGCCGCCTCGGGCACTGAGGGACTGTTGGAAATCGTCTCCACCACCCACTCCGGCCTGACGGTGGACGAGTTCCAGGCGGTCGTGCGCAGCTGGCTGGACACGGCCAGGCATTCCGGCACAGGCCTGGCCTATGACCAAATGGTCTATCAACCCATGCTGGAGCTCTTGACCTTTCTACGCGATGAAGGCTTCCGTACCTACATCGCCTCAGGCGGCGGCCTGCATTTCATCCGGGTGTTCTCTGAAAGCGCCTATAACATTCCGCCCGAGCAGGTCATCGGATCCATCGGAAATGGCAGTTATTCCGCCGGGGACGGACCGCCGCGGGTGATGAAGGACCCCGGTTTATTCTTCATCGACGACAAGGCAGGTAAGCCCGTTGCTATCGAGGCCCGCATCGGGCGCCGGCCGGTGATCGCAGTGGGAAATTCCGATGGAGACTTCCAGATGCTTGAGTGGACTACTGCGGGCGATGGTGCGCGGCTGGGCATCCTGCTGCACCATACTGACAGCGAACGCGAATACGCTTACGGCCGTGAAAGCCATATCGGGCAGCTTGCACGCGGACTTGATGAAGCAGCCAGCCGCGGTTGGCTGGTAATCGACATGGCCCGTGATTGGGAGCGGATCTGGCCGAGCCGCGAATGAAGCCCTGCACCATCCCTGTCCATGAACGACCCAGAAAATCGGATGGCCCTCTGAAAATGCAGATTGTAGTCTTGATCCTTCTCTTGCTGCTGGGTCTGCCAGCGATGGCCCAGAGCCTTGACGGCTACTTGGGGTCGGATAGTTGCACCGGTTGCCATAAGGACAGTGCCGCAGGCTGGGCAGGATCGCATCACGCTCAGGCCTGGACAACGCCGTCGCGGGAGACGGTCGCAGGTGACTTCGGCGGAACGGCCTTTCACCATGACGGTATGACCGCCCGGTTTCAGACAGGAGCTGAGGGCGGATACTACGTCGAGGTGATCGAAAAGGATGGATCGCAGGCGGAATACAAAGTGCATTCGGTTGCGGGGATCGAACCGCTGCAGCAATATCTTCTCGAGACCGAACCGGGGCAGCTGCAGAGTTTTGACGTGGTCTGGGACACCGAAGAGGGGAAGTGGTTCCACCTTTATCCGGACCAGACCCTGCCTCCGTTGGATGGTCTGCATTGGACGGGTCCCTATAAGACCTGGAATGCGCGCTGTGCGGAGTGCCACGCCACCGGGTTCCGCAAAAACTACGACGCACGCCGTTTAAGCTATGCATCAACCCAGGTCGAAATAGGCGTTGGCTGCGAGGCTTGCCACGGACCGGGAAAGGACCACGTTGAATGGGCTGATACATGGGAAACGACAAGGACACCACCGCCCGCAAACCATGGATTTCCTGTGGATTTCGCCGATCCTCGGCAGGCAGTCGAACAATGCGCGACGTGCCATTCCAGACGCGAAGCCAACTTGGACGGCAACCCGGTGCCTGGCACGCGTTTTCATGATGCCTACACGCTCGCACTTTTGCGCCCAGGACTTTACCACGCGGACGGGCAGATCCAGGACGAGGTCTATGTCTACGGCTCCTTTCTGCAATCTAAGATGCACGCTCGGGGCGTGACTTGCCTGAATTGCCACGGCGCACACAGTCTGGACCTGAAGGCAGAAGGCAACGGCCTTTGCACCCAATGCCACAGCCCGGCGGGCAATCCGGACTTCCCAACACTCACAGCAGCAGACTACGACAGCCCTGCACATCACTTCCACCCGGAAAGCAGCGCTGGAGCGAAGTGCCAGTCCTGCCACATGCCAGAACGCGTCTACATGGGCAACGACTGGCGCGCCGATCACTCCTTCCGCATTCCCCGGCCGGATCTTTCGCCGGTGACGGGAGCACCGGATGCCTGCACCGCCTGCCACCGCGGCCAGGACGCAGCCTGGGCAGCTGCACAGATTTCCGCTTGGTATCCGGACGACAGAAACCGTGGCCGGCATTACGGGGAGGTGCTGGCGCGGGGGCGTGCCGATGCGGCAGCGGCCGCTGGCGACTTGACAGCGCTGGCGCAGAATACCAGCCAGCCGGGCATCGTGCGGGCCACTGCGCTCTGGCTTTTGGAGCAGTCCAACGACCCGCTGTTCGCCGCTAGGCTGACGGACCTGCTGCGGGACCCGGATCCGCTTGTCCGCGCTGCCGCGGCCTCTCTGCAGCGCCTTGCACCGCTTCAGGAAAGGGGCAAGCGCCTGGCCGCTGTCTTTGCCGACCCTGCCCGCAATGTGCGCATGGCCGCTGCCCGCGCGATGCTGGGTGATACGGAGAACCGCCTCCAGAATGGAACCGCCAGAGAGCTGCAAGCCGCCATGGCTGAATGGCAGGATGCCATGGCAAACCGGCTCGATTTTCCTGAAACCCACCTCCAACTGGGCGGTGTGGCACTGACCATGCGCAACATGGGCATGGCCACATCCGCGTTCCGCGAGGTGGTGCGGCTGGATCCGCAACGGCTGGATGCATGGATGATGCTGGCCAGGATCACAGCGGCAACCCAAGGACGCGTTGCTGCCGCCGCGGTTGTGGCAGAAGCTCTGTCAGCCAATCCGGAACATCCCGCACTTCTGGCCGCACAGGCAGAGCTGGAAGGAAAACCTGCACTGCAAGGAGATAGCGAGTGACTGCTCTTGCCAGAATCCGGAACCTCAGAGCGGACCGCTGAGCTGCTCAGCTTCTGCTATCTCTGAAGCCACACGGCACACAATGAAATGTTAGCTCAAAAGGCACTGCCTTTTAAAAACGATCTTGACCGCAATCGTGCCGGCAGTTGCCGGCATCCGGGCCCGCGTCTGCTCAGAATACTGACTGGAACTACGAGGCAACGATCTACTTGTTCGCGCCCGAGACCAAAACCGCAATCGATACACCCTCAGGGCAGATCAAGGGCGCACTCATGTTTGGCGACGCGCTTGAGAATCTGGACTTTGCCTATATGGGAGCCTTTGCCGCCAGTAACGGGAAATGGAGCTTTCTCACCGACTATATGTACACGGACCTGTCCTTCGGCAACGAGATTGTATCTTTGGTACTAGAGATGCGCCGCAACGCGTGCCAGCCCTCATTGGTGGCGGCAGACATCTACGGCATTTCTTCATGTAAAGAAGATGCTGTCTCGTCCTCCCAGTGCTCGTCTCTCGGCTCCACCAAGCGAACCTCATACATTAGTGGGCGCTGTCGTTGGATTTCTTTCTCCGAGAGATGCCCAAGACCTGAGGCTTCAGTCCTGTGTTGTAGGATGCGCTGAACTCGATTTTTGATGCGCCGCTTGTCATCCCAAGTTAGCACGACACCATCCGATAGTTCGCGAGCAACTTTATCGAAATTATCTCCGCCGAGATCGATCGAATGTTCATCGTCTCCGATGAATTCTCTGGCCAGCCGCGTTTTGCGCAAATTTTTCAGGTATTCAGTGAACCGATGCGTGAGTGCACGATTTTCAAAGTTGGGATCCGTGGCAAGTAGGAGTTTGATGGTCTTCATAGCAGTTCCCTCATCTATCCAGTGAGACAAACCGACCGAAAACGAGCGCAAAAGAAGATAAATTATCAGCAGCTACCGGTCGGCCCTAACAGGGGCAGATCAGAAAAACCGTATGAGAAAGATATGCTGCGATATCGTCATAGAATGAAACAGCCCTATTACCGGACGCACGTCAATACCTTCGTACTATTGATACTGACTGAGAAAGCGTCTGTTAAGAAAATCAGACGCTTTCCCGCCCTTATGATAACAAGGGGATTTTGATACTTGGGCGACAAAGACCTTGTCTTTGGGCGAAAAAATCGCTGATTTGGGTCTCAATTGTTTGGTGTACCAACAACTGTGGCGCTCCATCTGACATTACCTATCCACACATGATAAACCTTTTTAATTCAAATCACTCATATCACAGCGGCACGGTATACTGACCAAAAAATTCGTAATGAACTACCTTCTTTTCATGGAGCGACCGATTGCCTCGTCGCACCCCTTTAAAGGCAAATCCCCACTCGGTTGCTCAAGAGACCGAACCGACAATCTGAATAGAAGCGCCTTATCAATGATCCGGCGAGCCGCCGTTCGACAAAACATTACTAAAAGTCAGCTGCGCGGACAAAGGGTGAATTCGCTGCAGTGGCACCAAGGTATGCAATCTCGAGTAACCGGCCGCATATGCGCGGCCGGTGTTTCGATTTTACCGATCTCTGAGGAGATTTTCAGGTCGGCTCCGCTTCACCGGTGGGTGGGATGTTCAGCCGGCCTCACCAAATCCTTTCGGTACTGGCAGATCAGACAATGTCGCTGCTCGTTTTTGTAGGGCCCGCCCGATGACCACGCGGCTGATTTCTGTCGTCCCGTCCACAATCCGCAGCATTTGTGCAAGACGGGACAAACGATCCAGTCCATAAGGCTGCAACAGCCCCATGCCGCCCAACACTTGCGTGCAGGTGTTCGCAGCCTTCACGGCGGCATCTGGCACAAACCGTTTGGCATGAGCGGCCATCAGAGGGCCTTCGGGTGTGCCAAGGGATTCTGCCGCTTTGCGATAAAGCAGCTTGGAGGCTTCAAGATCGGTTGCAACCTCGCCCAGCATCCACTGGATCCCGTCCAGATCGAGGTTCTTGCCGCCAAACATCTTGCGGTTCTTGGAATAGGACAGAGCCGTATCCAAGGCAGCTTGCATCAATCCACAGCATCCTGACGCAATCGACACACGGGCGATATCGATCGCCATGAGCGAGCCTTGCAAGCCCTGACCGATTGGCAGGATGATGTTGTCTTCGCTCACCACGACCTTGTCCATGTACATCTCGGCCAGAGGCAGGAAGTTGTAGGACGGGGTATCGTAGAGCGGACCAAAGCTGAGGCCCGGAGTGTCGGCCGGGATGGCAATCATCGCCATATCCTTGTGGCCGGGTGTGTCACTGGTTTTGACCACGGTGAAATAGATGTCAGCCTCGGTCGCCAAGCTGACCCATGCCTTCGCACCGCTGATCGTCCAAGTGCCGTCATCATTGATCACAGCCCGCGAATACATGTTTGTTGCGTCCGACCCCGATTGCGGTTCGGTCAGTGCAAAGTTCGCCAGCTTGCGGCCAGAGGTCAGATCCCGTGCCCATTTTTCCTTGAAGGCATCTGTGCCATAACCGCAGCCCGCGAAGGTGCAGATGTTATGCATCGACAGGGCAAAGGCATAGGCACCATCGCCCAGTCCCAGTTGTTCGTAGACCTGAATGCCTTCTGAAAGGGGCAAGCCTTGGCCGCCAAACTCTTCGGGGGCGTAGAGCCCCGTCAGGCCAGCGGCCCCGGCTTTGTCCGACGCATCACGGGGCCATGTCTTCGCGGCGTTCCAGGCGTCCACATTGGGCAGGATGACCTGCTCGGCGTGGTCGCGTGCGGCTTGGAGTATGGTGGCGAGTTTGTCTGACATTGGTCGGTCCTTTTGTGAGCGGCTATTTTCACATGACGCCACACTTCAGAACCTGCTGAGCAGGCAGCGGGTCAAGCTTCTAGAGGAGAACCAGGTGAGAACGCCATGTATTGCGCAAGATTTAGCAGGAGAAACTTCTTCGCTCTATCTCGCGTGGTGACAGGGTATTGTCCAAAAGTGACAAAAAGTGCGTCTCAGATATTCGTCCTGCGATACGAACTGGGGGTGCTGCCGGTCCAGCGTTGAAAGGCCCGGTGAAAATTGGCAGCTGAAGAAAAGCCGACATCATGTGCGATGGCCTCGACGCTTTTGCGTCCCGCCTGCAGGTCGCGGATCGCGATGTCGCGCCGCAGGGCATCCTTGATCGCCTGAAACGAGGTCCCATCCGCTTGTAACCTGCGGATCAGGGTGCGCGGGGTCATGTGCATTGCGGATGCTGTCTGGGTCAGGGTCGCCGCGTCCCATCCCGTTTGACCCAGATAGGTGCGCACCCGAAGCGATTGGGTGTGCTCGCGCGAAGAGGTGAAGATCCAGTCCCGGGGCGCGTTTTGCAAAAACCGGTCAAGGTCAGCGGTGCTGCGCGTCTGCACGGGACCCAGTGCATTCGGATCGAACGAGATTGCGGTGGCGGGCTGGCCAAACCGCAGCGGTGCAGGAAAGATGATCGCGTAATCCTGATCAAAGTCCGGGCGGTCAAACGCGAAACCGACAGCCTTAACCGGAACCTCATGCCCTGCCAGCCAAGACATGAGCCCGTGGGCAAGTTTGAGGATCAGCATATGCCCAAACCGCTGAAGCGGCACGTCGCCTTGTGGTTTCAGGGTGAGCACCAATGCGCCTTCAGCGTCATCCAGAACAAACTGATAATCATCCAACAGCAAGTTCCAGAAGGTCGAAAACCGGTAAAGAGCCGATGACAGAGACGTGGCCTCTCTGACAGTCGTCAGAAGGTGTTGTAGAGCCCTTGGCCGGACGGGTCTGCTCCAAAGCCCCATCATCTCATCACCGGTCTCAACTGCGGCAAGTTGATAGAGGCAAACGATCTGATCCAGCGTGACGCGACCATTCGGCGAGCGCGTATCCGCGTTCAGACCGGACCGGCCAAGCAGCGACGCCATCTGCGCCTCTGGGCACAGGGCGTGCAGCGCCACCAGCCAGTCATCGACAAACTGGCTGGAAACGGTGGAGAGGATCGTTGGTGTGACATTGGTCATAACGCCTCAGGAGGTATCACCAATTCCGGTCGACATGAAACACAGCACATGCAGATGGCGACCTTCGCAGATGACAGAATGTCAATGTCCGAACCAGATAACGCTCTGCTTGAACTAATTTCAGTGGGGTCAGGCGACTTCGAACAGTGCTGCGGCACCCATGCCTCCGCCAACACACATGGAGGTCACCACGTATTTTACGCCACGACGCCTCCCCTCAATCAGAGCGTGCCCGACTTGTCTCGCACCTGTCATGCCGTAGGGGTGGCCAATCGATATCGCACCGCCGTTCACGTTGTAGATTTCGGGATCGATCCCAAGATGGTCGCGGCAATAGAGAACCTGGCAGGCAAAGGCTTCGTTAAGCTCCCAAAGGCCGATGTCTTCGATGCGAAGACCTGCATTCTTCAGCAGCTTTGGAATGGCATAGATCGGGCCGACACCCATCTCTTCCGGTGCGTTTCCTGCAACAGCCATGCCGCGATAAATACCCAGCGGTGTGAGGCCCCGCTGCTCAGCCATTTTGCCTTCCATGAGCACACAAGCCGAGGCCCCGTCAGAAAGCTGGCTTGCGTTTCCGGCAGTGATCACGCCGCCTTCGACAACCGGGTTCAACTGGTCAAGAGTTTCGGCCGTCGTGCCCGGCCGGTTGCCTTCGTCTTTTGACAAGGTCACCTCTTCCAGGGTTTCCTCTCCGGTTTCGCGGTTCTTGACCCGCTTAATCGCTGTGATCGGGACGATCTCGTCATCAAAGGCGCCAGCGGCCTGAGCCCGGGCGGTCCGACCTTGCGAAAGTGCGGCGTATTCATCCTGCACTTCGCGGCTGATACCATAGGTCCGGGCCACATTTTCCGCCGTCATCAGCATCGGCATGTAGGCATGCTCGGACCTCGCGATAACGTTTGGATCTTTCTCATCGCCCGCCCATTTCAGATAGGCATTCTGAATGGCGGAAATATTTTCCTGCCCGCCTGCCACGGCGACATTCTGACCATCCACAATGACCTGCTTTGCAGCCGTCGCGATGGCCATCAACCCGGAGGAGCATTGCCTGTCGATCGTCTGTCCTGCCACCGTATTGGGAAGACCCGCCGCCAGCGTCGACAAACGAGCGACATTCATGCCTGCGGTTCCCGCTGTCAAGACCGATCCGATGACGACATCTTCGATCGAACCGGGGTCCACGCCTGCACGTTCAACCGCGTGCTGAATGGCGTGCCCCATCATGGTGGGGGATTTGATGTTGTTCAGCGCACCTTTGAAGGCCACCCCAATAGGGGTTCGTGCGGTTGAGACGATAACGGCTTCTCTCATGATTTTTCCTTTTTGGCATCAAAATGTGCGGCAAGTGTCACACCCGAGGTTGCAAGTTGTTCCAGCAAAGGCGCAGGCGTGAACCACATCTCGCCATAGGTGCCAAGCGACTGCTGATAGTGGGTCATGCGTTCCAAAATCTGGCTTAATCCAATCTCGTCGGCATATTGCATTGGGCCGCCGCGCCAGTTTGGAAAGCCATAGCCATTGACCCAGATCAGGTCGCAATCACCCGGGCGCGTTGCAATGCCCTCTTCAAGGATCAAAAAGCCCTCGTTGATCAGGGGATAGAGACATCGCTCAAGGATTTCCTGATCGTCGATGTCCCTGCGTTTCACGCCATGCAGGTCCGACAGCTCGGAACTGATTTGAACCATCTCAGGGTCTTCGACCCGTGTCCGTCCCTCGTAGACATAGCTTCCACGCCCGGTTTTCTGACCCAGTCGGCCTAGTTCAAACAACCTGTCCTGCACAACCTGGTATGTCGGGTCATGCGCGATTTCACTACGCCGTTCCTGACGCACGCGGGCGCCCACATCGACCCCAGCCAGATCCGCCATCGCGTGAATACCCATGGCCATGCCGAAGTTCTCAAGGACGTCATCCACCTGTTTCGGCGTCGCCCCCTCAAGAAGCAGACGAGATCCTTCGCGAAAGTATGGCTCGAGCATCCGGTTTCCAACAAAGCCGTAGCACACGCCAACCGTGACAGGGAGCTTTCGGATCTTCTTTGCGACTGTGATTGCTGTTGCAATGACATCCGGAGCGGTCTTGGCGCCGCGCACCACCTCCAGCAAGCGCATGACATTGGCCGGGCTGAAGAAATGGAGACCAATCACATCCTCCGGACGGGATGTGACCGCGGCGATTTCATCAAGATCCAACGTCGATGTGTTTGAGGCCAGTATCGCGCCGGGTTTGGCGTGCTGGCCCAACGCTTCGAAAATCTGGCGTTTGACATTCATGCTTTCAAACGCCGCTTCAATGATCAGGTCGGCCTTCGCAAGGTCTGCATAGCTAAGCGTCCCAGTGGCGTTGGCGGCGATTGCCTCTGCCCGATTGGCACTAAGCCGCCCTTTTTGGGCCGCGCGTTGGAAATGCTCCCTGACCTGATCCAGCCCCTGTTCCAGCGCAGTTTGTGTGGTTTCCAGAAGCGTGACCGGATACCCCGCCTGCAGAAAGGCGATGGCAATGCCGCGCCCCATTGTTCCGGCACCGATCACGGCGACCGATGAAATGCTACGTGGTTGGTCAGCACGGGTAACGCCGGGAACCTTGGTGCATTCACGCTCTGCAAAGAACAGATGCCGCCCCGCGCGCGATTGAGGTGTGTCGAGCAGTTCAGCGAAACCCGCCTTCTCTTGTGCCAACCCCTCGGCCAGCGGCATTTCGCACGCGGTCTCGATGGACACCAAACATCGTTCAGGGGCGACAAGGTTTTTGGACGTGTGCGCTATCTGGTCTCGGAAACCCGTCAGATATCCCTTCGGATCAGGGTGTGTGACGGTCATATCCGCACAACTGCGTTTTGGATCGCCCTCATGGCTGACACGGGTGGCAAAACCCAAAACATGCGCGCGAAAATCCTGGTTGTTTTCAAACAGTGCGTCGACCAGCCCGCAAGACAGGGCATATTCGCCTTTCACGGGATCACCCGAGAGGATCATTTGCGTTGCCGCTTCCAGCCCGGCAATCCGGGGTAGTCGCTGGGTGCCGCCGGCACCAGGCAGCAGCCCCAGTTTGATCTCAGGTAGGCCCATCACCGCATCCGGCGTGGCGACACGGTAATCACAGGCAAGCGCAATCTCCAGCGCGCCACCCATAGCGGGACCTGCTATCGCGGCGATAATAGGTTTCTTGCTGGTTTCAATCGTTACACACAGGTCTGGCAGGTCCGGCTTGTCCCAGACTGCCCCTGTACGAAACTCAGCGATGTCAGCGCCGCCGCAAAAGAGCGGCAGAGCCGAGCATAGAACGATAGCTTTGACCTGTTCATCGGCGTCCAACTCGTGGATGGCCGAGGAAAGCGCCTGCCGCATCTTCAGGCCAAGAGCGTTCACTGGCGGGGCATTCAGCTCAATGAAAGCGACACCCTCGGTGTGTTTAATGGAAATCATGTTTGGAAACCTCAATTGGACTGTTTGGCAAGATCTTGTTCGATCTCTGCCCAATCGTCGAAGTGGATTACATTGCAGGGTGAATTCACGTTCTCGAGCCAGACAAAGACCGAGATGAACGGCTGGTCATAGACCCGGGTGGCATGGGGCTCGCCAGCTGCGTTCCATATAAGTGATCCAGCCGGATAATCCTGCCAATCGCGAGTGCCAAACCGCCAACCAGATTTCTCGGACAGGTTCAGATAAAGCTCTGGCGCATCGTGGTTGTGGTCCCGATACAGCGTCCGTGGACCCAACATGAAAATGCCAAGGCTGAAATCGGGATGATGATGCCCACATGCGTCCGGCCCAATCAGCAAAGTATGCAGGTTACACTTTGCATATCCTTCGCCCAAATCGGCATCAGGTGGATAGAATTGGGCGTTGTCTTCGCGCCAGGCCAGATCCTCTTTGGCAGCTTTCAGACAACGTGCGATTTCTTGCAATTCGGGGGCGACAATCCCGGCGATGGCGTTCTTCAGAACCTCATCGTGCCGGGTTCCTTGGGGAGGTAAATCAATGAGCCTCTCACCCTTCAGGTCCATGGCTGCCAGCTTGTCCAACGTCAGATCAACGCCGCGCGTGGCAGCTCTGTGAGCCTGCAGATAGGTGACAATGGATTGAATAAGCGCCTGAATACGGCGTTGTTTGTCTGTCATGATTTAAAGTCCGAGCGCGTTGAAATATCTTTCCGCACGAGTTTCTTGTCGAGCTTGCCGACGCTGGTTTTAGGTAGGCGGGCGACAAAGATTATCTCGTCTGGAACTGCCCATTTTGAGATCTCGCCTGCGTCAACCCGCGACTGGATTTCTTCCATGACTCTCAAGCGCACAATATCCGGGTCGGCATCCTTTGCGGCTTGAGCGACCAACACTGGCCTTTCGCCCCATTTCGCGTGCGGCAGCCCGATTGCTGCGACGTCCTCAACGCCGCTGCAAAACGATGCTATGTTTTCCAGGGCCAGTGAGGATATCCATTCGCCGCCGGTCTTAATCACATCCTTGAGGCGGTCAGTAATCTGCAACGATCCATTCTCGCGGATATACCCAACATCCCCGGTATGCAGATACCCACCGTCCCAAAGCTCATCCGAGGCTTGCGCATTATCCAGATAGCCTTGTGTCAACCAGGGAGCCCGAGCAACAACTTCGCCGGTTGTTTCGCCGTCATGTGGGACGTCCTGCATATCCGGTGTCACAACACGAAGGTCGACAAGAGGGCCGGGAAAGCCGGTTTGCGCCTGCATCTCGGGGGCATTGCTGGACAAATCGGCCACCGTCAGAAACGGACAGGTTTCGGACATCCCATAGGCCGCATGCAAGGATATGCCTGCCGCCGCGGCGCGGTCCTGCAGGCCTCGCGGCAAAGCGGCCCCGCCAATGATCACTTTCCATCTGTCCAGGTCAATTTGTGGGCAGCCCGGATGGTCGAGCACCATTGACAGAACCGTGGGCACGCAGTGTGAAAAGGTGACGTTTTCGTCTGCAATCAATCGCAAGATTGTGTCAGGGTCATATCGACCGGGATAGACCTGACGCAGCCCCAGCATCGTTGCGGCATATGGAAATCCCCAGCCGTGGACGTGAAACAAGGGCGTCAGCGGCATGTAGACGTCGCCGCGATGAAATCCGGCATTCCCGGGCCATGCGCCGAAACCTGCGATCAAGCCCAATGTGTGAAGGACCAACTGCCGGTGTGAATAGCTCACCCCCTTGGGATTGCCGGTGGTCCCGGTCGTATAAAACAGGGTTGCCGTTTGGTTTTCATCGAAGTCCGGGAAGTCAAAGCAGCCTGGGGCCTCGCCTATCCACTCTTCATACCCTTCTCCGTCTCCAATCGGCACGATGATGATGTCCCGATCAAAGCCCGATTTGATACCCTCAATGAGCGGCATGAAATCGCGGTGCACGATGATCAGATCCGGTTGCCCATGGTTGATCGTATAAAGAACCTGAGCAGGAGACAGACGCACGTTGATCGTGAAAAGGGACGCGCCCATCATCGGGATCGCGAAAAAACACTCAAGATAACGGTGCGTATCCCAATCCATGACACCGACGCGCATGCCCTCATGTATCCCGCTCGCCTTTAAAGAATTGGCAAGTTGGCGCACGCGTTTGCCCAAGTCCGCGTAGCTCAGTCGCATTTCGGTGCCGCTGACGATCTCTTGGCTGGCTGACGCGAGCTGGGATCCGGCCAGCAAGTGTTTAATCAGCAACGGATAGCCATATGCATTTGGCGAAGGTGAAAGTGGTGGCATGAAGGTGGAATCCCATAACATCTCTATCTGCTAATCTGGCATTTCTCACCCAGTTGAAGAATTGAAAGAAATTTCCTTTCATCAAGAAATTCTAACCGATCACATCGCACCGCGAATTGCGTGCTACCCCCTGACAGGTTATGAAAAAGAGTATCAATACCCTGCTATATTCGCGCCCGTCGTCGGATAACTCTGCTTGAGGGTAAGCAGAATTGATTTCATCGAGGAGATGCAGCAATGACCACTCACATGCCCACGCTGGTTTCACTGCGCGCTTTTGAGGCGGTGGCGCGTCACAAGAGTTTCCGAAAGGCCGCTGACGAGATTTGTGTGACGCATGCGGCAGTCAGCCACCAGGTCAAAGCATTAGAAACAACAATCGGTGTTAAACTACTGGAACGCACAAGCCGTTCGGTCGAGCTAACACCGGCTGGCGAGCAATATTACCCGCCAATACGCGAACACATTCAGGGAATCATCAAAGCCACTCGGCGCATCCAGACACCTGAGGAACCGGACGTGTTGCTCGTTCAGTCCTACGCAAGTTTCAATACAATGTGGTTACAGCCCAGATTGGCAGACTTTCTTCAGGATAATCCGGACACACGCGTGCGCATCGTCTCTACCTTTGAAGACGGTGATTATGACATGCACCGGTTCGATGTGGGCGTGTTCAACGCGCCACCATTTGACAAACGGTTTGACTATAGCCCCTTGTTCGAAACGGATATCTACCCGGTATGTGCTCCGGAGGCCTTGAAAGCCGCAAGCGGTGGAATGCCGCTGGAAGAGCTAAGAAATTTCCTGTTGCTGAGTGTCCCAAACACATGGAATGAGCCGGATGACTGGGACTGCTGGTTGGATGCGGCGGGCTTAGATCGCGAAACGATGAAATTTGGCTCTGTTTTCGACAATTACCCGCTGGTCCGTGAAGCTGTTCTAAAAAATCACGGTATCAGCGTCGCAAGAGCACCGTTTTGCACGCGTGACCTTGAAAGGGAGCGCCTGGTCAAACCGTTTGATATTTCGGTGCCCGAGCCAGGCAGCTGGTATCTGGCGACGCAAAAAGAACGTGCACCCAACCCAAAGCTCGATACGTTTGTTGACTGGCTGTTCGAACAGATCGAAGCCGACCCAACCATGCGGCTATTTCGGGCCTGATCTGATGAATTCCAGCTTTGTCGTCAGCGCGCGTCAGGACTGACGTGCGCCTGCTTCGGATGCGACGCGAGGGACGAGTGCGCGAACCAGTTCAGTCATATCCAGTGAGCCGACTGTCTTCTCCCCATCCTTGACGACATAGGCGTGTGACGTATCCCCGCCGGACCGCGCGATCATGCTTTCGAGCGTGTCGTTCACGTCCACTTCGCCATGGGCATCTTCTGGCACTTGGCCACCGTCCAGCGGGGTCATGATCGAGCGGACCCGCAGAACCCGTGCTCGGTTGATGTCGCTCACGAAGTCTTCGATGTAAGGATCGTTGGGGTTCAACAGAATATGCTGCGGCTCGCCCTGCTGCACGACAAAGCCGTCTTTAAGGATCACAAGGTGATCGGCCAGCTTCAACGCCTCATCTAGATCGTGAGTGATGAAGATGATGGTCTTGTGCAGCTCTTTTTGCAGCTCGAGCAGCAGGTCCTGCATGTCGGTTCGGATCAGTGGGTCAAGAGCCGAGAAAGCCTCGTCCATCAGCATGATCGGTGTGTTCGCGGTCAGCGCCCGGGCAATGCCCACACGCTGTTGCATCCCACCGGACAATTGCGCTGGATAATGGTTCTCGAACCCGCTCAGACCCACGCGATCCAGCCACTTGGCGGCTTCACGGTCGCAAGTCGCCTCGTCCTCGCCGCGCACCGAGAGCGGCATGCCTGCGTTCTTCAGCACGGTCTTGTGCGGCAATAACGCGAACTTCTGGAACACCATCGACATCTTTTCCTGTCGAGCATGGCGCAACCCGTCCTCGGACAGTTGCATCACATCCTCACCCTGCACGATGATCTCGCCCGCAGTGGGTTCGATCAATCGGTTCAGGTGGCGGATCAGCGTGGATTTGCCCGAGCCTGACAGGCCCATGACAACTGTGATTTCGCCCGCCTGCATATCGACGTTGATGTTGTTGAGACCCAATACGTGCCCGTGCCGTGCCAACAATTCTTCCTTGCCCATGCCTCCTTTGACATGCTGCAACACGTCCTTGTCGCGGGTGCCAAAGATTTTATAGAGCCCGGACAGGCTGACCATTGGTTGTGTCATCGAACAGGCTCCTTAGTGTTTGACTTGGGTTTTATCGACCCGTGTGAGAGCTGCTTTGGACACGCGATCAAGGATCACTGCGAGCAGCACGATGCCGATGCCAGCGACGATGCCCACACCCAGTTCAAGGTTCCGGATACCGCGCAACACGTTCACGCCCAGACCGGGTGCCGAAACAAGAGAGGCGATCACGACCATGGCAAGGCTCATCATGATGGTCTGGTTTATTCCGGCCATGATATTGGGCAACGCCAAAGGGAGTTGCACCCGCAACAGTTTCTGGCGATCTGTCATGCCAAAGGCATTGGCCGCCTCAATCACGTCCCTGTCGACAAGCCGGATGCCCAGATCGGTCAGGCGGATCACAGGGACAATCGCGTAAAGGATGATTGCAATCCCGTAGAGTTTGGATTCCGTGACCGAGAACAAGAAAATCAGAGGGATCAGGTACACGAAGGTCGGCAGGGTCTGCAGCAGGTCGAGTAACGGAACCACGCTTTTTTGCAATCGGTCAGATTTCGACATGGCAATGCCAATGGGTACACCGAACAGCACCGATATCGTCGTACATACAAAGATGATCGACAGAGTCTGCATCGCCACATCGTAGTGGTCTACGACGGCCAGCAGCATAATCGAGACGGCGACGAAGATCGTCACAGGGCGCGAACGCGACGCGTACCAGGAAATCGCCACCAGAAGCGGGACCATGATGAACCATGGCGTCGCTTCAAACAGCCAAAGTGCGCCATCCAATATCCAGCTCAATGGCTGTGTGATCGGGTCCAGAACGGTTTTCAGGACCGGTTTGGCTGCCAGAAACCCTTCTTCGATCCCGTTGGTTACATCACGCGACTGCCATATGCGGTTGCAGCTTTCGTGCAGATTATCAAACGAGGGAATTGGAATGAGCGGCCCAGAGGCCTCTTCTCCTCCTGCTTGCGCCGCAAGGTCCGCCAGCGAAAGAGGCGCTTTATCGTCTGGCGTGCCACACCATTCGCTCAAACCCAATGCGCTGAATAACTTGTCATAGAAGGCCATTTATCCCACTTTCCGATCTTCTTCAGTGCGTTAGGGGCATCACTGAGGATGCCCCTGTTCGTGCAGTTTACTGCAGCAATGCGGAAAGTTTGTCGCGCGCAGCATCGTTAAGCCACGCCCCCCAGACATCCTTGTAGGTCGTCAGAAAGTGCACAGCACCTTCATCGTAGGAGGCATTGTTGTCCTCGACCCATGCCAGCGTTTCGCCCATCTGTGCGTTGGTGAAGGACAGATTTGTCATCAGTTCAGAGATTTCTGCGTTTTCGGCCATGAATTCCTTGGAAAGAACTGTAACCACTTCGCTGCGGGGGAAGGCGCTCATTGCTGGCGTCTCGCATTCCGCCGTGATGTTGCAGGCATGCTTTTCAGGGTCATGGGGGCCCATTTCGACCAGGGTCATCGGGTATTTGCCCAATACCGATGTCGGTGCCCAATAGAAGCCGAACCACGGCTCTTTGTTTTCGTAGGCGGCCGCGATCGAAGCCGCAAGGGTTTCGCCTGATCCATGTATAAAGTTATCAATGCCTGCATCAATCAACCCACCTGCCTTCAGCAGGTTGGTACTGACATTCAGACAGGTCCATCCCTCGGGGCAGTTGTGAAAGCGATTTCCGACGAGTTCGGGGTTGGCTGCGATGCCTTCGATTGTTGCCAGTTCCGGATGCGCCTCCACAAGGTAGTTCGGAACAAAGAACCCTTCGACACCGCCATCTGACAGAACTTCGGTCACCGGAATGATCGCACCTGAGTCAACCAGCCCTTGGTAAGCCGGCGCGCCGTTTGTCCAGAGTTCAGTCAGAATATCGGGCTCTCCGGTCTCGGATACGGATGCCAGCGCAGGGTTGCCCGAGAGCGGAACCGTGGTCACTTCGCAACCATAGCCTTGCTCCATCAGAAACTTCGAGACCGCGGTCACAATTTGCGCTGACCCCCAATCGGCCTGCATCAGTGATACTTCACCGCATTCGTTTGCCTGGGCCGCCGAAGCGGTGATTGCCGCAGCAAATACGCACCCGAGACCGGCTGAAATCTTGAACATTTCTTTCCTCCTTGTCATCGGCGAAACAGGGGCAGAGAAACGCTCCAAGCCAAAATTCGCCTTGTTTGTAGTGATGACTTGTACCGACAGGCCTAATGGCAAAAAACTGAAAAGAATTTTGGATCATGTACAATTGTTTACAGGTGGAGAGTTGAAGCCAGGCTCGAATTTAGTGACCTCCGTTCCAACGTAAGCTTCTTAGATGTAAATCCATAGGTGGCTTATGCGTGTGTATTATTGCCTCTTCTCAGGAGTCGGCAGTAGGAGTGATCAAACCCGGGGACGTCCGTTCTGTGCTCTGAGTCAAAATTCGCTACGCGGATAACCAATGGCTGGTTCGGGATGAACCGATGTTGGATATCTGAGAAACAAGGACAAAACTGAGTGTGGTTGAAACTGCCTACAAGATTGGCAAAGTTAGCGAATAAGGGGAGTTGCCATGCTATTCACAATACAAAAGGCGAAGAACCAGTTGCCGGAACTCATCGACGCAGCGCTAGCCGGAGAGGACGTTGTGATAACAATAGGAACAAAGCCTGCTGTGAGGCTGGTTGCAATTCCACAATATGATTTCAAGCTCGGCGTGTTGGAGGGAAAGGTTGGAGCCACGCCAGATTTTCTTGAACCGTTATCTTCGGATGAGTTGAAGGCGTGGGAAGATCGGTGAGGCCAGCGTAAAGTCGGCTGACCAAACGGCGATCAAATTAGAACGCACATGGAGATGAGAAAAAGTCTATCGATTTTTTCAGGTAACCACCTGCCTGCAACTAATTGAAAGTCGCTGGTCTCGGAGGATCTGCTTCAACGACACAAAGTGAAAGCCGGCATCTTCAGCTCCACTCGAATGCAACCAGTCCGACCAGTTTTCCAGTAATCATGTGCTCTGTTACCGTTCAGCGATCATACCGAACCCCAGATAGGTCGCGGGCACTTTGTCTGTGAGCCAGACACCGTTGTCGGCACGAAAGAACTCAAAACCGTCCTCATACATGCGTTGCGCCTCGACACGTAATACAACTGGTTTTCCGTGTCGCTGGCCGACGCGCTCGGCTGTATCAGGGTCCAATGAAAGGTGGACCTGCTTACGGCGTCCGGGGTTCAACCCGTCGGAAAATATTGCGTCCAAATTGGCGCTGGCGGTGCCATGGTACAGTTCATCAGGCGGGCATTGCGACTCCAGCCCCAGATCCACATCAACTGAATGGCCTTGGGCTGCTCTAATGCGCTGACCATCATCAGACAGGGTGAAGCGTTTCTTATCGTTGCTTTCGACAAGCTGAGTGAGTTCGTCGCGGCTTAGCTTGCGGTTGGCTCTCTTCAGCTTCCGCAGCAAATCATCAACACGGACCCACCCGTGCTTATCAAGCTGAAGACCGATCTCTTCAGGTTTGTGCCGAAGCACCAGACTCAGGAACTTGCTTTCTCTACTCATCTCAACACCTTCACAACTCCGGCCAGGCAATTTCATCATGCGAGAACGGCAGGCGATTGGCCAGCTCTTCTACGCCGGAGGTCACCTCACTCCGCCTGAATATGCGCCCACTACACTCTTCCGGCATTTGGATAAACGGAACCCGCTCCTTTATGAGCTGGTCGCTGACTTTCCGGGTGCTGCCCCCACGAAACTCAGCATAGTGCTTTCCGGGAATATACCGTTGGAGAAATTGATCGACGGCGCCATACGGCACTACCTGGACCGACTTTCGGGAAATCGGGTGACGCGCCCGAACCAGTTTCAAATGGCCTGAGTCCACCAGATGGCGGAGGGCAGATGCGTTGACACCGAGGAACCCCGCCAGGGTTGATAGCAGATATCCATCCGGTCTGATCAGGCGCAACGCCTCAGCGACTTCCGCCGGATCCAGAAGCACCGAAAGATACCCATCTTGTTCGGCATCCCTGACCACAGTCTCCAGTTCGCCATTCTGGATCAGTCGCACCACATCGACTGCACCAGCAACAGCTTTGCGGCAGACGGACTGAATGCCGACCAGCCCATCCACTTTTGCAACCGTTGTGCACGGCACAATACTGACAAGGAACGCATCGAGTTGCCCTTCATCGTAGTATGGTCGCCCGAAAGGAGAGCCCGCGATGGGCTTGATGATCCCACCAGCAACAAGAGCGCCAAACTGCGCCCTGGGCGCGTTGATCTGTTTCTGGGCCGCAACCTGACAGATCGCCCCTGCAAAGCTCTTGGCCAGTGGCGCCAATGCCTGTGCATCGAACACAACACCTTTCGCTGGGTTACCTGCCTGACCGTCCGGCCTTAGAAACCCGTTTGCACCAAGCAGCTCAACTGTCTGACGGCGCCCCAGCCCCAGTTCGCGCCGCAGGGTTTCAACACTGTGAATGCGACGGGCAGTACAGGGTTTGCCAAGCACCAGCTCGCCTTCTCCAATGGGATAGGTTTCGATGAAGAATTTCCTAACGAGATCCCGCAAAGGCTCGTATTGCTCCGCATGGGATTGTTCCAGCCAGTTGAACAGGCAGCCATAGTTTCCGCGCGAATGTGATATGGGAGAACCGGCCTTAGCATGCAGTCGCCGCAGCAGACGAAACAGCCCTTTCTCGCCTTCGGACAGGAGCTCAAAACCCCGCGCACCTGCACGACGCTTCTCATTATCGGATAAATGCTTCAGCTTTGCATCGATACCAAACAGATCAACAACTCCGAAGATCTCAGCGCCAAGTGCAACCGCGCCGAACCCGATATTATCGAGCCATGTGCCCTGTTGTTCACCCGCCAACCGGCGGGTGAGATAGTCTTCCAGACCTGTTGAGACCTGAGCTGCAACCAGCTCTCTCAACTGATCTGTGCCCAGATTGAGATCGCGGATTCGCCCGGCAAAATCATGGGGACCACGGCTGTGCGAATAGCTGTCGTCGTCATACAACCTGACCTGGTGGTGAAGGCATGTCCCGATCGAGGGCACATGCCAGGCGCATTTCTGGGCCGCGCCACCGCCAGTGTCTGCGCTGATGTCGTCCGCGACACACTCCGGACAGAACCGCAGACGCCTGCGCGTGATCCAACGTTTCTCGATAAGCTGCCCGGCCAGCCGGTACTGCCCGGTAGACACTTTGCAAACAACACCACGCATCAGTTGAGCAAGTTCCACTCCGCCGAGACGGGCAAGGATCGAAAGGGCCCGTTCATCGCCGTCTGCGATAGCCTGAAGCGTAAAGCACTGATCGGTGCAGAACTCCGAGGCAAAGGAAAGACCATTCGCCCAGGCAAGCCGGGATGCGAATGATGCCGGGGTCTCCCCCGGCATCAAAGGAACAAGGATCGGCAACACTTGCATTATGCAGCCCCCCTCTTGATTGCTGGCGCTATCTCCAGCTCTGCACCGCTGAGAAGCTGGCCCGTCTTAATGGAGCGGAAATTCTCAGCAATGAATGGGTTCAATGCATCAACGCAGCGCTTCTGTTTCCGATAGGCCCCCGCGAAGTGACTTTGTTCAAGGGTTTGGTTCCCATTGCGCAATGCCAATTTGATAGCCGATAAGATCAGCCCAATTTTCGACCCGAACTCGTAGCGGGCCGCATGTAGCAGTCGTCGCGCGAATGCCGATGTCTCAAGCGTTTTGCCGCGCGACAGTTTTGCCGCATCGAGATAGGCACCCAGCACGCCGATCACCTCATGCCCATGGGCGGCATAGCTCATGGGCGCAAAATGCACGGGCTCAAACCGCCGGCTGAGCTGTTCATCCCGGTTGATCAGATCCAGCAGTTCGCAGGTGCCACTGAGGATTAGGCTGACCGGCCACTCAGCGTATTCCAGGCACGATTTCCAGACCAGCATCACCTGGTCAAATTCAGACTTCGACTTGGTCCGAAGGATATGCTGCGCCTCGTCAAAGTGTAAGAACAGCGTTTTATGGGAGCGCGCCTGATGCATCACCTGCCGCCAGATCGAATGCCCTGTTCGCGATCCTTTGCTCTCATATCCATATGCTTTGAGCGTATCGAGACCAACACCTTTGATCGTAGCTTCTGACGCCAGACGCACAGTCAACGCCTGTAGATATGGCTTTCCATAAGCCACATGCGGATGCTTCTGCAGAAGGTGCTCGATGCCAAAACTCTTACCGGCACCAGCATTGCCAATGACAACAATGCCGCGCTGCGCCGTCACCCTGCCAGCAGCTGTATGCGCTTTGCGTCGGTAGAGAATATCATCGATCTGATCCCGGAGTTCCAGGTAAGGATCATGGGCGATAAGGCGAGCTAGTCTTTTGATAAAGTACCCGCATTCGAAGCGCCATCAATCAAAGAAACTTGATCCCCGAAATCAGATGGTTTCATGATGCTAAATCAAACGTGTTGGATGTCGGCTTTTTCACTAAGACTGATCCAAGTTGTCAACGCAGCGAAATTCCGGTTTCCGACCCTCGTACCAAAGCCTAATAATGTCTTCAGCCCAGCGCATCTCATTCGTCTGTCCCTGTTAGCCTTACGAACGGCCCCGGAAGATAATCCGAGGCCGTTTTCCCATGTAATCTGCCAAACAATCTATTGAGACGTTTAGGTCATGTCATGTGACACGCCACACACAACAGAATCCACTACTTCAGCTCACCCGCATTTAGAGTGACCGCAGCTACGGCAGGTCATGCATCCTTCGATCATCACCATGTCGAACTGACCGCAGGACGGGCAGGCTTTGCCGCGGGGGCCGTCGAGGTTGACCACTTGCGCCTGAGGGTCGGATTTCAGCCCCATCCCTTCGCCCTCAAGGAAGCCGATATTGATCAGGTGCTGCTCGATCACTCCGCCAATCGCGGCCAGGATCGAGGGGATGTATTTGCCTTTCACCCAGGCCCCGCCGCGCGGGTCGAATACCGCCTTGAGTTCCTCGACCACAAAGGACACATCACCGCCCCGACGGAACACAGCCGAGATCATGCGGGTCAGCGCAAGCGTCCAGGCATAGTGCTCCATGTTCTTGGAGTTGATGAATACCTCGAACGGACGACGGCGGCCGCCAATGACAATGTCATTTATGGTTAGGTAAATCGCATGCTCGCTGTCGGGCCATTTCAACTTATATGTTGACCCCTCAAGCGATTGTGGGCGGTCCAGCGGTTCAGACATATAGATGACATCGCCGCCATCAACCTCGTGCGGCGCATCCGCGCTTTCTCCAGGAGCTTTGTCGGCACTCTCTGATACGGTCAGAACCGACCCTGTCACATCGTTGGGGCGATAGGTCGTGCACCCTTTGCAGCCCTGATCCCAAGCCTGCATGTAGACATCTTTGAAAGCGTCAAAGCTGATATCCTCGGGGCAGTTGATCGTCTTGGAAATCGAGCTGTCGATCCATTTCTGTGCCGCCGCCTGCATCTTGACATGATCAGACGGAGGCAGCGTCTGCGCGTTGACGAAATAGTCGGGCAGGTCCTTATCACCAAACTTGTCGCGCCACATCTGAACGGCGTAATCCACGACTTCTTCTTCGGTGCGTGAGCCATCTTTTTGCAGGACCTTGCGCGTATACGCATAGGCAAAGACCGGCTCGATCCCCGAAGAGACGTTGCCCGCGTACAGGGAAATCGTCCCCGTCGGGGCAATCGACGTCAGCAGCGCGTTGCGGATGCCGTGTTCGCGGATCGCAGCGCGTACGTCGTCATCCATCTGCAGCATTGTGCCGCTGGCCAGGTATTTCTCGGCTTCGAACAAGGGAAACGCCCCCTTTTCCTTTGCCAAATCGACCGACGCCAGATACGCGGCGCGGGCGATTGCGTGCAACCAGCGCTCGGTCTGACGCGCCGCCTCGTCAGAGCCATAGCGTAGACCCAGCATCAACAGTGCATCGGCCAGCCCGGTGACACCCAAACCAATGCGGCGTTTATCTTGCGCCTCGGCCTCTTGTTCGGCCAGCGGGAATTTCGAGGCGTCGACCACATTGTCCATCATGCGAACGGCGGTGGCGACCAGCTCTTGCAGCGCGGCCTCATCCAGATGTGCGGCATCCTCGAACGGTCCGGCCACCAGACGCGCCAGGTTGATCGAGCCCAGCAGGCAGGCGCCATAAGGCGGCAGGGGCTGTTCGCCGCAGGGGTTCGTCGCCGCGATGGTCTCGACATAGCTGAGGTTGTTGGCCGCATTGATCCGATCGATGAAGATCACACCTGGCTCGGCATAGTCGTAAGTGGCCTGCATGATCTTGTTCCAAAGATCGCGGGCCTGGATGGTGTGATAGACCTTGCCATCAAACACCAGTTCCCACGGACCATCGGCCTTGACTGCCTCCATGAACGGATCTGTCACCAGAACCGACATGTTGAACATGCGCAGACGGGCCGGGTCGGATTTGGCGGTGATGAACTGCTCGATATCGGGATGATCGCAGCGCATGGTCGCCATCATCGCTCCGCGGCGCGACCCCGCAGACATGATCGTGCGGCACATCGCGTCCCACACATCCATAAAGCTCAGCGGCCCCGAGGCGTCCGCCGCCACCCCGTGTACATCCGCGCCACGCGGACGAATGGTTGAGAAATCATAACCGATCCCCCCACCCTGCTGCATGGTCAGCGCGGCCTCTTTCAACATATCGAAAATACCGCCCATGCTGTCTGGTATGGTTCCCATGACAAAACAGTTGAACAGGGTCACCCGGCGCGCAGTGCCCGCACCGGCAGTGATGCGTCCGGCGGGCAGATATTTGAAATCCTCCAACGCCTCAAAGAACTTGTCTTCCCAATGAGCAGGGTCCTGTTCCACGCGGGCCAGATCGCGAGCGATACGGCGCCAGCTGTCTTCAACCGTTTGGTCTATGGGCGTTCCATCCGCCTGTTTAAAGCGGTATTTCATGTCCCAGATCTGCTCGGCGATGGGGGCGGCAAAGCGGCTCATTGGTGATTCCCTGTCTTGAAAGAGGTATCCAGATTAGCCCAATTCGCACCTTCACCACAACACCTTGATGAAGCGGTGCAGAAGGCTACAATATAAAGGTAGCCTTGGGACGACTCTGTGGGAAAGCTGTGGATAAGTACGTAAACCTCATAAAACTGTCCGTCGGATCAGAAAGCGTCGACACGCTGATCGCATGGCAGGAGAGTCGCATGCCTCTTTACGAGGACGGATTGCCGCGCCACGTGACACGCATGTGGCCCAAACGCGAGGCAGAGATTCTGAATGGCGGATCAATCTATTGGGTGATCAAAGGCGTTGTGCAATGCCGTCAGCGCATCCTACGAATGGACGAAGTGATCGGGGATGACGGCATTCGCCGCTGCGCCATTATTCTGGATCCTGAGGTTCATCGCACCCAGAACGCCCTGAAACGCCCCTTTCAGGGGTGGCGTTATCTCAAACCCGAGGACACCCCCGCCGATCTGCCAAAAACCCGCGCGCAGGACGATGCCCTGCCCGATGATCTGAACCGCGCGCTGGCGGATATCGGCGTGCTGTAATCAGGCCAGACGGTCGAGCACCTCAGTCAGAACATCTTTGTCTTCGTCCGTATACTTGGCCACCCGGCTGCGCCATAGGGTTGCCTGCGATTGCAGGATCAGCCCGTCTGTCAGGATTTTCAGGTGGTTGGCGCGCAGGGTTTCCCCCGTTGATGTGATATCGGCAATCGCTTCGGCGGTTTCATTCACTACCGTGCCTTCGGTCGCCCCCTGGCTGTCGACCAGCGTATAATCGGCCACGCCCGCATCTGTCAGAAATTCACGCACCAACCGGTGGTATTTGGTGGCAATCCGCAGGCGGTGGCCGTGGGTCTTGCGAAAAGCCGCTGCCGCCGCATCAAGGTCATCAAGCGTGTCCACGTCGACCCAGCAGGCTGGCGTAGCGATGATCAGATCGGCCTTGCCAAACCCAAGCGGAGATACTTCTTCGACCTGCTGTTCCCAGCGCGGCAGTTTTTCATGCACCAGATCAATTCCGGTGACGCCAAGATGAATGCGACCAGCGGCCAGTTCACGCGGAATTTCCCCCGCCGATAACAGGATCAGCGAGACACCCTCGATCCCTTCCACCTTACCGGCATATTCGCGGTCCGACCCACTGCGAGACAGCGTGATGCCGCGCTTTTCGAACCACGAAAAGGTCTTTTCCATCAACCGGCCCTTTGAAGGCACGCCCAGTTTCAGGCTCATTGCGCGTCCTCCTCAATCTCCAGCATCAGGTCCGGGCGCAGCACGCCGCCAACGGCCGGAATTTCTGCCCCTTTGCCCAAGTGGCGGGTCAGTGCATCATAGCGCCCCCCAGTGGCAATGGGCGGCAAATCCGGCCGGCCCTCGGCGTAGAAACCAAAGACAAACCCATCATAATACTCCATCGAGGTCCGGCCATAAGACGCTTCGAAATCCAACCTGTCCACATCCACGCCGCGCGCTTGCAAGGCCGCGATCCGCGCCTCAAGCCGGTCCAGTGCCGGGGTGATCTGCGGCAAGTCCACCGCCACGTCGCGCAGCTGTTCAAGCGCAAAGGGCATGGTTTCTCGGACGTTCAGCAGGGTTTCCAACCCGGCCAGTTCGTTGTCGGAAATCGGTGGGGTATCACGATCCTCACGCAGGGCTTCGATCCGTGCCTGAATTTCAGAGGCGCGGCGCTTGCCGATCATAGGCGCGTCGGTTGCCAAAGGGTCAGCAGCCTCGAGTAAGGTCTTGCGTCCTTCTGGCCCCGGCTTGCGCCCAGCGAAACGGTCCAGCAAGACGCGAAAACGGCGGGGCCGCCACAGATGGCGCATCAGGGCCGCCTTGCGCCGGTCGGAAGTCCTCAGCCCCTGGACAGCAGCGGTCAGAATACCGATATCCCCGGTTGCCGCCCGCAGGGGCAACCCACGCAGTTGCAGCGCAAACAGCGAAAACACTTCGGCATCGGCACTGGCCGGATCGGTGCGATCAAACACCTCATACCCGACCTGGATATATTCATTCGCGCGATCCGGATCGTGTTCCTGCCGTCGAAACACCTCACCCGAATAGGTATAGCGCGCCGGTTCGGCACCGTCGGACATGTGCATTTGCACCACCGGCAGCGTGAAATCCGGGCGCAGCATTTGTTCACCATGCAGCGCATCCGAGGTCACGTAAGCACGGGCGCGAATGTCTTCCCCATAGAGGTCCAGCAACGTTTCAGCCGGTTGCAACAGAGGCGGATCAACAACCCGGGCACCTGCGGTCTCAAAACGCACCCGCATCATTGCTGCGCGCGTCTGTATCTGAGTACGGTTGGCCATGGCTCAGTCCTGATTGTCCAGAATTTCGCGCACCTTGGCGACCAGATCACCGCGCGGCACTTCGAACTGGCTTGGGCGTTCTTTCCATTCCTCAAGCGTGGCGCTTTCGGCGATCTTTGCACCAAGGATCAGGTCCTTGATCTGCACGATCCCGTTTGCCTTTTCGTCGCCGCCTTCGATCACGGCAATGGGTGAGTTCCGTTTGTCAGCGTATTTCAGTTGATTGCCGAAATTCTTGGGGTTGCCCAGATACACCTCGGCCCGGATGTCGGCATTGCGCAGCTCGGCCACCATGGCCTGATAATCCGCCATGCGGTCGCGATCCATCACGGTGACAACCACCGGCCCCTTGGCCTGTGCGCTGATCCGCCCCTTTTCGCGCAGAGCAGCCAACAGGCGGTCGACACCAATGGAGACACCGGTCGCTGGCACTTCCTGTCCAGTGAAACGCTTGACCAGATCGTCATAGCGCCCACCGCCTGCGACAGAGCCGAACTGCCGCTTGCGGCCTTTCTCATCCAAGATATCAAAGGTCAACTCGGCCTCATAGACCGGGCCGGTATAGTAGCCCAGGCCACGCACGACCGATGGGTCGATGACGATACGGTCTGGGCCATAACCTTGAGCAGAAAGCAGATTTACTACTTCCATCAACTCTCTTACGCCATCTATGCCTTCACGAGACTCCGATACCAAATTCATAATTGTGTTCAAGACAGATTCATTGTAGCCGAAGTTTGGATCGTCATCTGGGCCGAGATCATCCAGTCGTCGTCGCGCCGTAAGAAATTGGGTGACGCGATCTATTTGCTCTTTTTGAAGCCCAACGCCATCGATATATGCACCCGATGCATCCAGACGCCCTTTGCCTAGTAACTCTCGCACACCGGCCTCGCCCACCTTATCGAACTTGTCGATTGTGCGCAGGACGTTTTCCCGTGCCGCCGGATCATCACCCAGCCCCATCACTTCAAGCACGCCATTCATAATCTTACGGTTGTTGACGCGGATCAGATAGTCACCTTTATCAATTCCGACCTCTTCCAGCGTATCCGACAACATGGCGCAAATCTCGGCATCCGCCGCCATTGATGCGGTACCCACCGTATCCGCATCACATTGATAAAACTGACGATACCGCCCCGGGCCTGGCTTTTCGTTGCGCCAGACCGGACCCATCGCAAAGCGGCGATACGGTGTCGGCAGATCGTTGCGATGCTGCGCATAGACGCGGGCCAATGGCGCGGTCAGGTCATAGCGCAGGGCCATCCAATCGCCCTTGTCGTTCTCATCAAATTCCTGCCAGGCAAAGACGCCTTCGTTCGGACGATCTACGTCAGGCAGGAACTTGCCCAGCGCTTCGACCGTTTCGACCGCGCTGCTCTCCAAAGCATCAAAGCCATAGCGATGATAGACACCCGCGATAGTCCGCAGCATCTCGGTGCGCTGCGTAACTTCCTCGCCAAAATAGTCGCGAAACCCCTTCGGCGTTACGGCCTTAGGGCGGGGCTGTTTCTTGGGCTTGGCCATTTGGGGCGTCCTTGGGCGTTAAGTGTTCCGCGCGCGGTCTATCCCATGGCCCGTTTCGGGGCAAGGCGCGCTTTCGCTGGCCTTGCACAGCCGGTGCCGTTATGACCGGCCCGAGACAGGAGTTTCCAATGCAACATCTGGAAGAGCAGATCGCCCATCTGACCCGCACGGTCGAAGATCTGAACACAATCGTCACGCGCCAGCAGGATGAGATCGACAACTTGACCCGCCGGGTTGAGGTGCTGATGCGCCGCGAAGGTGAACGGGCACAAGAAGGATCAGGCGGCATCATCCTAGGAGACGAACGCCCGCCGCATTACTGAGCGATTACAAGCCGAGCGTCGTTTTCACCGCATTGTCGACAACCCCGCCCAACAGGGCATGCTGGTCCTCGGCGCAGCCCTCTCTCAATGCGGCTATGAATGTCTCGCGCAGTTTCGCTTTGTCCTCGTCCGTGCTTGCGTGATCATTGATATCAATCTGGCGGTTATAGATCGACAGCGCTGTCATCTTCTCGACAACCGCAAAGATATAGGCCTCATCACCGTCCGCCTCTTCAACCACCGTTGCACATGTATGATACATGACGGGCAATGCGTCCTGAACCATTTGTTCAGCAGTTTCATCGGCGATGGCCATGCCCGGAACGATCATGCACAGGCTTGCGAGAGCGGTTTTCATTTGGGTCACACGCATCGCAATCATTTCCAGTTATGCCCAATAAAGGCCCCGGCCACGCCGCCGATTGCCGCGCCCTTGCCATCACCAATCAAAGCACCGACGCCCGCCCCGATCAACGCGCCTTCGATGGTGTTCTTTTTCTTCTTGTTGTCCGCCACACTTGCCGAGGCTGTGACCAAGGCCATCGACGCGGCCAATATCAATGTTCGAAAACCGAAATGTGGGATCGTCATATGGTTGCCCTCCTGTGGCATCACCAGAAAATCTCTTTCAGTCCTCAGCCTACCCGGCGGGCGAATGTCAGGCAACTTTTCCGGGGCGGTCAGATTTCCTCGACCGACATCACACCGTCCAGCGACTTGATCGCCCCTTTGATCTGCGGGTTGATCGGGAATTCCTGGCCAAGGTCCATCTCGACATCTCCCGGCAGGCCAGGATCAAGCAGGCACAGATGGATAGGCCCTTTCGCAGCCCCCTTGGCTGCGCCAGCGGCATCTTCCAGAACTTTGGCAACTGTGGGCAGAACCTGCGGCTGATCAACAAAAATGCGCAGCCCGGTCGCCCCTGCCTCGGCCACGACTGCATCTACCGGCCCGACGGACCGGCCTAGCAGTTTGAGTTGATCGGCCTCCATCGTTGCTTCGGCGGTCAGCACCACCTGTGCACCGGTTTCCAGAAACTCACGGGATTTCTCCAGCGTTTCGGAAAACAGTGTGACCTCATAGGCACCTGTAGGGTCAGAAAGTTGGGCAAAGGCAAACCGGTTTCCGCGCGCAGATTTCCGTTCCTGCCGCCCAGCCACTACACCGGCCATCTTGGCGATCAGCGGACCCGAGCGTGCCTTTTCCATCACCTCATCCAGTGTCAGTACCTGCTTGCGTTTTAGGGCGGGCATATAATCATCCAGCGGGTGGCCGGACAGGTAAAATCCGATGGCCTTGAACTCTTCGCTCAAACGCTCGGCAGGCAACCAGTCCGGCGTCGGCGAAAGGCGTGGCTCGGGCAGGTCGTCGCCCGCCTCGCCGAACAGCGATACTTGGTTCGAGTTCTTCTGATCGTGGATCGCAGCTGAATATTGCACCAGCGGATCAAGGCTTTCGAAGACGCGGCGGCGGTTCTTGTCGAGTTCATCAAACGCGCCAGCACGCGCCAGCATTTCCAAGGGCCGCTTGCCGACCTTCTTCAGATCAACGCGGCGGGCAAAGTCGAAGAGGTTGACGAACGGTTTGCCTGCACGTCCTTCTACTACCAAATTCATCGCCTCAACGCCGACGTTTTTCAACGCGCCCAGCGCGTAAACCAGATGCTGATCCACCACGTCAAACGTGGATTGCGAGCGGTTCACGCAGGGCGGTATGTAAGGCAGTTCCAACCCTTTGCGGACTTCCTCGAAGTAAACCGCCAGCTTGTCAGTCAGATGGATATCGCAGTTCATGACCCCGGCCATGAACTCGACCGGGTGGTTCGCCTTCAACCAGCCGGTCTGATAGCTGACCACGGCATAGGCGGCAGCGTGGGATTTGTTGAAGCCATAGTTGGCGAATTTATCCAACAGGTTCCAGACCTCGGTCGCCTTAGCCTCGTCCACGTCATTCTCAGCAGCGCCTTTGAGGAACTTAGGCCGCTCGGCATCCATCGCCTCCTGAATTTTCTTACCCATCGCGCGGCGCAACAAATCCGCTCCGCCAAGGCTATAGCCCGCCATTTCCTGAGCGATCTGCATAACCTGTTCCTGGTAGACGATAATGCCTTGGGTTTCGTCCAGGATATGGTCGATGGAAGGGTGCAGCGTGTCCCGTTCGCTCAGCTTGTTCTTGACCTCGCAGAACTTGGGGATGTTCTCCATCGGGCCCGGACGGTATAGCGCGACGAGGGCGATGATATCCTCGATACAATCCGGTTTCATCCGCTTGAGCGCATCCATCATGCCCGAGGATTCCACTTGGAACACCGCTACGGTCTTGGCCGCTGAGTAGAGTTTGTAAGTCGCTTCATCATCCAGCGGGATGGCGTTAATCTGGTTCGCGGCCCCTTCGGCGGCTTCGTACAGCTCGGTGCCATCAGCAGCGATATGCAGGTCGCGCCCGGATTTGAAGATCAGATCCATCGCATTCTGGATCACGGTCAGGGTTTTCAGACCCAGAAAGTCGAATTTAACCAGACCGGCCTGTTCTACCCATTTCATGTTGAATTGGGTCGCAGGCATGTCGGAACGCGGATCCTGATACAGCGGCACCAGCGCATCCAGCGGACGGTCGCCAATCACCACACCAGCCGCGTGGGTCGACGCGTTTCGCAACAGCCCCTCGACCTGCTGGCCATAAGTCAGCAGACGGTCCACAACCTCCTCGTTACGCGCCTCTTCCCGCAGCCGGGGTTCATCTTTCAACGCCTTCTCGATGGAGACGGGTTTGACGCCTTCCACCGGGATCATCTTGGACAGGCGATCCACCTGCCCGTATGGCATCTGCAAAACCCGCCCGATGTCACGCACGGCGGCCTTCGACAGCAGCGCGCCAAAAGTTATGATCTGCCCAACCTTGTCGCGCCCATATTTCTGCTGCACGTAGCGGATCACCTCTTCGCGGCGGTCCATGCAAAAGTCGATATCGAAGTCAGGCATCGATACCCGTTCGGGGTTCAGGAAACGTTCGAACAGCAGCGAATAACGCAACGGATCAAGGTCGGTGATCGTCAGCGCATAGGCCACCAGCGACCCCGCGCCCGAGCCCCGCCCCGGCCCAACCGGGATGTCCTGATCCTTTGACCATTGGATGAAATCGGCAACGATCAGGAAATAACCCGGAAACCCCATGCCCTCGATGATGTCCAGTTCGAAATCCAGCCGCTTCTGATACTCTTCAGGGGTTACCGCATGCGGGATCACGGCCAGACGTTTCTGCAGACCTTCATTGGCGATGCGGCGCAGCTCGGCCACCTCGTCATCGGCGAATTTCGGCAGGATCGGATCACGGCGATAGGCCATGAACGCACAGCGCCTGGCGATCTCGACCGTGTTTTCGATTGCTTCGGGCAGATCGGCGAACAGGGTCGCCATTTCCTGCTGCGACTTGAAATAATGCTGTGCGGTCAGACGGCGGCGGCCATCCTGCTGATCGACATAAGCGCCCTCGGCAATACAGATCAGCGCATCATGCGCTTCGTACATGTCCGTGGTCGGGAAGTAGACATCGTTGGTAGCCACCAGCGGAAGGTTCTTGGCATAGGCCATTTCAACATGGCCGCGCTCGGTCAGACGTTCGGCCTCGGGCTGACCACCCTCGCCTGGATGGCGCTGTAGTTCGACATACAGACGATCCGGGAACATGGTTGCAAGGCGATCCACCAAGACCTCGGCCGCTGGGCGCTGCCCTTGCTGCAACAAGCGCCCCACCGGTCCGTCGGGGCCGCCAGACAGGCAGATCAGACCATCCGAGCGCTCTGCCAGTTCATCCAATGTCACCTGCGGCAACTGCCCGCCCTTGTCCACATACAGGCAAGAGCTGAGCTTCATTAGGTTTTCATACCCGACCTCTGACTGCGCCAGCAGCACCAGCGGCGCGGGGGCTTTCGCTTTCTCGCCCGGTTGCGCCTGCAGATAGGTCAGATCGACCTGGCACCCCATGATCGGCTGAACACCCGCCCCGCTAGCGGTGACCGAAAACTCCAGCGCAGAGAACATGCTGTTGGTGTCCGTGACGGCGACGGCGGGCATCTCAAACTTTTCACACAGACCAGGCAGCTTTTTCAGCCGCACGGCGCCTTCCAGCAGGGAATATTCGGTGTGAACACGGAGGTGGATGAATCGTGGAGTGCTGCTCATGCCGCCCACGCTATCGCAGCCGGTGATGGTACAAAAGCCTGAACCGTAGGTTCGGATTGCCAAAAAAACATGCGTTGATTGTTCGGGAAATCCATAAGGTGCTTCGGACTCTGAGGGTGAAACATGCTACAAAACCGTTTAGTTTCAAGGTGATGAACATCGAAACCACATGAAACACAAGGATCGGACCAATGAAATGATACATCAGAAGCGTGGTTTTTCTTGCCAGATTGGCTGCGCTGTTTCTAACATCTAGTGGCAAGCTATCCGCCCGCACTCTTTCTACGTCGCATCGAAGGAGAGCATTCAGAGGCGCAATTCGGTAACGCGACGGGTTTCACGAATGGATATCACGTTTCTTCTGAACGGAGAGACAGTGGAGTTGGCGAATGTCGATCCGACAGTCACCTTGTTGGATTGGCTGCGCGAGGATCGCTCTCTGACCGGCACCAAAGAGGGCTGCAACGAAGGTGATTGCGGTGCCTGCACTGTCATGGTGACGGATCAGGGAGGAGCCAAAGCTCTGAACTCCTGCATTCTGTTCTTGCCTCAGCTCCACGGCAAAGCGGTGCGCACCGTCGAAGGCGCCAGCAGCCCGGACGGGAAGGCCCACCCGGTTCAGCAGGCAATGGTTGATCTGCACGGGTCGCAATGTGGCTTTTGCACCCCCGGCTTTGTAATGTCGATGGTGGCCGGGCATGCGAATGGTGCAACCGATCACGACACACAGCTGGCCGGGAACCTGTGCCGCTGCACGGGCTATGCGCCGATTATCCGTGCCGCCAAAGCCGCCGAAAAGCACCCTGTTCCCGTCTGGGTCAAGGACAAGCCTGACGCAGCACCCGCCGCGTCTCCTATGCTGCCGCGGTCCTCGGACGAGCTTGCCGCCATTTATGCCGAACACCCAGAGGCCACCCTGGTCGCTGGCGCGACCGATGTAGGCCTTTGGGTCACCAAACAGTTGCGCGACCTGAAAACAGTAATCTTCATGAACGGTTGCGATGATCTGAAACAGATCACGGTTACTGACAATGAAATTCGCCTTGGTGCCATGGTCGATATGAACCGCATGGGCGAAGCGCTGGGCGATCTGCACCCCTCTTATGCTGAAATGATCCGCCGCTATGCCAGCGTACAGGTGCGGCACGCCGCAACCGTAGGCGGTAATATCGCCAATGGGTCACCAATCGGTGACAACCCGCCTGCACTGATTGCCCTGGGCGCCAGCCTGCACCTGCGCAAAGGCGACACAAGGCGAACGCTGCCCTTGGAAGAGTTCTTCATCGACTATGGAAAACAGGATCGCGTATCCGGAGAATTCGTCGAAGCCGTAAGCTTCCCGCGCCAAGCGGATCGGTTGAAATGCTACAAGCTCAGCAAGCGGTTTGATCAGGATATTTCGGCCGTTTGTGGGTGTTTCAACATTACCGTTGCAGAAGGTACCGTCACTCAGGCGCGCATCGCATTTGGCGGCATGGCGGGCGTTCCGAAACGCGCCACTCAAGTCGAAGCTTCGTTGACCGGCAAGCCATGGACAGCTGCTACCGTTCAATCCGCTCTGACGATGTTTGCCGAGGATTACGCGCCAATGTCAGATATGCGCGCCTCGGCTCATTACCGCCTTGAGACGGCGAAAGCGATGCTGGAACGTTATTTCCTTGAAGATCAGGGCCAGGTAACCAATGTGCTGGAGGTGTCGGCATGAGCGTGACAAAACCACTGCCTCATGACGCCGCGCCGCTACATGTGTCCGGTTCGGCCCGCTATGTGGACGATATCCCAACACCAAAAGGCACGTTGCATCTGGCCTTTGGTCTCAGTCCCATCGCCAAGGGCACAATCGCCGCGATTGACCTGTCTGCAGTCAAAGCCGCCGACGGTGTCGTCATGGTGATGACCGCCGAAGACCTGCCCTTTGCGAATGATGTCTCACCGTCCATTCACGATGAACCTTTGTTGTCGGACGGCTCTGTCCACTATATCGGGCAGCCCGTATTTTTGGTTGTCGCCACCAGCCATCTGGCCGCGCGCAAAGCTGCACGACTGGGCAAGATCGACTATACTGAAGAAACACCAATTCTGACGATTGAAGAGGCGCTGGCCGCCGACAGTCGGTTCGAGGACGGCCCGCGCATCTACACCAAAGGTGATGCAGACGCCGCCATCGCAGGCGCGGCGCATGTGATCGAAGGCAGTTTTGAGCTTGGCGGGCAAGAGCATTTCTATCTGGAAGGTCAGGCTGCACTGGCGGTGCCGAATGAGGGTGCTGATATGCTGGTCCACAGCTCGACCCAGCACCCAACTGAGATTCAGCACAAAGTGGCAGAAGCTCTGGGCGTTCCCATGCATGCTGTGCGCGTTGAAACCCGGCGCATGGGCGGCGGGTTCGGGGGCAAGGAAAGCCAGGGCAACGCTCTGGCTGTTTCCTGCGCAGTGGCTGCGCGGGCAACCGGCACAGCCTGCAAGATGCGCTATGACCGCGATGACGACATGATCATCACCGGTAAGCGGCATGCCTTTCGCATTGGCTATAGGGCCGGGTTCGATCAGGATGGGCATATTCAGGGGGTATCCTTTCTGCACCATGCCATATGCGGATGGGCACAAGACCTGTCGCTGCCCGTCGCGGACCGGGCGATGCTGCATTCCGACAATGCGTATCTGCTGCCCAATGCGCGGATCGAAAGTCACCGGCTGAAAACCAACACCCAATCTGCCACCGCCTATCGGGGGTTTGGAGGCCCTCAGGGTATGGTTGGAATCGAACGCGTCATGGACCACGCCGCGCATGAGCTGGGTCTGGACCCGGTCGAACTGCGCCGCAGGAACTATTACGCTGCCCCGGCGGGTACCGATGACCATGCCCCTGATCGCAATGGCGGCGATACGCCAAACACCACCCCTTATGGCATGGAAGTCGAAGATTTCGAACTTCACGGCATGACCGAAGCCTTGTTGAATTCCAGCGACTATGCCGCGCGCAAGGCAGCAATTCAGAAATGGAATGCCGAGAACAGCGTGATCAAAAAGGGCATCGCCTTCTCTCCGGTCAAGTTCGGCATTTCCTTCACTCTGACCCATCTGAATCAGGCCGGCGCGCTGGTGCATGTGTACCAGGACGGGTCCGTGCACCTGAACCATGGCGGTACCGAGATGGGCCAGGGCCTGTTTCAAAAAGTGGCCCAGGTTGCCGCCTCACGCTTTGGTATTCCGCTAGAGATGGTGAAGATCACCGCCACAGACACGGCCAAAGTGCCGAACACCTCGGCAACGGCGGCATCCTCGGGAAGCGATCTCAACGGCATGGCGGTGAAAGCCGCCTGTGACACGATCCGCGACCGGATGGCAGAGTATCTGTCCGAGCGGCATCAGGCGGATTCGTCGACCGTGGTGTTCGCCGATGGCCATGTCTCGGTTGGTGAGGAACGCTATACCTTTGCCGAAGCGGCTGCGCTGACCTATCAGGGCCGCATCAGCCTTTCGGCCACCGGCTTCTATAAGACACCCAAGATCGAATGGGACCGGATCAAAGGCCAAGGTCGTCCGTTTTTCTACTTCGCCTATGGCGCCTCGATCACCGAAGTTGCCGTGGACACACTAACCGGTGAGAACCGCATCTTGCGCACGGATATCTTGCATGACGCGGGCGCGTCGCTGAACCCTGCGCTGGATATCGGTCAGGTCGAAGGTGGCTATGTGCAGGGCGCGGGTTGGTTGACGACCGAAGAACTCGTCTGGGATGGCACAGGCAATCTGCGCACCCATGCGCCATCGACCTACAAGATCCCGGCTTGTTCCGACCGCCCCGACATCTTCAACGTTGCGCTTTGGGAGGCTGAAAACCGTGAGGACACGATCTATCGCTCGAAAGCAGTAGGCGAACCTCCATTCATGCTTGGGATATCCGCCTGGCTGGCACTGTCGAATGCGGTGGCGGCCTGCGGAAACAGCTACCCCGCATTGGATGCCCCCGCCACGGCAGAAGAAGTCTGGCATGGTGTCCAAAGGATGAAGGGGGACGACTGATGGGATTTGACCTTGAGACTTTGAGGGAGGCGGTCAAAACCCATGGGCGCGTGATCCGGGTAGTCATCGCCGGGATCAAGGGCTCGTCCCCACGTGAGGTTGGTGCCGCAATGCTGGTCTGGCAGGACGGGCAATCCGGCACGATCGGCGGCGGCACACTTGAGTTTCAGGCAGCCGAAGCGGCGCGGATACATACCGCCCAATCGCGTCTGACCCATCACGCGCTCGGCCCCGACATGGGCCAGTGCTGCGGTGGCGCTGTTTCCTTGCTAAGCGAGGTCTATGACCGCAACAACATCAACGATCTGGACGACAGCATCATCGCGCGACCAACATCGGGCCAGGACATGCCACTGTCGGTCAAACGCCTGTTGACCGAAGCCCGCGGACAGGGGATTGCACCAGAGGCACAGCTGATCGAAGGCTGGATGGTCGAGCCGGTCCACAAACCCGCGCGTGCACTGTGGGTCTGGGGCGCGGGTCACGTCGGTCGCGCCTTGGTGGATGTCCTGTCACCGCTGCCCGATCTCGCAATCACCTGGGTCGATACAGGATCCAAGCGGTTTCCGGAAACCGTACCGAACGGAGTCACCGCCGTCCCTGCCGCGAAACCAGCGGAACTGGTTCGGCATGCGCCGCGTGATGCTGAACATCTGGTGCTGACTTATTCACACAATCTGGACTTGGAATTGTGCAACCGTCTGCTTTCGCACGATTTCCGCTTTGCGGGGCTGATCGGCTCGGCTACGAAATGGGCGCGGTTCCGGTCTCGGCTGGCGGCGCTGGGGCACTCGCCCGATCGGATCAGCCGGATCACCTGCCCGATTGGCGACCCGGGCCTGGGCAAGCACCCGCAGATGATTGCCGTGGGCGTCGCAGCACAACTGCTGCGCCCGATCGGGCAAAACAATTTGAAGAAGGATCTGAGCGCGTGACCACTCCACTGCTAAGTTTGCAAGGACTGACCAAAGCCTATCCCGGCGTCGTGGCCAATGATCAGGTGTCCTTTGACATCGGTGAGGGCGAAGTTCATGCCCTGTTGGGCGAAAACGGCGCGGGGAAATCCACGCTGGTCAAAATGATCTATGGCTTGGTGAAGCCAGACAGCGGCAACATGCTGTTGCGTGGCCAACCCTTTGCTCCGCCCGAGCCGCGCGCCGCGCGTGCTGACGGAATCGCGATGGTATTTCAGCATTTTTCGCTGTTCGACGCGCTGAACGTGGCCGAGAACATCGCATTGGGGATGGAGAACCCGCCGCCAATGGGCGACCTGGCCTCGCGCATTCGGGAAGTTTCGGAAACCTACGGCCTACCGCTGGACCCCTTTCGTACAGTCGGCGACCTGTCTGCGGGGGAACGCCAACGGGTTGAGATCATTCGCTGCCTTCTGCAGGATCCAAAGCTTTTGATCATGGACGAACCAACCAGTGTTCTGACTCCGCAAGAAGTCGATATCCTTTTCGAAACGCTGAATAAATTGCGGTCTGAAGGCACATCGATCCTGTATATCTCGCACAAGCTTGAAGAAATCCGCACCCTATGCGACCACGCTACGATCCTGCGTCTGGGCAAGAATGTGGGCGAATGCGTTCCGTCTGAAACCTCGGCCCGGGAGATGGCCGAGTTAATGGTCGGTTCAACCCTGCAAACACCTGAGCGCGGAGGCCGCGAGTTCGGCGAGGTCGCGCTGGATGTCAGCGGGCTTTCCGTGCCCTCACCGTCTGAATTCGGCACCGCACTGAAGAATGTCCACATGACAGTTCGCAAGGGCGAAGTGCTGGGAATTGGCGGTGTTGCCGGCAACGGACAGGACGAACTACTGGGTGTCCTGTCTGGCGAAATCCAGACAGCTGTCGATGCGATCAAATTCGATGGCCAGCCGATTGGCAAACTGGGCCCAACCGCACGGCGCAAGCTGGGCGTACTGACCGCCCCCGAAGAGCGGTTGGGACATGCAGCCGCCCCAGACATGAGCCTGACCGAAAACGCCCTGCTGACCGGATCGGTCCGCGAAGGGTTGGAAAGAAACGGGTTCTTGAAATGGGCAGAAACCAAAAGCTTTGCTGAAAAGATCATCAGCACCTTTGATGTGCGCACGCCGGGGCCCGAGAATGCGGCCCGGTCATTGTCAGGCGGCAACCTACAGAAATTCGTGATCGGGCGCGAGGTATTGCAGAACCCCGATGTGCTGGTCGTGAACCAACCCACATGGGGGGTGGACGCCGCTGCCGCTGCGTCGATCCGGCAGGCCATTCTGGACCTTGCCGCCAAGGGCACGGCGGTGGTCTGCATCAGCCAGGATCTGGACGAATTGATGGAAATCTCGGACAGCTTTGCCGCCCTGAACGAAGGCAGGCTCAGCGCGCCACGCACAACCACGGGTCTGACCGTGGATGAGATCGGCCTGATGATGGGTGGTGCACATGGCATGGAGGTAGCCCATGTCTGATGCAAAACAAAATATGACGACGGGGGTGTGAGCAGATGATTGTATTGGAGAAACGGCCACAGCCGTCCAAGGCGTGGTCTTATGCGACCCCGCTTGTGGCGGTACTGGCGACGATGCTGTTTGGCGGCATATTGTTTGCCGTCCTGGGTAAAAACCCGGTTCAGGCCATCGGCACCATTTTCTGGGAGCCTCTGTTCGGTGAATTCGCCTTTTATTACCGCCCGCAGCTGTTGGTGAAGGGCGCGCCGTTGGTGCTGATTGCGATTGGCCTGTCGTTAGGCTTCCGCGCCGGTATCTGGAACATCGGCGCCGAGGGTCAGTATATCATGGGCGCCATCTTTGGTGCGGGGGCCGGGCTGGCCTTTTACCCGCTGGATGCCTGGTATGTCTTTCCGATCATGGTGATGGCAGGTGCGCTTGGCGGTTGGCTCTGGGCCTCTATTCCGGCCTTTCTGAAGGTGCGCTTTGGCACCAATGAAATTCTGGTCTCGCTGATGCTGGTCTATGTGGCTGAACAGATGATGGCCTCGGTCTCGCTGGGACTGCTGAAAAACCCCGAAGGGTTCGGTTTTCCGGGTTCACGCAATCTGCAATCCTATGAGAGTGCGCATAATGCCGAGCTGATCGCAGGATCGGGGATGCATTGGGGCGTTGTGACCGCACTGATAGCCGTGATCTTTTCCTATATCCTGCTGAACCGGCACATGCTGGGCTTTCACATCCGCCTGACGGGTGAGGCCCCGCGCGCAGCCAAATTCGCCGGGGTAAACCCAGCACGACTGATCCTGTTCTGTCTTGGCCTGTCAGGCGCACTGGCCGGGCTGGCGGGGATGTTCGAAGTCTCGGGCCCCTCGGGTGTTGTCAGCATCGACTTTAACGTCGGCTATGGCTTTACCGCGATCATCGTGGCCTTTCTGGGTCGACTGCATCCGGTGGGCATCCTGCTAGCCGGTGGCCTAATGGCGTTGACCTATATCGGTGGTGAAATTGCGCAGTCCCAAATGGGTCTTCCTGCCGCGGCCATTCAAGTATTCCAGGGGATGCTGCTGTTCTTCCTGCTGGCCTTCGACCTTTTGACCAACTACCGCATCCGTGCGGCCCGTAGCGAGGTGGCGTAATCATGGACCTTGGTGAGATTAATCCCGTACTTCTGGTCGCGTCACTGATGGTGGCTGCAACTCCCCTGCTTCTGGCCGCGATCGGTGAATTGGTCGTCGAAAAAGCAGGAGTTCTGAACCTTGGCGTAGAGGGCATGATGATCGTTGGCGCGATCAGCGGTTTTGCGATCTCGGTCGAGACTGGGTCGCCCTGGCTGGGCTTTGTCGCCGCCGCCATAGGCGGTGCAGTACTGTCCCTGCTGTTTGTGCTGCTGACGCAGGTGGCGCTGGCTAATCAGGTTGCCAGCGGCCTGGCGCTGACTCTGTTTGGTTTAGGGTTCAGCGCCCTGCTCGGTCAAAGCTATGTGGGGGTCAAACCCCCCAGCATGGGCGATATCCATATCCCGGTGATCAGCGATATTCCGGTGATCGGCCCGATCCTGTTTCAGCATGACCCGATCCTTTATGTCGGCATCGCTTTGACAGCGGCTGTCTGGGCTACGCTTAAATACACTCGCGTCGGACTGATCCTGCGCGCGGTAGGTGAAAACCACGATGCGGCGCATGCGCTTGGCTATAAGGTGATCAAGATCCGCATCATGGCGATCCTGTTCGGCGGTGCCTGTGCCGGGCTGGGTGGGGCCTATATCAGCTTGATCCGGGTGCCACAGTGGACCGAGGGCATGACAGCCGGTGTCGGCTGGATCGCCCTGGCCTTGGTCGTCTTCGCCAGTTGGAAGCCATGGCGCGCCCTGCTGGGTGCCTATTTGTTCGGCGGTATCACCGTGTTGCAGCTGAATTTGCAGGCAGCGGGCGTTGCCATCCCGGTCGAGTATCTGGCAATGTCGCCCTACATCATCACGATCCTTGTGCTTGTGATCCTTTCCGCCGACAAAAGCAGCGCACCTGCCTCACTCGGCCGGATATTCCATGCCTCGCATTAGACGGGGACAACTGAACCAACTTGGGGAGTAACACATGAAAATTACTACATTTCTGGCAAGCGCCGCCATGGCGCTGGGTTTGGCAACTACTGCCATAGCCGAAGACAAAACCAAGGTCGGCTTTGTATTTGTCGGCCCGGTGGGCGACGGCGGCTGGACCTATGAACATAACAAGGGCCGTCTGGCGGTTGAGGAAGAGTTCGGCGACAAAGTCGAAACCGTGTTTGTTGAATCCGTGCCCGAAGGCCCGGATGCAGAGCGGGTGATGACCCAGATGGCGCTGGAAGGTGCAGACCTGATCTTTACCACCTCGTTCGGATACATGGATCCGACCATCAACGTGGCCAAGAAATTCCCGAACGTGAAGTTCGAACACGCGACCGGCTATAAAACAGCCGACAACGTTTCGGTTTATTCGGCACGTTTCTATGAAGGTCGTGCGGTACAGGGCCATATCGCGGGCAAGATGACCAAGTCGAACATTGTTGGCTATATCGGGTCCTATCCGATCCCCGAAGTGGTCCGCGGAATCAACTCGGCCTATATCCACGCCAAGAAGGTCAACCCGGATGTCGAGTTCAAGATCATCTGGGCCTACACTTGGTTCGATCCGGCGAAAGAAGCAGATGCCGCCACTGTTCTGATCGAACAGGGCGCGGACGTGATCCTGCAGCACACCGACTCGACCGCACCGCAAGCAGCTGCGCAAGAGGCGGGCAACGTCATCACTTTCGGCCAGGCCTCGGACATGAGCGAATACGCTCCGTACCCGCGCGTCTCGTCGATCATCGATGACTGGGCGCCCTACTATATTGCACGGACCCAGGCCGTCATGGATGGCACATGGGAAAGCGCCAATACATGGGATGGCATCCGCGAAGGCATGGTTGCAATCGGCGAAATCTCGGACGCGGTTCCCGCTGACGTCAAAGAAGAGGCACTGGCGCTGAAAGCGGCTATGGCCGCGGGTGAATACCACCCCTTCACCGGACCGCTGAAAAAGCAGGACGGTAGTGACTGGCTGGCCGAAGGCGAGACTGCAGACGACGGTACACTGGCCGGCATGAACTTCTATGTCGAAGGCTTGGAAGGTGAGATTCCGCAGTAAGGCGGCACAGGATAACGCAGAAAGGCCCGCCATGTGCGGGCCTTTTTGATTTTGCCACCTGTTTTATGCCACTCTTGATCTTCGATAGCCCGAAACCAGCGCCAAGCACATTGATCCGCGGCTCTACCGATCAACGAGGACCAGATGAATTCAAAACGCGAATTGCTGCAGAAACTGTTGAAAGGTATCGAAACCGGGGATGCCGAGGCCGCAGCCGTCGTCAACGAAGAAAAATACATCCAGCACAATCCCCAGACCCATGAAGGCAGCGAGGGGCTGGCCACGTTGTTCGCCCGCCTGTCGAAAACAAATCCCAAGGTTAAATTTATTCGCGTTTTTGAAGATGGCGAATTCGCTTTTGCCCATAACGAATATGATTTTGCCGAAGTTAAGGCCGCGTTCGAGGTCTTTCGGTTTGAAGACAGCAAAGCTGTTGAGCACTGGGATAACATTCAGCCCCTGCGCGGCCCAAACGCTTCGGGACGCGGCATGCTTGATGGGCCAACTGAAATCACGGATATTGACAGAACCGAACAGAACCGGGAATTGGTCGGCAACTTCTCGCAAACTGTCCTGATAGACCGGCAAACCGAGCGGATGAAGGCGTTTGTTGATGCGAACCTGATACAACACGATCCCGATGGCGTTGACGGCATCGACGCCTATCGCATGGTGCTTGAAGCTAGATCAGACGCGGAGTTTATCGTTCGGTATCACCGCGTCCATCGTGTGCTGGCAGAAGGGAATTTCGTCCTGTGCATGAGCGAAGGTGCCAGTCACGGAAAACATACCAGCTTTTATGATCTGTTTCGGGTCGCAGACGGAGTGATCGTCGAGCAGTGGGGCACTATGGAAACCATAGCGCCCCGTAGCGAGTGGAAGAATGACAATGGCAAATTCTGATCTACGTAAGAGCCGTTAATGCCCAGTCAGAACCAGTGTGTTCACCGGCATCAGGATCAAACGCAGGCGCAGACCCGCCGCATGAACCACGCCGATCGTGTCGACGACATGCAGGAAAGCAGATTGCCAAAAGCCCAAATCTTCATGCTCCAGCCGCTCGTGGTTATCGGTGTAGACATTCGCCAGACAGTTGCTGCCGGGCGGGATATCATCCGCCATGCCCTTATAAAGCGGTTCAAAATAAACCAGGATCGAGCCCGGCACCTTGTTGGACTGCACGTCTCTAAGCTCGTCTGACGGGCGAATTTGTCCCGATGGGATCACATCCTGAACTTCGACCACCACAACCGGAATAACCGTGAACGGCTTGGTCATGCAGCCCAGCTCTCCGACCATGCCGGGTTTGATAACCTGCGCCGACATCTGATTGAACGCAGCCTGAAAGCGGTCATGCCCGGAATTTGACGGCACAAGAATACCTGCTGGACGTAGCAGAGGACTGACGTAATCGCCAACCTGCAAGCCGAACTGTTCGATCCTCCCCGTCACACCCGCGTTGATCACGGTCTTGTCCAGCTCGGTCAAAGCAGCATCCAGGTTCGCATTGGCGCTGGCCAGTTGGGCCGGGATCAGCTCTTCGATTTGCTGTACGACGGCAGCGCGTTGCGATTCAGCCGCAACCAGCTTGGCCTCTCGTTCGGCGACAAGGTTTTCCAGCCGGTCAATCTCGGCCAGGCGGACGGCGCTTGACCCTTCGTCCCGCAGGGTCGTATTGCGTTGCAAGTCCTCTAGCGCCTGATCCAGCGCCGCTTTTGCGCCCGCGATCCCGGCCGCGGCCTCGGCCAGATCGGTCTCCGCGACTTTCAGTGACGCCTGAACTTGCGCGATCTGCGCATGCGCTGCCTCAACCATTGCAGTCTGAGTAAAGTCCTCGATCCGGAAGATTGGCTGCCCAGCAACGACCTGTTGGTTGTTGGAGACATAGACCTCGGACACTCGCCCACCCAGTTGCGGCAGGATCGTCACCGTGCGGAAATACGAGGCCGCAGTTTTGCTGGCCGGGTGAAAATAGAACAGAGTGGTGATCACGGTCAGCGCCATAATGGCACAGGTTGTCAGACCCCAGCGCAGCTCGTACCACATGGTGAATAATGTGATCTCGTGCCCGATACGTTTTCCCTGCACAAAGCGGCGGAACAGATAATCAGGCAGCACTGTAACCAGCGCGCACATCAGTGTTTCAAGCATGTCCTATTGCTCCTGCTGCGCGACGGGTTCGGGGGATGGAACGGGATCGGGATCAGCAGGCGGTTGCGGCGCCAAAGATCGGATCGCATCGGCAATGGCACGCAAGGGCGCACCTATGTCGGGAAACTGGAATCCGGCGACCAGAATGGCTGCAATCCAGAACAATCCGTTATGAGTGAACAAAGCCAGCAGCGCAAGAATTCCCACAAGCTGAAACTGCGGGTGGTTGGATTCATGCGCGAGCTTTTCGGGGATCGAATGCAGGGTGAAATAGCCAACGCCGATCAGGATGATCACCACAACCGTGAAAATGAACATGACCGTCAAAAGAAAATCGCTGCCATCCGCCTGGGTCACGTAAGACGGAATGTGCCCCGTGGCCAATGGGTGTAAATCTGCTGTGCTCACCCTGCCCTCCTCTAAATGCTTTCCACTTCTTTGGATGGGTTGATGCGCAAATTCAACCCTGCTTAAAGTCTCAATTAGAATTCTACGGTCGTGCAGGGCGCATTCGACGTCAGAAAATCACGACTGCGGCCAGCAAAGGGGCGACATGATAGATTTCCTGATTATCGGCGGCGGTATTGCCGGGCTTAGCGCGGGCGCGCGGTTGTCAGAGCGCGGCCAGGTCACCGTGCTCGAAGGCGAAGAGGCGCTGGGCTATCACGCATCAGGCCGGTCCGCGGCTATGTTTGCACCCGCCTATGGTCCGCCTGCTGTTATTGCCCTCAACCTTGCCAGCGCAGCGCATTTTGAGACGAATGACTATCTGTCGCCACGCGGCTGGGTTCTGATCGGCGGGAAAGACCAACACGATGTGTTTCACCGGGATGCCGATCAACTTGGCGGCCGACAGATTTCCTTTGACGCGGCACAATCCCTTATCCCGATCCTGAACCCCGAAACCGTCGGGTTCGCGGCGCACAGCGACAGTGAACAAGATATAGATACCGACCGCATGATGCAGGATTTCGCCCGGACGATCCGTGGGAATGGTGGATCCGTTCTGACCCGGCAAAGCGTCACGGCAATTCGCAAACATAGGCACTGGATCGTCGAGGCCACCGAGAGCTTTGAGGCACGACACATCGTCAATGCAGCCGGCGCCTGGGTTGACGAAATCGCGGCGATGGCCGGTATCGCGCCGATTGGTATCCAGCCGCGCCGCCGCTCAATGGCCCGTATCCCGGCCCCCGGCGGGCATGACTTGCGCGCCTGGCCCATGATGTTGGGTGCGGGCGAAAGCTGGTATGCTAAACCCGACGCGGGCAAATTGCTGGTCTCACCTGCCGATGCCGATCCGACCGCCGCCCATGATGCATTTGCCGATGACATGGTTCTGGCCGAGGGCTTGGCCCGGTACGAGGCAATGGTCACCGAGCCTGTGACACGGGTCGAAACCAACTGGGCGGGCTTGCGCAGTTTCGCACCGGATGGCAGCCTGGTTTTGGGGCCCGATCCGACCGATCCTACATTTATCTGGTCTGCCGGTCAGGGCGGTTACGGGTTTCAGACGGCCCCTGCCGCATCCCAACTGGTAGCGGATCTGACAGTCGGCAACCAATCAAGTCTGGACACGGCGACCATCGCCTCTCTGAGACCAGACAGGTTGCACAGATGAACAAGCGCCCGTTACCCTCCAACGCCAGCGTCGCGACTGTAGGAGAGAACGGTCAGTTGGTCGCTCCGGCAGCCAGCCGTAACGTCGGGGCTTTGTGCGATCTTCTGGACCGGTTCGCCCCTTTGACCGGACAAGCGCTGGAACTGGCAAGTGGCACCGGTCAGCACATCGCAGCCTTTGCCGAATGCCGCCCCAGCATGCATTGGCAACCCAGTGAGGTTGAATCCGAACGGCAGGCCAGCATCAATGCCTACACCGCGGGCCTGCCGAATGTGTCTAAAGCAGTCGCTCTGGATGCAACCATCGAGGGTTGGCATCAGCCGTTTGGCGGCAGGGATCTGATCGTTCTGATCAATCTCTTGCACCTGATCAGCTGGGCCGAAGTGGAAACGCTTGTCGGCGAGGCAGCTCAAGCACTGAACGCGAATGGCCGGTTGATCCTCTATGGTCCCTTCATGCGCAACAATCGCCTGACCAGCGCGGGGGATCAACGATTTCATGCAGCTCTGGTCCAGCAGGATGCTGAAATCGGATATAAAAACGACGGAGACGTTTCTGAGCTTTTGGCCAATCACGACCTGAAAATCCTGGAAGTCGCGGAGATGCCTGCAAATAACCTGGCCTTCATCGTGGAAAAATCTGACACCTGATCCAGATCAAAGCCCGACCGAGGCCAACTAAACATATTCCAAACACACGATGTTAAATGGAATGTAGCATGCCCTGGCAGGAAAAGATCAACGACACGCGAAAAGGTCTTCGCAATTTGAACGGCGCAATCCCTGATACCGCCCGCGCCTTCGGTGCGCTTGGCGCGGCGGTCAAGCAAGGCGGAACGCTGGACTACAAGACCAAAGAATTCATCGCTCTTGGCATATCCATAGCGGACCGATGCGAACCCTGTATCATGCTGCACACCGAAGCTTTGATCAAAGCCGGCGCGTCACGTGACGAGGTTTCGGACGTTCTGTCCATGGCGGTTCAGATGGGGGGCGGGCCGTCGATGATGTACGCCTCTAAGGCGCTGGACTGCTTCGACGAGCTGAGTGCATGAAAAAAGCCCGCGTGCCGCGGGCATTTGAAGGCGGCACCAAAAAGGTGCCGCCGTTCTTATCCAGATCAGCCGTCCTTGCGGATGACCTCGTTTTTCGGATCATAGGGGCTGTCGCAGGTGACGACCGCATCCCACAATTTGTCCTGAAGCTTGACCTTCAGCTTGGTGCCTTCCACCGCCAGATCGGGCTTCACATAGCCCATGCCGATGGATTTCTCGAAGGCTACTGAATAGCCACCCGAAGTCAGACGACCGACGCGTTCACCTTCCGGCGTATACAACACTTCACGGCCCCACGGATCGGCATCCTCCGGTCCGTCGATCAGCAGGGTGCAGCATTTCACGCGCACGCCAGTCTCTTCCAGCTTGGCCTTGCCATAGAAGTCCTTGGACAGGTCAACAAAGCGCGGCAGGTCGGCTTCCAGCGGGGTCGCGTCGCGGCCCAGTTCGGTGCCGAAGGCGCGATAGGATTTCTCCTGACGCAGCCAGTTCTGTGCGCGTGCGCCGACCAGCTTCATGCCATGCTTCTCACCCGCTTTTTCCAGCAGGTCGAACAGGTAGTTCTGCATTTCAATCGGGTGGTGCAGTTCCCAACCCAGCTCACCGGTATAGGCCACACGGATCGAGTTGACCGGGCACATGCCCAGTTCGATCTGACGGGCCGACAGCCATGGGAAGCGCTTGTTGGACAGCGCGGTTTCCGGATCGGCGTCCTTGATGATCTCTTTCAGAACGTCCCGCGATTTGGGTCCGGCGATGGCAAAGACACCCCACTGAGTGGTCACGTCCTGGATCTCGATATAGCCGAACTCCTCCATCTTGTCCTCGGCCGCCTTGCGCAGGAAGTCGGCGTCGTACTCGGTCCATGCCCCGGCAGAGACGATATAGTAGTTGTTCTCGCCGTTGCGGACGATGGTGTATTCGGTGCGGGTGGTACCGTGCGAGGTCAACGCGTAGGTCAGGTTGATGCGACCGACCTTGGGCAGCTTGTTGCAGGTGAACCAATCCAGGAACTGGGTCGCTCCGGGGCCTTTGACGACATGCTTTGTGAAGGCCGATGCGTCGATCAGGCCAACGCCTTCGCGGATCGCCTTTGCTTCGTCAACGGCATGCTGCCACCAGCCACCGCGGCGGAACGAGCGGGCATCATGGTCGAAGTTTTCGGGTGCATCCAGCGGACCGAAGTAGTTCGGGCGCTCCCAGCCGTTAACCCAGCCAAACTGTGCGCCGCGGGCCTTTTGGCGATCATAAGCCGGGGCTGTCCGTAGTGGGCGGCAGGCAGCGCGTTCTTCGTCGGGGTGGTGCAGGATGTAGACGTGCTCATAGCACTCTTCGTTCTTGCGCGCCGCGAACTCGGTGGTCATCCAGTTGCTGCTATAGCGTTTGGGGTCCAGCGAGGCCATGTCGATCTCGGCTTCTCCATCGACCATCATCTGGGCCAGATAATAACCGGTGCCACCCGCAGCGGTGATACCAAAGCTGAAGCCCTCGGCCAGCCACATATTGCGCAGACCCGGCGCGGGTCCAACCAGCGGGTTACCGTCGGGGGTGTAGCAGATCGGGCCGTTGAAATCGTCTTTCAGACCGGATTCAGCACAGGACGGCACACGTTCGGCCATCGCCATGTACTGATCCGCAATCCGGTCCAGATCGAGCGGGAACAGATCAGCACGGAAGCTGTCCGGCACGCCGTGTTCGAACTGCGCCGGCGCACCATGTTCATAGATCCCCAAAATCCAGCCGCCGCGTTCCTCGCGTGCGTAGGATTCGTTGTCGGCATCGCGGACAACAGGGTGTTCGGGGTTGCCCGCTTCACGCCATTTGACCAGCTCAGGGTCTTTGTCCATGACTATGAAGGTGTGTTCGACCGGGATCGCGGGCATCTTGATGCCCAGCATTTTCGCGGTCCGCTGTGCGTGGTTGCCCGATGCGGTCACGACATGCTCGGCGGTGATAACCACCTGCTCATCCGACGGAATGAGGTTACCGCCCTTCTCGACCATTTTGGTGCAGGTGACTTCCCAATGAGTGCCATTCCAATGGAAGGCATCGGCCTGCAGCTTGCGAACGATCTCAACACCGCGTTGACGCGCACCCTTGGCCATCGCCTGTGTCACGTCTGCTGGGTTAATATAGCCGTCCTCGGTGTGATATATCGCGCCCTTCAGGTCCGAGGTCTCGATCAGCGGCCAGCGTTCCTTGATCTGGTCCGGAGTCAGCCATTCATAGGCAACGTCACAGGTTTCGGCGGTGGACGCGTACAGCATGTATTCGTCCATGCGCTCCTGGGTCTGCGCCATGCGCAGGTTGCCAACCACGGCGAAACCCGCGTTCAGGCCGGTCTCATCTTCAAGCTGCTTGTAGAAATCGACCGAGTATTTGTGGATATGCGTGGTAGCATAGGACATGTTGAACAGCGGCAGCAAACCCGCCGCATGCCAGGTTGAGCCTGATGTCAGTTCATCCCGCTCGATCAGCATGACATCGTCCCAGCCTGCCTTGGCCAGATGATAGGCAATCGAAGTGCCGACGGCGCCGCCGCCAACGACCAGTGCTTTGACTTGGGTTTTCATAGCCGGGTGTCTCCCCTTGGAATCTGTTGCCACCATATGGCGCAATCAGCGCCCACCGCGCGACATTCATCCGACCAGTGATATAAAAAAAACGACCCTCAGACATCCGGGGGTCGTTTTTCCTAAAAGTTTTGAACTTTCTCAGCCGCCAGACAGCGAGCAGGTCTTGCGTGCATCTTTGAAGGCGCATTTGCCCGAAGACCCTGCTCCACCCTTGTTCACACGAATCTCGGATGCTTCGTTCACACGTTTCCCAGAAACATCGGCAGTTTCTGAACCTTTAAAAAACGACTTCAGGCCGCCGAACAAACCGCTCGAGCTTTTCGGTTCGACCTCTTTTTCTTCCGACCCACCCGTTAGCTTCCCGAAAAGTCGCCCAAAAACACTGCCACCAGAACCATCCGCATCTGCGTTTTCAATTTCCAGGCCAGCCAACCCTTTGCGATACCCGATCTGGATCAAATCATCCGGGGATTGGATATTGTTTGCCGTCAGATCGAAAGTATCAGATGGCAACCCGTGTTGTGCCGCCATTGTATTGGCAAGCAAGGCCAACCCGTTGATGTTTTCGATCCGCAACTGAGCAATCTCGCTGCGCAGCCGGGTGAACTCGGCCCGGACTTCGGCCATTTGCAAGGCGCGCTCAATGCCGCCATCTGGGTCGGTAACCGCCTCGTTTCCTACACCAGGCACCGGCCGGCTAAGCAACGCGTTCATCCCATCATAGTCAAGCTGGCTGAGGAATATGCGCACATCCTGCTCCGGGGCATCCGTGTACATCTCAACACGTATTTCCTCACCCAGACCCAGGGTGCCCGTATAGATCTGGAACCCAACCGGCTGAGTCAGATCCGTCACTTTGGCAGTGATCATCGACCAGACTTTACGGACATCGAGATGGATCGGGCTGTACTCAGCTTCGACGAACTGAAAATAGGCAACGCCCCCGATCACACCGAACGGAGCATAGTTGCTGGCGCCGAAATCCATCGAGTCGATCGATCTTGCGATATTGCCCGCAAGTGAATCCGCGGAAGCCTCCTGCCGCAGTTTGATCTCAATCCAGTAAGTGTGACCAGCCTTTTCATAAACCCAGCTTGCCTTATCCAGTTTTTTTGCCTGTATTTCAGCTTTTTGAACAGCCACCTTACTGGCAAGCGGGCGCGCTGCCTCGCTGACTGATTTCAAGCCCCCCCCTTCACGCGCATCGAGCGTGAAGTCACTATCCATTATTGCCCGACGCGAAAGCTCTGAATCCGGGACCGGCATATAGGGCTTGCCCCCTGCGCGCCAACGCTTCTGGCGGTCGCGTTCTGCCGCTTCGGCATCCAGTTCTTCATGATAAAGGGCGAACCGCGTTTTGAGCGTTTCCACATAGCCGTTTGCCGACAGCGTACCTTCGTGTTTCTTATCCTGCTGGTAGTAATCCAGCCCGGCGACAACCAATCCAACAATCAGCGCAAACCCGATCAGCCGCAACGCGTCCATCAAATTACCTCAATATTCATTCACTGCTTATTTCGCGCAGAATCTTTGAAAATTGAGGCATCCTTGTGGCCTAGATACGGAATAATCCGCGCGGTTTTTACCCGTCCCGAGCCGGAAATATTTTTCCCGGGTTCATGATATTGTCGGGATCAAGCGCCTTTTTCACCGCCTCCATAAAGGTCAGCGCTGCCCCTAGCTCCTTGGCCAGGTATGACCGCTTTCCTTGCCCGATCCCATGTTCCCCGGTACAGGTTCCCTCCATCTCGATCGCAAGGTCATTCAACCACCCAACAAACCCGTCCGCCTTGGCCACTTCGTCGGCGTTTTCCATATCGATCAACAGCAAGGTGTGAAAATTACCGTCCCCTACATGCCCGACAATCGGCGCCAAAAGCCCAAGTTCCTTGGCCTTGTTTCGGGTCGCAGTCACGCATTCTGCCAGTCGCGAGATCGGTACGCAAACATCGGTTGATATGCCCCGCGCACCGGGGCGCAACTGCAAGCTGGCCCAATACATATCATGGCGTGCCTGCCAGAGTTTGTTGCGTTCTTCGGTTGTCGAAGTGGCCGCGAAATCTGTGCCGCCGAACTCTTCGGCGATCTGACCAAATGTCTCAGCCTGCTCGACCGCACCACCAGTTGATCCATGAAACTCCAACAGCAAAAGCGGGGTTTCCGGTAAGGTCAGTCCCGAATAGGCGTTTGCGGCCTTCACCGACACCTCGTCCAACAACTCGATCCGGGCCACGGGAACGCCGTACTGGATCGTCATCATTACAGCCTGACATGCCGCGTCGACAGAAGGAAACACACAACGCGCCGAGGTGATCGCTTCGGGGATGCCTTGCAGACGCAGAGTGAGTTCTGTGATGATGCCCAGCGTGCCCTCTGCGCCCACCATCAGGCGGGTCAAGTCATACCCGGCCGACGACTTTCTGGCCCGCTGCCCGGTTCGGATGATTTGCCCGTCCGGCATCACGGCCTCAAGGCTAAGGATATTGTCCTTCATCGTGCCATAGCGCACCGCATTGGTTCCCGAAGCACGGGTCGCCGCCATACCGCCCAGCGAGGCGTTCGCACCGGGATCAATCGGAAAGAACAGACCCTGATCACGCAGATGAGTATTCAGCTCCTCTCGCGTTACACCTGGTTGCACGACACAATCCAAATCATCGGAATGAACGGCCAGTACCTTGTTCATCTGAGACAGATCGACCGAAATGCCACCGGCTGGCGCGTTCACATGCCCTTCCAGTGAGGTTCCGGTGCCAAAGGCAATCACAGGGACCTTATGCGTGGCGCAGGCCTTGACGATTTCCGAGACTTCCTGGGTCGAATGCGGAAACACCACCGCATCAGGGGGCTGGTTTTCGATCCATGTGGTCGTATGCCCGTGCTGCTCGCGGATCGCCTGACCCGTTTGCAAACGGTCGCCGAATTGCTGTTTCAGAATGCCGACGACCGTTTCAATCCCCGCCTCGTTTCGCCGAAGCGACTTTGCCTGCACCATGCTTTCCCTTTCTGACTGGCCGCTAGACTATTCGCCCAGCGCAATGCCCTCACGTCGCGGATCGGCACCGCCTGTCAGCATGTCCCCGATCTCGATGGCATGAAGACCTGATGTCAGATCACGCGCGTTGACCTCATAGCCAAGTTCGGTCAGCGCATCCGAAAGCCCTTCGGCCCCGGTGCCCTGTTCCACGTCGAACGTGCCGAAACGATTGACCAGATGCGGCAGTGCCAAGGCCTGTTGCACATCCATATCCCAATCTGCCCAGGCGATGATCGACTTGGCGACATAACCGATAATCCGGCTTCCGCCCGGCGATCCGATGGCCAGAACCGGTGCACCGTCCTGCATCACAATGGTCGGGCTCATGGATGAGCGCGGGCGTTTGCCCGGTTCCAGACGGTTGGCAATCGGAACGCCATCACTGTGGGTTTTGAACGAGAAATCCGTCAGCTCATTGTTCAGCAAGAACCCGTTGGTCATCAGCCGCGATCCAAAGCCGTTTTCGATCGTCGTGGTCATGGACAGCACATTGCCATACTGGTCCACGATCGAAATATGCGAGGTCGACGGAAGTTCCAGCGAGATATCATCCGCCCAGTTCGAGGCATGGTCAAATTCGGGATTCCCCGGACCGGCGTCGATCAATGCGGCCTCACCGCTCAGCAACGCGCCCCGTTCGGACAAATAGGCAGGATCGACCAGCCCCTGTGTCGGCATCGGGACAAAATCATGGTCAGCCATATAGCGCCCACGGTCGGCAAAAGCCAAACGCGAAGCATCCCCGATCAGCCGCCAGGATCTGATATCTTCGGGGCCTGACGCTGCCAGATCATAGCCGTTCAACATGCCCAGAATCTGCCCGACCGTCAGCGCCCCTGAGGATGGCGGGCCCATTCCACAGACTTCATAAACGCGGTAGGTGGCGCAGACGGGGTCACGTTCGATGACCTGATAAAGCGCCAGATCTGTACCAGACAGCACGCCCGGATTCCCAGGCGCGTTGCGAACCGCGCTGACGATCCCGGCGGCAATCTCTCCTCCGTAGAATCCAGCCGATCCTTCCGCAGCCATGATGCGCAGCGTTTCCGCATAGGCCGGGTTCGTCAACCGCTGCCCCTGTGCAAGCGGCTGTCCTTCCGGCAGGAAATACGCGGCTGTCTCGGGAAATCGCGACAGGCGTTCCGCGTCATTCTCAACAAGGCTGGCCAATCGAGGGGAAACCAAAAAACCCTCATCAGCCAACGTAATGCCGTCAGAAAACAGGCCGGGCCACGGGCTGCGGCCCCAGCGGCGATGCGCCTCTTCCAACAAAGCCGGGGTGCCGGGTGTGCCGACGGAAAGTCCCCCGACAACCGCATCAAAGAATTTCAGCGGTTCGCCATTCTCGTCCTGAAACAGACGATGGGTGGCCTCAAGCGGGGCGGCTTCACGTCCGTCCAGTGTTGTCAACTTGCCAGAGGCCGCATCATACCAGACCAGAAATGCACCACCACCAAGGCCCGAGGATTGCGGCTCGACCAAACCAAGTACAACCTGCACGGCAACCATCGCATCAGCCGCCGAACCGCCTGCCCGCAGCACCTTGGCCCCAGCCTCAACCGCCAGAGGGTTGGCCGCGGCCACCATCCAGTTCTGCGACGTCACGGGTTCACCGGCCAATTTCGCTTCGAGTGAGGCTATGACTTCTGCGGTCAGGCCTTGAACCTGCCCGTCAGTACCACCCTCAGGTGCAACCGCATCCGCAGCTTCCTGAGAGGCCAACGGCCCGGCAAAGGTCATGGTTGCCAAAAGCAATCCCGAAATCAGACTTCGTTTCATAGTATCCTCCTGAAAAATTGACTTTGTATCGTCCGGCCACCAAGCCGCGTACTATAACATGGACGGAACAACCTGGTCCGGTGGTCGGTGGCCGTCTTCGAATGTCTTGATATTTATGATAACTTTTTCGCCCATTTCGATCCGCCCCTCAAGCGTGGCAGATCCCATATGCGGCAACAGAACAACGTTCGGCAACTGCCGTAGGCGAGGGTTCACCTTCGTTCCGTGTTCGTAAACGTCAAGACCTGCACCTGCGATATCGCCTGACCGGATTTGGCGGGTTAGCGCGTTTTCATCGACCACTTCGCCACGTGACGTATTGACGAGCACTGCACTGGGCTTCATCAGCTTTAGCCGCCGGGCATTCATCAGGTGAAAAGTCGAAGGCGTAGACGGGCAGTTGACCGAGATCACATCCATCCGTGCGACCATCTGATCAAGGCTTTCCCAATAGGTCGCCTCAAGCTCTTGCTCTGTCTCCGGCCTCAACCTACGACGGTTGTGGTAATGTATCTGCATTCCGAAGGCACTGGCACGACGGGCAACCGCCTGACCAATCCGGCCCATCCCCAAAATGCCAAGACGCCGCCCACCGATCCGCCCACCCAGCAACGCGTTGGGTGACCATCCTTGCCAGTCCCCCTTTTGCATGACGGACAGCCCCTCGGGGATGCGGCGGGTCACGGCCAATATCAGCGCCATGGTCATATCCGCAGTATCGTCGGTCAGCACTCCGGGCGTATTCGACACAAGGATGCCGCGCTGACGGGCGGTTGCGACATCGATATTGTCAACCCCTGCCCCATAGTTGGCGATCAGTCGCAGCCTTTCACCCGCCCGCCCCAGCAATCCGCCATCAATCGAGTCTGTAACCGTTGGTACAAGTACATCCGCTTCTTGTACGGCCGCTACAAGCTCTTCTCGGGTCATGGGTGCGTCGTCCGCACGCAACCGGACATCGAACAGCTCGCTCAATCGGGTTTCAACAGCCTCGGGCAACCGTCGCGTAACGACAACACTCAGACGTTCTCTAGGCACCTGTGTACTCCCACTGCTTTGCAAACTTTCGCGCGTCATGGCATCGTGGCGCAGGATAAGGCGGGGCACAAGAACCCCTGGGCATTGATCCAACCTTTTTTCGAAGCAAAATTAACAGGCATAAGAGCAGACTGTCAGTGAGTGTTCTCCTACCAGTAAATCGCCGGATTCTGGCGCTTTTTTCAGTAATTATGCTTGTGCTTGGTCCCTTGGTGGCCAGCGCACAGGATAAGCGTGGCCAAGTCACGAATCTGCCTTTGCCACGGTATGTTTCCATGAAAGCGGCCGAGGGAAACGTGCGCAGAGGACCATCCCTGTCGCATCGAATCGACTGGGTGTTCAAACGGCGTGGGATGCCTTTGCAGGTGACAGCGGAATATGGCAACTGGAGAAAGGTTCAGGACCGCGATGGCGCAGGGGGTTGGGTCCATTACGCCTTGTTGTCTGGCGTGCGCACAGTACTGATCGAATCCGACTTGCTGCCGGTCTATTCCAACCCGGACCCAAACTCGCAGGTCAGTGCGCGGTTTGAAACCGGCGTTGTCGCGCGGCTTGGAACCTGCACGATCGAGTGGTGTCGCATCTCTGCAGGTGGCTATCGTGGCTGGGCCCTGAAATCCAACCTTTGGGGCGTCGATCCCTCAGAGATTCGCGAGTAGCGCTGATCTCAGAGCAACCGGCAATGAAGTTCCCGATCCGCCACTCTCGAACTTGCTTATTCTTGTTATCTGCTTCGGCATTGGGCCGCCCTACGTAAGCAGGAGGCGCAACAAAGGGGTGCAGCGCCAGAAAGACCACATTCGCGACTGCCACTCGCCCTCGTTAAACCAATCGAAAACCTGCTTCCTGTCCGCCTGCCAGACGAATCCTCGCCCGGCCCAGCCGTTCAACATCTGTCCGCAGAGTCATGCTTCATTGGCGGAAGGGCCAATTTACAGCCGTTGCCATCAAACCATGTTCAACACCTTCGGGCAGGAAGAGGTGCAGCTAACATGACCCGTGAAAGATGCTCTGAATTTTTTTTATAACTGGCCTAATTTTTTGCCTGAAAGCTCTTGAACCCTACCAACAACAATCGTAGATAGCGCCTCACCGTTGGGGTGTAGCCAAGTGGTAAGGCAGCAGTTTTTGGTACTGTGTATCGTAGGTTCGAATCCTACCACCCCAGCCAGTTCATCAGATCATAGAACGACAACAGGCTCTTGGGGCTAAACCCTCCGAGAAATGCCCCGTTTATGCCCCAGCCACCCGAACCACCCGTTAACAATCATAGCGGGTTCTGCGGGGGTGCCCCTCCCACGTTGCGGGAGGAGCGGGTTAGCTGTTCCGAAGTCGAGATTTCTGCATAGCCACAGGTCTATAGCATATCCCAATCGACCCCGTTCGCCTGCCGGTCACGCTCATCCTCAAGGTTATCACGGCGGTCACCGATGGTCAGATGACGCGGGTTCACACAGCGACGGTTATGGCAACGATGCCGGATCGTCGTCAGGACAGCCTTGGGCGGTGGGTGCAAAAGAAAACCCCCGGCGAGAACGCCGAGGGCAGACAGGTACTTCATGGATCAAACTCCTGCAGTTGCTTCTTTATTTAGATGCAAGGGGTTGCTCGGTTTAGATGAAAGCGGACGTTGGGTGAAGACTGGTGAATGACCGGGTTGCGGGACTTAGCGGCCAATAGGGTTCACCGACGCTGTGCCCCTAGCCAGGCTCAGGCTCTCGACCCAGAGCTGTGTATATCTCTCTGCAAGTGAAGTACTTGTACGCCAAAAATAGGAAAGTGGACGTTCCGATTTGAACTATTGGAAAAGCAAGTAGTGTCCGCGACCGCTTATGCATGTTTCGCGAGATTGGCTTGACGTCAGAATCTGAACTGGATGCAGCACAGATCGTTGACCAAGAGTCGCCCTCCCAGATCACGGTCAGTCATGAAACAAGAGTTGGCAAAGTGCGAGTTGCGATCAGACATAATCAACAGAACAGCTTGAGCTTGCGCGACTGGCACACCGATCCATCGGTTGCGAGTGTTTTGGGCATTCTGCATCGCACACAGGCAAGATGGAGGGCCTGTCAGGCATCCGCGATTATCAAATCGCTCGCCTTTTCCCCGATCATGATTGCCGGTGCGTTGGTGTTGCCACTGACGATTTCGGGCATGATTGAACAATCGGCCACGCGCAGATTTTCTAGCCCGTGAACCCTTAGTTTAGGATCGACAACAGATGCCTCAGAGCTTCCCATCGCACAGGTGCCGGTTGGGTGGTAGATTGAGGTCGAATTCGACCTGGCCCAATCCAGCGTAGCGTCATAGTCGTTGCAATTCAGATCTGCTGTTGGTCGAAACTCTTCCGAAATCTTCGAGGCCAAAGGGTTTTTCTTGGCAATTCGCCGCGCGATATTCACGCCATCGACTATGGTCCTGCAATCTGTTTCTGTGGACAAGTAGTTCGGTATGATCTTGATATGTTTGGACGGATCGGGGCCGTTCAGGCGCAACTCCCCCCTGCTTTCCGGGCGCAGCTGGCAGACCGACATTGTAAAGGCCGAGAACGGGTGTACGCCCTCGCCCGGGCTGTCAGCGGACCAGGGTTGGACATGAAACTGTATATCGGGTGTCTCTACATCCGGGCGCGTTTTCATGAAGCCGGTGGCAAGGCTGGCCGCCATTGTCATAGGCCCTGCACGGAACAGTGCATATTTCAGAGCGATGCGCGCCTGATTGAACAGGCTGCGGACTTCATCATTCAGTGTTGGTTCATTGCACTTGAACACCAGGCGCGCCTGTAAATGATCCTGCAAGCCCTTACCGACGCCAGACAGGGTGTGAAGCGGTTCGATTCCGTTTTCTTTGAGGTGGTCCGGGTCTCCAATCCCCGACAACATCAGGATCTGGGGCGAATTGATCGCGCCGCCAGACAGGATAATCTCGCGTCGAACCTTCAGAGTTTGCTCGACCCCTGACCTGTCCCGGTAAACCAGCCCGGTCGCCTTTTTCCCGTCCAAAACCACGCGCGTCACAAATGCGTTGGTGATGATGTTCAGATTCTGACGACTTCGAATGGGTTTGAGATAAGCCACAGCCGCGCTGCAGCGACGGCCGTTGCGGGTGGTCAGTTGGAAATACCCCACGCCCTCTTGTTCAGCACCGTTGTAGTCGGGGTTGAACGGGTAGCCTGCGGCCTGTGCCGCGGCAACCCAGGCGTCGCAGATGGGGCGTTGAATGCGCATGTTCGAAACAGACAAAGGCCCGCCAATGCCGTGAAACTCATCTTCACCGCGTTCTTGATCTTCGCAGCGTTTAAACAAGGGCAAGACATCGTCCCACCCCCATCCCTCATTGCCCATTTGCCGCCAGCGATCGTAGTCTTCTTTCTGGCCGCGGACATAAAGCAGCCCGTTCAGCGAGGATGAGCCGCCCAGCACCTTGCCTCGTGGCCAGTCTATGGATCGTCCATTAAGCCCCGGATCGGGTTCAGTGCGATAGCACCAGTCAACCGACGGGTTGTGCATTGTTTTAAAATAACCGACCGGAATGTGAATCCACGGGTTGGTGTCGCGACCGCCAGCCTCCAGCAATGCGACGGTCGTATTGGGATCAGCACTCAAACGGTTGGCAATGACACAGCCCGAAGATCCTGCTCCGACTACCGCATAATCGACTTCCATAACTGTCTCCTCCCGACGCGACTGAAAAAAACTCTATGCAAGATGCGAGAAATATACTAGCATTTTTTGATACAAAACGTCTCATTAATTGCGATCAGGGAGGTAAGCAATGGAGATCGGTAAGAAACTAAGTGGCATTTCCCGGCGAGATTTTTTTCGTGTGGCCGGGCGGTATGGCATGAGTTCGACACTGCTGGCGGCAGGCGGGTTCGGTGGCGCGATGAGCCTGGCGAATCTGGCGCAGGCAGCCGAATCAACCTATGAAAAGCGCTTCTCGAAAGAGCCAAAGCACACGCTTAAATTCGGCGCATCGGGCTTTAACACCCGCAATCTGCTGATCGAACGCGCCGGCGCGATCGAGTTTGCACGCGATCTGGAAGAGCGCACGGACGGTGAAATTCGGATCGAGTTCATTGGCGACAACCAGATCTGCGGCCAGCTGAGCTGTGTTGAAAAAACCCAGCAGGGCATTGTTGATATTTACGCGGCCTCGACCCAAAACTCGGCTGGAGGCGCGCCGTATCTCAACGTGCTGGACTATGCTTACATGTTCCCTAGCCGGGCAGCGCAGTATCACTTCTTCTACAGCCCGGCGAGCCAGCGCATTCTGCGTGATCCGCTTGAGAAACGGCACGGCCTGAAGTTCCTGTTTACCCACTGTGAATTGCGCGGCCTGCAAATGGGTTCGACCTTTGCCGACAAGCCGACCGTCACCAAACTGGAAGAGCTGTTCGGTACAAAGAACCGTGTGACGGGTACGCAGCTGGGACGCATTGCGATGCAGCTGTTGAACCTGAATCCGGTACCGGTTGCATGGGAAGAAACTCTGGATGCGTTGAAGACTGGTCTAATCGACGGGGCTGAAACGTGGGCATCGGCCGTCGCATATGCCAACATGGCTCCAGTGGTGTCGCAGTCAGTCAACCTGAAATTCTTCTGCGGCACTGAACATACCTCAATGTCGGCCAAAGTGTTCGACAGTCTGGGCGGGGAGCTGCAGGATGCTGTGATGGAGTCTTCCTACTTTACGCAGGCTTTGATTCAAGGTGCCAATGAGGCGGCTTTGCTGAACACCGTCGGTTTCTCGGAACCGCAGCTGCCTGATACTATCTTCGCCGAAAATGGAGTACGTCCGGCATTCCTGCCAGATGATCAGATCAAACTGGCCGAAGAGATGTGCGCCCCGAACTACAACCCCGAACCTTGGGCGCAGTGGCGTGAGCGTTTGAACAAATGGGCCGGTGGCATCGATACCTATCAGGAAATCTACGACATCGCGCGTGAGATTCCGGCAGACACCCTGCCGGAAAACGTAGAACCGCGCCGTTGGTGGAAAGGCGAAGCCTGATACAAAAGACGAACCGGCCCCAAGCGGGCCGGTTCTAATACACACCGACTGGGAGGACGGGGTACATGTCGTTTTGGGCAGACACAGGCGCGATCTTCAGTGCCTTTCTCAGCCAGGATTCGTTCGAGATTCAATCAGCGCTGGAATCGGACGCCGCATGGGTGTTGGGCGCGGTTGTTTCAGCCATGGGCGGATTCGTGATCATGCTGATCTATCGGACAGTGCCGTTTATCGAGCGCCATCTGGAGCGGTCGGTGATGGTATATTCTTACCTCGCCATTGCGTTGATCATTTTCTGGGGCGTGATCGACCGATTCGTGTTCAACGATCAAGAACCGTGGTCCACCACTATCCCTCCCTTGTTGTTTATGGTGATGGCGTGGTTCGGGGCTACGTACAATGTTCGCCTGCGGACGCATCTGAGTTTCAATGAGTTCCGCACAGCAATGCCCCGAGGCGGGCAGTTGGCCTGTTTGATCCTTGATGCGGTGCTGTGGTTCATCTTTGCCGTGATCGTCATCGTGACGACCACGCGACTGGTTGCGTTATCGGCGTCAAATTTTCAGATCGTTCTCGGCACGGACAATATCATGCAGTGGTGGTTTTTGCTGGCCGCGCCTCTTTCGTTCTTTTTGATGATCGGGCGTGTGTTTCAGAACCTCACCGACGATCTGCAAAACTGGAAAACAGGTGAGCCGCTGATCAAGCAGGCCGTGATCGGAGCAGACTGATGACAGACGGAACTTTGGTTACACTGATCTCACTTGGGGTTACCTTTCTGTTCATGCTGGGCGTGCCGGTGTTTTTGGTCATCGGCTATTGGGTGATCGGCTGCTCATTCGTCCTTGGCTTGACGCTGGACAATATGGGGGCCGAACTGTTGAACGTGTTCAACAAAGGCTTTGCCCTGCTCGCGATGCCGCTCTTTATCCTGACCGGAGACCTGATCAACAAGTCTGGTATTGCCCGAAGGCTCAGCGATTTCGCCTATGCCTGTCTGGGCTGGATACGTGGTGGGTTGGCGATGGCATCGCTTGGTGCCTGCGGGTTATTCGCGGCGATTTCGGGATCAAACTCGGCGACGACAGCCACAATTGGTTCGATGCTGCACCCCGAGATGGTCAAAGGTGGCTATGACGAACGGTTCAGCGCGGCGACCGCTGCGGCAGGGGGTACTGTAGGGATCATTATCCCGCCTTCCATTATCTTCATCGTCTATGGCTTCTTGATGAACCTTCCTATTTCCGAGTTGTTCGTGGCGGGCATTCTTCCGGGCGCGCTCATGGTCTTTGGTATGCAATTCGCGTGCTGGATCATTTGCCGCATGAACGGGTGGGGCCATCTGATCCCTTTGCAGCTCAACCGGGTACTGAAAACGGCATTTGGCGCCTGGCTTGGATTTTTCGCCATTGGGCTGGTGCTGTGGGGCATCTACACAGGCAAATTTTCACCGACAGAAGCCGCGGGCGTGACGGTTGGCTTCTGTGTGATCGCTGGTTTGGTCAGCTATCCGATCAACCGGATTATGGGGGCCAGAAACGACATATCGCCAACCGAGAAGAGTTACGCCGAAATGTTCGTGGTCGAAGGCTTTACGATCCCCGAGATCCCCTCGATCGTCATCCGCTCGGCCCAGATCACCGGCATCCTTGCGCCGCTGATCGCGATATCAGTTGTGATGCAACAGATCTTGTCATTGCTCGGCGCGCAACAAACCATTGGAGATTTTGTAACCTCGATGGGTGGGTACTATGCGGTTCTGTTCACGTCGATGGTGATTGTCTTCTTCTCGGGTATGGTTCTGGAAAGCCTACCGGTAACCATAATTCTCGCTCCAATTCTTGCGCCAATCGCGGCCTCGGTTGGGATTGATCCAATCCATTTCTCGGTGATCTTCCTTGTGGGGGCGTCCATTGGATTCATCACACCACCTTATGGGCTGAACCTCTATGTGGCTTCAGGAGTAACAGGAGTACCCTATTTCCGGTTGCTTCGGTATACGGTACCCTATCTGGTGGCGCTTCTTTCGGTTTGGATTTTAGTGTCGCTTGTGCCCGATCTGGCCTTGATACTGCTGCCAAATAACTAGACTGTTGCAGGATGGCCGAGACGGAAACACAAGAAAAAGAAACTCAAATACCGACCAACCTCCGCCTCCTGCTGATCCTCGAGGAGGTGGCGCGGCGTGGCGTTTCCGTAAAACCATCGGATCTGATTGAGGCATTAGGTCTGGCCAAGCCAACAATTCACCGTCTGCTGCAAACCGCAGAAGCCGAGGGGTTTCTGCAGCGGGATCTCGATGGCAGATCATATGGCCCGGGACACCGGCTGCGACTGCTATCGGTCAACACCATGTCGTCCGAGCATTTGCGCACTGCACGACTGGCGATCTTGCGCAGTGTGGCTGAAACTGTTGGCGAGACATGTAATCTCGCCATTCCAGACCGCGAGGGCATGATCTATCTCGACCGGGTGGAAACGAAGTGGCCCCTGCGAATTCAACTGCCGGTCGGGACACAGGTGCCCTTCCATTGCACGGCCAGCGGCAAGATGTACCTGTCCACACTACGGCAAAGAAAGCTGGATGGGTTTCTTTCGGCAGGACATCTACAACCACAAACCGAACGCTCGCTGACCGATCCCAAGGCATTGCGATCGGAGATCCGACGTATCTCTGAGAATAGTTATTCCACCGATGACGAGGAATTCATGACCGGAATGACTGCCCTAGCAGTACCCGTTCAGGATGGACAAGGCCGATTGGTAGGCACGCTTTCGGTTCACGCGCCGACACAACGTCATGACGTCAACAGTCTGATGTCGTTTCTGGGCATACTTCAGAAGGGAGCGAAGCAGCTTTCGGCTCTTTTGAGCGAGTGACTAATGCTTCAGATGACAGTCAAAGCGTGATTTTTTTCACCAGCTGCGAATTCGATCATCGACCGGTTTGGAGAATTCTGCACCAGAACGGATGAGAGCGCGATAAAAGTTCCGTGTATTCCGTTCGTTCAACTTTGCAGAGTCGACATTAGCGCACCGCTGCCATTCCTAGCTAGCGCAGCATCTGTCACTCTGGGCTCTAACCAGTTCCTGGCAGTACTACGCGTGTACGTCCGCTCCCCACCCAACCCGCCAGCACCAGCGACCAGTCTTCAGCCCCCGGAATCGATCGTCAGCGGTCGTCTTAGCGGCAGTGAACGGTTGATCTAGCAGTTGGAAATGCCCGTCGCAGAGCTTAGCGAATTAACCATAAGCGTACAAATTTCGCTCGGTTCGTACAAATCGATGTCAATAAGTTTGTCTACTCACACCGTATCGAAGATTCACCATCATTTGTGTGGTTCCATTGGAAGCGCGGAAAACTAGTTTCCCTTAGAATATTGCTGCTGGCTTTTTTGTATCGAGCCGCGGCTGGTTGATGCAAAGGCCGATTCTAGGGTTCGCTCCAGATATGTTGGTTCCGTTCCCAGATCTTCTCGCCAATCAGGCAGTCTGAGGGTGAGGCAAGTTGCGCCTTCATAACCTCTCCTATTGCTGGCGCTGACCCAATTTCCAGTACCAATTTTCTTCGTACGCCCTCCGCAAAGCCCTGCCAGTCAAGCACCGGGACTACGAATGAACCAGGTCCGCCTGTCACACAGTTCTGGTAGTAGACGTCAAGATCGTCGAAGTGCCACTGACTCCCCATACCTTCGCGGGCCATCAGCGGTAACCCAATTATAATAATCGACTTCGACAGTACAGCGTCACGGGCCCGCAAAACCAGGCGGAAGTTGCGAAACATCAGCCGCTGCAGCTGGTGAGGTCCAAACAAGGCCCGAAGCAAGCACAATCCCGGAAACCAAACCTTTCAACTGGCGCACTATTTGGGAAGCTGGTTGGAAGGTAGCATCAATTGCATTGATCATACCTGTAGTCCCCGTACTCCAGCCAGTTTGCCGAGCCTTCGCTAAAAATCAGAAATTCGGACCTGTCTTCCCCAAGCAGGGCGACGACAAATCCGGCCGGTGGCTCAGAGTTTCCGAAGTAACTGTAGGCCGTCATGGCTCTGATCCACTCGCCGCTGACTGCCACTCGCGCGTCCCACTCCCCCTCCGGGTTTTCCAAAATCATAGGTTCGATCACGCGTTTTATCGCACCGCCTCCACAATAGACGATGCCTTCGGGTGCTTCATAGGAGGCTCCCTGGCTGGCATCCGAAGCGCACTCAGAACGAAGGGACCGAATTGCCGCGCGGGAACCTTTTAAGTCGAAGATTCCATAGCTGACATCTTGATCAATCATCGACAAATTAACCGATGCATTGGCCGCAAGCTGGTCCAATACAAAACCATAGTCCTGCTGACTATTGAAACTGATCTCGACGGGATAATTGTCAACGATCAGCAACACAGCGTTTTCAGCGCCAACCTGAAATGCCCCAACCTCGGTGGTGCCGTTCTTCAAAAAACGAAAGGAAAGCCCTTGCTTCTCCGCAATGTCCTGGCTGTCCTCATATCCAGCTGGAGCAAAGCGAATACGGTTACACTGAAGCTCTAGCGTCATGTTTCCGGTCTGAATAAATGCATTGGGATTAGGCCCGGAACTGAACGACCACTCCGCCGATGCTGTGGTCGCCATTGCCATCATTAGCGTTCCAATGGAAATCGGTCTGAAACTCATTTTCTCTCTCCATGGTGTTGCGGTTTGCACTTTCATTCAGCAGAGATTCCGACCTGTTGCCCCCACAGCGAGGTCAGGAAGCAGGTGCGCCGTATTCGTTTGCGCCTTCTTGGGAAGGTCGTGTCAGCCACCAGATCATCAGAATGGACAGAACGATTTGCAGAATTGAGACAACGACAATACCGGTCAAGCCCAGGACTGCCGCGGGTCCTCGCAATGCATCGGGGTTTTCGGTCCCTTGCTCCAATACCGAAAAGAACGCCACCCCACCCAGCATAACAAAAAGCGTTGTAATGCTGAGCACCATCGGCAGCAGCAAGTACCAACCAGGTCGTCCTGTATCATGCAGCCTCCGCCAACCGGCGGCTAGCATTGGTATGAGAACGGCCAGTTGAAAAACAGAGGACAGAACCCGAGATCCTTGGCCTGTTTCGGGGTTTGTCCCGAACAGGATCGAATCCAACCCGGCAAAAACGGCACTTACGAGAACCACAAACAAGAAGAACCACCAGTATTCTGAGCGTATAGCCCGCCCGGAGAACTGGAAGTATTTCGAGAAACACGTTTTAACTGCTTCACCGAATCCCATCTTTCATTCCTTTCTCAGTTTCTGTGCGGTCTCAAAACATTTCGCCGCTCAGGAGAACACACTCTCCCCTCTGGGTACTCCCACTTACCTTTTTGTTTGAAAGCAGAAGCCTATCGTACGAGAGCGTAAAGAAGTTTACGCGCGGAAAAAATGTTGATTTATGAAAAAATATATTCGAACATACGAATTCGACACAACTATTTTTACCTCCGTTGTTGTCGCTGTCGCCCGATCTACCGGGCCCTTCCGACTGCTGGAGTGAGTGCCGGCGGTCGGAAGGCACTTCACAATAATCTGGCTTGGGAGAACACGATGCTCAGACTTAACGTACTCGCCCTCTCTCCCAAGTTCGCTCTAGCTTTTACCAGTGACGTCATACGGCCATCACGCGTTGTTGGCGGCCTCGGTAGTCAACGTAATGTCGTTCTGCCCCACAAGCCCCGCGCGGCAAGTTTTTGGGAAAGGTAGTCAAAGGATCGAGGTGTGTTCTGTTGGCTGCACAGACGCAAAAGCTTCAAACATGCGCATCCAATTTCACTAATTTCAAAGGAACCTGAGGGAGAAAAAAATGACTAACAAGAAGGTTATGATTGCAGGCATGACATGTTTCGCATTGCTTGCAGCCTGCGACGACACGAGTACGTACAGCGCGTCCGCCGAGCTCACGCCCGCTCAGCAGGCATGTTTACGGGATGTAGCCAACGCGACGAACAATTCGCAAGTCGTGGTGCTCTCATCTGCGTTTAGCGAGGCGGGAACACAAGTTACTGTCGGCGTAGGTGCGGATCGCGCTCCGTGGAATTGCATTGCCTACAGTGATGGCGCGACAGCTGGTATCGAGTTCCTTGGCGACGAAGGCGCATTGTAGTCTGTTTGCTGTGTATCTCGAAAGCACCAGTCGTGATCAAATTTGAATAACGGCAAGCTTAGACATTCAAGCCTCGTAATAGGTTTGGGTTTTAACATGCTCAATCATGCTAAGGTTGTAGAAAATGCCCGTAACCAACTCGGTTGTAATTGCGATCATTTGCACTTTTGTGGCCATTGTTTCAGTTCCAAAATACAGCATTGCACAAACTTGGGACATAGCATCACAGCACTCTGTCAGCGGCGTAACGGTGTATGATTCAGATGAGCTGTTAACTTTTGCCGGTCAGTTGGCCTTTGATCGATCAGGGCGCATCACAGCGGTGGAGGTCGCATCAACGATCACGCAGATCTACCGAGAAGACGGCTATTTTTTGGCTGAGGCCTGGCCTGGCCCCGATGGGCAGAGCATTGTTGTTGATGAAGGGCGTATTCAAACCATCGAAATTGAAGGTGTAGATACGCGCACGTTCCAAACCTTGGAAAAGATCTTTCGCCCCCTCACCACCGCATATCCAATAACTCTCAAACAATTTGAGCGGGCGGTTATGTTGGCTGAGGACATACCTGATTTGGAATTGTCGACCGAACTTGATTATCCGGATCAGGCAGGTGCTAGGCTGAGAGTATTGGGAGAGCCTCTGCGCAAACAAGCCGGGAGTGCGACACTCGACAACCCTCCGCGTGAGCTTGGAGAAGCGCTCAGCTTCTATGTCGTACATGAGTTTTATTCGACGCTGACCGTCGGGGATTTACTGCGCTTTGAGGGATCAGGCAATTACAATTGGGACAAAGACGACGAACACTCTTTGTGGGGCGCTGTTACCTATCGCACGCCGCTGAACAGCAATGGTCTCTACGGTGAGATTTTCTACGGAAACATAAACGCAAAACGTGACCTCTCGGGGGATTTTGCAAGAACGGATATTGACGGCGAGAACTTCACCGTCGCGATGGGTTACCCCGTGATCCGCGACGTAGCCCGATATGGATATTTTCTGCTGGATTATCGCCTTTCAAAAGCGGACTCAGTCAGTGGCGGCGTTCCATTGTCCAGTGACGCGAGCGTTGTTGGTCTTACGTATCTTTACGGGCAAAACTATCCAAAAGGGCAAGCTCTGGAAGCGGGGCTAACCTTATCTTTTGGTGACAATGACAATGACACGACAGACGCAAATTTTGACGACGGAGACTCTTCGTTCTGGCATCTGCGGGGCGGCATCGGATACGAAAGCCCACTGACGGCTTTGGCACCCAACACAGCTTGGCGCACCGAGATCTGGGGCCAGTTCACAACCGACCGGCTGCCCTCGGTCGAGGAGTACTTCCTTGGTGATCGCTATGCATTGCGCGGCTATCGGTTCGACGAAGTAGACGGTGATTCCGGGATTTCCGCGATTTTCGAAGTGTCGCACTCCTACTTTCCAAGTTCCCAAAGCATTCATCGCTTAACGCCTTTTGTCTTTTTCGACGTGGGTTACATCTCGAACAATGACCCAGCGAGTTTTGAAGTTGATAATGCTACACTGGCATCGACAGGTCTGGGTTTGGACATTGAGTTTAAGCAAAACCTATTCCTGTCCGGATATGTCGGTGTCCCTTTGAGAGATGGCCCTTTGACCGACTCAGGCGATCCTGGCGCGTATCTTGCTCTGACAACAAGTTGGTGAGGATGTTATGAAACGGAACTGCATTGTTTTACTTACCGCAGCTTGTTTGGGCGCAGAGCTGGCCGCTACGCAGGTCGTCGCGCAGGGAAATCATTTTGGGTGGTGCCGTGGCGTAGGGAATCCGCACCAGTCGAGCCAAGGATGTGGGCAGGCCGGTGGGCAAGGGGCAGGCAATCAAATTACCGGCCCAACGCAGCCGGTGGCAAATCAGTTGCCGCCTAAAGGAACGCAGCAAACGCCCACATCAGTTACTGTTCCAGTCCTTGCGCCGGGCGCGGTCCCGAACGCAATTCCCGGTCAGGTTCCTATTGCGACACCAATAGCGGTTCCAGGTCAGGTTCCCACACCGGTCCTAGCGCCGACCCTAGTTCCGCCTTTGACACCAAACGCGACACCAAGCCGGGTTCCGACAGCTGTTCCAAATCAGGTTCCCTCATTGGCTACCGGTCCTACCGCGGTGCCACCGCAAGTTCCGACTGCAACTCCCAATCAAGTTCCGATAGCTATCCCTGGCCAGGTTCCGCCTCAAGTTACTGGCCCGACGGCTGTGCCGCCCCTTGTGCCAACAGCGACACCCAACCAAATACCAGTCGCAGTGCCAGGCCGTGTTCCGCAACCCAGCGGCACTACAGCGACGCCACCGCTTGTCCCAACCGCAACCCCCAATCAAGTTCCCACGGCGGTTCCTGGCCAGGTTCCACAGTTGACACCAAAACCTACGGCAACTCACGTGGCCGTCCCAGGACATCCGAAGCCACAAGGCGTCGTGACAATCATGCGCCCAAAGCCGAGGCCGACAACCGGTACTGTTCAGCAACCTGGCACAACACAAGTGACCCACCATTTAACCCACCAAAGTAATTCAAAGAAACACGATCACGTCGCAGCAACACCTGGACGGCATGACCCGCACGACCTGCCGAGGTTCCGCAGCGCGGCGGCCAAGGAAAACTGGGAATGCGTTGCCAGCGGATTTGGACAGCGCCGGTATGACGCTGGGCGGGGCGTGTTACTGAACAACGGAGCATTGCGGCACCTCGGTAACGTGGACGCAATGGCTCGTGATGTACCAGCACGGCACCCGAAGCATTCCGGATGCATTATCTCGGTCAAACGAAAGCAGCGCTGAAGCTCGCTGGGTAGGTTTTGCTCGGGTAATGAGATTAATCGACCAATAGTTCGTCAATTGTCATCTGGATAATTGGATTTCGTATTGCCTTTAATCCCTGGCGCTTACGTTGGCTGATGTAGCCCAACAATGCTCCGTACCCAAATTTACTTCAAATAGGCCAACAATCTAAAGTGCCGCACTTCCGCGAAAAGCCTCCGACCATCTGGGCCGGTCAAATTAGGCAAGCGAAACATTGAACGGCAACTTTGCAAAGTCAGCTTTCTGCGCAAAGCCGCCGTTAGCAACGACAGTTGCTGCAATCGCGGCGAATGTCGGCTCAGTGGCCACCTGCTCAATGCCCGCTTCGGTTTGCATGAAGATCGCGGCTGGGAATATTTCTACAAATAGCCGCGTCGCGCCATGCTGTGGGCTCAGAAGTCACTTTGATTTTTTCCGGGAAATCGTGCCAAATTGTCCGAAAGCCGCCGCGCTGCTAAATCAGTTCTTTGTATTCGTACTTTTTACCAAGCGGTTGTCTCGGCACACAGCTTCGGGCAATGCAAAACACACTGATGGATGTAATGGTAGATACACAAAGCAGATATCAGATCAAAGCCTTGATATTGAATAATTTATCTTAGCTAAATGGTGCCCGGGGGCAGTGTTCTATTCCCGTTACAGGCACCCTCATCAGGTCTCCCGTCAGCAAAACAAGGCGTAT